>JAUIDR010000113.1 GCA_030428565.1 Alphaproteobacteria bacterium
ACCATGGAACAACTTGGTGTCGCGCCCTCTTTCAGTCGGCCTCGGGTCTCTAACGACAACCCCTATTCAGAGGCCCTGTTCAGGACCTGCAAGTATGTGCCGACTTGGCCATCCAAAGGCTTCGCTTCCATCGAGGCAGCACGCAACTGGGTGGCTGCTTTCGCCTGCTGGTATAACAGCGAGCACCGACACAGCTCAATCCGCTTCGTAACGCCCAACCAGCGGCACCTCGGTGAAGATCAGGCGCTCTTGGACAATCGAGATGAGGTTTACAAGCAGGCCCGCAGCGCTCGCCCAGAGCGATGGTCACGACGTACACGAAACTGGACGCCTGTCGGCGCCGTATGGCTTAATCCGGAGCGCCACGATAATAGGAAAAATGGCCATGGCGCCGCCGCGCTCGTCCCAAAAGCTAGCGGCGGCGAAACCATGGCTGAGCAGGCTCTACGCGCAGCGTAAAATCGAACGCTAGCGACAACTACCTTGACAAACACCGTGTTCGAGCAAGACGCGGTTCTTCATGGTCTGGTGCCAGCGCTCGATCTTGCCCTGGGTCTGGGGATGGTAGGGCGCGCCGCGGACATGCTTCATGCCCTTTTCCTCGATGTAATCCGCCAAGTCTCCCGCGATGTAAGACGAGCCGTTATCGCTGAGAAGTCTGGGCTTGGCGACCACGGTTGCGCTGTCGCAGCCTGAGGCCGCAAGCGCCAGGTCGAGTGTGGCGGTCACATCCTCGGCCTTCATCGTCGTGCAAAGCTTCCAGGCGATGATGTAGCGGCTGTAATCGTCGAGGATTGTGCTGAGGTAGAACCAGCCCCACCCCAGAACCTTGAGGTAGGTGAAGTCGGTCTGCCAGAGATCGTTGGGACGCGTCGTCTTATCCTTGAACTCATTGGCAGCCTTCATCACGATATGGGCTGGTGCTGTGATCAGATCTTCCGCCTTCAGGATGCGGTAAACCGATGATTCCGAGACAAAATATTGCTTCTCATCGGTGTATTTCACCGCCAGCTCTCGGGGCGTGAGATCCTCATGCTCAAGCGCAAACTCGACAATGTCCGACCGGATCTCATCTGGGAGGCGGTTCCACACAGACCCGGGATGGGGTGCCGTATCGTCAAGCGCGTCAAGCCCGCCCTCGGACCAGCGGTCATACCAGCGATAAAAGGTCGTGGGTGGGATGCCGAGCATGGCCAGCGTCTGACGGGCGGGGAGATGTGAGGCTTCGACCGTGCGGATGATCTCCAGTTTTTCTGATGCAGTATACCTCATGCCTCGTACTCCCCATCCCCGATCATACTTTTTTTGAGCAGACGGTTTTCCAGCGTCAGGTCAGCGACGACCTCCTTGAGTGCCGCAGATTCCGAGCGCAACTCCTTGACCTCAGGCGAGGTCGCCTGGCGAGCAGTATCCCCGGCCAGCCGTTGTTTACCTGCTTCGAGAAATTCCTTAGACCACGTGTAATACAGGCTCTCACTGATGCCCTCACGGCGGCAGAGCGCGGCAATGCTCTCTTCGCCGCGCAGGCCCGCCAGCACGATCCTGATCTTCTCTTCGGCTGAATACTGTTTGCGCGTCTTGCGGCGGATGCCTTTGACCAGCTTGTCAGCCGCGTCCTTCGATGTTCCGGATTTCTTGTTCATCTTCGCTCCTTGGTGGCTGCGATGAACCAGAAATCCTCTGTTACGAAAACCTCAAATCTGTCCCATAGGCGCTGACGTCAGACACCACTACCATCCCAAAAAACCAGCTTCAAACGGTCTGCGCGTTTGGCTCTAAACACATAAACAGAGCCATCAAAGGCGGGCTGCTTAAGCTGGTTCATCACTATCGCGGCCAAACCGTCGTGCCCTTTGCGAAAGTCCACGGGCTTGGTGGCAATATAAATCTTCACGCCTTGGCTCGGCATTAACATGAGCTGGCCCCATCAATCACCTGTAAAGCCTGGACCAGCTCCACGATACGCGGCGAAGGCGTGGATGCCGCGCGACAAACAAGGTGAGAATGCGTATTGCCGCATCCAAGAATGTTCCCGACGCATCATGCCGTTGCATCAGCCATTTGTTCCCGGAGATTTTCGCCCTTTTCGGTCTCAGTATCGGTTGGT
>JAUIDR010000007.1 GCA_030428565.1 Alphaproteobacteria bacterium
CGCGCGAGGCGCGATAAGACCCCAAACGCGCGAGGCGCGATAAGACCCCAAACGCGCGAGGCGCGATAAGACCCCAAACGCGCGAGGCGCGATAAGACCCCAAACGCGCGAGGCGCGATAAGACCCTAGACTCGCGAAGCGCGATAAGACCCTAGACTCGCGAAGCGCGCAGGGCCCAGGCCCCCAACAGCGGACCGGGGGCGAGGGCCAGTACCGCCCATTGTGCCGGCAAGATCGTGACCAGAACGCCAATCATGCTAATGCTGACAAGGGTAATGCTGAAGCCCAAGCTGTTGACCATGGTCAGGGCTGAGCCCAGGTAGGCGGGCGGAGCGCTCTTGGCATTGATGGTCGATAGCTGCGGCGAGTCAGCCGCACACGCGCCGCCCCATGCCAGCAAGAACGCGAAGAAGAGCCAGTTCGGCATCAAGGGAATCAAGGGCGCGCTGACACAGCATAGACCCGAGGTCGCTAGAAAGCCGCGAGCAACCCAGGCGCTGCCAAACTTTTGAGCGACCCATCCGCCGACGACAGCGGTGGGCGCACCAGCCGCGATGGCCATGAACGACCAGGTCGCGACAGCGCTGGCTGCGCTCAATCCTTTGCTGGCCAAATAGGCAGCGATTAAGACCGGGAAATAGGCCCAGAGCGCGTAAAGCTCCCACATATGACCAAAGTAGCCCAGGCTGGCGCGGCGAAAATCGGGCTCCTTGAAGGCCGCGATCACGGCTCTTGGATCAAAGCGAGCGCCGCGCTTGGCGTAGGGGCCAAGCGGGACAGTGGCTGCCAGCAAAGCGCCGCCGGCAAAGCTGACCAATCCGACGACGATCAAGACCGTTTGCCAAGGCGTGGTCGCCAGAAATCCACGCAGCAAATGCGGTAGCGCGGTGCCGACCATCAGCGCCCCGACCAAGAGGCTCATGGCGATGCTTAGACCCTTGTCGAACCAACTGGCGGCCAACTTCATGCCGACCGGATAGATCCCGGCGATGAAAAAGCCGGTGGCAAAGCGCAGCACCAAGAAAAGGGCGGGTTGGTGGTCCAATGCAGCCAAGGCCAAAGTGCCCGAACCCGCTAGCAGGCAGGAGACCAGGAAAACCAAGCGCGCGGGCAAGCGGTCTGAAATCGACAAGGCCGCAAAGATCAAAGTCCCGACAATAAAACCGAGTTGCACCGCGAGCGTCACTTGCGCCAAAAAACTCTGCGGAAGCTGCCATTGGGTAACAAGGTCTGCCGTGACAGCGTTGCCCGCAAACCACTGAGCGCTGCCAGCGATTTGTGCCACGACGATGATCGCCAAAAGCAGCGCCTTGGGTAGGTGGGGGCGGGATTTGGCCGCGCTGAGGGGGGAGCGATCAGTCACACAGAGCCTTTAGGTTTGCGAGGGGACGCTTGGGCGGAGTGCCAGCGCTGCTCCACCTTAGCTTTGTCTGGCGGCTTGGCAATGGTTGGGCGGGATTGCGCGCCAATTCGTGTCCGCTTGCCTTGGCTCTGGCGGTGCGCTTACTGGTACTTTTCGCTTTCTGGTACTTTTCGCTTTTTGGGATTTTTTGCGGTTGTCGATGATTTGGCGCCGCCTGATCCAAGAGCTATCATGGTGTTTTGACGGGCGGCGCAGTCCTGCGCCAGGGTTAGGAGGCGCTACGATGTCGATGCCATTATCAAACGCAGCGTTACGGCGACTGGGTCGGTGTGTGATGTTGCTGAATTTGATGTTGCTGGTTGGCTTATTTCTTGCCGCAGGTGCCAGCGCCAAGGACTATGCAAGGAACAAGGCGCGCTGCGGCCCATTTGTCAAAGTGGCGGTTTCGACCGCGCCGGGGCTCTGTTTGGGGCTGGTGGCCCAAGACGTCAAACGCATGCGCTTTCCGCGCGGTGTGATCCAGGTCGCGCCGGATATCTTTTGGGTCATCGATATGGGCGGTTGGTCACCGGGCCGGGGCAAGCTGTGGCGCATGAACCTCAGCAATCCAAAAGCGCCCCTGTTTCGCGTTTTGGATCAAGGCCTTGATCGCCCCCATGGCCTGGTCAAAGGCGCCAGTGGGCGGGTCTACGTCGGCACAGCGGGCGCGATCTGGCGTTATGACCCCAGCGCCTCTGATCCTGCAGCGAGCAAGCAGCGCTTGCTGGAGGACCTGCCAACCGCGGGGCGCCATCCGCTCACGCATTTGGCCTACGATCCTAAGGGGGCTCTAATCATCAATGTTGGTGCGCCCAGCGATCATTGCGAACTGGCTAAGGACGAGCCTGCCAGGGTCGGACACCCGTGCCCCACCAGCCAAGGCGATAGGCCGCAAGCCGCGCTCTATCGCGCTGAGATCCGAGCCGATGGGACGCTAGGGCCTCTGCGCCTCTTGGCCGAAGGGCTGCGAAACTCCATGGCCATGGCCTTTCACCCGAGCACCGGCTTGTTGCTGCAAGGCGAGAACAATATCGACTACAAGGAAGCTGGCCAGCCGAAGGAGGAGCTCAACATTATTCAGCCCGGCGCCCATTATGGCTGGCCCTATTGCATCGAAAATCAGCAGCGCGCGCGACACTACCGCAAGCGTTCGGCGCTGGATTGCGCCAAAACGCAAGCACCGGCTCGCCTATTGCCCGCCCATGCGGCGCCGTTGGGTCTGGTGTTCTCGGGCCCTGATGGTCTGGCGGGCTTTAACGATCACTGGCTCGTCGCCTACCACGGCTATCGCTCAGCGGGCCAACGCATTGTCGCCATTGGAGCTGATGCGGACGGTGAGCCTAGCGGCGAATTGCAGGAGTGGTCTTTGATTGGGCCAAACGTCCCGGACGCCACCCACGCGGCGCGCCAGTCGGCATCAGCCTCGACGACCAAGGGCGATTGTGGATGGCGGACGATCGCAACAAGGCGATTTTAGTGCTGATTTCCGAACGCCCCAACAACGGGGCAGCAGTTGGCGCGCTAGAGCTGCCGCAAGGCCCCGCGAGGGGTGAAGATTTTGCTAGCACCACCACGGCGGGGGCATCGCAAGCCGTGCTAGCGGATTTGGCGGCGGGAGATGTTTGGCAAGGGCTCTATCGGCGCTATCTATTGCCGCGCTGCGCCGACTGCCATGGTGAGCTATTGGACCCGTCGCCAGAACAAGGCTTGGTCAACCTGCTCGCGCAGGGCTGGTTGGATTTGGCACAACCCCAAACCGGGCTAATCTACAAAGCCATTTTGGGACAAGACCAACAGCGCCTGATGCCGCCGCCCACAGGCCTGCGACCAAAGCAGCGTGAGTCGCTACGCCAGGGCTTGTTAGACTTGAAACTTAAGCTTTAAGGCGCTGTTAAGACTAGGATTTCCACCCATAATTGCAGTCTGCGTCGCTCCTGTCCGATCGCATAGGTGGGTGCATCTTTTGGTTGAGAAGTTGCTAGTGAAGCCAATCAAGTCTTTATTTTGCACGGCAGGCTAGTTAGTTTCACCCAAACGCATTGCATTTTGAGATCAACCCTTGCGACTATCCTTGCCCCATTTTGCGCCGCTAGGCGGTTTGCTGTGCCTAGCGCTTGCCGCTGGGACTGGGGTGTC
Source organism: Alphaproteobacteria bacterium (assembly GCA_030428565.1). Lineage (GTDB taxonomy): Bacteria > Pseudomonadota > Alphaproteobacteria > UBA7985 > JAUIBT01 > JAUIBT01. The sequence goes on from JAUIDR010000007.1 coordinate 3,539, forward strand.
CCCGGCTGTCGCGGCGGACGCCAAAGCCAAGGCGGCGTTGGTGGCGCTGGGGGGCGGAGACGCGGCGGCATCATTGCTTGAAGCTACGCAATTGCCGCAAGCGGGCGCAGCCACCGCTCCGACGCAAACCGCACAAGCAGGCGGTCAAGACGATGCCCAGCTAGCCGCCGTCGTTGAGCGCGTCTGCCCGACGCTGGACACCTGCCGTCAGGCGCTGGCGGGGCTGTTGGTGCGATTGAACACGACGCAACAGCAATTGATTAACGCGCAAGAGAAAATCCGTCAGCTACAAGACTTCGTGCGCTTGGTTGAAAATGCGCGCCAAGCGGTGCGCCAGAACCCCGACTTGGCCGGTCAAGGGTTAACGGGCGATGCCGCCGCCGTGGTTGAGCAACTGCAACTGCAATTAGGATTTAGCGCTGCCGAGATCCAGACCCTTGAACAAGCGCGCGATCAGGCTCTGGCGGCCTTGGAAAAGGTGAGCAATGAGGCGCGCGTGCAAGCGCGCTCCGCGCTAGCACAGAGCCAAGAGGTACAACGCCTGCAGGCCCGTTTGGCGGCTTTGGGCGAGGATGTCGAGACCGATAGTGCGGCTAACACGACCGCGTTGGAACCGAGCGATGGCAGCGACGATCAAGGCGGCGCTGACCTGATGGCAGACAGCGAAGCGGAAAAAGAGCGAGCCGAATTAGAGGCCGCGCGCCGCCAGCAAATTGAGACCTTGTTGCAAGAGCGCGACCTATTGCGCGCGGAGATCTTGCGGCTCAACACCGAATTACGAGACCTGCGCCCCAAGTCGGCCAACGCCCAGTCGCCTGGGCAGCCGTTGCTGGACCGGCCGACTAATGCCCAGAAGGGGCAACTGGCTCGCCTGCAGGCAGAAGTCGAACGGTTGCGCGATCTCAACAAGAGCCTGGAAGCCAAGGATCTCAACACCCGCGGGCGCATCGACGGCCTGCAATCGAGCCTGACACAAGCGCTTGTTCGCGTTGAAGAATTAAGCGCAGAGCGTGATCGCCTACGCGCGCAAGCGGGCACGGGCGATAGCGAGTCCGTGGCAGTCGACCAAGACCTGGCGACCTTGCGCGACCGGCTGACCGATTTGGCCGAAGAGCGCGATTTGGCGGTGCAGCAAATGCAGGCGGCACAAGCCCAATTGCAGGGTTTGGAGATGGCCGACGCCGCTCGCGAGCAAGAACAGCGCGCACGTGAAGCCTTGAGCGAGCGGCTGGCGGACCTGGAGGCCGAGCTGGTGCAAGAGCGTGCCACCATTGCGACCTTGCGCGCCGAAAAGACCCGCCTAGAGCAAGAAATCGAGGAAGGCGGCGATCCTTCCGTGCCTGAGCAAGGCAGCGACGGGCGCGTGTCAGCTCTTGAACAGGAGCTGCAAGCCAGCCGCGCGGATAAGGCCGCGTTGGAGCGGCAACTCATCAAGCTGGAGGCTGACCGACGGAGCCGCCGCGATGACTTGGAGCGCATGACGACCGCCTTACAACAGCGCGATCAGGCTATTGCGGACCTGCAGGCTCAGGTCACAGGCTTGGTAGGCAAGGCTGATGCTGGGCAGGCGGCTGATTTGCAGCAGGTTCAAGAAGCGCTTGCCAATGAGCAGGCCGCGCGCGTGCAAGAGCGCGGTGAATTCCAGCGCTTGGTAGATGATCTTCAGAGCAAAAATCAGCAGCTTCTAGACACGTTGACCCGAGTACAGGCAGTCGCGGCCACAGAAAAAGAAGAGCTGGTGGCGGAGATTGTGCGCTTGACCGATGAAGCCCGCGAGTTGCGCGAGTTCGTCAATTTGCAGCGCGGTCAAAGCGGCGATCAGCAAGACGCAGTGGCGCGTTTGACGCAAGCTTTGGAGGACGCCGAGCGACAGCGCGCCGCTCAGCTTGATCTTCTGGGCCGTGCGCAGAATGAAATCGAGGTTTTGTTGGCCGAGTTGGGCCAAGCGCGTACCGCCGCTGCGAACAATGATAGCCAGAAGCAGAAGGCGATTGACGATGCGCTGCGCCTGCGCCAACTGCTGGACGACCTGATCCAAGAACGTGATGCCCTGTCCCAAGAGGTGGCTGAACTGCGGCAAGCGGGGCAGCGCGAACAGCGAAACCAAGAACTTTTGGCCAGTACGCAACAGCGCTTGCGCGAGATTGAGAGCGAACGCGATGAGCTGCGCCGCGCGCTCGCCAGCAAACAGCGAGAGGTCTTGGAGTTGAGCCGTCAATTGCAGCGCCGCCAAGACTTTATCGCCAATCAAAAGGCGGTCGGGCGCAACTACGATATGCTGGCTGAGCAGCTCAACGACGCTGAAGCTCAGTTGATTTTGGCGCGCATGCAAGTCAGCAGTTTGCAGCAGCGCTTGCAGGCCTTGGGCGTGAGCCCGGTGCCCAACTTCGGTGACAAGGGAGCGGACGCGGCATCATCGCAACCTCCGTTATCAACTGCGGCGCCTCAGACCAACGCGCCGATCACTGCGGCTCCTATCCCCGGCGTTGACCCTGCCCAAGACGCACGAACCTTGCGCCTACTCGAAGAGCTGCGCCGCATTGGCCGCCCATAGGGCGGTGAGGTTCGCGCTGCCTGCTTGGGTGGTCTTCCTAAGGTGCCCCATGGAAGGTGGCGGGCCTCACGCCTAAGCGGGACAGGACGCTTAGGCGAGATTGGGAGCTTTGACGTGACTGGCAGGCCTACGCGTGGCTGGGCGTGTAAGGCTGCACCTTCAAGCCTGCTTCAAGCAAAGCCGCCATGCCACCGCTGACATAAGCGACCCGACCAAAGCCAAGTTTTGTCAGCACATTAGCGGCGCTGGCACCGCGATAGCAGGGGGACATGCCGCAAGTTGTAATGATGCGCCGTGAGCGGTCGCCAAGGCTGGGATCGCGATAGGGGTTGTCGGGATCGTCATCGGCGAGCCAGGCGATCGAACGGCCAGGGGCGCACTTGGCCTGTGGGCCAATGCCGGTCGCCGCAACCTCGGTTTCGTCGCGCACGTCGATCAAAAGGGCGTTTGGATCCTGAGCTAGAGCTTCAATGGCGGCCTGTGGCTCAATGGCTTCGGCCTGGGCCATGGCCTGTTCGGCGATCTGTTGAAAAGTTAACGACATGGGAAACTCCTTTGCGGTTGAAAGTTGGGTGGAAGGCGCAAGCCATCGCCAAGCGCGGCGGTTGGCGCGCGCATAAGTCGAGTGCATTGTTAAAGTGTGATGGAAGCAAGCTTTTGTGCCTCTTTGATCGCTACGGGGCGGCGCTGGTCGGGATATCTTCAGACCTAGAGCGTCGGGCGCTGGAGTAGCCACAGCGCATCCGCACTAGCTGACTGATTGCTAACGCAAGTCCATGCTCACTCGTGTTGCCCTTCATTCGCGGCTTGCGCTCGGCTGCCGCCCTTGTGCGCGGATTTTAGAGCGAGCCGTCCTCGTCGTGGACCTCGTGGCCGGTTAGCGCGGGCGAGAAGGTGCAAATTAGGCGCGTTCGTTCTTGAATGCGTATGCGGTGGCGGTCATGCTGATCCATGGCGTAGAGCGTACCCGGGCGGATTTCATGAACCTTGCCGGTATCCAGCTCTTCGACCGTCCCGCGCCCTACGATGCAAAAACAAGCCTCCAAATGGTTCTTTTTGCCAAAGAACCATGTCAAAGCCGGGCTCAAGTGTGCCATCGGCAATCGTGACGCCCATACCGTCTTCGGCGTGTAACAGGCGCAGTGAACGCCAATTGTTTCCCTTGGCCTCACCTTTGGTGCCAAGAACATCTTGCAGGGTTTTGACAATCATCGTGGGCTCCTATTACGTGTCAAACGGCGGTGAACGAGATTTTGTTCATCGAGCCTAGGATTATCGCTGGGCACGAGCGCCTAGGGAAATTCGGGATAGGACTTCAAGCTGCTGTCCAGCGTCACCCAAGGCTGTTTTTCGCTCGTGTAGACGTCGGCGCTGGGTTTGGCCACGCTGGGGTCATCCAGGGTCGCGGTCATGATGGCGTAATCCGTCCAATCATCGCCCGAGTAGCTAAGTGACGTGCCGCATGCCTTGCAAAAGCCGCGATTAACGCCCGGCGAGGAGTTATAAATCGTCATTTCGCCTTTGATAATCTCAAAATTTTCGGGCGCAATGCCGGTATAGGTCACGTAGCCTGCGCCAACAGCACGCTGGCACGAGCGGCAATGGCAATGGGCCGAATATGTAAAAGGCTGGGTGAGGCGGTAACGTACGGCGCCGCACATACAGCCGCCTTCATGCTGCTGCTCAGTCATGAGATCCTCCGAACTATAAGAAAAACTTTCGAATTTTGAGGCTTTGATTTCATGTGCAACATTGACACAGCAAGAGCTGATATGCGACTCAGGAATATTCCGCAAATGTAAGATTATCTAACATATGGATTGGCGCGATCTTCCCTCTCTGAATGCCCTAAAGGCCTTTTGCGTCCTGGCGGATTGCGGGTCGTACACGCGGGCGGGGGCGATTTTGAACGTCACCCACGCCGCGGTGCAGCAGCAAGTCAAGGCGCTGGAGTCCCATATCGGGCTGCGCTTGGTCGAGCGATCGGGCCGCAAGTTGGCTCTAACCAGCGATGGTCAACAGCTCGCGCGCGATTTGGAACCTGCATTTTGGCAAATTAGTCAGGGCGTGCGGACGCTGATGCAGGCTTCGCGCCGCCAGCCGCTGCGGGTCACCATGTCACCGGTCTTTGCTGTCAAATGGCTGATGCCGAGGCTGTCGGATTTTCAGGCCCGCTACCCCGATGTGACCTTGCTGCTCAATCCCAGTGGTCGGAAGCTGGATTTGGAAAAAGACGACATGGACATTGCCCTGCGCTATGCGCGTCGGGACGCGCTGCCTGATGGCGCCGAATTCTTGGTGTCGTTGGATTTGGCGGTGGTCGGGACGCCCGAGCTGATCGCGTCGGCACCAACCAAACGCCCCGCCGATCTGCAAGACCTGCCGTGGCTAGAGGAGTTGGGAACCAACGAAGTCGCCGACTGGTTCGAACGCCACGGGGTCGATGTAAGCGCGTCGCTGACCGTGACACAGATGCCTGGCAATCTTATAATGGAGGCCGTTATGCGCAGCGATGGCCTGACCTACACGGCCTGCCAGTGGGTCGAAGAGGCACTTCGCGAGAACCGCTTACAAGCTCTGTTTGTTGAGCCACAGATCGGTGGGTTCTACGTGCATTGCCGGGCGGGTGAACCCCGAAGCGCGGCGCGCCAGTTTATCGCTTGGCTTCAGGAGCAAGCGGGTTAGGCCAGGCGACAGAAAAGGGCGCTAGACTGGCGCTATCCTTGTCAGCAAGCTTATTTCTTGCGCTTAAATACGGTGCCGCGTTTTTTGGGAGCGTCTTGCTCGGGTTCCTCGGGATCGACCAATGCCAGTTCGCCCTTGGGCTTGGGCAATGGCGCGCTGCTGGGGGCGTGGCTGTGGTCTGCTTCGGCCGCGCTTGCTTCTTGCGGCTCGGGCGTCGCTGTGCCACTCAGCATCGTGGGGATGGGCTTACCGCTCTCGGCGGCGGCGGTGCGCGCATCGGCCAGTTGTTCTTCGGTGTCAGCAGGCGAGGCGACCGCCAGATCTTCGCCCTCTTGCTCGGGTTCTTCGTGCCCGCCGCCTTCGTATTCGGGGCCTTCGTATTTGGGGCCTTCGTCGCCGACGCCCTCATAGTGCTGGTCATCAGCGCTTTGTGCATCGGCGAGCTGGTCGCCATCGTCCTTTGAGTCAGCAGCATTATCCGCGGTGGCCTCGCTGACCTTGCTGGCGTCGGCTACCAATATCCAGTCTTGCACCATCGCACGGGTCACGCCTTTCAGGGCCCCTTCGCTGTTATGGCCCCAGATGCCATCGGGCGAGCCTGAAAGCAGCCCAAGGCCAATCAGCTCGGCCTGCACCGCCTTGATCAGACGCCGAGGACGCTGGTTGCCGTTTTCAAGCCAAAGGGATTTGGCCAGTGGCTGGCCTTGAACCACCGCTGCAATATGGGCGCGGGCGGCCTGCTGGCGTAGCCGGCTGCCGGACAGGTTGGTCTCCCAAGTCCGCAACAGCGCCGCTTGCGCCTGCGGGTCGCCCTGCTGAGCGGCCAAACCCAAATAAGCAATTTTAAGCGCGGGCAGCGCCTCTAGCTTGGCTGCAATTTGCAAGGCCCAAGGATGGTCTTGGTTCAACGCCGGTTGCAAACGCTCCAACAAGGCTGAGGGCGAGCCACCTTGTTGATCCATAATCAGCGTGGCAATGACCATACCATTGAGATCACCGGCAGCACTGGCGGCATCCGCCAAGCGCTGAGCGCGCGCTAGGTCGTGGGGTGGGCTGGCCAAAGTCTGCCAAGCAGCAGCGGCCAAGGCGGGCGGCACCGCGTGTCCAACAGCGTATTGCAGCAGCGCGGCGTCTTTGGCCTCATCTGACTGGCTGCGCCACAACAGGTATGACGCCCACGGGTCTTGCGGCGCGGCGGCTTGCGCAGTCTGGCAGGCCCCTTCGGCGGCGGCGCGATCTTGATGCCAGCGATGCTGGCCGCCGTATTGCCGCGGTGCCGCGGCGGCTTGACAGTCGGCGCGACTGTTCTGCCAGGCCTCTTGGCGCTGCTGGATTTCCGCGCGCCGCTGAGCAATTTCATCATCGCTGCGACAGGCTGTGCAGCGCTGTTGATAGCGGCCTAGGGCGGCTTGGCTAACGCCCGCCTGCTGCCACAAGGCATCATCGTATTCGACGAATTGGGCCTGTATCTTGGTCTGCAAGGGCTCGAGATTGAGCGGGCCCAACGGATCTTGTGGCAGGGCAGGCGCCAGATCGCGCGCCCGGGGACGCTCGGCTCCACAGGTCTGACAAAGGTCCAGGTATGCCGACCACGAGCCATCATCAAAGGCCAGCGCTGCGAAACGGGCTTCAAGCGCCTGGCGGCCGGCCTCGATGGCCTCTAGCTGATCGCTGTCGGCGTCGCTCTCCAGCGGCTGCGCGTTGGCCAGCGTTAACAGGCTGACCATAATGGCCAGCCATGCCATCGCGACCCCGGCTGTTCGGCGAATGAATGTGCTTAGGACCAGGGTCATGGCAAGGTCGCACCCCATTGCGCAATAAGCTCGGGCTGCCCTTCCTGTGAGCGCGTTGCCGGGTTGTCGGCCTTATCCGCGCTGGCCTCACCGCCTGGCTGGCTGAGTTGCTGGGCATAGGGCAACTGCTGACCTTGGTGCCAGTTGGCAGCCGTGGCCGGTGGGGTCTTGCGGGCTTGGAGGCGCTCTAGAACGTACATGGGGTCGATGGCGTTTCGATCATTGCGCTTGGCATCGGTGCCGGTTGGGCCGACGACGAAAATCGCATAGTGCAGGTGGGTCTGGTAGCCCCAGTTGGCTAATTTGCCGATCATCTGACCCGCTTCAATACGATCACCCTTGTTGAGCTTGCGCACGGGGGTCATGTGCCAGAACAGGTGCTGGACATCGTCGGTCTGCAAAATGATACCGACATTGGTGCCGCGCCCGTGGAAGATCTTGATAATCTCTCCCGATACGTGGCTGTAGACAGGGGTGCGGATCGGCGCTTTGACATCAAAGCCGCCGTGAAAGTCCAGTCCCCGGTAATTACGCCAACCAAAGTCGGAGGTCACAACGCCTAAGCTGGGGTCTTTAAAGAAGGGCAGGCGGTTGTTCCAAGGGCGCTGCGGGAACGAGGGGATTTCGCTGCGTTTGCGCTTGGCTGGATTACGGTAAGGATTGCTGGCAATGGAGTCCTTGTGCCACTGCTGCATGGTGGCATGGTCGGGCAGGTAGAACACATCGTTCGGACCCGATTTGGCCAGGTCGGTGAAGACCCAAGCCGGTTCTGGCTCTGGCTCGGGTTTCTTTTCAGCAGGCGTGGCGTCCTTGCTTGCGGATTTCTTGCTGCTTTTCTTAGTGCTTGATTTCTTTGCGGACTTGGCGCCGGGTGCACTTTCGCCCAGTTTGCATTTGCCTTTGAGCGCCTGGTGCAGCATGCACTTTTTTTCGGCCGCTTCGACCGCTGCGCTCGGGCCCAGCACAGCAAGGCTCGCCAGTAGCACTAACAGCGCCAAACCCAGGCCCGTGAGTAAACGGCGCACCGCTAGCGGTCGCGCCCGACTAGACATAGCGGGCGTACAGCTTTGAGCGCAGCCATCCAAAGCAGGCTTCGGGGCTGCCAAGGTGTTTTTGTCAGCCATGCCTGAATTATCCCTTGTCGCGCGCGTTGGTCAAGGCTTTGACGGTGGTCGAGCCCGCGACGCCATCAATCCGGCCGCGGTAAAAGCCATCGTCACGCAAAAAGCGCTGAATATGTTTCATGACCTCGAGTGGGCGCGAGCTTCCTTGGTCTATGAGGCGGGTCGCCGCCCATTCTGACTTGTCCTTTAGCGCACGATAAAAGAGTTCGGCGGCCAATTTATAGTCCGCAGCAACGCCCAGGCCGCGCTCGACGTGATCGGCGTAATAGGCACTGGCCTCAACGTGTCCCAGCGCGGTTGCGGTCTGGAAGGCTGTGGCCGCTTTGCTCAGGTCGCGATCGGCCAGTTGGCCAAATGAATACAACAAACCCAAGGTGTAGTGGGCGTCGGCTTCATGCCCGGCGGCTGCGATCTCCAGCAAACGGACAATTTCGGGTTGCGGGCGCAAGCGCTCGCTCGCGTTGAGCTGCTCAATCGCAATCAAGGCCTGAACCAAGGCTCGCCGTGGGCTCGCGTCTTGCTGGTTTGGCGCTGCCATAAGCTCGGCTAGGCGTCGCCGCCCCTCGGACCCGGCTTTGGAGAATTGGAACAAGCTGAGGGCCAAGCCATCGCCAGCGCTGGCGGCGCCAGCCTGCTGTGCCTGATCAAAAGATTGAACCGCCAGATCGGCCTTGCCCTGCAGGCGATAGGCTTCGGCAAGAGCCAAGCGCGTGGCGGGCGATTCTTGTTGGTCGAGCGCCAGCAGGCATGCTTCTTCGGCCGCTGGGGCCTCGCGCAGATGCAGGCCATCGCCGCCTGCGGCCGGACTGCGCGCCAAATCCAAGCAATTTGCTTGTGCGGAATCCGCCTTCAAAGCCATGTCCAGCGTGGTCTGAATAGCCTCGCGTTCTTCGCAGAGTTCGCAGTCACGCAGGTAGTCGTCCCAGGTCTTAATATTGGGATCGGCTTCGATGCGGGCCAACAGCTTGCGGTCGTTAAGGGCCGCAGGGTCGGGTCCGGCTTGCTGCTGCTGTCGCAGCGCCTCGGGCGCAAACAAGCAAAGGCTGCAGCCGTCCAGGTAGCGCGCATAGGCGCGTGACGTATTGGCAGCGCGCGCCTCTTGCCACAGTTGGGTCTCTTTTTCGATTTCGGGGTTTGAGCCCTTCAGGACTTGGCGATCAAGACCTTCGGCAAAGCGACAGTCTTGGCAGGCCAAAATGAGGCTGCGCATGATGCTGGGGTCAGCCAGCTCGACGGCGTCGGCCCAAAGCTTGGCTTCGATGGGGGCGAGTTGATCGGGCCAGGCCTTGGCAACATCGTTGATGATGGTCGCAGCAATCGGCGCGTTTGGGTAGGAGCGCAAGAAGCCAAAAGCCGCTTGCGGTGTGGCGCTGGCGACCACCGCTTGCCATTGGCTGGTCAGGTTTTCGGCGCTGGCATCGTTGGTCAGCAGGTTCAACAAATGCGCGTTGAGCGCGTCACGCTCTAAGCAGAAATGGCACGATTGCAGATGCTCTTGCAGGGCTGTGGGCTCCCGCGATTGCAGCAGACTAAGCGCGATCAAGCGCTCATAGGCGGCGTCTTCCAGATCGTCGAACGCCGGCGAAAAGCTGGAAATATCAAGCGTGTAAACCAAATCAACCGCCGAGGCATTGCGCAAGGGGGCCCTTAGGCTGCGCGAGGCATAAGTCAACAGTTCGGGCAAGCTGAGTTCAGCTTTGTCGTTCGGGGATGTCGCAAATCCCGCCAGAGCGCGGCGCAACGTCTGAGCGACTTGGGGGGCCGTAGTGCCGCGGGCGGACAGATAGGGGCCGTCGAGGCTCGCGGGTTCGCAGGCCGTTTCGGGGCAGCTCACAATTGAAAAGAGCAAGCGGCCGCCGCTGTGGGGGTCCAAGAGGCGCAACACAAAGGCGGGTTTGTCCGCCTGATTGCCTGCGCTTGGGTCGCTTGATGCCGGGGCAGCGTGCTGTTGGACGATGAGCGCTTGCTCGGCGCCCTCCAGTTGATCCAAAGAGCGGCGAAAAGCTTGGGTCGCCTCAGGAGTGCCGCTGACGTCAACAATCAGGCTGCGCGCTGCTGGGGCTGGTTTGGGCTGTGACTGCGCGGTCGCCGAGCCTGCGAACGCAAGAAGCAGGGCGACCATAATGGGGAAGGGGGCGGGCATGTTCTGGCTCTCCCCGATCAGCGCTCAGCGAACAACAGGTCTTGCAGAGCGTTTTCAAGCGCGCGCTGCGTGTTCAGCCCATATTTTCCGTCGATGGCCTTGTTGTAGTAGTCCTGTCGCGCCATGACCCGCTGCACCCGGCGCATAAGTTCGGCGCTGCGATCGCGGCCTTCGTCAACCAGGGCAATACGCGCCTGTGTGCCACCCGCTAAGTAGGCCTCCAGCAGTAGGTCGGCTGCTTTTCGCGTTTGCTTGCTAAGGCCGGTTGATCCTTCCTCATAGAGAAGGGCCAGTTGAGCCATCGCGTCGAGCTGCTGTTGATCGGCGGCGCTCTCCAGCAGGCTGACAATGCGCTTGCTGTTGGCGCGGGTATCGTCGAGCGCGCCCGACTTGACCTGCGCCAGCATACGACGGGCTGCTAGATATTGGCCCATGGCGGAGCCTTGATCGGCGATCGAGGTCAGCGCCTGATCAACAGCTGTGTCGTCGGCTTCAATGCGGCCTTCTTCGGTCAGGAAGTACCAAACGAGCGTTGCGGTATGGTCGCCCGCCTCACGCCCCGCCTCGGCAAAGCCTTGGGCTGCGGCCAGATCAACCTTCGTGTCGGGCAATTCAAAATAGTTGGTGTAGGCGGCCATGCCGAGCGCGGCGGCGCGGCCCTTGGCATCCTGATCGCTCCCGCTGGCTGCTTTTTCAAACAACGCTTTGGCTTCTTCGTAGCTCGCATTGATCATCAGGGCGCGGCCTAGGGCGGTTTGCAGATCCGCGCGCTCTGGGAAGCGCTCGACGGCTTTACGGCAGGTCGGGATTGCTCGCTTGCGGTCGATGTTGCCCAGTGTGATCCCGCCGTATTGCGGGTTGGCCGCCAGGGCTAGGCAGGGTTGGGCCAAGCTAGCCTCGTCCTGGGCGTCGCGCACAGCACGTTGGAGCTGTTGTGCTTCTTGCTGGAATTGGCAGATGGTGCAGCCTTCCAGGTATTCACGCGCCAGCGCCAAATCTTGTTGCTCCTTGGCATCCAGCCAGGAATCGCGCTCTGCCATGGCGCCGGGCGAGGTCAAAATCTCTTCCGATAAGGCTTTGGCTTCGGCTTCGAATTCGCAGACCAGGCAGCTTTTCAGATAGGCGTCCAAAGCAGGCAAGGTCTTGGACTTGCGCGCATCGAAGAAGGTCAGACGCTCATCAGATTGCTGGGTCAAACTGCGGACCTTCTCAAGAGCCTCTTCTTTGTAAGCGCAAATCTGACAGGTCTGAAGGTAGCGATCCAGTGCATCCAAGCTCTTGGCGGCTTCAAAGGCTGCAGTGTCCTGCGCGCGCGCTTCTTCGGTCTCGATCTCCGTCAGCAAGGCGAGTGCTTCTTGCTGGAAATCACAGACCTGACAGGCGGCGAGCAGCGTGCGCAAGCCTGCGGCGTTGCGGGTCTGGCTCAGGTGCTGATAGTAGGCCTGTTCGGCTTCGATTTGCGCTTGGGTCTCGATGAGCGCGCGCTGGGTCTGTGCCAGCTCACCAGAGCGCGGGCAGAACAGGCATTCGTCAAAATAGGTCTGGATGTCTGCCAAAGAGGATTGGCTCTTAATGAGGCTGTCAGCGCGCAAGGCTTCGGCTTTCAACGCCACTTCGTCAGCGACATGGGCTCGCGCTTGATCTTGGAAGGCAAACAGCGACAGCGATCGGCTGGAGGCCATGTCCTGGCCTGCTAGATCGGCGCCAAGACGTCGGGGCAAGCTGCGGTACAAAAAGGCCAACAACTCGGTATTAGCCAGGGTCTTGTCATCATTGCCAAAGGGCAGGCGGTCCGCGTAGCCGAACAAGCCGCGGCGTAGCTGTTCAAATAAGGCGGCCCGACTGGCTTCATCGTCCTTGTTGCGGTGCAGCGCGTAGAAATCAACGCCATCGCGTTGGGCGGCATCTTGGTAGATCCACGCCGTTGCTGAGGCGTCGGCTATCACCATCAGGTGTTCCGCGCGGCTTTGGCTGGCCACATCATGGACTCGCGCCACGAGCTGCGGGCCGCTCTCGCCGGGCGCGTGCAGGACCAGCACCGCCAGACCGTCACCCAGGGCGGCAGCTTGCAGGTCGCTAAGGGGCAGGGCATCAATGGAACGATCCAGACCTGGGGCACTGTTTTGGGCCACAGGCGATAACAGCGATTCAGCCTGGCTGCGATAATCGGCATCGGCAGAGGCGACGACGATGCGTTGTTGGGTCCACTGCAAGGCGGCCAGGCTTGTCGTGTCCTGCGCTGTTGCGCTGGTGATCAGCAGCGCCGCCGCGGCTCCCAATGCCGCGCAAAATCTTAAAATCAGGCTTGAAGTCAAGGACGATCGCATGGGGCCTCCCGATAAGGCGGTGTAAGAAGCAGGCAGCGCTAGCCGCAGACAGGAGCAAGCGCTGGCCGACAAAAGGAACGTCTGGCACGGAAACACAAACCGACGCCGAGCGTGGTTTTGCTTCCTTATGGGGTGCCAAAACCTGCCGAACGATGCCCGAATGGGACGCTCGAATCAACTTAAAGTTTTAGTTGTTGGTGCTGGCGACCAGGTTTTCGGATTCCTCAATGATGACCAAAGCTTTAAGGCCGTTGACCATGATCGGCAGGCCACGTTCGTCGTAAGCCATGCGCCCGTCGAGGTTCCATTTGCCGTTGGCGGCCATCTCCATCACCGGTACGCGCCCGCGATAGTCAGCGCGCAAAGTGGTAAACAAATCGCGCGCGTTCTTCATACGAAGCCGGATGCAGCCACCCGAGGCGCGTGAGCCCAGCCGCCCGGTCGCGCCGGTGGCGTGAAAGGCAATGCCGTAGCCTTTGCGGGTCAAGGTGCGGTAGTCCAAGAACACGGCGTAAGGCATGGCTGCGCCCTTATAGAGCCGCGAGCGATAGTCTTTGATTTGGCGGGTTGGGTGCAGGTTAAAAATGCCAGGTGGCGTAGTGGTAAAGGCTTCTTTTTCGCGACGCTCTCGTCCGGTAGACACCTTCCAAATTTTTGTTGCTTCCCAAGGCTTTGAATGATCGTCGGGGTCGCCAGGCTTCAACCAAATCAGGCGTTGGGCGAAGGGGCCGGAATTCGACTTGTTGACGAATAGAACAAGCTCATAGTGGCGCAATAGTTCGGGCGTGACTTTGGCCAGAAAGCCGGTGCGATTTGACGGCTCGATCCGCTTACCGTCGGCGACAAAGCTCAGACCAGGATAGTAGGCTTCAACGGGGCTCATGTCTTTGGAGCCCAATTGGGAGAACAAGTCTTGAATGGCATTGCCGCCCAATTGCAGATCCGCTACTTGCACCGCGTCCAGGGGCTGGCTGCTCTGTTGGGCCGCAGCCGGCAGGCCAACGGCTGAGGTCGCAGCGATTAGGCATGCCATCGCGGCACGTCGACCGACACGAACCCAGTTTGAGTTGAGGTTTGTCATTGTCTTGGCTCTTGCTTGCATGTCGCGTTAGATCCCGTGGTTTCCTCGGCCAACTCAATCCTTGCTGGCCATTCTTGGTCAAAGCGTTAAGTCTAATCTACAGCGCCTGGCGTTCGGCGCACTTCAATTTTCTGGCATGTTGCCAAATTGGCCCCCTAGGCTTCGGGCTATCGGCCAATTTCACAGTGCGCCAGACTGGCCTTTTACTAACTCACCGTGGACGAGGAGCAGGCTATGCAGCGCGATTTTTACACGCTCGACGTTTTTACCTCAACGCCTTTTGCGGGCAATCCCTTGGCGGTCGTTGGCGATGCTAGCGAAATCAGCGACGCTATCATGGCACAATTAGCGCGCGAATTTAACCTGTCCGAAACGGTATTTTTATGCCCACCCGTAAGCAGCGATTCCCTGGCGAGCCTGCGGATTTTTACCGTTACCCGCGAGCTGCCCTTTGCAGGGCACCCGACCGTGGGGGCTGCTCTGTTGATTGCTGATTTGGCAGGCTTTGCCCCCAGCGCGAACGCGCCCAAGCGCTTTGCCCTGGATCTGCAAGTTGGGCGTACTGAGATCGAATTGACCCTAGATGCCAACACCGGGCAGACCTGCGCCACCTTTACGGCGCCCAAGTTGCCCGCCCGGCAAGGCGACGCGCCCAGCCAAAGCGACTTGGCGGCGCTGTTGGGTCTGGAACCAGAGCAATTAGATATGGCTGAAGCGGGCTTTTATTCAGCAGGGACACCCTTTTTGCTGGTGAGCTTAAAAGACCGCGCGGCCCTTGCGTCTTGCCAGTTTGATGCCGCTATTGCTCGGCGCTTGGATGTGCTGGATCTTTATGCCATCGCGCCCGATCCCGAAGGCCGGGCAGATCACTATCACACCCGCATGTTTGCGCCCTTGATGGGGATTCCCGAAGACCCAGCAACCGGCTCAGCGGCGGCCTGCTTGCCTGCCTATTTGGCCAATCGCGCGCCCGAGCGCAGCGGGTGGCGTTCCTGCCATATCCACCAAGGCGAAGATATGGGACGTCCGTCGCTCATCCAACTGGGATTTGAGCAAAGCGCAAGGACCGTGACGCGGGTCACAATCGGCGGTCAAGCCCAGCGCATCAGCCAAGGCCAGGTCTTGGTGCCTCGATGAGACCTCTTGCGCCTGCGAGCGCCAGTTCCAGATCTAGCGCCGGTCCCAATTCTGGCTCCAGTCCCAATTCTGGCTCCAGTCCCAATTCTGGCTCCAGTCCCAATTCTGGCTCCAGTCCCAATTCTGGCTCCAGTCCCAATTCTGGCTCCAGTCCCTGGCTGACCCCGCTGTCATTTGCCGGACAAAGCTTCCTGGCGCACCCAAGCGGCGCATTGATATGGCCTGCTCACAACTGCGTTATCGTCGCCGACATGCACCTTGAGAAGGCCTCGGGGCTGGCGGAAACCGGTCAGTTCCTGCCGCCTTACGATTCGCAGCGCACCTTGGAGCGACTGGAAAACCTAGTCGTGAGCGCGTCGCAGACCGTCGAGGGCAGCCGCCGTATAGTGACCCTGGTCTTTCTTGGCGACAGCTTTCAAGACGAGCGCGCTGCCGCCCGTTTATCTGACGTGCTGGCCGCTCGCTTGCAGCGTTTGGCAGAGCGCTTTCGTCTTGTGTGGATCGCTGGCAATCACGATCCCCACGATGCCGGCTTAGTCCAGCACAACCTGCCCGGTGAGGTTCATTCGGAGCTGCAGTGGTCGGGTATCGCCTTGCGCCATGAGCCCCGCACGACGCCTGAAATGGCGGGTGAGCCCGAAATCATTGGCCATTTTCATCCTAAGGCCCGGGTCAATGGGCGCGGACGGGGGTTTAGCCGCCCCTGTTTTTTGGTTGGCCGCAGGCGCTTAATCCTGCCCGCCTTCGGAACCTACGTCGGCGGACTTAAAACGAATGATCCCGCCATTCGGGGGCTTTTCGAGACCCCGGTCGCGACATATGTGCTTGGGCGAACCCGGGTCCAGCGGTTGGCGCGGTCTGGCTAACACAACACTCAAAGGGACTTGGCGTTGCGGCTCTGATCGCGTTTGACGAGGCGCGCGGAGCGACGCGGCATTGAGTGAGGAAGAGAGGCAAATCATGCCCGCAACCGTCTTTTGGTTTCGAAACGATCTCAGGCTGGCCGACAATCCTGGCTTGCTGGCGGCCAGCCAGGATGCCGAGCGCGGCGGCGGCTTGATCCTGCTTTATATCTTGGACCCGCAAGAGCTTGGCGACGATTGGCCGTTGGGCGGGGCGGCTCAATGGTGGTTGGCTCAGGCGTTGGACGATCTGGCGCGTCGCGTTCGCAGCTTCGGTGGGCAGCTCCATATCGCCAAAGGGCCCGCCGAAGACGTGCTAACCGACCTGGCCCAGCGTCATTCTGTGGTCCGCCTGCACTGCAATCGCTCTTATGTGCCCGCGACCTGCGCGCGGGATGCCTCGGTAAAACGGGCCTTGGCTGCGAATGGCGTCGAGGTCATCACCCACCAAGGCAATGTCTTGGTGGAGCCGGGCAGCCTTCGCTCGCGCTCCGGCGGGCCCTTCAAAGTCTTTACTCCGTTTTGGAAAACCCTGGTGGCCGAACTCGAAAGCTGCGGGCAGGCGGCCCTGACGCCCTTGCCCGAGCCCGGCCGTTTGCGCTTTGCAAAGCAGGTGGGTGCCTTTCGCGGGCAATGCGACATTCGACAACTCGGCCTGGTGGACGAGCGTGCGCGCTGGAGCGAGAAACTTGGCAATCATTGGCAAGTGGGCGAAGAGGGCGCGCAGGATCGCCTGGACAGCTTTTTGCAGGCAGGGATTGCAGGCTACGCCGACTTGCGCAATCGCCCTGACTTGGCACACGTCTCCCGGTTTTCGCCTTACCTGCGTTGGGGCCATATCACGCCGCGCCAAATTTGGAACCGACTGGACCAAGCACCGTCTTCAGCCGCCGAGAGCCCTCGGGACCGGGCGGTCTTCTTGTCCGAACTCGGCTGGCGCGAGTTTTCTTATGAGCTGCTGCACCAATTTCCCGAGCTGCCGCGTGCCAATTGGCGGCCTGCATTTGATGCTTATCCCTGGCAAGAAAACACCTCCGCGCTGCGCGCGTGGCAAGAAGCGCGCACGGGTTATCCGCTGGTTGATGCGGGTATGCGCCAGTTGTGGCAAGAAGGTTGGATGCACAATCGCCTGCGCATGGTGACGGCCTCGTTTTTGATCAAGCATCTGCAGATTGATTGGCGAGCGGGCCAAGCTTGGTTTTGGGACACCCTAGTCGATGCCGACTTGGCCTCCAATGCTGCTTCCTGGCAGTGGGTTGCGGGTTCTGGTGCCGATGCGGCGCCTTATTTCCGTATTTTCAACCCCATAACTCAAGCCAAGAAGTTCGACCCGGAAGGCCGCTTTATCCGTCGCAACCTGCCCGCATTGCGTGAGCTTGGCACGCCAGAGATTTTCGAACCCTGGAGCCTTAAGACCCCACCCAAGGGCTACCCACCGCCGCTTGTTGAGCATGGCGCTGCGCGACAGCGCGCTCTTGCGGGGTACGAGGCGGTGCGCCAGGCCTCCGAGGGATGATCGCGCCCTGCGCTTGATGCAGCTTCCCAAGTTTCACCAAGATCGCGGCTTAGGTTTCTTTTGATACTCATAAGCCGGGTCTTTGCGCCCGGAAAGCTGTATGGGAGAATGCTTTGCCGCGCATGCTGATAGTCCTGCTGATCCTGGTCGCTGGGGGAACGGCGAGCCTGCCCGGCTGGGCCCAGACAGCTAATCCACCGGCCCACGCCATTTTCGTAACGCCCTTCAGCTATGATGGTCTGCGCGCCGAGCTGTTCGAGCCGGTCTATGCCATGATGAGCGACTTCTCGCGCTTGCAGCCAGAAGGGCAGTTCTGCGCCGAGTACGATGCCGCGTGTCGATTGGATAGCGCCACCTTTAAGCATTTGACCAGCAAGGTTCCCGGTACGCCCGTTTACTTGGAAGAAATGAGCCTCAAGCGATTGTCTGAGCTGTTGTTCTTTCCGTTGGTCGCCTCGCACGATAAGTCACTGCTCAATTACGCAGCGCGCAAGGGTTATCTGCGCACCTACGGGCGTGTATTACGCCGCGAATGCATCGACGAAGCGGAGATAGGGGCCTACCTGCAATTTTTGGGCGCTCTGGCCTGGCGCGCACGCGGCGGCGGTCTATACAACAAGACGGGCCAGTTTTCAGGCCTCTATCGGCGAATTTTTGGCTGGGAGGCCTGGCGGGTGCTAGCACGCCGCTATGGGCTTGATCGTCAAAGCGCGGGCCAGCTCGGCCAGCTCATGTTCGAGGGGCTCAAGGAGCCATGGGGCGAATGGATTGACGTTGGCCGTGCCAAAAGGCCGATTAACGACAACGCCCACACCGGGACCATCGACTCAGATTTTCATAATTTGCGCAAGCGCGGGCGGCGTCTGGTGCAAGAGCAAGTCGCCTACCTGGAAGCCAATGGCGCCAATCCCAAGCCCTTGTGGCAAGCAGGCGACCAAATGGGTGCCTGTTATCTGTTGGCCTGGAACGTTTTCAGAGATCGCGCGACTTTGGGGGCCAATCTGGCCGGGCGCATGAGCCCCATCGCTGACAGTCCGATCGCCTGGGGTGAGATTTGTATGGGCGCGACTTTGGCCTTTGGCCTCACCCACACCCTGGCTGCCAATTATCAGTGCAAGAAGGACTAGGTTGGCAATACTAGGCTGGCAAGGCTAGATCGGCCTGCTTTGCTGGCACTGTCTGACCTGAGATTGTTGCAACCACCTTGCAAGCCTCATGCGCACGGACTTGCTCGGGGTCATTGGCGGGTAGCGGCCTACATGCGTAGGCCTTCATAGCGCACAAAATCCACCGCCATTTGGTGGTTGGTAAATTCATCAAGCGTCAGGGCGCCGCTGTTATCGCTGTCGAGCGCTTGGTAGTTGCGGGTGTAGCGCGCGACAAACTCATCTTGGCTCAAGTGACCGTTCTTGTCGCCATCGTAAGCGGTGAATTCGGCTTCCAGCAGCGCTTCGCCGTCGTCTAGCTCCTCGATTGGCACGGGCATGATGGCGGAATAATTGAGGAAAAACTCCTCGTCATCGACCTGCCCATTGTCGTTGGTGTCCATGCTCAAAAAGACGTAGGAGAAATAAAATGCCATCTCCGCTTCGGTCAGAAGGCCGGAAAAATTGACGTCCATTGTCGCGAAGATCAGCTCTGCGAGGCTGGCTTCGTCGGGCTCTTCGAACTTAGCGCCGGATTGGGCAAAGCTCGCCTGCGTGCTAGCGATCAGCATGACGGCCGTTAAAGGCGCGGCGAGCTTGGAGACAACAAAAGAAGACAAACGAGGGGCGAGGGCCAACATGCCAGGTTCCTTACACTGCAACAGGATACCTGGCATGCGCCGCTGTGTGCGCTAGGTCAAGCCGCAGCCGGCGCGCTAGGCCTGATCTGACGCGCTTGTGAGCGCGATGACGCCCATCATGCGACCGAAGTCAGGCAAGCCGTTCTGGCGGGCGTGGCGGTATGAAAAAAAGCGATCGGCTTGGGTCAGAGTGTCTTGGTCCAAATTGTCCACTTGGCCCAAACCCAATGCTGATAGCTGGCTTTCGATATAGCCAGGCAGGTCGAACAGATGGTGCCCCTTGCGGTCAGGCGACGGTTTGAAAAAGCGCGCGTTGGCGCTGGACTGTGCCAAGATCGGAGCCGGGAAATCGGGGCCAACCTCATAGGAATCCCAAGCGATGGTCGGCCCCAGAGCGGCGACCAAGTCCTGTGCTTGGCTGCCCGCCTGTACCAGGGCTGCAACCAGGTTTTCCAGTACCCCGCCGATGGCCCCCTTCCAACCTGCGTGCGCGGCACCGATGCGCGCATTGCGCCGGTCGGCGATCAGAACGGGACAGCAGTCGGCGGCCATGACGCCAAGGCAGTGGCCAGCGGTATCGCTCCACAGTCCGTCGGCTTCTGGCAGAGCCTGCACATCATACGGGGCGCTCCATACGGTCTCGGGCAGCGATTGGGCCTGCATGATGCGTGTACCATGGACCTGATGCACGGACAGGATCGGGCCTTCGCCCAGCGCTTGGGTCACGCGTTGACGGTTTTCGGCGACATTGTCGGGCGTGTCATCGCCCCGATAGGAGAGATTGAGCGCATTTTGGCCGAAGGATACCCCACCGTGACGGGTCGTAAAGCCGTGTACCAGGCCCTCAATCTGCGCCAAAGCGGGCGAGGTCAGCAGAGTTGGGGTCGCGTTACTGGCGGATTGCGACGGGGACGATGAAAGGGTGGATTGGTCCAAAACGCGGGCTCCCGATTACAAAAGGGCAGGGCAGGACTTACCGCGAATAGCCAGGGCTTGGAAGAGGCTTCCCATGCCCTGTGGGTCAGTTAGGCGCTGCCAAGCCGCAAGAGGCTCCTCGCTTTGCGGTGAGGGCGGTTCGCCGAAACGCTGCAAAAACGCGCCCTGTGCCATTGGGCCGTCGAGGGGTGCCAGCCCGCCTTGCTGCTCCTGGCAAAAGGCGAGTAACCAAGCAAAATTGACCCGCGTCGTCAGGTCGGCCTGGCCGACAGTTGCCAGCACGGGGACTTTGCTGTGACTGACGATGGCTTGTAGCGTATCGCCGGTCTCAAGGGCCGGAGGACCATAGTCAATAAACAAGGCCGCGCTAGGTTCTTGGCTGAGATCGCGGGTCAAGAAGTCGAACAAGCTGGCGGCCTCGCAGGGAATCTCCACTAAGGCACCGTCGGGTAGCGCGTCCAAGGCTTGGCGCATCGAGGCAGGCCAAAACACCGGGCGGAGCTGGGCGGCCAGTGGCAGCCTTGCCGCCTCGCTGCTGTTGAGTTCAGGCCCCAAGATAAAGGCCAAATCATCACCGCGCCGGTCCACGCAACGCAAGTGCCATTGACCCTTGTGTTTGATGATTTGCTCTATAGCCAGGGTGTCCAGGAACTCGTTGCCGACCAGGATCTTGGCGCCCTCGGGAATTTCTGACCAGTGTTCGAACCAAGTCGGGGCGGCGGTGCCCAGGCGCTCAGCTTGTTGGCGTCGCAAGCTGGGTGAGACATCGCAGAGCGCCAGTCGCGCCGCCGCTGCACAGTCTTGCGATAGGCTGGCGATAAGGTCTTGCATCATGACCCCGCGCCCTGGCCCCAGCTCTATGAGCCAGAAGGGATCGGGTTCACCCAGCGCGTGCCAGGCTTGCTCGACCCAATGGCCAACGGCTTGACCAAATCGGTGCGAAATCTCGGGCGAGGTGATGAAATCGGCGCTGCGACCGATGGCAGGCTTGTGACGATAATAACCGTGATCGGGATCTTGCAGAGCAAAGCGCAATAGCTGGCTGATGGGCATGGGCCCGCGCCGCGCGAGCTCACTATCTAAGGCCGCATGAATAGCGGCCTGGCTCTCGACCGGGTCGGCAGGGGGCGAAAATGGATCTTGGCTCATGCGGTTTTTCCTGCTTCCAGCGGTTGCTTGCCGCGCCAGATCAGGAGCGAGAGACCGATGATAATGAGCGGGATGGAATAGAGCTGGCCGTAGCTCATCCAGCCGAAGATAAATTGCAGATGCGCGTCGGGCTCACGGAAGAACTCGACGAAAAAGCGCGCCACGCCGTAGCCTGCCATGAAGACACCCATAATGCTGCCAGGCCGGTTGCGCAGCGCCGCGACCCGATAGAGGCTAAAGACTAAGGCGAAGAGCCACAGGCCTTCTAGAGCGGCTTCGTAGAGCTGTGAGGGGTGGCGGGCCACCTCGGGATAGCGCTCTTGCCAGGCGACAGGAATGGGAAAGATCACGCCCCAAGGCATGTCGGTTGGGCGGCCCCACAGCTCGCCATTGATAAAGTTGGCGATGCGGCCAAAAAACAGGCCAACCGGCGCGGCTACCGCCAGCATGTCGGCAAAACGCAGCAAGGGCAGCTTCAGCGCCCGGCAATAGAGCCAGGTCGCGATAATGACGCCGATGAAGCCACCATGAAAGGACATGCCGCCTTCCAACAGATTAAAGATACGAAGGGGCTCAGCCAGGTAGCTGGAAAAATCATAGAGTAGGACGTAACCCAGTCGGCCACCGACAACGATGCCCAAAGCCGCATAGCCCACGAAGTCCGAAAAGTGGCTGACCTCTTTATCCGCTCGCAAGCCGCTCTCGTTGCCGTAGGCCTTGGTCAGGCGAATGCAGATGAACCAGCCCAGCAAGATCCCGGCCAGATAGGCCAGTGCATACCAGCGGATGCCAAAGTTGCCCCAAATATGGATGGCAATGGGATCAAAGTTCGGGAAGGGGATACCGTTTTGCATAGGCTCTTTGGGTCTGATCTGAGGTTAGGAAGGGGTGACGCTGCGGGCGGCCCAGCGGGACGACCTGTTTGCGGTGCTAGAAAAGCGGAACCAGTAAAGGGGAACCAGCGAGGACTGCCAATTGTTGCCAGCATAGCATGACCGCTGAACCTGCCGTGCCAAGATTGCGCCGTGCGTCCAAATGCGGCGGGGCCTGTCGGGCGCTGTGCCTGCAGGCAAACTTGCATTCTTTTGCGCTAAGCGCCATGTCAGAAGCAATCAAGTTTCATTTACGCTGACAAGAGGAACAGCCATGCAAGGCCCCCGAATTTTTGACGATATGGCGCGCGTAGCCCAAGGCGCGGTTGGTGCCGCCAGCGGCGTTCGCACCGAAATCGAAGCTTTGGTCCGCCAGCGGATGGAGCGCCACTTGGACAAGATGAACCTGGTCAGCCGCGAAGAGTTTGATGTGGTCAAGGAAATGGCCGAGCGCGCACGCCAGGAAAACGAGAACTTGAAGCAACGCTTGAGCGAATTAGAGCAACGCGTGCAGAACTTGTGACGATGCAATCCTAGCGGGCGCGAAGTTTTGAACTTTCTCGTTTTGAATCAACGCTTTGCAAAATGAGGGCAAAATCGCAAATTTGGAAGGAATAAGGCGCAAGCGGCAAATTTTAGGCGGCTAGGCGTCCTTATTCGCGAGCATGTGCTAACTTCTGGCTGTTATTCATCCCGGCTTATTCACAAGCATCCACTAGGTTTTCCCAAGCACGGGGGCCTTGAGGCAGAAGAGCTTGTGAGGCTCTACTCTCCAAAGTTGTCAGGCTGCATTTTTTTTTGACAGCGAGTCGGCGAACCCGGACCTTGGCTGTGGGTCGCAACCGTGCCGGCCCTTTTTCGCGCACTCTAATTTAATGAAAGCGTTCATCGTGCAGTCACCCGTGCTAAAAGATGCAGACGAGCAGCGTATCGCTTACTCGCCGTCTGTTATCGATCAAGTTGCCGAGGCTATGGTCCTGGCAAACTATCCTGTCCAGCGACAGGGCGATTGCGAACTCCTGATCGACATTTCCGGCGAAATTTCTCGCTACACTTTCTATATTTGCTGGTGGCCCGAGCAGAACTGTTTCATGCAGACTGCTATGGTTGATTTGGTCATGGATGACGAAAACGGCGAGCTTTACAAGCTGCTGGCACTCGTCAATTCGCAGCTCCTCTACGGTCACTTTGACCTAGACCCCGACTTTGGGACTTTGATGTTCCGCCAAACCCAGGTCGTTCCTCAAGACACAAACATGGCCAAAGAGTTGGTCGACCTGTTTATCCAAGAAGCCGTAGACTACTGCGAGCGCTATTTTGCCTCCTTCTTGCTGGTGCTGCGCGATGGTCGCGACGCCGAGCAGGCTTTGGTGGATGGCTCCAACGCAATCGACGGCTTGGCCTAATGAGCGCGCCCAGCGCAGCCGAGCTGTCGGCCCTGGTCGCCAAAAGCGATGGCGATTTGGTGTTGGTGGGTTGTGGCAAAATGGGCTCGGCTCTGTTGACCGGGTGGCTGGACGCGGGCCTGCCCGCCGAGCGCGTGCTGTTGATCGACCCCTACCAAGAACCGCTGAAGGGCTTTATCGCGCGCGGCTGCCGCTATGCCGCTACCTTGCAAGACGCTAGCCCACAAGACGCGAAACCTGCCCGCGCGCCGCTGATGATGATGCTGGCCGTCAAGCCGCAGATGATGGCTGGTGTGCTCGCGAGCGCCGCTGAGTTGGCCGGCGCAGATACCCTCATTCTTTCGATCGCCGCTGGCATTGGCATGGATCGCTATCAGGCCGCCTTTGGCAGCCATGCCAATATCGTTCGCTTAATGCCCAATACCCCGTCGGCGATTGGCCACGGCATCACCGGCGCTTATCCAAGCGCATCGGTCTCGGCTGGCCAACGCGATTTGACGGAAGCGTTGTTGGGCGCGTCTGGGCCACTAATTTGGCTGGACGACGAAGCCTTGATGCACGCTGTGACCGCGATTTCTGGATCGGGCCCGGCCTACGTCTTCCACATGATCGAAGCCATGAGCCAAGCGGGCCAAGATCTGGGGCTTAGCGCCGAGATGGCGCATAAATTGGCCGAAGCTACGGTCGCCGGCGCGGGCCAGCTCGCCATACGCTCCGATGAGAGCCCCGCGCAATTGCGCAAGAACGTGACCAGCCCCAAAGGGACGACCGAGGCGGGCCTAGCGGTGTTGATGGGCGAAGACGCGCGCGGCACGGCCGGATTGGGCGAATTGATCGGCAAAACGGCCAAAGCCGCTTACGATCGTTCGGTTGAGTTGGCGGGCTAATAAGCGCCGACTAGGACGGGTCTTGGCCAGACTAAGCTCGATCAGACCAAGCTCGGTCAGACCAAGCGCGCGTTAGAGCAAGCCTAAATCTTCGTCGCTGGCATAGGGCGGGCCGTACTTGTGGCGCGGTGGCATCGGGCGTGTTTGCCAGTTGGGCTCAAACACGAGGCTTGAGACCTTGCGGCCAGGCAAAAGGCCGCCTGTACCTAGGCCTTGGGCATAGTCGTAATAGAGCTTGGCGATTTCTTCAAAACAGACTTGTTGGGCCATCGGCGCCTTCAAACAAGCGTCTTTCCATCGCTGGACGCGCCCGAAACCTCTATCCGGTAAGATAAAGTCCTCGTAATAATCCAGGAACCAAAAGCGCTGGAATAAGGGCGTGAAGACAACTTCAGCAAAGCCGAAGCTCTCGAACAGGAAATCGCCGCTTGGGTTTATGTCGTTTAGATCTTGGTCAAGGCCGCGATAGGCCGCCATCAAGCGTTCGCTAAAATCCGCGCGCTTATCGCGATCCTGGTTCAAGATCATCCCATAGCCAGCCGCGGTAAATGCCGGTTCGTGGCGCAGCAAGCTAGCCTCTAGCGCGCGTCGCCAGGGGTCTGGCTGTCGGATCGAGGCCGTTCCAATTGTCAGATCCAGGTACTCCAGGATGATCAGGCTCTCTTTCAAGATACGCCCATCCGGCAATTCCAGAGCGGGCAGGGCGGTCGTGCCCTTCATCTTGGCGAGCAAGGCAGGATCGCGCGGCTTGGTGATGTCTACCACGTTAAAATCAACGGCTTCGGCCATGCCCTTCATGGCCAGCATGATTTCGATCCGCTGGGAAAAAGGACAGACTGGTATGTGGTGGAGCAGCGGTTTGGCGGTCATGCAGCTGAGCGGTGGGTTTGCGATTTGCCGGACTAGTTTGAATTGCCGGACTAGTTTGAATTGCCGGACTAGTTTGAATTGCCGGACTAGTTTATTGGGGCTAGTTGATCGGCGCTAGCAAAGCGGGGGCTGTGACCAACTGACGGACATCGTGTGAGTGCTCTTCTTCGAAGACGCTGCCCATTGCGGCCCAGCGGTGCAATGAAGCAATGTCCAACTTGGCGCATTGCGGGCGCACGCTCCAGGTCACTTGGTAGGGCGAGCAGTTTTGTTGGTCAAAGCTGGGTCCGGTTGTCGAGCCTGCATAGACCACCGGCGCCCCGCCCGATTGCGGCAGCCCTTTGGGTTGCGGGCGGCCGTCAACGCGATGGCCAGCGTAAGTAAAATCAGCAAAATCAAGGGCCTGTTCGTCGTTGACCAGCAAAAAGACCTGGGCCTCAACGCGCAGTTCCGGGTTGGCGCAGGCATCGCTCACGCAGGCGCCAAGGCCCTTGCCAGGCTCGACCGCGCAGCTTGTGTAGACCCAATGGACTTCAATAGAATCGCCAAGTTTGACACCGTGATAGGCGCCGTGGCCGTGGGTCGGGTCTTCCAGTTCTTCGGCTGTTAGAGTGGCGCTGTTATTGCATTTGTAACCGCCTTGCTCTTCTGTGGAGACAATGGCGTAGCCGGGGCCTTTGTGCTCAGCATTTGTATGGGTGTGAATGTTGCAAAGGCTCAGAGCGTCGGCGGCAGGGGCAAAGGAATATGCGGTGGTGTTGAGACCCGCCGTGTTGGCAATATCCCGCGGGCTCTGCGGGCCGTAGCCCTGGCAAAGGTCTTGGGCGGTTGCAGCGCTCCCAAGGGCGAGCGCCAGGCCAGTGGCAAGCCATCCGCTGTTTATCCGGCTTTGCTTGTTGGGTTGACGGCGGATTGATAGCAGCATGATAGCGACCTCGCGGTTCTGGTGTCGGGCAGGGTTGTCTTGGGTTTGAGGCTGGACACGCACAGGAATTTGGCCCTTACTCAACCCGGCAAGCATGACAGCCTTGCCCTGGATTGCCGCGCAAGGCAAGGCCCAGAGAAGAAATGACCAGGGCAACAATGACCAGGGCAACAATGACCAGGGCAAATCAACTAGGGCGAAACCACAGGACGCAAGGAGGCGATTTATGCTCAAACTATCGGCCAATCTGGGGCTGTTGTGGCGCGAGCGTAGTCTGGCTGAAGCGATGCAAGCCGCTGCTTGGGCGGGTTTTGAAGCGCTGGAGCTACACTTCCCCTACGATCTGCCGCCCGCCACGGTGGGGCACGCGCTGGAGCAAGCCGGTCTGCCGCTACTGGGGCTGAATACGGCGCCGGGCGATCAGCCGGGTGATTTCGGTCTGGCAGCGCTGCCGGGGCGCGAGGCTGAGGCGCGGGCGGCCATCGACCAGGCTCTGGTCTATGCCAAAGCGCTGGGCGCGCGTTCGGTCCACGTCATGGCGGGCAAAGCGGCGGGCGCGGCGGCGCGCAATGCCTTTATCGAAGCGCTGGCCTATGCCACCAAAGAAGCCGAGGCGTCGCGGTTGAACATCCTGATCGAGCCGCTGAACGACCGCGACCTGCCGGATTATTTTTTGACCGATTTGAATGAGGCGCGGGACATCCTCCAGGCGGTGGCTGCGCCCAATTTGAAGATCATGTACGATTGCTATCATCGCCAGATCATGCGCGGCGATCACCTGGCCCAGATCAGGGCGGCCCTGAGTGACATCGGGCATATTCAATTCGCAGCGGTACCCGACCGCGGCGAGCCCGATCAAGGCGAAGTCAACTATCGTTGGTTGCTGCCCGCGATCCAAGACCTTGGCTATGGCGGCTGGTTTGGTGCGGAATACCGCCCGCGCGGGACCATGAACGAAGGCCTGTCTTGGCTGCAAGACTGGCGTGATGCGGGGCTGTTGGCATGAGGCTCCCTAACCGGGCCGGGGCGCCTGCGCGCGCTGCTGGCCCGATTATAGTCGGCCGTCATGGAACATTGCAAAACAAGCAGGACTTTGGTCGGCAGCCTGGTGTCACAAGGTCCCTATTTGCAGGCCTGCGCGTACTCGATCCACTTCCCGCCGATTTCCAGGCACCGTTCCTTGCTGCCATAATCGCAGAGCTTGTATTCTTTGAGCCATCGTCCACCATGATCGTAGCAAGAATCGTCCGGGCCAAGAATGAAAATAAGTGCGACATAGGCAAAGACAAGGAAGACCAAGACCGCCAAAATTGATTTTAGCAAGAAACGAAAAACCATAGTTCGTCACCAGTATTTTGGGTGCATGGCACCTGGGCGCAATGGCTCGCAAAGTTTGCTCGCGTCGGTATGACGATACTTGCGCCCGAGGTCGCGACCAAATTGATTGGCGAAACGATCGGCCTTGGAGTCGTTCTCTTCTCCTTTAAACCAATTCATTGCGGGATCATGCACCTCTCGCCCCCAACTGATGATCTTCGCGGTCGCTTCACCAACGGGCCCCAGTTGGGTCGCCTGCGCATTGGCCTTGCAGTGATAGTAGTTGTCGCCGCCCTTGTAGCCGGCGCGCTTCATCATTCTGTAATTCTTGATAAAAAGGGCAGTTGCCATAGCGGCTTCATAGACACCACCATTGCCACCAGAAAATGGCAGTCTTTCCGAGGACCTATGGGGTTCGTATGGGGGGACATAAAGGGGACGTTTTTCCACGATTGTTCTCCGTGTTAGTCTCGTTTTCCGGGATGGCGCACGATAGATGGGAACAATACAAGAACAATTGCGTCAAATCAAGCGTGTTTAATTTAAGTAAAACTACTCTTTCGCACAGCTGATTGGTCTAAGATTAGGCAGCTAGTTCCCGCGCTGGCCCAACCAATCGCCCATGCGCTCCAGCGCCCGTGCAATGTTCGCTTCCGAATTGGCAAACGACAGCCGAACAAAGCCCTCTCCAGCGGTGCCGAAGGAGGTGCCCGCGATCGTCGCAACACCGGCCTCATTCAGCCAGCCATCTTGCAGCGCAGCCGCGCTGATGCCGGTTTCTTGGACGTTGGCGAAGGCGTAAAAGGCGCCTTGTGGCAGAATGGAGGAGACGCCGGGCAAGGCGTTCAAGCCCGCATGCACCAAATCGCGACGTTTGATAAAGGCCTGGCGCATGGTCTCGACGGGGTTCTGATCGCCGGTCAGCGCCGCAACGCCCGCTAGTTGGGTCGGGGCGTTGACGCAAGAATGAATGTTGATCGCCAGACGCTCGGCTTTGTCGATCAGGCCGTCTGGCCAGTAACCCCAGCCCAAGCGCCAGCCGGTCATAGCGTAGGTCTTGGACCAGCCGTCCAATATGATAAGGCGGTCGCGTAGGCTCTCGTAGCCCAGCAGGGAGACGAATGGCTGGTCGCCCAGTGTGAGGCGCGAATAGATTTCATCGCTCATCACCACCACGTCGGGGTGGTCTTCCAGGCCTTTGACGAGGGCTTCGATCTCCTCGGGCTTGGCCATGCCGCCGGTGGGATTGCCTGGAGAGTTGAGGATTATCAACGATGTATCGGGACGAATTTTCGATAAAATTTCTTCGGCGGAGAAGGAAAAGCCGTTGTCCTCGGGCAGGCTATAGGGGATGGGCTCGGCTCCGGTGTAGGCCACCATCGAGCGATAGATAGGAAAGCCGGGGTCGGGATAGAGGATCGAGCGACCAGGCTGGCCCAACAGCATCATGGCAAAGGCCATGGTCACTTTCCCGCCGGGTACAATCAAAATATTGTCCGGCGAGACCGCAACGCCGCGGTGCTGGTCAATGTCGTCTGCTACAGCCTGGGTCAAGGCAGGCATGCCGCGCGCGGGCGTGTAGCCGTGGTGGCCATCGCGCAAGGCTTTGATCGCCGCCTCAACGATGTTTGGCGCTGTCTTAAAGTCGGGCTGACCGATGCCCAAGTTGATGATGTCCTTTCCTTCGGCGCTGAGTTTGGCAGCGCGCGCGAGAACGTCGAAGGCGGTTTCAGTGCCGAGTTTGCCGATAGCATCTGAAATCAACATGGGGCCGTTTCCTTTATGGAGGAGCGTCGAAGGCGGGCGCTTTGCAAGGCCCGTTGGTCATGACCCTAATTGAGCCAGATTGCTGGGGCAAGGTAACAAGCAGAACACCTTGTCGCCGCTTGCCGTCGTTGGGTAGGCGCTGGTGACAGGGCGCAATTTTTAAAGTGATTTTAAGCAGCTCCTAGCGCGTTTGGAGTGCTGATGAATTTTGGATAGCTGATTATATATGCACACACACGCGATCCTTCTGGCCGCTGGCCAATCAAGCCGCATGGGCACCAACAACAAGCTGCGACTGCCCCTGCGCGGACGGCCTGTGGTCTACCACGCAGCCAAGGCCTTTTTGGATGCCGGGCTGGAGCTGTTGGTCGTGCTGGGCCACGAGGCCGAGACCATTCGCTTTATGCTGCCCGAATCCAAGCGCATTCGAACGATCTTTTCGCCGCGCTATCAGTCCGGCCTGGCCTATTCCTTGTCGATTGGCCTGCGCTCGATCCCGCCGGAAACGCGGTGGGCCATCGTCGGCCTGGGCGACATGCCTCTGGTCAAGCCAACCACAATCGCGCGGCTGGCCGCCAAGACGCGCACCGCAACCAACTATGCGATTGTGCCGACGTTTCAGGGCGAGTGGGGCAATCCTGTAGCCCTGTCTCACTATATGATCCGTGAGTGCCTGACGCTGGAGGGCGACACCGGTGCGGGCCAGCTGCTACGCCGCCAACCGCAGTTCGTTGATGAAATGCCCGTCGCTGACGAGGGCATCGTGCGTGATGTCGATACGCCAGAGCTCTACGCCGCCATGCGTCGCCTTGATCGTTACTAATTGCGGCCTTTGTGGGCTTGAAGATCGGCGCCAGTCGATTGAACGCGGCTGAACGACGCGCGGTGAAACTTGGGCGGCAACGCTTGCCAGCTTGCCGCACTTACTCTTATAACCACAGGGACAAGGCCGCGCGCAGACGGCGAGCAGCAAGTTTCTGTGCGTATATCGCCCAGCCAACCGCACAGCCAACCGCCCAGACCATCGACCAGCCCAGCGCTCGGTCGACTGCAAAGAGGATTACATGTCAAAAACCGTTCCAAATCAAAGCATTGCAGGCAAGTTCGGCTTCGGTCAGCCCGTTCGTCGGGTGGAAGATACGCGATTTGTAACCGGCCATGGTTGTTATTCAGACGATGTGGCGCTGGAGGGCGCTTTGACGGGCTACGTGCTGCGTTCGCCTTACGCTGCCGGCCGAATCGTGACGCTAAATGTTGATGATGCACGCGATGCGGCTGGGGTTCACCTGGTCATGACCGGCGAGGAATTGCAGAAAGACAATACCAACCACCTGAAGTGCGGCACGTTGGTCAAACAGCCCGATGGCAGCACCATGTACGAGCCTCAGTTCCCAGTCTTGGCGGTCGACCGGGTCTATCACGTCGGCCAGGCGGTGGCCTTCATTGTTGCCGACAGCTTGAACGATGCCAAGAACGCTGCGGAAATGATCGAATTCGACGTGGAAGAGAGCGATGCCGCGCCTGATTTCTGCACAGCACTCGACGCGGGCCAACCGAAGGTTCACGACGCGGTGGCGGGCAATCGCGCCTTTGAGTGGCGCCACGGCGACCAAAGCGCGAGCGAGGCGGCATTTGCCAAAGCTGCCCATGTGGTCGAACTGACCCTAATCAATAACCGAATTATCTCAAACCCCATGGAGCCGCGGATTGCGATTGCCGAATGGGATGAAGAGACGCAAAAGCTGACCATGACCGCCAATACACAGGGGGGGTGGCCTCTAAAATCGCGTCTAGCTAAGGATTTTCTAAAGCTGCCTAGCGAGCAAGTGCGCGTTGTGACCCCCGACGTGGGGGGCGGCTTTGGCACGCGTGCCTTTCCTTGCCCAGAACAGCCCATGGTTTGCCTGGCTGCACGCGCGCTGAAGCGTCCGGTCAAGTGGGTGGCAGAGCGCTCAGAGAACATGCTGACCGATTTGGGCGGCCGCGCGCACCTGTCGACGGCTCGGTTGGCGCTGGACGAAAACCATAAGATTACGGGCCTGGATATCCATTTGCGCGCCGACTTGGGCGCATTCTTGTCCGATGCTGCGCCCTTCATTCCGACCGGCGCCATGCTGAAAGTGGCCACCGGCGTCTATGATGTGCCAGCGCTGAACGTTTTGGTTGAAGGTGTCTATACCAACACCACACCGGTTGATGCCTACCGTGGCGCTGGGCGTCCTGAGGCCATCTACCTGATGGAACGCTTGATGGACAAGGCGGCTAACAGTCTGGGCCAAGATCGCGTCGAGTTTCGCCGCAAGAACTTCATCCCAACCGAAGCCATGCCCTATACCGCAGCGTCTGGCACCACTTACGACGACGGCAATTTCAACCTGGTGCTGGATGACGTGCTGACGCGCGCCGACTGGGCGGGCTTTGAAGCACGGCGTCAGGCATCGGCTGCCAAGGGCCTAAAGCGCGGCATTGGCCTTTGCTACTACATCGAGTCCACGCTGGGCGCGCCCAATGAGACCTGCGCGGTCACATTCATGGGCGACGGCAAGCTGGAGTTTACCGTCGGAACACAATCCAACGGGCAGGGGCACGAGACCGCCTTTGCGCAGCTCATGGCCGACCGCTTGGGCGTTGATATCGACCAGGTGCGCATGATCCAGGGCGATACCGACCGTATCCCAACCGGCGGTGGCACTGGGGGCTCGCGCTCCATGATTACCCAAAGCACCGCGATCAATGGTGTGGCGGATCAGATCATCGAAAAGGCAAAGGCTCTGGCGGCTGAAGACTTCGAGTGCGCCGTTGAAGATATGCGTTTTGAAGCGGGTGAGCTGAGCGTGGCGGGCACCGACCGCCGTACAAGCATCATGGGCTTGGCAGAAAAGCATCCAGGGGCGCTGGACGACACCGCTACGACCAAGATTCGGGACAATTCTTACCCGAACGGCTGCCACGTGGCTGAGGTCGAAATCGATCCTGAGACCGGCCAGACCCAGGTTGTTAACTACACCATCGTTGATGATTTCGGCGTGTTGCTGAACCCCATGCTGGTCGAAGGTCAGGTCCACGGTGGCGTCGTGCAGGGCTTGGGCCAAGCGCTGTGCGAACAGGTGGTGTTCGATGAAGGCGGTCAGCTTGTGAACGGCTCGTTTATGGACTACGCCATGCCGCGCGCTGATACCATGCCGCACATGGATTTCCATTATACCGAAGAAGTGCCCTGCACCACGAACGATATGGGCGCTAAGGGCTGTGGCGAAGCGGGCTCAATTGCATCGCCCGCCGCGGTCATTAACGCGATGATCGACGCGCTCAAGGCCGACGGTATCGCCGAATTGGATATGCCCGCGACCCCGCAAGCGGTGTGGCGCGCCCTGCAAAAGGCGGCCTAAGCGCGGGCGCACACAACGCGCTTACACGACGAGCAAAGGTCGGTCTGTTGCCCTTCAGTTGGGAGCCTCGGATCGGCCTTTTGTTTTGTCGATTTGGCGCAAGGCAGCCGCTGCCCGCATTGCCTCCTACAGATGCAGCAGGCTGGGCTGCTCTGCCGATTGGCGCCGCGCTGGCCAGAATCGGCAGGTCAGAATCGGCAGGTCAGAATCGGCAAGCCAGAACCGGCAAGCCAGAACCAGCAAGCCAGAACCGGCAAGCCAGAACCGGCAAGCCAGAACCGGCAAGCCAGAACCGGCAAGCCAGAATCGGCAGGCCAGGCGCAGAACCTTGGCGCCGCCAAAAGGTGGCAGCAGCGTTGCATCTTGCAATGCAAACACTACTTTTGATTGTTAAACGCATCGTTTTTCGTCAGTCTTTGAGATCAAAGGAAAACGGGCCCCGGCAAAAGGTGGCTCGCAGTTCACCGCGCGCGGTGAGGGGGCGAATGACGATGCAAGACAAAATATCAATACTAAAGAAGTGCCTGCAAATTTGGCTGGCTGGAATAGCGACTTTCGTGGCAAGCGCCTCCGGTGCGCTGGCCGACGGCAGCGCCGCTTCGAAGTACACGGCCGCAACGGATGCTTACGCTGCGGCGGTGGCCACCCCGACGGGGCAAGTACCCGCAGACATCTGGGACTTGCTAGACGGCCAGGCCGGAGCCAAGGGGGCATTGGGTTATGCCCGCTCTGACCTCCCCACGATCCTGCCGCCAATTGCCAAGGCAGCCACAGCGGTCACATCGTCTGAACAGAGCGCTCTGCCACGCACTTACCAGGCCGCGACGCTCGACTTCGTCGCCCTTCTGAATGATCTGGAAGCTCGCCAGCCCCGGCGTACGCCTCAAGTATCGCCAACGCATTTCCCGGAATCGCGAGTTCCAGCGGCACAAATTCACCTGGTCTCGTTGAGCCCTAGCCCTGCGCCGACGCAACAGGGCGCAGCCCCCTTGCCGCCGTCAGGGTTGGCGCCGGCACTGGCAAGAGCCTTGGCGCGCGACGGGCTTGGGCTTAAGAAATCGCAGTTAGCGCCGGGCCAGCCAGGCCAAGCCCAGATCGCCGCCCTGTCAACCCGGCTGTCCCACAGGCACGAGCAGCTTCAAAGCTACCGCCAGCAGCTTACAGAGCTGGGTCAGGATGTGCTGGCAGCCAAAATCCGCGCAACTGCGCTTGAGGCCGATAAGAGAGCCTTGGCACAAGAGTTAGCGGCGAAGCAGAGGAAAATTGACTCGCAGCTTTTGCCCGACCTGCGCGCAGCGCGTGCTGGTCTGTTGAGCTTAAATGCGGAACACCGCGCCCTGGTCGCCTCTCACGACCAGGCGCGCGCAGCATTGAGCGCCGCAGAGCATCGCATCGCCACCGAACTGGAGCCCCAAATCGCTGCCCTGAAAGAAAGAGAAGGGGCGGAGGTTAGCAGCCTTTTTGACCGCTTGGAGGCCCTGAGCCTGGAACGCGAAATTGCGATATTTCAGTCTCGGCAATCCGCGGTGGCCATGGAGGAGATGAGCAGCCAGCTTAATCGCGACCTCAAGCCCAAGGTGGTTGATTTAAGCCGACAGCTCGCCAGCCTGGGCTTGGAGCGGGATACGCTTCGCCAACAGGTTCAGTCGCTTACCCAGGCGATTTATGTCGAATACCGCCCGATGCTGACGGCCTTGGAGAGCAAAAATGTAGCCTTGCAAAACAGCAATACCAAGCTGGAGAACCAAATTACCCGCCTGGAACAAGAATTGCAGCGTCGCGCCCGGCAAGTGCGCGCCAAGCAAGGCCACGTCGATCCGGCGCGCTGCACAGCGCTGGTACAACGCCAGGCCGATCAGTTGGAGGCCATGACCAGCCTGCTAGCTCTGTTCCAGCTAGAGCAGTTGGCGCCCAAGGATTTACGCGTCGTAGACTCGCGTGACGCCTCGGCTTTCGATTTTGTTTTCAACGATTTAGCGGCTGGATGGTTGTTAGAACGGCGCATTGATTCTTTCGTGTCACCCGATCAGCAAAAGATGGCTCTGTTGGATAGCAAGAGCAAAAAGCGGCGTTGGTCGCCGCTGGGCAGCGACAATGTGCTGGCGCTGCAGCAAGCGAGCAATACCTGGCTCAAGAGCCGCGGGCTGACCCTTGCTAGAATTGGCTTGCCCGCCGCCAAGGGCTGTTCAGGGCGGCTCTGCTTGACGGGCGTCGTGGACAAACGTACGCGCATCCTAGCCTCCTATATTTTTGATCGTGATCCAGGTTTTTTCCCGGGCGGGGCATCCGCGCGCGCGGCCCAAAACCTAGACCAAGATCGTACACAACAGCCGCTCCTGGGGCTGAAACCAGGTGCGCTGACCGAAGGCCTCATGCGTGCCTGCCAAGGGCGCGGTTAAGGTTGCGAGAGCTTGGGGTATGCCAGCATGGCTTTGCGATGCTGCTCTAGGGCTGCGATGGCGGCCTTGGCATCACGATCCGATAGCGCTTGATAAAAGTCGTGGGCCGCTTGGATCATCAGCCGCGTTTCGGGCAGCACTCGACGTTTTTCTTGCTGGGCGACGCCGGTTAGGTAGCTCAAAGTATCGGCAATCGATCGATCCACAAAGGCAAACAAGGGCGAGCCCACCGCTTCGCACCAAGCAGCGCGATAGTCTTGCACCGCTTGCATGACCTGGCCGCGCGGCGCGTCTATGTCCGCCATGACTGGTAGGGCGCGTCGCATGCGGGCCAACTGGCTGGAGTCAATGCTCTGAACCGCCTGGCGAACCGCCCAGCAGTCCAGGGTAAAGCGCATATCAATCAACCGCTCCAAATTCTCGCCGTGGCTGGCGGCGTAGCGCGCCAGGGCTTCTCCGGCGAGTGGCAGATGATCGGCGACCCGGGTTCCGCCGCCTTGGACGGCTGAAATTAGGCCCTGGGTCTTGAGCCTTTGAATAGCGCCGCGCACCGATGTGCGGCTGACCCCCATGACTTCAGCCAGTTCGCGTTCAGCGGGCAGGCGCTTACCGACCGCAAACGCGCCTTCCTCAATGCAGCCTTGTATAACGCTGGCAATGCGCTCGCTCAGGCCGCCTTGGGTGGCGTCCTTTTCGAGGCGCGCTTTCAGGTCAAATCGAAGCATGGGCGGGCCTGTACCCCCAATCAAGGTGTGAAAACGGACACAATGAGTTTGGTCCTACCACTATAACAATATGACACGTTGATAGGACGCTGCAAGTTGGGCGTTTACCAGGCCTTTGCCTGCCAGGCTTAAGGGGCGTCCGTTAGGCTCTGCGCGTAGGCAAGGCAAGCGGCCTTGTCGGCATGAAACCCGCCTTGCAGCCACCAGGCTTCGGTCGCCTTTAAGCGTTGGCCAATCGCGGGGCCAGCTTTGAGCCCGGCTGCCAGCAGGTCTTTACCTTGGAGAGGAAAACGCGGCGCGGCTAGGCTTTCAAGTTGGCGATAGCGGACCAACGACCAGTGGGGCGCATCCACCAACAGCAGGCTGTCCAGCGTTGCCCTGCGGCCATGGTAATAGAGCAAGTGTGCGTCATCCAACGACAGCTCGGCGGGTCGCAGGCACAGGCGTTGGCTATCGGCATTGGACAACCGCAAGCGCTTAGCGATCAGCGCCAGCTTTGTTTCTTCATCGCCTAGCAAGGCCCGCAACATCAACAATGGGATTGGTGCACTGTCAATCTCGACAAACCGCTCCAGCAGCAGCAGCGCGCGCGCCAGCCGCAGGGGCTCGGCCCAAAGGGCTGCCAAGATTTGGCGTTGGCAAATGATCGCCAAGACCGGCCCGCAGCTTGGCAATGCCAACAGTTTGAACAGCTCGTCTTGCAAGCGTTCGCCCGAAAGCCGCTCAAGGCCGGGTGCCAACGTTTGACAGGTCGCCAAGGTCGCCTCATCCAGCGGCTGCCTCGCATACTTGGCGGCAAAGCGGAAATAGCGCAGCAAACGCAGATAGTCTTCGCGGATGCGTTGAGCCGGATCGCCGACAAAGCGCACCCGGCCTTGCTTTGCGTCGATCAGGCCGGTCTTGAGCGGATCATAGATGTGTCCATCACGCCCCAGGTAGAGCGCATTCATGGTCAGGTCACGGCGCTTAGCGTCGGCCAGCCACGAGCGCGAAAATTGTACCTTGGCGTGGCGTCCGTCGGTGTCGATATCTTCACGCAGGCTGGTAATTTCAACCGCGTGCCAGCCAGGCTTGCCGTCGGGTGTGGTCGGCCTATCGGGCAGCAAAGCGGTGATAGTGCCGTGCTCTATGCCGGTCGGCAGGGCGCGGATGCCAGCGGCTTCTAGGCGTGCCAGGGCCTCTTGCGGTGGATGCTGGCAGGCAATGTCGATGTCGCTGAATTTTATGTCCAGCAGGGAATCGCGCACACAGCCGCCGACAAAACGCGCCTGCTCGCTCCCCAATGCGTCGAACAAAGCCTCATAGCCGGGGCGCGCCATCCAAGGCCTTATGTGCCGGGTTTCCTTAGCCAGCCCCTTATGTTGCGGCGCTGGGGTGTCGTCGCGGCTCATGGCGCGGCTCATGGATTGAGCAAGCGCGATAAGTTGACGAGGATACCCGCCGTCGCGCCCCAGATATAGCGATTGTGGTAGGGGATAGCCCAGAAGTAGCGCGGTTTGTCCTGCCAGTTGCGGGTCTGACGTTGGTGATTGCCGGGGTCCATCAGGAAGTTCAACGGCACCTCAAACACTTCGGCGACTTCGCTGGGGTCCGGGGAGACTTGGATCGGCGGCTTGATGAGCGCTACGAAGGGGCGGATCGCAAAGCCTGTGCGCGTGATATAGAGGGGCAATTCGCCAACGAGTTCAAAGGCTTCTGGTGGCAAGCCTACTTCTTCTTGGGTCTCGCGCAACGCGGTGTGGGCCAAATCAGGGTCAAAGGGCTCAGAGCGCCCACCCGGAAAGGATATTTGCCCTGCGTGCTTGGTTAGATGGGTCGCGCGTTGTGTCAACAAGACCTGCGGTCCCGCGGCGTGCTCGATGATGGGAATCAAAACCGCGGCGTCGCGATGTGGTGGCGCGGGCATGGTGCCCGGGTTCATGTGGTGGTCGCCCGTCATCAGATCTGGCCAGTGGCCCAGCGCGGTCTCGCCCTGCGGGGCTTGGAAGGCAGACATGCTGCCCTGCGATGCTGCTGATGCTTGGGCTGGCTCGGGCCATGTGGCGCTAGCCTTGCTGGCCCCCGATTTGAGAGCGCCAGATCTAAGAAAGCGGATGTAGTCAGGGGTCGCGTGCGGGGGCTGGCTCATTCCAGCGCCCCCAAATCGAACCAACAGCCCTGCGAGAGCAGCCAAAGGTGGCCGTCACGCTCTTCGCCCAATTCGACAAGATCATAGAAAGCGCTGGCGGTCAGGCGCGCGTGCAACCCGCGTTCTAGGGTGACATAGGGGCGTGGCTCGCCGCTCGCTTCTTGCATCTCAACCACCAAGGCGTGATCGGGACCGAGGCTGAGACGGTCATCGATGTTGGTGGTCAGCACGATTGATTGCTCAGGGCTTCCCTGGGCGCTGACCGTAGTCAAGGTCGCGACAAAGGCGGCGTCTTCAACGTCGATCCGGCCCTTTTCTACCGGTGTGACGAGCCAGTGCTGTCCGTCGGGTCCACACCGCAGCACGCTGGCAAACAGCTTTACCAGCTCAGGGCGTTGAATGGGGCGGCCCTCGTGGAACCAGGTGCCGTCGCGCGCGATGCGCATGTCATAGTGGCCATGATCTTTGGCGATCTTGGGCCAGTCTTCCGGGGCCAAGCGGCGCTTGGTAGGCATGGTCTAACCTTGGTTCAACAGTTGCAGGCAGCGGGTCGGGAGGCTGGAGCCGCCGTGTGGCTAGGCGACGGCACCTAGGACGGCCCCATCAGGCCACAACGACAGGGCGCCGCGCTTGAGTTCCATTAATAAGAAAGACTTTTTCGGGCCCAGGTCAACCGGCAGCGCGAACCTGGATTGCGCATTGGTGAAGGCGTAGCGGCGGTATACTTGCGGCGTGTCGGTCACCAAGAAGCAAAGGCCATAACCAAAGGCCGCTGCATCGCTGAGCCCGCGCTGGATCAAGATGGCGGCGTAGCCTTTGCCTTGATGTGCTTTGGCGATTGCAATGGGCCCCAAAAGGACCGCGGCCGGATCGCCGGCTTGGTCGTTGTTCTGGCCATTGACCTGCAAGGGCCAAAAGCGCAGCGTGCCTTGCACTTGACCCGTGGTATCGACGCCGACATAGGCCAGACCGGGAATATGTCGGTCCGGCGCGCGCAGCGCATAGACCCCCCGGGCCTGGCGGTCTTGGCCAAAGCTTTCATCGAGCAGGCGCTCAATACGGGGGCCGTCTTGCGGCGATTCGGGGCGGACGACCAGCGGAGACATGCAGGCGAATACTTTGACAGGCGCGCTAGAAGGAAGAACCGGGCTGGCTCAAGAAAGTGCGCTCTTCTGCGCTCGATTCCCGCCCCAGCACCGCATTGCGATGCGGAAAGCGGCCAAAGCGTTCGACAATGACTTGATGACGCAGCGCATAGTCGTAGGCGAGCGCCAAGCCTTCCGCTGCTTGCGGGTCTTGGGCGACTGCTTCTTCATGCAGGGCCTTGAATAAAGCCACTGATTGCGCTTGCAAATCGCGGTCTTCGGCGTGTTCGAATGGGAGGTAGATAAAGGTCCGTTGGCGCAGTGTTAGCTGCTTGTCAAAGCCCTGGGCGACAGCATGCCGAGCGACGGCCAGCGCTTTGGGATCGCTCGCAAAGGCGCGCGGATCATCGCGAAACATGTTGCGCGGCGCTTGGTCTAGCACGACGCACAGGGCCAGGCAGCCAATCGCGCTGTCTTGCCAGGCATCCAGCACGCCCGCTACGGCGCGTTCGTGCAGCTGGCCCAGCTTGTCCCGAACCAACTGGTCAAAGTTTGGATCTTTGACAAAGTGCTGTTTTGGTTCGGTCTCGTCGAACCAGAAGGTCACGACCTCATCGGCAGATTGTGCGGCCGGGGCAGGCGAAGTACTGGTAGGGGTCATGGATCAAGGCCCACTTCATAAATCAGGGGTTCGTCGCCCGTGGTATAGCGATGCTCAAAAAAGTCGGTGATTTGCACGCCGTCTGCTCCGGGCAAAAAACGCACTTGGCGTTCAATGCGTTGTTTGGCGTAGGCTCGGCCGCTGAGTGACTTGACTTGCACGACATAGGGGAGGGTGACGTTTGACAATTGACCGCCGGCCGTCGCCCTTAGGGTAATGCGCACGACGTGGCGATTGTTTCCCGATTCGGGCGGGCACTGCACACCAATGTCATAGATTTGCGCTACGACCGTCACGCCTTGTTGCTGCCATGAGCGCACGCGCGCACCGGGGATGTAGTCCAATTTGGCGCAGCCCGTTTGCTGGCTCTGGCGATCGTCTACCTGGGCGCAGGCCGTCATCAGCAAGGCGCTGGCGATCAGAAGGCAAAAAGCGATTAGGCGGTTGGTTTTCATCATGGCGGTCTTATATCGCGTGCAAGGGGCAAGGAACAGGCCCCAAAAGGGGTTTTCCGCACTGCCTAGTTGGCCTATAGCAGGGCCAAAGGCCAAGGGCCAGCGATAGGCGCGAATTGCAAATGCCGGGCCTCCCCAGCGATTGCCTGTTTAACGAGACCTGGTCACTAAGAGGGCCAGCAAAAAAGGGCTACCACGAAAGGGCATCCAAGATGAGCACCCGCTCTTATGACAGCGCAGAAGATAGCGCCGACAGCAGCGCCGCAGCCGCGCTCAAAGACCGCCCGGCCATCACCCTGGTCCTGGCCAATCCACGCGGTTTTTGCGCGGGCGTGGTGCGTGCCATCGATATAGTCGAGCGCGCGCTCAGCAAGTACGGCGCGCCGGTCTATGTTCGTCACGAGATTGTGCACAATCGCTTTGTAGTGGACTCCTTGCGTGCCAAGGGCGCGGTATTCGTTGAGGAATTGGACGAAGTGCCGGGCGATGTGCCGGTGATCTTCTCGGCCCACGGTGTGCCGAAATCGGTGCCGCAAGAAGCCCAGCGCCGCGCCATGCACTATATCGACGCCACCTGTCCGCTGGTCTCGAAGGTGCATCGAGAGGCCGAGCGCTTCTTTGAGAAGGGCAAGACGATGATAATGATCGGCCACGCGGGCCACCCCGAAGTCATCGGCACTATGGGCCAGCTTCCTGATGGCGCGGTCGTGCTGGTTGAAACGTTGGAAGATGTCGCGGGCCTGCCGTTCCAAAGCGGAAAGGATTTGGCTTTCGTGACCCAGACCACGCTTTCGGTCGATGATACGGCGCACATCGTTGAAGCGCTAAAGGCGCGCTACCCCGATATTCAAGCGCCACGCGCTGAAGATATTTGCTATGCGACGACCAACCGCCAAGCGGCGATCAAGGACAGTGCGGCGGGCTGTGATTTCTACTTAGTGGTTGGCGCACCCAATTCGTCGAATTCGAACCGCTTGGTTGAGGTCGCGCGGCGCCACGGAGCCAAAGAGGCTTTGTTGGTGCAAAGGGCGCATGATCTGGATTGGCAGCGTATTGGCAGCCCCGCGCGCGTGGGTATCTCCGCCGGCGCTTCAGCGCCCGAAGCGCTGGTTAACGAGGTGATTGAGGCCTTCGAGCAGCGCTTTGCAGTGAGCATAGAACGCCCCATCACGCGCGAAGAAAACGTCCGCTTCAATATCCCGCTTGAATTGCGAGAGGTGGTTTCGTCCGATCAAGACTCGCCAGGCGTTGGAATTTCAGGCGTTGGAAATTCAGGCGTTGGAAATTCAGGCGGCGGGAATTCATAGGTGGCCGCGCGCGTTGAAATTTGGACCGATGGCGCTTGCTCGGGCAATCCTGGGCCAGGCGGTTGGGGGGCTGTCTTGCGCTATGGTGAAGCGGAAAAGGAATTGTCGGGCGGCGAGAACGAGACCACCAACAACCGCATGGAGCTGTTGGCCGCTATCAACGCTTTGGAGGCGCTAACGAGGCCCTGTGTGGTGGACCTGACAACCGACAGTCAGTACGTGCGCAAAGGCATGACCGAGTGGCTGCGCGGTTGGAAGGCAAAAGGCTGGAAAACGGCGTCAAAGCAACCGGTCAAGAACAAGGACTTGTGGCAGCGCCTAGACGAA
The DNA here is from genome assembly GCA_030428565.1 of Alphaproteobacteria bacterium. Lineage (GTDB taxonomy): Bacteria > Pseudomonadota > Alphaproteobacteria > UBA7985 > JAUIBT01 > JAUIBT01. Next base: position 45,192 of record JAUIDR010000007.1, read on the forward strand.
CTGACCCAAAAGCACGAGGTGGCTTGGCACTGGGTCAAGGGCCACGCCGGACACCCCGAAAACGAACGCTGCGATGAGCTGGCACGCGGCGAGATCAGCAAGCTTCGCGGCTAGCGCGGATTGGTGGCAGTGTCGTGGGGTTTTTTGTTGTTGCGGTTATTGTGACTCCGCAGCGATAGGGCGCTGTTGGGTGCTGTAGTCAGGATTGAGAATGCGTCGGATGCTCGCCCCGTCGAATCCCGGGACTTGCGCCAGGATTTGCGCCTCAAGATCTGCAAGCGAGCGATCACTTTTCGGCGTTGCGTCTAGGTAGGCCTTGGCTGCCAAAAGTACGGCCTCGGCGCCCTTGGGAAGGGCTGGGCGCGGCTGCTTGATCTGCAATTGCCAATTCTGATCGCCGCTCCAACCCTTGCCGTCCTTGGCAAAGGTTGCCTCGCCCAGGGCAGGAGCTGTCAGTAAGGCCTCCGAGTGGACAAGCACCACACGCACCGCATCCGCGCCCGAGGCGGCCTGTAGGCGCTTGGCTGCTTGGCGCATAAGACTGGCGTGGATGGCATCCAGGTCGCTGGCGATGGGATGGGCGGAGACGATCACAACCCGCAGGCGCTGACGCGAAGCCTTGCTTTGATCTTCGCGCGCGATTTCCTTGAACAAAACCGCGTCTGCGATTTCGCGTTCTTGTCTTAGATCTGGAAAAAGCAGTTGGGCACCAAAGAAAAGTCCTAAGACCAGCGCCAAGCTGCCCAGGACGTAGAGCGCGAAGCGCTTGAGCAGGATGCTAAGCCAGCGCATCTGCGGTTATCGCCCAAATTCCCAGTACCATAACCCCTGAATTCTAGCGCTGATCGCAGTCTAGAACAAGCACGACCCACCTGGACAGGGGCGCGAGATCCAAGCCGACGGTCTGGCTGGCGCGCTCATGAGGCTCATTGGGGCTGGCCTTCCCGCGTGTCCTTGGGCACGGGCGCATCTTGGCGCAATAGGCCCTCGTGCTTCAGCTCGGCCCAAAAATCCGACGGGATCGGGTGGTTGAACCAGTCCAAATTGGTCTGCAATTGTTCGACCGTACGCGTACCCGCGACAAAGGAAGGAATGGCGGGATGGGCGACCACGAACTGCAAGGCTGCGGCGGCCAGCGGCACCTGATGGGCGGCGCAGACCTGCTCAATTTTGGCGACCTTCTGCATGATAGGCGCTGGTGCCGGGGCGTAGTTATATTTGGCGCCCGCAACGGCACCGGTCGCTAGGATGCCAGAGTTAAAGCCTCCACCGACGATCACAGCGGCGCCGCGCTCTTCGCACAGAGGCAAGAAGCTTTGCAGGGCGTCTTGTTCTAGCAGCGTATAGCGGCCCGCGAGCAAGAAGCAGTCAAAGTCGCGCGCTTCAAGTGCGGCTTGGCAGACCTGCCATTCGTTGACGCCGACGCCGATGGCTTTAATCACGCCTTGGTCGCGCAGAGCGGCAAGCGCACGCCAGCATCCATCCATGGCCTCGGCAAAGACCTCGGGCTGGGCATCGCCGCGCGTAAAGCGGTCGATATCGTGGATGAAGCAAATGTCCATTCGCTCTAAGCCCATGCGTTGCAGGCTATCTTCAAAGGAACGCATGGTGCCGTCATAGGAGTAGTCGAATTCAGAACGAAAGCGCCCGGCATTGACCCAGGGCGCATAATCAATGCTGTCCTTAGGGGCGGGGTGCAGCACGCGACCGACCTTTGAACTTAATACAAATTGGTCGCGATCTTTCCAACGCAAAGAGTAGCCCGTACGGTATTCTGATAAGCCATGACCATACATGGGCGCGGTGTCATAGAAACGAACTCCGGCCTGCCATGCGTGTTGGAACATGGCATCGGATGTCTGCTCGTCGATCTCTCTAAAAATGTTGCCAACCGGGGCAGTGCCAAAGGCGAAGGCGGTTACATCCAGGTCAACCCGACCGAATTTGTTCTTTTGAAACGCTTGCATGATGCCTCCATCTAAGTAACTATATCGTTATATACATAAAGCCAGGATAAAGTTGCAGATTGCATGGGTCTGGCTTGACTCGCACCCGTTCAATTTTTATAACTAAATAGTTAGTGCAAGAAAGGCATGCTATGCTAAATGATATTCAGTTGCAAGTCCGCGACATGGCCCGTCAGTTTGCCGACGACGTCATTCGCCCTATGGCCGCTGAGCTGGACCAGGAAGAGCGCTTTCCCGCAGAACTCTATCGTGAGATGGCGGGGCTGGGGCTGTTTGGCATCGGTGTGCCCGAATCCATGGGGGGGCCAGGCTTTGACACGCTGACCTATGCCGTTGTGATGGAAGAGCTGTCACGCGGCTATGCCTCGGTGGCGGACCAGTGCGGGCTGGTGGAGCTGATCGCGACCTTGCTGGTGCGCCACGGCACGTCAACCCAACAGGCCCGATGGCTCGCGGGTGTCATGTCCACGGAAATTAAGGTCGCCTACTGCATTACCGAGCCCGAGGCGGGAACCGATGTTTCCAACATTCGCACGACCGCTGAGCGCGATGGCGCGGGCTGGGTGCTCAATGGCGGCAAGATCTGGATACACAATGCGCCCGTGGCAGATATCGGCTTTGTCTTAGCGCGCACCGATAAGGCGGCGGGCAATCGCGGCATGTCGATCTTTATCGTTGATTTGCACGCCAGCGGCGTAACCCGGGGGCCAAAAGAACACAAGATGGGGCAGCGCGCCAGCCAAGTCGGCGCTCTGGACTTTGCAGATGTACGCCTGCCTGCTGAGGCGCTGCTGGGGCAAGAAAACCGCGGCTTTCATATGATGATGAGCGCACTGGATAAGGGGCGCGTCGGCATCGGCGCCCTGGCGGTGGGTATCGCTCAAGCCGGACTTGAAGCAGCGGTCGATTACGCAGGGCAACGCAAACAGTTTGGCCAAGTGATTTCCGAGTTTCAGGGCGTCCAGTGGCTGTTGGCGGATATGGCCAAGGATATTAGCGCCGCGCGCTTGCTGGTGCGTGATGCCGCCATGAAGATCGACGCTGGCGTTCCGGCCACCATGGCGTGTTCCATGGCCAAATGCTTTGCGGGCGATACAGCGGTACAGCGCACCGCAGATGCGGTCCAGGTCTTCGGAGGATCCGGCTACATTCGCGGCTTTGAGGTCGAGCGCCTCTACCGCGACGCCAAAATTTGCCAGATCTACGAGGGCACCAACCAGATCCAACGCATGATTATCGCGCGCGAGTTGATGAAAAACGGCGCCCAAACCTAGGACGGGATTGGGGACAGGGATTGGGGGCATGGATAGGGGCGGGCGCACAGGCCCGTGGCTTTGACTAAGGCGCGAGGCAGACCAGGCGCATGATGGTCTGTAGATTAAAGTCCAAGCGCTCATTCAGGGCCTGGGGATCGGCCAGGTTGGTCTTGTAGATAATGCTGCCGGTGTATTGGTTGGTTAGATAATAATAGCCGATGGCGGCGATTGTTATGTTGAGCTGAACAGGGTCTATGCCCGGGCGAAAGACGCCGCTTTTTACGCCCCGATCCAACAAATCGGCGACCATATCGACCAAGCGGCGGGTGGCGCTGTCGATGCGGGTCGACTTTTTCAGGTGCTTGGCGCGGTGCAGGTTCTCACTGTTGACCAGGGTGATGAACTCAGGATTTTTCAAATAATAGGTCCAGGTGAAACGCACCAGTTTTTCCAGCGCGTCTTTGGGCGCCATTTCGTCCAGGGCCAGCTTTTGTTCGGCGGCGCGAATATCTAGGTAGGCGTCTTCGAGCACGGTCTGAAATAGCTGCTCTTTACTGCCAAAATAGTGATAAATCATGCGCTTGTTGGCGTCGGCGCGCTCGGCAATTTCATCCACCCGCGAGCCGCTCAAGCCATTTTTTGCAAACTCTTTTTTGGCAGCTTTCAAGATGCGTTTTTGCGTGGCCTCGGCGTCTCTAGGGCGTGGGCTTGTGTCTTGATTCTTCGGCATTTGTTGCTTTCTGTCCACTGGCTGTCATCGCCGCAGACCATAGGGGTGATTTTGGCAAAGTGCAATTGCAGGCCGCGCCTAGAAATCACTCTTTGCCTAGAATCTATCTTGACAAGTTTGAAACTAACGATGTAACTAGTTAGTGCGTTAACCGAAACAGATTGCCTCGATCTTTTCGATCGTCAGCATGATCGCGACGGCTGGATGCATCTTGTGGAACATGGGAGGAATGCATGTCATTCATCAAAAAATTCGTAGAGCGGGAGACGATCAATCGACGTCAGTTCCTGCTTGCCAGCATGGCGGGTGTCGGCACGCTTGCGGCTTCTGGTCTGGTGCCGTCGCCGGCCTTGGCTGCGGGCGGCCCAACCGTTGCTTGGAGCTATCGCAACCGCACCAACCCCTATTGGAACGCTATCGTTTCTGGCGGCGCCCGCTTCGTTGAGAGCCTGGGCATGTCGGGCGATGATCTGGTGCACTTGCTGAACGAGGGATCGTCGGAGAAGTCTTTGGCGGACGTGAAGGCGCTGTTGTCCAAGACCGGCGGTAACTTGGCGCTGGGTATCGACACCAACGATGCACCCAATGCACGCCCGGTGGTAGAGGCCGTACAGGCTGCGGGCGGCCATGTGGTGACAATCTGGAACAAGACCGAAGACCTGCACCCTTGGGATTTTGGCGATAACTACGTGGCGCACATTTCTTGGTCGGATACTAAGCCCGCCGAAACAGTGGCCAACATTCTAATTGACGCCATGGGTGGTTCTGGCGGCATCGTGGGTCTGGGCGGCATTCCGTCGAACAATCCGGCGATCGAACGCCGGCAGGGCCTGGATAACGCGATGGCGGCCAACGGCAATACTGAACTGTTGGACTATCAAGCTGCCGATTGGGATACGCAAAAAGCCGCTGAGATCATGTCGTCTTATCTGACGCGCTTTGGCGACGAGATTAAGGGCGTGTTCTGTGCCAATGACACCATGGCTTTCGGCGCCATCGAAGCGTTGCGCGCTGAAGGACTAGCCGGTCAAGTGCCCGTCGTTGGCTATGATGGCACCGCACAAGCCGCTGAATTCATCAAGAGCGGTGAGATGCAAGGCACGGTCTATACTGATCCGCCTTGGGCCGGTGGTATCGCCTGTTCGCTGGCTTACCACGCCGCGATTGGCACCTTTAAACCGTCTGACGAGCCCAAAGGCCACCGCGAGTTCTTTGGCCCGGCTTTGGTGGTGTCGAAATCCGATGTCGATCAGTTCGTCGCTCAACACATCGACGGCTCGCCTGATGTGGATTGGCAGGACTTCTGGGGTCCGACCACGCCAGCAGCCTAGTCTTTACCTCCCCGACCAAGGCCGCCTCGTGACAAACGGGGCGGTTTTGGTCTGTGATAGTGTGCCTCTCATCAATTCAGTTCCTGCACCAAGAGACCAGATCACTGGTGCAAAAAATCGGGGAAATGGCCGTGAAAGCTCTTCTGTCTCGGGACAGTCTGTTAAAATGGGCGCCGGTCTTGGTGCTGCTCGTCTTGATGCTGACCTTCCCAATCTTCGAAATGCTGAACGACTTGGCGCGTGGCAAAGAGCATCTCTATTTGCTCGACAGCCGCTTCTTGTCGGTGCGCAATTTCGCGCGCATCGCCATTGCTGCGGCCCCAGCCTTGATGGTGGCCTTGGGCGTGACCTTTATCATTATCATGGGCTCAATTGACTTGAGCATGGAAGGCACCGTGAGTGTCAGCGCCGTTTCCTTCGCCTATGCCTTTATTGCGCTGGGCGGCACCTTGGCGAGCTGGGCTTGGCTGGCGATGCCACTTGCCCTCGTCGTAGGAGCGGCGATCGGCATGCTGAACGGGCTGGTGCATGTCAAACTCAAGATTCCGTCCTTTATGGCCTCGCTGGCGATGGGCTTCGTTGGCACCGGTTTTGCGCTCTTATTGACGGGGGGCGAACGGGTGCGGGTCGATGATCCCATATTTCGCTCTTTGCTCACCGTGCGCTGGTTCAACTTCCCGATCATGATCTACGTCGCCGGGGCCTTTTTGTTGCTGATGTGGTTCGTACAGACCCGCACGACGCTTGGCCGTAATTTCTACGCGGTTGGGGGTGGTGAGGAATTGGCCGCCGCCAGTGGACTCAACGTTAGCCGGGTTCGCATTCTGGGCTTTACGCTTGCGGGCGTCTGCTATGCTATGGGCGGCCTTTTGGCGGTCGGCAAGATCGGGATTGCAGAGACGGTAACTGGGGCCAATTTCATGTTCGTTTCCATCACCGCGGTGGTGGTGGGCGGCACGGCGCTTTGGGGCGGTATCGGCGGGGTCTTTAATACCCTGATTGGCGTTCTCATTGTCTTTGTCATCAACAACGGCATGGTCGTTATCGGCCTGCCAAGCTACATCCAGTCAGCGGTTTTGGGCGCTCTTGTCATCTTGGCAGTGGTGCTATCAACCGACCGCAAAGCCATCAGTTTCGTGAAATAGGGGGCTGATGTGTACGAGCTTCAAAAAGTCGATAAGAAGTTTCCAGGCGTTCACGCGCTTAAAGCGGTGGATTTCAAAGTGGGGCGCGGTGAGATCGTTGGTCTTGTTGGCGAAAACGGTGCCGGAAAATCCACGCTGATGAAGGTGATCTATGGCGCCTATCAGCCCGACGGCGGCACCATTAGCATCGATGGCAAGACGATGCGCTTTCAAAACCCGCGCCAGGCCATGGAACACGGCATTGGCATGGTTTTCCAAGAACAATCCCTGATCGCCAATCTGACGGTGATGGAGAATATTTTCCTAGGATTTGAAAAGCAGTTTGTTCGTTTTGGTGTTATCAATTGGAAGGCGATGGCCGCCGCCGCGCGCCACCAGCTTGCTAAGGTCAAGCTGGATATCGAACCCTCGACGATTACCGCTAAACTCAGCTTTGCCCAACGCCAGCTAGTCGAACTTGCGAAAGTCTTGACCCTTGAAGAGCGGATCGACGGCGATTTGGTGATCTTGCTGGACGAGCCGACCTCGGTACTGGCACGCGAAGAAGTGCAGCTTTTGTTCAAACTGGTCCGCGATTTGACCACACGTGCAAGCTTCGTCTTCGTCAGTCACCGCATGGAAGAAGTGCTAGAACTTTGCGATCGCGTCTACGTCATGAAGGATGGCGCAGTGGTGGATGTTGTGGCGCAAAACCAAGCCGATATCGATGCCATTCAACACAAGATGGTCGGGCGCGAAGTCGACAAGCGATATTACCGCGAACACAAGCAAAAGCCCTACGACGCCGACAAGGTCTTGGTGTCAATGCAGCAGGCTTCGATCGAACGCAAATACCACGATATCTCCTTTGATCTGCACCCCGGCGAGGTTCTGTGTCTGGTTGGCACCGAAGGCTCGGGGCGTGAGGCTATCTTGCGGACCATTGTGGGTCTTGAGCGCCCCAGTGCGGGCCGTTTGGCGATCAAGGGCCAGCGCCTTAGCCGCTTTTCAGCGCGGCAGGCCGTGGCGAAAGGGGTCGGCTACACTCCGCGCGAACGCAAAATAGAGGGCATTGTTGGCGGCATGACGGTGTTTGAAAACATGACCCTAAGCCAGCTCCACAACTATGCCCGCTTTGGCGTGCTGCGTGTGGGTGATGAAAAGCGCCTCGCGCGCGAGTGGATTGAGCGGCTGGCCATCAAGACCCCTTCTGAGATGAAAGATTGTGGCGGCCTGTCGGGCGGCAATCAGCAGAAAGTGGTGCTGGCCAAATGGCGTTCGGGCGGCTCGGATATCATGCTGCTGGACCACCCTACGCGCGGACTTGATATCGGCGCCAAAGAGGATGTGTACGAGATGATTCGCGACATGTCCGATGCGGGCGTGGGCATTGTGCTGGTGGCCGATACGCTGGAGGAGTCCATCGGATTGGCTCACACCATCATCGTTTTGAAAGACGGGGTCGCGCAGAAGCGCTTTGATTGCACACCGGACAGCAAGCCCTCGCTCTATGACCTCGTCCACCACATGATCTGAGTTGTGTTATGAATTTTGAACGTTTGAATGCGCACTTTCCTTGGATCACGCTGGTCGTGCTGTTTTTGCTGGTCGGTCTGGCCAATCCGGCCTTCTTCAATCCAGTCGGGCTGTTGGCACTGGCGGGGGATGTGGTGCCGCTGTTTATCATGGCGCTGGGCATGACTTTTGCCATTTACATCGGCGGCATTGATCTGTCGGTGCAACAAGTAGCCAATTTGGTGACCGTGGTGGCGACCGTGTTTTTGGTCAAGCTTGGCATCGGCGTTGCGCTGGTATGTATCTTGGCGGGGGCTTTGGTTGGGGCGCTATCGGGCCTTGTGACCACCAAATTCTATGTCCCTTCGTTTGTCTCCACCTTGGCGATGGGGTTTGTGGTGCTGTCGGGGGCGAAGTGGCTCTCTAACCAGCGCGCCTTGCACATGAATGCTGAGGCGCGCGAAGCCAGCTTTGGCTGGATGTTCGATACCACTTTGGGGTTGCCCAACGAGCTGATTATCGCCGTGTTGCTGTTGGCGCTGTGCTGGTTCTTGCAGACCCGTACCACCTTTGGCCGGGCGCTGAAGGCGGTTGGCGCCGGGGAGCTTGCCGCGGTCGCCTCGGGTATCAATGTGGATCGCATCAAGATCATGGCCTTTGCTCTCTGCGGTGCTTTGGCCGCTATTTCGGGCCTCATGTTCTCGGTCAAGCTGTCGGGCGGCGATGCCAATCTGGCGAACGGCTTCTTGTTGCTGGCGATTGTCGCGGTGTTGGTTGGTGGCACACCGCTAACCGGCGGTGTTGGCGGCGTGCTCAATACGGCGGTCGGGACGTTGATCGTGATGGTGATCCGTGCGGCCATGGTCTTTTTGGAGGTCGATGCCACGCATCAGCAGATGATCTTTGGCATCGTATTGATTGTCGCTATCGCCTTGACCATCGACCGATCCAAGCTGAAAATCGTCAAGTAGGCGCTGCTTGCCTCTTGGGTCTCCTTCGGACGTCTGACAAGTTTCCAGGGGCGACGTTTACACCTGCCCCTTTAGCCGGCGACCCCTAGCCGGCGACCCCTAGCCGGCGACAGGGGGAACGGTGGCTTCCACGGGGCTAAGCACGTGGAACAAGGCGTTGGAATTCGATACGCCAAATTTCTTGAGCAGGGTGGCCCGGTAGACCTCGACCGTGCGATAGGAAATGCCCAGCTTGAGCGCGATCTCCTTACTGGTCAGGCCGTCGGCCAGCAATGACATGACCTCGCGCTGGCGGCGCGTGAGCGCGATATAAGGGCGGACGTCAGATAGATCCGCCAGGCTCCAAACCGCCCGCATTAAGGGAGCCTCGCGGGTGAAGGAATAACCCCGCACCCGACACCAAAACAGGCTGCCATCCTTGCGCGCCATGACGCGTTCATCCCAATATTTGTTGGTCTCCCGCAGACGCGGCACGCCGCGCTCGCGGATATTGACGAATTCGTCTTCTGACGGGTAAAGGATTGAAAAGCTGCGATCTTTTAAGTAATCGACCGTATAGCCAAACATGTCGGCAAAGGCTAGATTGCAAGCTCTGATGACACGATTTTCCGTGACCACCAAACCGACCGGGGCATAGGTAAAGGCCAAGCTTTCGAACTGGCCGCTGCGATAACAGTCCTCAATACGTGTTTCCACAATATTGCTTGCTCCGCCGTCGGGTTGATAAAATTCGGGTCGCTAGGTTTCAAAACCCGAACCGTTCTGCGCTTTGCAGACGGATATCGGGACATCAAACTGGGAGGACCCAATGCAGACCCTTTCTAAACTGATTGGCACGGCTTTTCTAGGCCTGTCGATTGGCGCAAACGCTTTTGCGCAAGACCCGGTAAAGATCGCGCTGGTACACGGCATCTCTGGCCACGCGTTCGAGGTCTTTTCCAAACAGACACACACTGGTTTTGAGCTCGGCCTGGAATACGCAACCAATGGCAGCAACGCTGTTAAAGGACATCCCATCGAGCTCATTCTAAAAGACACCCAGTTCAAGCCCGACGTGGCACGCGCGGTGCTAGCCGAGGCTTATGGCGATGATGAGGTTTTGCTTGCAGTCGGTGCGACGTCTTCGGGTGTGACCAAGGGCTTGCTGCCCATCGCCGAAGAATACGAGCGGATTTTGCTGGTCGAACCAGCGGTCGCCGACAGCTTGACCGGCCCTGACAGCAATCGCTACGTCTTCAAGACCTCGCGCAATTCTTCCATGGATATGCAAGCCCAAGCGCTGGCGCTGCGCCCGGACGAAAACCTCTACGTTGCCACCTTGGCTGAGGACTATGCCTTTGGTCGCGACGGCATCAAGGCCTTCAAGGCCGCGTTGTCGGGCAGTGGTGCCACCATCGTGACCGAAGAATACATCCCGCAAGGCACGACCGATTTTACCGCGCCTACCGAGCGCATGTTCAATGCTTTGAAGGACAAGGACGGCCGCAAGGTAATCTTGATCTACGTCGCTGGTGGCGGCAACCCTATGGGCAAAATCAAGGCCATGCAGCCAGATCGCTTTGATATTGAGATCTCAACCGGCGGCCATATCCTGCCCGTCCTGCCGACCTACAAGCAGGTGCCAGGCATGGAAGGCGCGATCTACTACTACTATGAAAACCCAGAGAACGAGATCAACGATTGGCTGGTCAAGACCCACCAAGAGCGCTTTGGCACACCGCCCGATTTCTTTACCGCAGGCGGCATGGCAGCAGCCCTAGCGGTCGTTAAAGCGCTTGAGACCGCTGATGAGTGGGAGACCGAGGCCCTGATCGCGGCGATGGAAGGCATGAGCTGGCAAACGCCCAAGGGCAATATGATCTTCCGTCCTGAGGATCATCAGGCCCTGCAGTCTATGTATCACTTCAAGATCCGCGTTGACGATGATGTTGATTGGGCCATCCCGGAGTTGGTACGTGAAATCAAGGCCGAAGAAATGGACATTCCTTTAGGTCGAAACAACTAAGCGGTCTCCTCCATGGCTGGCAGGGCTTGGCTACCGATCTTGGTGGCCGGGCTCTGCTGGCCAGCCGCTTGCTGCCGTCGCCCAAATGAATGGGCCAAGCCCCTAAGTCCGAGCTACGCTGATGACCGAGCCCTCACTTATCACGCAAGATCTGACGATCCGCTTTGGCGGACACGTTGCCGTTGACGCGGTTTCTTGTGCTTTTCGGCCCGGTGAGCTGACGGTAATCGTTGGCCCCAATGGGGCTGGCAAGACCACCTATTTCAATCTGATTTCCGGTCAGCTGCGCGCGACCCAAGGCAAAGTGATGAAGGGGGCACTTGACCTGACCCAAATGGCACCGTCACGCCGCGCACAGCATGGTATTGGCCGCGCCTTTCAGCTCACCAATCTGTTTCCCAAGCTGACCGTACTCGAAAATATTCGCTTGGCAGTACAGGCTCGATCCGGCCAAGGCTGGCGCTTTTTGACCCCGGTTCACCGCCTGACTGGCCTGCAAGCCGACGCCGAAGGCTACCTTGCGAAAACCCGGCTGGAGAGCGTCGCTCATCTGCCCGCCGCAGCGCTGTCCCACGGCGATCAACGCAAGCTGGAGGTCGCCTTGTTGATGGCCATGGAGCCCGACATCTACATGTTCGATGAACCGACCGCTGGCATGTCGCTGGATCATGCGCCCGACGTCTTGGAGCTGATCGCTGCCCTCAAGCAAGACCGCAGCAAAACGATTTTGCTGGTCGAACATAAAATGGATGTAGTGCGCGCTCTGGCGGACCGTATCATCGTCTTGCACAATGGCGCTTTACTGGCTGACGGCCCACCGCAAGAGGTGATGGACAGTGATATCGTCCGCGATGTCTATCTGGGCAAATCGCCCGCTGCGCCTTCCAGGGCATCGCAGGAGGTTGCATGAGCCTGTTGTCGCTAAACGCTATAGAGACCGCCATCGGACAATACGCGGTCTTGCACCAGGTATCTTTGGAGGTCTGCGAAGGGGGCGTTTTCGTCCTGCTGGGCCGCAATGGTGCCGGCAAGACGACGACGCTGCGCTCCATCATGGGGCTGTGGCGACCCTCGGCGGGCTCGGTCGTGTTCCAAGGCCAAGACATGCGGGGGCTGCACACGGCAGAGATTGCCCGGTTGGGCATCGCCTATGTGCCGGAAAGCATGGGCATTTTTGGCGGTCTGACCGTGGAGGAAAATCTTATTCTGGCCACCCGCAACGGCCGTTTTGATCAAGAGCGGTTAAAGCGGATTTGGCAGTTGTTCCCAGCGCTGGAACGGTTCTGGAGCAAACAAGCCTGGTCGCTATCGGGGGGCCAGAAACAAATGCTGTCGGTCGCGCGCGCCATCATCGAGCCGCGCAAGCTCATTCTTGTCGATGAACCGACAAAGGGCCTCGCGCCCGCCATTGTCGATGCCATGATGGAGGCTTTCCGCGACATCTCTCAAACGACAACCATATTGCTGGTCGAACAGAATTTTGAGTTCGCCAAGTCCCTGGGCCGCGACATGGCGGTTATCGAGGACGGACGTGTTGTCCACACCGGAAGCATGGCGGATTTCGCACGCGATACGGCGTTGCAAAACCGCTTGCTGAGCTTGTCGGCGTCATGATGGGCAACGCGATTTGGCATGCCAAGTACGGGAGCCTCACCCCGTGGGGCAAACGCAACAGGAGGGCGCTTTGGAGCCGCTAAAGTCCACACTACAACGCTTGGGCGGTGTAAATTTGCTGCCCTTTGCTGTGGCGGTTATCGCCTTTGTGCTGATCGGCGCCCCCAGTTCTTGGGTGACATTGACCGTCGCTGGCCTGGCCATGGGCATGATGCTGTTTCTTATGGCCTCGGGTCTGTCGCTGATTTTCGGTCTAATGGACGTGCTGAACTTTGGCCATTCGGCCTTTATCAGCTTTGGTGCCTTTGTTGCCGCGAGCGTCTTGGCCTGGCTCGGCGGCTGGTTGGGGGCCGACAGCCTCGTGTTAAACGCTCTGGCAGTGTTTTGCGCCTTTGCGGCGGCCATCTTGTTTGGCTTGGCGGGCGGCTGGTTCTTTGAGGTGGTCATTATCAAGCCGGTCTATCGCGATCACCTGCGCCAAATTCTAATTACCATGGGCGCGCTGATCGTGGCTGAGCAAATGATCCTGGCGCTTTGGGGCGGCAGCCCCATGACGGTCCCCAGACCGGCGTTTTTGACCGGCTCAATCTTGCTTGGTGACGTTGCCATAGAGGTCTACCGCATTTTCGCTTTTCTGCTGGGGTTAGCGGTCTATCTGGCGCTTTATTGGCTCCTCAATCGTAGTCGTCTTGGACTTTTGATCCGCGCGGGGGTCGAGGATCGCGAAATGGTCGAAGCCTTGGGCTTTCGCATCGACCGGCTGTTCGTGGGTGTCTTCATGCTGGGCTCGGCTCTGGCAGCTCTGGGCGGGGCTATGTGGGCGGGCTATGAGACCCTCATCACCCCGGCCTTGGGCGGTCAAATGATGATCGTTGTGTTTATCGTGGTTATTATCGGCGGCCTGGGTTCGGTCGAGGGCACCCTGCTTGGGGCCATCATGGTGGGGCTGGTCGCCAACTATGTTGGCTTTCTGGCGCCCAAGCTGGCGCTCGCCTCCAACATGCTGCTGATGATGGCAATTTTGATGTGGCGCCCCAACGGCCTGCGTCCTGCGGTGACTTGAGGCCCTTATGACACACGCTCCTTCGCTCGCTTCGCCCAAACAGACTTGGGGCGCTTTGACGGTCAAGCTGCTGGTTTTGCTGGTGGCCGCGCTCTTGTTGTTCGCCCCGTTCTTGTTCCAAGACACCCGCTCGATTGAGGTCGCCGCGCGCATTTGTGTCTTCATCGTCCTGGTCGCCAGCTATGACGTTTTGATCGGCTATACCGGCATCGTCAGCTTTGCCCATACGATGTTTTTCGGGTTTGGTGCCTATGGGGCCGCCATCGCGCTTAGAACGATGGGCCCCGGCTGGGACGCCATTGCCCTAGGCGCGAGCGTGGGCTGTGTCATTTCTATCGTGGTTGCCGCGGCTATCGGACTACTTTCGCTGCGGGTCAAAGCGATTTTCTTTGCGATGATTACGCTTGCTGCGGCCAGCGTGGTCATGGTTTTGGCAAGCCAGCTCTCTCAAATAACCGGTGGCGAGGACGGCATAACCTACAAGACCCCGGCGGTTTTCAAGACCGCTTACAAGCTGTTGGTCGACGATCACGGCAAGGTCGTGCGTTGGTTTGGGGTGAAAATAAATGGCAAATTGGCGGCCTATTACTTCGTCTATGCCAGTTGCTTTGCCTTGTTCTTGGTGATGCTGCGCCTGGTGGGTTCGCCCATCGGCACTGTCTTGAAAGCCATCCGCGAAAACGAAGCTAGGGCCGAGGCTATCGGCTATCGCGTCGTTGCCTATCGCACCTTTGTGTTCTGCTTTTCTGCCGTTGTGGCCTCCTTGGCCGGCACCATCTACGCGATCTGGCTGAAATACACCGGCCCAAAGACCGCGCTCAGTTTTACCATCATGATCGACATTCTGTTGATGGTGGTCATCGGTGGCATGGGGACCATGTGGGGCGCGGTGATCGGCGCGGTTCTGTTGGTGCTGGCGCAATACTACCTGCGCGATCTGATGGGCAGCGCCGCGGAAGCCTTGGTAAACGTGCCGCTGGCGCCGCAGGTTTTGGCCCCCGACCGCTGGCTGTTCTGGCTGGGGATCATCTTCATTCTATTGGTCTATAATTTCCCCAAGGGCATCGCTGGCACCTTGGCTGATAAAGGGGCGTCGCGATGAGTCTAGCAAGGTTTTCTTTTGTCCCGCTGGGGCCCCATGAGTTGCACGTCACCGAATGGGGGCGCCGCGATAAGCCCGCGCTGGTCATGTGGCACGGCTTGGCGCGCACCGGGCGCGATTTCGACGAGCTCGCAGCCGCCTTGAGCGATGACTACTTCGTGCTTTGTCCCGATACCATCGGGCGCGGGCTCTCCTCCTGGTCGCCCGATCCCAAGGCCGACTACAGCCTGGACTGTTATGCGCGGTTGGCGGTCGGTCTTCTGGACCACTTTGCGATTGATCGCGCGGGCTGGATTGGCACCTCTATGGGCGGCCTAATTGGTATGCTGTTGGCCGCAAGTGCAGCCCCCGAGCGCCTGGAATACCTGGTGATAAACGACATTGGGCCCGAAATCCCTCAGGCTGCGATAGACCGCATTTTAGCCTACGCCGACACGCAGCCCGTGTTCGGCAACATGCGCGAGGCCGAGGCCTGGTTTCGCGCGGCCTATGCCCCATTCGGCGATAACAGTGCCGCCTTTTGGACCCGCATGGCACGCAGCTCGGTCAGGCGGCTCGCCGATGGCCGCTTGACGACCCACTATGATCCGAAGATCACGGTCCAATTTGAACAGCCCATCGACAGCCAGGCGGCTTGGCAGCTCTATCAAGATATTCGCTTGCCGACGCACGTCATCCAAGGCGCGCAGTCCGATATTCTGCCGAACAGCATTCTTGAGCGTATGAAGGCCGAGGGGCCTAAGCCGGGCGTCAGCATCAAGGCTGATTGCGGCCATGCCCCGACCCTGGCCAGCCAAGAAGACGCCCAGCAAGTCCGCAACCTGCTGGCACAGCTAGGCAAATGACGCTCTGCCAAAACTCTTGAGCGCCGTGGGCCCGTACAGCCCACGAAAATCCGGGCGCGCGCCACCAAGTCGAACGCGCCAGAGCGGCTAGCCTTGCCAAGCCCGGTTCTTCGTTGCATCCTACTTTTGAAAACAAAGAGGATTGTGCGCTATGACGACTGTAAAACAGATACTAGCTGGCAAAGGAACCGAGGTTTTCACCCTCGCGTTGGATGCGAGCGGATTAGACGCTGTAAACGCGCTAAGTCACCACAATGTGGGCGCGCTTGTCGTGGCGGCACCGGATAAAGCGATCAAAGGCATCGTCTCGGAACGGGACATCATGCGCGCGCTGGCCAAGGGCGGCGCAAATGCTCTAAACCAATCCGTCGCGGACTTGATGACCGCACCTGTGCAGACCTGCACCGAGGAGGCCAGCGTTCCAAAAATGATGAGCTTGATGACCGAAGGACGGTTTCGTCACCTGCCCGTAGAGCGGGACGGCAAACTTGTGGGCCTGGTCTCGATCGGAGATATCGTCAAGCAGCGGATCGCTGAAATTGAGAGCGAAGCCGACGACATCCGATCCTATATCGCCTCGGCCTGACCTGAATTAGGGACGGGGTTGCCATAAATTCCCGACCCGCCAAGGGCTATAGAAAATCAGCGCTTGCTAGGCGCTAACCTGGTCGGCTGGCGCAAGGGCAGGGCACGCCCGCTAAAGGCCAAGACCCTGTCGTCGGCGCTCGCCTGCGGGGGCCCAACGCCAGGCCCCAACAGGGCAAGGGGGGGCAGCTCATTAGAGCTGTGCCTAAATGTCGGGCGCTGGTGTAGCAACAGCCCATCTGCTCTATCTGACTGATTTCAAACGCAAGTCCATGCTCACTCGTGCTTCCCGTCGTTTGCGGCTTGCGCTAAGCATGGCAATCTTCGAGCCGCGCTAAAAAACAACCACCCCAACTAGCCGCTGGCAAAGCTTCAACTTGTGTTTTTGCGAACCAACTCATATGCCATGTGTCGCAAAGGCGATACGTGCTCGCCTTGTTTGTTTTGAACCAAGGTCCAAGTTTGCGCTTTGGCGTTTGTCAGTGGATCGCTATAGGGGATTAGCTTGAGCAAGGGTGATACCGGCCATGGTTTCGTTAATGTTGAAACCTTTGGCGAAGGTCCGCGCCCGGTGGTCGCGCTGCATTGTGCCCTCGGTCGTGCCGCGAGCTGGCTGCCGATTGCCCGGCTAGTCGAGGACGCCACCTTTAGCGCGCCAGACTGGCCAAGCCACGGGAAGAGCGCCGCTTGGCAAGGTCCGGGCCTCATGCACGAGGCGGCCCTTGGCATTACAGATCAGGCCGTCGGTACCGGGCCGGTTGATTTGGTCGGTCATAGCTACGGCGGCGTCATTGCCCTGGATTTTGCGACTAGGTGGCCCGAAAGGGTGCGCAGCCTCACGCTCATTGAGCCGATTTTTCTGGCCATCGTAGGTGAAGACGACCGCAACGCGCTGGACGCTTACTTATTGCAAATGCAACCGCATTTCGACGCGCTCGCCAATGGGTAGTACGCCGACGCGGCTCGTCATTTTATCGCGATTTGGGGCGGCGGTGTTGCCTGGGAACAAATCCCGCAGGAACAACGCGCAGGCCTATCCGCACAAATCCCGATCGTTGAGGCTTGTAAACCAGGCGATGAAAACAGCCCCACGGAAAGACAGCTCGCAAGCCGTCTTCCGGATCTTACCATGCCGGTGCAGCTTATTTGCGGTGAGAAGACGCTCGACGTCGTGCAGTTGGTCATGGCGGGGCTGCACAAGCGCTTGCCCAGCAGCCGGATCATGAAAGTCGAGAAAGCCGGGCATATGCTGCCCATGACCCACCCCAAGGCCGTCGCTGAGGCATTGCGCAATCTGTGGGGTGATTAGAATCCGACCGCAACGCTAGAGCGCCGGGCGCTGGTTTCGCAATAGCCCATCCGCTCCAGCTGGCTGATTTCTAACGCAAGTCCCTGCTCACTCGTGTTGCCATTCGTTCGCGGCTTGCGCTGGGCCTTTCGTCGGGCCAGCGACAAGGGTGCCCAAACCGCGGTGGCGCTCAGGCGGTGGTGGCGCTGACAACAACAGCGGGAATTGGCACCTGCCAATATGGGCCGTCGCCGTGGTTACGGGTCACTTCGGCAATCACCGCGTTGCGAATAGCGTTGGCATTCTGCTCTGGCTGCGGGCGCAGCAGCGCACCGCCGCGGGCGGCACCGTCGCGAACATAATCAAAGGGCGCGCCCGGATCGTCCATCTGCCACCAAGCGGCCACGGTCTCAATCTGGCAGTCTTTGAACCCGGCTTCATGCAGCGCTGCAAAGGCGAAATCTGGGTCCGCGTAATCATGCGCCCCGGGGCCAGGTGGCAGCGATATGTCGGGGTGGCCGTGCTGGCCAATGGCGGTAAATACATAGCCCAGCGCCGAGTCAACTTCCGGCCCGCACCAGATGGAAAACGCAAAGCGCCCACCAGGCCGCAGCACGCGGCGCGCTTCGCAAAATACGCGCGGTGGGGCTGGGACGTGGGGGATACCGAACCCGATGGTAACGGCGTCAAAAGTTCCACCATCAAAGGCCAGGTTCATGGCATCGCCTTTAATGAAGTTTGCCTTCGGCACCGAGCGTCTGGCCAAATCAAGCATGGCCGCAGAAAAATCAAGGCCCGTTACATTGGCGCCGGCCTCGACAAGCGAGGCTGACACGTTGCCGTGCCCGCAACACAAATCGAGTGCTCGCGAGCCTTGGCCCGCCCGAACGGCGCTGGCGATATAGGGCGCCACCATATCGGACGCCGTGGCAAACACCTCGGCGTAGGATCGCGCCACATCCTCTTTCGACCATTCATGCTTTTCGAGAGCCGCAAAGCTCATCGCACCATCAGGATCGATCATAGCCCCCTCCACATACTTGCAGGCTACCGCAAACGTTACCCCTGGGCAAATCTGGGCTTCGAGCTGTCAAACGGTGGCATGAAAGAGAGGAAGAGGCGCTTATTCGGGGCGGCTTTCGCTATAAGTCTGTTAGCGTGCCCAGTGCGCGCTCGCTGGCAAAGGCAAGCGTTTCCGACAAGGTCGGGTGTGCGTGGACAGTCAGGGCCAGATCTTCAAGCGTCGCGCCCATCTCAATGGCCAGACAGGCTTCGGCCAAGAGTTCGCCGGCGTTTGCACCGACTAGGCTAGCGCCCAGCAGGCGGTTGCTGTCGGGGCAATAGATCAGCTTGGTGAGGCCATCGCCGCCGCCAGAGGCGAGATTGCGCCCTGAGGCGGCCCAGGGAAAGCTGGTCACGGCGTGGGCAAGGCCTTGCGCTTTGGCTTGCTGTTCGCTCACGCCTACCCAAGCGAGTTCGGGGCTAGTATAGGCCACCGAGGGGATCAGGTTGGTATCCAGCGCGGCAGCATGCCCGCAAGCCACTTCAGCAGCAACATGGCCTTGATGGGTAGCACGATGGGCCAGCATCGGATTGCCGGTCACATCGCCAATAGCGAAAATGCCCGGCACCGAGGTCTGGCAGCTCGCGTCAACTGCGATGATTCCGCGTTCGTCCGCTGTGATACCAGCGGCCTCAGGGGCAACTCCTTGCGCGTTGGACCGGCGGCCAACGGCCTGGATAATCGCGTCGGCTTCAAGGGTGCCGCTAAAGGCGCCCTCACAGAGCAGCGTCAGTTGTTTTTTGTTGCTCTCAACGCGGGCTGTCTTGGTGCTGGTGTGCAGCGTGACGCCCTGGTCCTGCAAAGCGGCTGCCAGGATACCGGCGGCTTCAAGGTCCGCGCCAGGGGCGATTTGATCGGCCAATTCGATCACGGTGACATCAGATCCCAATGCCGCATAGACCGTCGCCATTTCCAGGCCGATGATGCCGCCGCCGACAATGGCGAGGCGCTTAGGAATGCTGAGCAGCTCCAGGGCTGCTGTTGAATCCCAAATGCGATCATCTTGGGGCCAGCCTGGCAATTGGATCGGCGAGGAGCCGACGGCGATCACAGCATGCTCGAAACTCCAGGACTTGCCGTCGACGTCCAGCGTTTTGGCATCGCTAAAGCGCGCGGTGCCGCGCACCACTTGCACCTTGCGTCGCTTGGCCAGTGCCGATAGGCCGCCGGTCAGCTGCGCTACGATGCCGTCTTTCTTGCTGCGCAGGCGGTCCAGGTCGATTTTCGGCGCAGCGAAACTGAGGCCCCAGTCACCGGCATGGCGTGCTTCGCGCAGGACTTGCGCGGCGTGCAGCAGTGCCTTTGACGGGATACAGCCCTCGTTTAGGCAGACCCCGCCCAGGCTCGCACGTGGGTCGACCAGCACGACCTTGCGGCCCAAATCTGCGGCGCGAAAGGCGCAAGCGTAGCCACCAGGCCCGGCGCCTATGACGATGAAATCGGCGTGATTATCGGCCATGTTTGCGGATCCCTTGTTAGATTAACATGCGGCGCGGGTCCGCCAGCAGGCCGGCAAGCTGCACCATGAAACGAGCCGCCTCGGCGCCGTTTATGACCCGATGGTCATAGCTCAAATCCAAGGGCAGCATGGGCCGGGGTTGGAAAGCATTGCCGTCCCACACGGGCGAAATTTCGGCCCTGGTAATGCCTAAGATCGCGACCTCGGGCGGGTTGACGATGGGGGTAAAGGCGCTGCCGCCGATGCCACCCAAATTGGTGATGGTCATAGAAGCGCCGCCCATGTCTTGCGGGCCCAGCTTGCGCTCTTGCGCGCGCGCAGCCAGGTCTGCAATTTCCTCGGCAATCTGCCACAGACCCTTTTGATCGGCGTCACGAACGACGGGCACCATGAGGCCGTGCGGGGTGTCAACGGCAATCCCAATGTGTCGGTAGTCCTTGAGCGTCAAGGTCTTACCGTCTGCAGACAGCGAGGCGTTAAAGCGCGGGAAGGCATCCAGCGCGACCGCCAGAGCCTTAACTTGAAACGCCAAGGCCGTGAGCTTGATGCCGCGCGCTTTGGCTTCGGGCTTCAGCTCGGTTCGGAACGCCTCAAGCGCCGAGATATCCGCGCGGTCGTGGTGGGTAACCTGCGGGATAAGGGTATTGGCAGCACTCAAGTTTTGCGCGGCGACTTGGGCAAAACGGCTCATGGGCTCTTCTTGAACCGCGCCGTATTGGCTGTGGTCCACATCCCAATAGCGAGCCGCCTCGTCGCTGCTGTTTGACGTCGAAGCAGGGCTTCCCGTTTGCAGGTCGTCCGCCGTTAGCTGTGAGCGACCAAGCCGCTGAGCCAGGGCTTCCAGGTCGATACCTTGCGCGCGCGCTTGGGCGCGAACCGAAGGTGAAGCAACAAATGTCGTCATGCTCGTTTGCCCTTACCAGCTCGTTGAAATGTACTGGGCTTCCATGAACTCCAGCATGCCCTCGTGGCCGCCTTCGCGCCCCAAGCCCGATTGCTTAACGCCACCAAAGGGGGCCGCAGGATCGGAGACCAGGCCACGATTGAGGCCCACCATGCCAAAGTCCAGCCGTTCGCAGACTTGAAGCCCACGCTTCATGTCTTTGGTGAATACATAGGCCACAAGCCCGTACTCGGTGTCATTGGCCTTGGCGATAATGGCTTCTTGATTGCTGAAGGTCTGGATCGCGGCCACGGGTCCGAAGATTTCGTCTTGCAGGCACTCGGCATCGTCCGAGACATGAGACAGAACCGTGGGCGGATAATAGAAGCCAGGACCGTCGGGCAGGGTGCCGCCGACCTCGATCTTTGCGCCCTTGGCCACCGCGTCGGCGACGAATGCGGCCACCTTGTCTCTGGTATCGGCGTTGACCAGCGGTCCGACATCGACGCTGGGATCGGTTCCGTCGCCGACTTTCAGCGCGCCCATGGCCTCGGCGAGGCGACGGGTAAAGTCATCGGCGACAGCCTCATGGACGTAGATACGATTGGCAGCAGTACAGGCCTCGCCTTGATTGCGCATCTTGGCCAACATGGTGCCTTCGACCGCTTCGTCTAGGTCTGCATCGTCGAAGATGATAAGCGGCGCGTTGCCGCCCAGCTCCATTGCGGGTTTTAGCACCTGGTCGGCGGCCGACTTAAGCAACTTGCGGCCAACGCCGGTCGAGCCAGTAAAGGACACAACCCGCACCCGGGGATCGTGCATCAGATGATCGACCAGTGCGCCAGTTCTGCGCGAAGGCAGGACATTGACCAAGCCTGCGGGCACCCCGGCTTCTTCCAGCAAAGGCATGAGCGCCAGCATAGTCAAAGGGGTCTCTGACGCGGGTTTGATTATGACGCCACAGCCAGCAGCCAGCGCGGGTGCAATTTTGCGCGTACCCATGGCGGCGGGGTAGTTCCAAGGCGTCACCAAGACCGCCAAGCCTGCGGGCTTGTGGTGCACCATAATCCGTGCGCCAGAGCTAGGCGCGTGGGTCAAAAGACCGTCAGCGCGCACGGCTTCTTCGGAAAACCAACGAAAGAATTCGGCGGCATAGCTGGCTTCGCCCATGGCGTCCTTGCTGGCCTTGCCGTTTTCGAGCGTGATTAGGTGTGCAAAATCGTCCAGGCGTTCGCTCATCAGCTCCCAGGCTCGTCGCAACACCATAGAACGTTCGCGCGGGCTGCGCGCGGCCCAGTCGGCCATGGCGGCTTCGGCGGCGTCCAGGGCCAGGTCGGCGTCGGCGATCTCTGCCGAGGCGACCGACGCCAGAACCTCTTCGGTTGCCGGGTTGAGCACGTCAAAGCGTTGCTGGTCGGCGCCGTTGCGCCATGTGCCATTGATGTAAAGATCGGTGTAAATTGTGTCAGTCATTGGGGGCCTCTGGAGTTTAGAGCAGGTGGCGCAGAGGCTGTGCCAAACGGTCTGCAAAGTTGGAAACAAGGGCGACGGCTTCGGCGGGGCTGAGTTGGCCTGCCGCCGCTTCTAGGGTCAGCTCTATGCCCGTACTGGCCTGGATTAACGTCAGCGTCGGGGTGCTTTCACCGCCAAGCTGCACGCTGGTCAAGCGGCTCCAGCGCAGGTCGCGCACTAATAAATCGGGGCTGGGGGGCAAGTCTTGATCGGCGTCCTGGCAGACTGCAACTTGGCCAAGGCGACCCGTCGGCGCTTGATAGCACTGGGTCTGTCCCAAGCTTTCGACGCTGACACGGGCGGCGCGACCCAAGCTGGCAGCGGCAAAGCCTGCCAGAAGAGCGGCGCTGTCGGTTTGGCCTTGCTCGCTGGTCCAACGGGCAAAGGCATCAAAGCCTGCGTCCTCGACCGTAGCCGTAAGGCGCAAACTGGCGGGCCCAGCACTTCCGGCTGCTGTAGCGCCCTTCGCTGGCAAGCCGCGCAGCAACTCCAGGTCCGCGACGTGGTAGGGTTGGGGATGGCCAATTTCGGCCAAGCGTGCCAGATCCAAGCCTTGTTCTAACGCCAAGCGGCGTGCTTTGGGAGAGGCGAGAATGCGACCGTGGTCGCTGACCGCAGCGAGCTTGGCGGCCTTAGGCGCCGCGGCGGCTTTGGCGGCGGCTGGCGTAGCCTTTGTGCCCGCGGCTGGTTTTGGCGCGTCGGCAGCTGGTGCGGACGCTTGAGCGCTGCGCACTAAAGGGGCATCCGGCTTGGCCTCAGAAATGATAGCAATGGTCTGGCCAACAGGCACATCTTCGCCCGCTTCGGCCAGCACAGCCGCAAGATAGCCGTCAAAGCCCGCTGGGACTTCAACCGTGCTCTTATCGGTCTCGACCTCGAACAAGATATCGTCTTGAGCAACGGCCGCTCCCGGCTCTTGCAACCAAGCGACCAAGAGCCCCGTGTCTTGAGCCATTCCTAAGGTCGGCATGATAACGATTTGACCTTCGGGCAGGGGCGCAGCGGCGTTTGCCTCTTGGCTCGCGGCGCCATCGCTGACGGCTGCCGGAGCGGGCGCGCTGTCCGCAGCTTCTGGGCTCTCGGAGATTTTAGCGATGACTTGGCCTACCGGTACGGCGTCACCGGCCGCCGCGCTGACGTGGGTCAGGTAACCGTCGCCAGCCGCCTCGACTTCCATCGTGGCTTTGTCGGTCTCGACCTCGAACAGCACGTCACCGGCGCTCACCGCCTCGCCCGGCTGCTTGAGCCAGGCAACGATGAGCCCCGTGTCTTGTGCCATGCCCAAGGCCGGCATGATGACATCAAGCGGCATGGATCATCTCCCCAGACATGAGCAAGCGCGCCTTTTCGGCGACGGCTTCGGGTGTGGGGACGGTGATATCCTCCAGCGCGGGCGAGAAGGGGACCGGGACGTCCATGGCCCCCATGCGCACCACGGGCGCGTCTAGGTGATAGAAGGCTTTTTCGTTGATTCGGCCCGCAATCTCGCCGGTGATGCCGAAGTTCTGGTGGCCTTCATCGACCACAATGACGCGACTGGTTTTCTTGGCCGACCGCAACAGGGTCTCTTCGTCCAGCGGCACAATGGTGCGGGGGTCGATGACCTCGGCGCTGATACCCTCGGCGGCCAGAATGTCGGCGGCCTTTTCGCAGACCTGAACCATAGAGGAGGTGGCAATCAGCGTGATATCTTCGCCTTCGCGCTTGATGTTGGCCTCACCGAAGGGGATCAAGAATTCCTCTTCCGGAACAGTGGCCTTGTCGTTGTACATCAGCTTGTCTTCGAAGATCACGACGGGGTTGTTGTCGCGAATGGCCGTCTTCATCAGGCCTTTGGCTTCGTAAGCAGACGAGGGCAGGGCTACTTTCAACCCCGGAATGTGCGCTACCAAGGCGTGCAGCGACTGCGAGTGCTGCGCTGCTGAACGACGGGTAGCCCCCAGGTTGGTGCGCAGGACCAACGGCACGTTCAGCTTGCCGCCCGACATGTAGTGTGTCTTGGCAGCTTGGTTGCAAAGCTGATCCATAATTAGAAAAATGAAGTCACCGAACATTAGATCGACGACGGGGCGCGCGCCGGTCATGGCTGCCCCCACGGCTAGGCCCATAAAGCCGGGCTCTGCGATGGGGGTATCGACCACGCGCGCGGTGCCGAATTCTTCGACCAGACCGCTTAGGACTTTGAAGGGGGTGCCCGCCTCGGCTACGTCCTCGCCGATGATAAAGACGCTGCTATCGCGGCGCATTTCTTCGGCCAGCGCTTCATTGACGGCCTGTGAAAGAGTGATGTTTCGCATAATTTAGTCCTCAGGCCAGGGCGTGTTCGACGTCGGTGAACACATGCATGTCCACTTCGCTTGCATCGGGGTATTTGGCGTTCAATGCGTATTCGACAGCTTCGCTTGCATCGGCTTTGATGGCGGCATTCATGGCCTCGATTTCTTCTTCGCTGGCGATGCCTTCTTCGACCAACCAAGCGCGGAAGCGGGTGATCGGATCACGGTTTTCGCGCCAATCTTTTTCTTCTGACTTGGAGCGATAGTACTCACGGTTGATATCGCCGACGTGGTGGCCGTGGTAGCGATAGGTCATGAGCTCGATAAAGAAGGGGCCTTCGCCTTTGCGGCAACGCTCGACCAGTTTTTGGCTCAGATCGTTGACCGCCAGCACGTCTTGGCCGTCGACCTGGAAGGCCTCGATACCAAAGGCTTCGGCGCGGGCGGTTATGGAACCTGCTGCGATCTCGTCGGTGCGGGTGTATTCGGAGTAGCCGTTGTTCTCACAGGCATAGATGACGGGCAGCTTCCAGAGCGCGGCCATATTCATGACTTCGTACATCAGGCCTTGGGCGGTCGCACCGTCACCGAAAAAGCAGACGGCGACATCGTCTTTGCCCAAGAGCTTGGCGGAAAAAGCTGCACCGGTCGCGATGCCCATCGAGCCGCCGACAATGGCGTTTGCGCCCAAGTTGCCGTTCGATTGATCGGCGATGTGCATAGAGCCGCCCTTGCCCCGGCAATAGCCTTCTTCTTTGCCCAGCAATTCGCAGAACATTTCTTTGAAGTCGGCACCTTTGGCCACGCAGTGACCGTGGCCGCGGTGGGTCGAGGTAATCTTGTCGCTGGTCTTCAGCGCTTCACAAATGCCCACGGCAACGGCTTCTTCGCCGGAATACATGTGCGTGAGGCCTGGCATTTTGGCCGAAAGATAGAGCTGGTTGGCGTTGTCCTCAAAGGTGCGAATGCGCACCATCTGGCGGTACATACGCAAGTAGTCGTCAGCGTTCGAGTGGGTCATGTGCAGGGCCTTAGCGATAGCTTTTAGTAGAATCTTGCGCGCGCAACCCCCGTCACCATTATCGGCGAAAGTGGGCATGGTTCGCGGCGTTATCAGCGCTTTTATGAAGTTAGGGGCGGGAAAAGGGTCACGGCATCCGCGCGCGAGAGCCGATGCTACCAGCCGCGAAAGGTGCACCCTTGTTAAGCGCACTCCATTTTGGCTGATCCTTTTGGGGCTGACCCCTTGGGGCTCCATCCCGGCCGCCCGCCCGGTCCCACAAAAGGCGCCGAGCGGACTGAGGGAGGATTAGTAGCGGTTAGCGATGGGCAGCTCTTGCGCTGGGAAGAGCGAAATCACTTCACAGCCGGTATCTGTCACCACCACCTCTTCTTCGATCCGCGCCGCCGAGTATCCGTCTGCCGCAGGGCAGTAGGTCTCAAGCGCAAAGACCATGCCGGTCTGGATCTCCATGGGGTTGTCCAGGGAAACAGCGCGGCTGATGATCGGACGCTCGTGCAGCGCCAGTCCCAGGCCGTGGCCGAACTGCAGACCAAAGGCGGACAATTCGTCGGGGAAGCCGAAGTCTTGCGCCTTGGGCCACAACTTGGCGACCTGGTCGGTGGTCACGCCGGGCTTGATCGCTTGGATTGACGCATCAATCCACTCGCGCGCTTTGACGTAAGCATCGACCTGAGCTGGGGTCGATGTGCCAATGTTGAAGGTCCGGTAGTAACAGGTGCGATAGCCCTGATAGCTCTGCAAAATATCAAAGAAAGCCTGGTCGCCGGGGCGGAACAAGCGGTCAGTGAAGTTGTGCGGGTGCGGGTTACAACGCTCGCCAGAAATGGCGTTGATGGCCTCTACGTCGTCCGAACCCATCTCATAGAGCATCTTGTTAGACAGGGCGACGATCTCGTTCTCACGAACGCCCGGCTTCAGCTCTTCGTAGATCATGTGATAGACGCCATCGACCATGCTGGCCGCTTGGGTCAGAAGCTGGATTTCGTCCCAGTTCTTGATCTCGCGTGCGGATAGCATGATTTGCTGGCCATCGACGACGTTTAGGCCCGCTTCTTTCAGCGCTTCAAACATGGCGGTTTCGGCATAGTCGACGCCGACCGGCATGCCAGCCATACCTGCGTCTTTAATCAGGCCCGCGATATCTTCGGCGTACTTCTTCATCAGACCGAAAGAGGGCGGAATAGTACCGCGCATGCCGACCACGCCCGCATGGCAGTTTTCCGGCACCAGCCAGTCTGAATACTTGCGGTGGTGGACCGCAGCAGAGCCAAAGTCCCAGACGTGCGGGGCATCATCGCCGGTCAACAAACAGAAGCGGCACATTTTGTCCCGTTCCCATTCGCCGATCTTGGTCGCCGAAACGTAGCGGATGTTGTTGACATCAAACAGCAACAGCGAACCAGCGTTGCTTTCCTGAAGCGCCTTGCGCGTACGCCCGAGGCGATAGCGGCGCAGGCGGTCGTGGTCGATGCGACGCTCGAAATCGACCGAGTTGTGACCCCAAGCAGGGATACGACCTTCCCACTGCCAGTTGGGTTCAATGTCCTGGGGCGTCAGGAGGTTAGGGATGAGGGCGCGCGACATGGCTTTCTCCTTCAGGCGCACTGTGGCGCGCCTGTTTGTTAAACAAATTCAAGTGATTAGTCGGTTACTGAATGCACCAGCCGCCGTCGATGTGCAGCATCTGGCCGGTCATGTAGTCGCTGTCCGGGCTGGCCAAGAAGGCGGCCGTACCCTTGATGTCGTCGGGATAAGAGACCCGCTTGATCACCAGCTCGTTTTCAACGATGTCGTCATAGGCTTGGCCCGCGCGCTCTTTAAAGCCGATCTCAACCAAGTCTTTGTCAAGCTGCTCCCAGAGCGGCGTAACTACAACACCAGGGGCGTAGCCGTTGACGGTAATGCCATGCTCGGCCAGGCCAACCGCGCCACAGTGGGTCAACGCCAGGCAGCCGTATTTGGATGTACAATAAACGGTGACGTCCACCAGCGGCTTGCGCGACGCGATCGAGCCCACATTGATCAATTTGTAGGGATAGTCTTGCTTGCCCTGTTTGATCATTTGGCGGGCGGTCTCCTGCATGCCCAGCCACATGGCCTTGGTGTTGACGTTCATGATCATGTCCCAGTTATCTTCATCGATATCCATGAAGAAGCGGGGCTTGTTGAGACCAGCGTTGAACAGACCAACATTGATCATGCCGAAGGCTTCAACCGTCGCTGCGACGGCCGCGGCGTTGTCTTCGCGCTTGGTGACATCCATTTTGACCGCAATCGCCTTGCCGTTACCGCGCGCGTTGATGCGCTCTGCGACGGCTTGCGCTTCGTCCAAATCCAGATCACCCAGGCAGACGTTGGCGCCTAGCTCTGCGAAATGCTCAGCGTTGGCAGAGCCCATGCCGCGTGCGGCACCGGTGATGAGAATGTTTTTGCCTTGTAGGCGATTGGGGTCCATAGCTGATCCTCCTAGATTTACCGAAACCCGTTATTCATCAGCGCATCGGCCCGGTCTTGGGCTCTGCGCAGTGCGTCGCGCGGCGGGGTTACACCGCGCAGCATGTCGTGAAACTCCTCGCCGCAGATCTGGATGATGTCGCAGATCTCAGGGACAGGGGGGCGAGGCCAGAATTGCAGTTCGTCACGCCAAGACATGGCGTCAACATCTTCAAAGATGGGCGAGAGGCGGCGCACTTCGGGGTCGATTCCCACCGAGTAGCGAGCGTTGGTGCGGCTGCCATTCTGGACGTACATTTTTTGGGCCTGTGGCGAGGTGAAGACCAGCAGCGCTTCCACGGCTGCGGGCACGCGTTCGGCCGGCAAATTGGCAGGAATGCCCATCATGTAACCCCCAACCGGCGCGATCGGCGTGCCGCCAGGTGCGGTGGGGTGGGGCAGGTAGCCGGTGGAATTGGCAGCCGGGCTGGAGGCATCCAGCTCAAAGTAAGGCGCCAACAGGGTGTAGCCATAGGCCATCGGTACGGCGCCAGCCGCATAGGGGCGCACGCGCTCGTACCAGGACATGGACAAGATGTCGGGCGGCGAGTAACGCAGCAGCTCCATCAGGAATTCAGCCGCTTCTAGGCCGGCTGGCGTGTCGATTGTGGGGTGATAGTTCCCGGTTGCCAGGTTGTCGGTCTCAAAGCCGCCGGCGATTTTGGGCAGATTCAAGACCGACTGGCCGAAATCAGCCAGGGCCATTAAGAATGTGTGACCTAGCGCTGTGCCGCGGGCGGCGTTCCAGGCAATGCCATAGCGCCCGGCGCTGGGCTTGTGGAAATGGCGGGCGGCGTTCAACAGTTCGTCGGTCGTGCGCGGCGGCTCAAGCCCGGCGTCAGCGAACAGATCTTTTCGGTAGAACAACAGCTCGGGCGTGGTCTGCGCAGGCACGCCATAGGGGCGCCCGCCCCAGTAGGTCGCCTTCCAGCCCGCGGCGTGAAAATCGGCTGAGTCCAAGCGGGCGATGTCCATCGCCTCATCCAAGGGCATGAGTACGCCGGTCTCGGCGAATCCGCCGACCCATGGCAAATCGACCGCTACAATATCATAGCGACTTGACTTGCGTTCGGCGTTCTTGACGGCTTCTTCACGCAGACGGTCGATAGAAAAGGCGCGTTGGTGGATTTGGGTGCCAATGACTTGTTCAAACTGGCGCTTCAGGTTGTCCATGACCATGAAGGTGGGATCGCCGTGGACCAAGACGCGAATCCCGCCTGAGATCTTGAGCGGCTCGCCCAATACCTGCAACGGCGGGATGGAGCGCGCTTCGAGGTATGAGCCGCCAAAGAAGTAGTCGTTGCTCTCGCTTTGCGCTAAGGCGCCGCCGAATTGGTTGGCGGCCAGGCGCTGTATGCGGCTTGAAAGCTGCATCCATTGATTGAGCAGTTTGGGGCTGGGGTGAAGCGAGAAGCTGCGACCGCTCTTGGTGCGGGGGCGCTGCTCGACCAGGCCGGCCTCAACCATCTCTTTCAAGCGGCGGGTGGCGGTGGCGTAGGGCACGTGACTCGCACCAATCAGCGAGGTTGGCGTAATGACCTTGGCCTCCAAGTGGCCGCGCATCAGGTGCAAAAACATGCGGAAAAATGGATTCGGCGCAGAGATCTCAAGAATATCGTCCAGTTCGTCGCCAAAATCCTCCAGAAAGGCCAAGATCTGGAGCATCTCGGTCTTCGCTTGCGGCGAAACCGGCATCTTGCGATGATGATGTGGATCCAAAGCGTTCATACGAGGCGCGCGATCTCTTTCCTGATCTCTGCTGGGGCGATTGGCGGCACCTGATGAAATGTCCAAATTGGGGGTTTTATCGAGAGACATAACAGGCGTTGTCCTAAATTGTTCAAAATGACATCGAGAGTGTACGGGAAACATATCCAGTTTGGATGTCAAATCATCCAATATGAATTACTTTTGCGCATCTTGCTTGGAAGGCCGCGGCCATAGTGCGTTCAGTCGTCAAAGGCAGCGGGCCAACTCGCTGGAAATGCGCTGCAGACGATTTAAGTCGCTAGGAAGGCTTTGTGCCCAGAAGCGACAGCACTAAACTCAGGAAATCTCGGGAGAGGAGACCCTAATGACCCGTTTTACCCTTGCTGCTACAACCGCCGTTGCGGCTTTTGCCATTGCTGGTGCAGCCACTGCTGGTAGCTACAAAATCGGCATCACCCAGAACAACGTGGGCGTCGACAGTTATCAGACTACTTACGAAAAAGCCTTTATCGCAGCTTCTGATGCGAACGCCGACGTTGAAGCGGTTGTTCTGGATGCTGGCGGCGACGTTGCGCGTCAGATTGCGCAAATGGAAGACCTGATTCAGCAAGAAGTTGACGCCATCATTATCTGGCCGACCAACGGCGAAGCGGTTATCCCCGCGGTTCGTAAGGCCCACAAGGCTGGCATTCCGGTGATCGTAACCAACTCGAACATCGCAGAAGCAGGCTTCCCTTTCGTTAAGTCTTTCTCTGGCCCCGATAACATCACCCAAGGTTCACGCTCTGCTGAGATCATGTGTGACAAGTTCAAGGCCATGGGCATTGAGAACGAAGCGCAGGTCGTGCACATCACTGGTCAGCCCGGCTACACCACCGCGATCGAGCGTGCGAAAGGCTTTGAAGACCGTCTGCCTGAAGTTTGCCCGAACGTGACTGTTCTGGACACTCAGCCCGGCGACTGGAACCGCGAAAAGTCTCAGAAAGTTATGGAAGCTTTCTTGGTCAAGTATGACGACATCGACGGCGTCTACGCTGGCGACGACAACATGGGCGTTGGCGCTCTGAACGCTGCTAAAGCGGCTGGCCGCGAAGGCATCATCTTCGTCGGTGCGACCAACTTTGCGGTTGGCTACGAAGCCATGGAGCGTGGCGAATACTGGGGTTCAATCTACCAGTCTCCAGTTGACGATGCAGAAGCCGCATTGAAGACCGCGCTGGACGTGTTGAACGGCATGGACGTGCCCTTCCTGAACTACTTCGACACTCCGAAGATCACTCAGGACAACCAGTCTGACTTCACTAAGCCGGTATTCTAATCTGGCATTGCCGCCGAGCGCTGGGGAACCGGCGCTCGGCTTTCTTTTCTTAAAATCAAACAATAATAATAAATTCTGGAGGACACCGTGGCAGATATACCACTGGGGCGTGTCGCTGGTCGATCGTGCATTGTCACAGGCGCGGCGCGCGGTATCGGTCGGGCGATCGGTGAAGCCTTGTTGGATGAAGGCGCTGATGTCTGTTTTGCCGACCTGAACGGCGATGATGCAGCGCGCGTGGCGGCCCTAAACGAAGAGCGTATGGCTGGTAAGGGCGGCGCCATTACTTATGCCGCTGTCGATGTGCGCGAGCGCGAACAAGTGCAAGCCATGATTGCTCACACAGTCGAGGCATTCGGCAAGCTGGACGTCAAGTTCAACAATGCCGGGGTCAATAAGCCGATGAATTTCCTGGATGTGACCGAAGACAACTGGCACTTCATTATGGATATCAACGGCCTGGGCTGCATGATCGGAATGCAAGAGGCGGCCGCTCAAATGATCAAGCAAGGCACCGGCGGTAAGATCATCAATACGGCCTCGATCGCCAGCCGACAGGGCTTTGATAATGTAGCGCCATACTGCGCCAGCAAGTGGGCCGTGGTCTCCTTGACCCAATCCGCCGCGCGCGATCTGGCCAAGCACGACATCACGGTGACCGGGTTTGCGCCGGGCGTGGTAGCAACTGAAATGTGGGAAGAGGTCGATCGCGACCTGATGGAGATCGGCGCCGCCGAGCGTCCGGGGCAGGCTATGCAAGACTTCTCTGCCGACATCCTAAAAGGGCGCGTTGCCTTGCCGGGCGACATTACCGGCACAACGACTTTTTTGGCCTCGCGAGATAGCGACTACATGACCGGCCAAATTGTTATGATAGATGGCGGCATGACCCTGGTCTAACCAGGGTCTGTGACCGTCAAGCGATGAATGGTTGTGGTCAGTCAGTACGGCGCTAAGGGCGTGCCTGCTGGCAGGCTGCAGCGTTAAAATTTTCGGGAGCTGGGAGGAGACTATGCCCCAAATCACAAAGGCAAGCATTGGACGCTTTGTGGCCCGACAAGGGATCTTGATCGCATTCGTCTTGTTTATGGTTGGCTTTACCTTTGCCAATCAGCGCTTTTTGGCCCCGGAAAACGTGATGGGCGTTATCCGATCTTCGGCCATTTTGGGCGTTATGGCGCTGGGCGTGACCTTCGTGGTGATCAGTGGCAATCTGGACCTCTCTGTGGGCTCAATGATGTCCTTTTCCACCATCGTGGTACTGGATCTGCACGACAAGCTTGGCCCGACGTTGGCCATTCCAGCCATGTTCGCCATGACCTTGTGCCTGGGGGCCATCATCGGCTTTTTGGTCGGCTACCTCAAACTGAATTCCTTGATCGTCACTTTGGGTATGCTATCCGCCATTCACGGCCTGACGCTCACCTATTCGGGCGGCAAGAACATGGATATCGTCGACAAAGAGGGCACTTGGTTTAGCGTTTTCGGGCAGGGCGATGCTTTGGGCGTGCCGGTGCCCATCTTGATGTTCTTGGGTCTGGCAGCACTGCTGGGCATCGTTTTGGCTAAGACCCCGTTCGGGCGCAAGATTTATGCCGTCGGTGGCAACGGCGTGGCGGCCACCTTCTCTGGCATTCGCCGCCCGCGCGTCATCCTCAGCTGCTATCTCATTTCGGCTTTTTGTGTTGCAACCGCGGGCCTACTGCAAGCCAGCCGCTCGTTGGGTTCGCAAAACACCGTCGGCCAAGGCTTGGAGCTGGAAGTTTTGGCGGCGGTCATCCTGGGCGGCGCGTCTTTGTTGGGCGGCTCTGGCACCATTTTTAAGACCGTCATCGGCGTCCTGATCTTGGGCTTTATCCAAAACGGCCTGCTGTTGGTTGGCCTGCAATTCTATGCCCAGTACGTCGTGACCTGGGTCATCATCATTCTTGCGGTCTGGCTGGACATAGCAGCCAAGCGCGGCAAGCTTCTGTCCCCCATCGCCTAGAGGAGCTGAGGACATGTCAAGCGGTATGCTGAGCACTTTTCTAAAGCGCGGCGCGATTTGGGGCTTCATCCTGGTCGAGCTGGCCTTCTTTTCCATCGCCGGAGAGCAAATGTCTCTGTCGGACAAAGCTTTCATGGACTTGGATAACATGCTGTTGTTGTTCAAACAGTCGGCCCCCATCGGGATTATCGCCGTCGGCATGACCATCATTATGATCAACGGCAATATTGATTTGTCAGTGGGCGCGACCTTTGCCTTGGCGGCCATCGTGCTGTTGGACAGCATGACCTGGCCAATTTTCTCGGGCTTGGGTGATTGGGTCATCCCGGTTGCTTGGTTGCTGGCACTGCTGACCGGTGTCATCCTGGGGGCGCTAAACGGGTTCATCGTCTGGAAAACCGGGATCGACGCCTTCATTGTGACGCTGGGCTCTATGCTGGGCTTTCGTGGCCTGGTCTTCATGTACAATGGCGAAAACCCTACCTCGCACCTCAATTGGACACTCGTGGATTTTGCTGAAGCGCAATGGCTGGGGCTGCATACGGCCACTTGGTTCCTGCTCGGGGCGACGGCGATCATCTGGTACATTATGAACCGCACCGTGCATGGTCGAAACGCCTATGCGATTGGCAACAACCGCGAAGCTGCCGTCAATGCGGGCATTCGCGTCGGCCCGCACATGATGATTAATTTCATGATCATCGGGTTTTTGGCGGCGCTGTCTGCGGTGGTCTTTTATTCCGAAAGCGGCTCGGTCAACCCCAACGATGGCGAGCTGTATGAGCTGTGGGTCATCACGGCGGTCGTCCTTGGCGGCACCAAGCTGACGGGCGGTTCGGGCTCGATCATCTCCACTTTCGGCGGCGTAATTGCGATCCAGTTGCTGCGCAAAGGCTTGGGCCACATCGGCGCGGACACCGAGACGGTTAACCTAGTCATCGGAATGATCTTGATTGCTGTACTGTTCTTGGATCGACAGCTCAACATCAAAGGCAAAGAGGAGTTGCGCGTATGACCCGTCAAACGCAAAGCGCTGAGACTGCGAACAGCAAACCCGTCTTGCGCCTGGAAGGCATCGTTAAGACTTTCCCCGGCGTGCGGGCTCTAGATGGGGTGTCTTTCGATGTGGTGCCCGGTGAGGTCCACGCCTTGATGGGCGAGAACGGCGCGGGCAAGTCAACCCTGATGAAGGTCTTGGGCGGGATTTATCAACCCGATGAAGGGCGCATTCTGGTCGGCGAACAGGCGGTGGTCATGACATCGCCTCTGCAGGCCAAGTCGAAAGGGATCGTCTTCATCCACCAAGAGCTGAGCTTGGCCAACGAACTGACGGTCGCCGAAAATGTCTATTTGGGGGAACTGCCCCGTAAGAGCTTTGGACGCGTTGACTGGCAGAAGCTCTACGCTCAGACGAATGAAATCCTGGCCAAGCTAAAGGTTGGTTTCAACGCCAAGACCCGGGTCGGTGATTTGTCGATCGCCAACCAGCAAATGGTCGAAATTGCGCGCGCTTTGACCGTGGACGCCAAGGCGGTCATCTTTGACGAGCCCACAGCCTCGCTGACGGATGCGGAAAAGGTGGTGCTGTTCGACGTGATCGCCGATCTGCAAGCCCAAGGCGTTGGCATCATCTATATTTCTCACCGCATGGAAGAGATCTTCAAAATCACGGATCGCATCAGCGTACTGCGCGACGGCCAGTATCGCGGCACCTTGGTCACAGATCAGACCAACGAGGACGAAGTTACCCAATTGATGATCGGGCGAAAGCTGGATCTGTCGCGCAATGCAAGCCACCACGAACTTGGCAAGGTGGCGATCGAGGTGCGGGGACTGTCGTGTGGCGGCCTGTTCCAGGATGTGAGCTTTGAGGTGCGCGAAGGCGAGGTCTTGGGCTTTTATGGCTTGGTTGGCGCTGGTCGGACCGAGATTGCAGAGACTTTGTTTGGCCTGCGTGAACCCACCGCCGGACAAATTTTGGTGCGGGGCGAAGAGGTCCATATCCACTCGCCCAGCGACGCCATCGCGCGCGGCATCTCGTTGGTGCCCGAAGACCGCAAAGAGCAGGGCTTGGTCCTCACCATGAGCTGCCGGGACAACATGACCTTGCCGCAGGTCGAGGATCTTAAAGCCGGCCCCTTCGTGGCCGAAGGCGCTGAGATCGCAATTTTTGACAAATACCGCGACAGCCTGGATATCCGCACACCAGGTTGGCGGCAACTGGTCGGCAATCTGTCAGGCGGCAATCAGCAGAAAATTGTCATCGGCAAGTGGCTGTCTATGCACCCCAGCGTGCTGATCGTTGACGAGCCAACGCGCGGCATTGACGTGGGTTCTAAGGCGGTCATTCACGAACTCATTCGCGATTTGGCCGCGCAAGGCTATGCGGTCATCGTCATTTCGTCTGAAATGCCGGAGGTTTTGCACGTCAGTGACCGGATCGCCGCCATGTACAGCGGCAAGCTGATGCGGACCTTTAGCTCAGAGGAGGTTAGCGAGGACGGCTTGATCCAAGCCATCTCGGGCCTTAGTAGCGATAAGGTGGCTGCGTGATAATTGGCTTCATCGGGCTTGGACGCATGGGGCAACCCATGGCGCGAAACCTGGTGAAGGCGGGCCTCGAGCTGGTGGTTTGGAACCGCAGCACCGCGCCCGCACAGGCGTTGGCCGAAGAGCTGGGCGTTCGCGTGGCCGAGAGCCCTGCCGATCTGGCTAACAGCGTCGATCTGGTGGTGACCATGCTGGCCGATGACCAAGCCTCGGTTGCTGTCCATCAGGGGGTGGCGGGATTGTTTGCTGGTGGTCGTGCAAAGTGGGTGGTCGAGATGGGGACTTTGAGCCCTCAGCACCTGGCCGAGCTTGCCCAAGTCGCGCCAAAGGGCATGCGCGTCGTCGATGCCCCTGTTTCCGGTGCGACCCAGGCTGCGCGCGATGCCCAGCTGTTGATTATGTCCGGCTGCGAGGAAGCCGCCGCGACGGTGCTGGCACCCGTGTTTAACGCTTTGGGAAAGCGTACGATATATCTCGGCAAATTCGGTGCTGGCGCAGTCATGAAGCTGGCGGTCAATTCGCTGATCCACGGCATTAATCAGACTTTGGCTGAAGCGATGAGCTTGGCCGAGGCGGCGGGCATTCAGGCCGAGGCAGCCTTTGATGTCATCGAAGCCTCGGCAGCGGCGGCCCCCATGCTCAGCTATCGTCGCCCCCTCTATTTGGACGAAGCTGGCCATGACGTGACCTTTACTGTCGCGCTAGCCCGCAAGGACATGCAAATCACGGCCCAGTTGGCGCAGAGTCTAGGAACCGCCATGCCGCAAGGGCAGGCGACTTTGCAAGAGCTGTTGGCGGCAGAAAAAGACGGCTATGGCGCCCGCGATATGGCGTCGATTTTGGCCTATATGAGGGAGAGGAAAGCATGAAAGCAGCGCTGTTTGTCGGCGGTTGGCAGGGGCACACGCCGACCACATTCGCCGATTGGTATGCCGACTTGTTGCGCGCCAACGGCTTTGACGTTGATATCTACGATAGCCTGGAACCGCTGGAAGACCCCGCCTCCTTGAGCGATCATAGCTTGATCACCCCGATTTGGTCGTCGGCGCGCTCTGGCCATCGCGACGAATTCGGCAATATGACCAAGCCGCAAGAAGACGGGCTGCTGAAACTGATTGGCGAGGGTTGCGGCCTGGCAGGCTGGCACGGTCACATGGGCGATGCGTTTCGCGATCGTCCGACCTATCACTTTTTGATCGGTGGGCAGTTCGTAGCGCATCCGCCGGGCTGGCCCGATAACCTGCAGCCCAAAGAAGACTACATCGACTACGATGTGACCATCTGCAAGCCGGACGATCCTATCGTCAAGGGCATCAAGAGCTTCCGCTTGACCTCCGAGCAGTATTACATGCTGGTGGACCCCTCAAATGAGGTCTTGGCCACTACCACCTTCACCGGCGATCACTTGTGGTGGATTGAGGGCACGGTCATCCCCGTGGTCTGGAAGCGGCGCTGGGATCAAGGTCGGGTCTTCTATTGTTCGATTGGTCACGAGCTGAACGATTTGAAGGTGCCGCAAGTAACAGAAATGATCCGACGCGGTGCTTTGTGGGCTGCTGAAGGCAAAGGCCTACAAGGCGGGGTTGCCCCTTAGCAGCCCGTTGAATAAGTGTGTTTTTGAACGCAACAGAACGTTCAAGCGTTAGGTTGCATGCGACCAATGCCGACGAGATCGTCGGTCACATCAA
>JAUIDR010000008.1 GCA_030428565.1 Alphaproteobacteria bacterium
ACCCAGATCCATGAAACCCTCAAACCACAATCCAGCACCAAGACACGACGTCACAATGACGCCGATGCTGACACGCGCCCGTACCCCGCGCCACCACAGAAACAGCATCATGGTGAATAATCCGGGTCAAGCACCCCACGGGTAAAAAGCTGCTGTTCGCCTTGGTCAAAGACGCCGATGTGCTGGTGGAAAATTTTCGCCCGGGCGTTATGGCCAAGCTGGGCCTGGATTTCGATCAACTCACCGCCCACAATCCACGCCTCATCTATGCGGCCATATCTGGTTTCGGCCAAGACGGCGATTGGGTCCACCGCCCCGCATACGACCAAATCATTCAGGGCATGTCCGGCGTCATGAGCATCACCGGTGGGCCTGATACCGCCCCCTATCGCGTCGGCTATCCTTTGGCCGATACCATCGGCGGCATGACGGCAGCCTTCGCTGTCGCCGCGGCACTGGCTGATCGCAGCAAGGCGCATTTCATCGACGTGTCGATGCTGGAGGCTACCATCGCCACCATGGGCTGGGTGGTCTCGAACTACCTGATCGGCGGCACCGAGCCCGCAGCGCACGGCAATGAAAACACCACCTCGGCTCCGTCGGGCACGTTTCAAACCGGTGACGGCTTGATCAATATTGCTGCCAACAAAGACGAGCAATGGGTCTTGCTGGCCAATCACATCGACCGCCCCGACCTTTTGCAGCGCGACGACTTTGCTACCAGGGAAGCCCGCAAAGCCAACCGCTTTCGCCTCAAGGGCGAGATCGAGCAAGCTTTGTCGGTCAAGTCCGCCTTGGCTTGGGAAGAGGAGCTCAACGCCATCGGCGTGCCCGCCGGGGTGGTGCTGAGCGTCCCACAAGCCCTTGCTTCGTCCGTCATTCAAAGCCGCGGCATGATCGCCACCTTTGAGCAAGTG
The DNA here is from genome assembly GCA_030428565.1 of Alphaproteobacteria bacterium. Taxonomy (GTDB): domain Bacteria; phylum Pseudomonadota; class Alphaproteobacteria; order UBA7985; family JAUIBT01; genus JAUIBT01. The sequence goes on from JAUIDR010000008.1 coordinate 918, forward strand.
CCCGGCGTTGGCCGCGATATTCAGACCTTGCGCACTGGGATTAAATGGGACGGAGCCGCCCCCCAAGTTGCGACGCCACCGCCGCGCCTTGGTCAGCACAATGCGGAAATTCTGGGCGCCTTGGGGCAGACGGATTTGGAAACGCTCAAAAGCGAGGGTGTGATATGAGCCGAAGCGATGTCGCCGACTGGTGGCGCACCTCTATCATCGACATGGAACCGGGACGTATCGCCATTCGTGGTACGGCCATTGAGGAGCTGATCGGCACGCTAAGCTTTGCCCAGATGATCTGGCTCATGTTGCGCGGGGACACTCCCAGTGACGGCCAGGCGCGTTTGCTGGAAGCGGCCATGGTGGCGGGCGTCGATCACGGGCCACAAGCCCCGTCAATCGCCACGGCACGCATGGCCATTACGTGCGGTCTAGGCCTCAACAACGCCATGGCATCAGCGGTCAACACGCTGGGCGATGTCCACGGCGGCGCAGGCGAACAAGCCGTTGAACTCTATCAGGCCATCGACCAGGCAGGCGGCCCCAGCGCGGTCGGGGCAGAGCTGACCCGCTGGCAAGACGAGCGCAGTCGCTTCATTCCGGGCTTTGGCCATCGCTTTCACAAGCCCGAAGATCCGCGCGCGCCGCGCCTGCTCGCCTTGGTGGAAGAAGCGCGACAAGCTGGGATCTGCTCGGGTCGCTATGCCGTCATCGCGCGCGCCATCCAGGACGAAATTGAAGCCCGCAAGGGTAAACGCTTGGCCATGAATATCGACGGCGCGACAGCGGTCATTTACGCTGAGCTGGGCTTTGCAGCGCCCTTGGCGCGTGGCCTTTTCTGCCTGTCGCGCTCGGTCGGCATTCTGGCCCACGCCTGGGAGCAGCAGCAACAAGGTGGGCGCAATAAAGGGCCAACGCCGCCCCACTATCGCTGGACTTACGAAGGATAAAGCCCTAGCGCTTACCCAAGCCCTAGCTCGCCTGAAACCTGGGCATACCATCACGCCGAAAAGTTGGAGAAGCCGAAGATGCAAGCCATTGTCTTTGTCGCGATTTCAGCGCTGGCTTGGGGGCTATGGTGGATTCCCCTTGCCGCTTTGGAGCACAGCGGCATGTCTGGGATCAGCGCCAACATGGCAATGAACTTAGGCGCGACCGGCCTAGCGGCCCTGGCTTGCTTTTGGCCCAGCGGTCGCTTTCGTGCCTCGGCTTTGCGTCGCGATGCTATCGTGGGAGCCTTGCTGGTCGGCCTTGCTGTCACCGCCTACGGCAACGCGCTGGTCCTTACTGAGGTTAGCCGCGCGATTTTGCTCTTCTACCTGGCACCAGCCTGGGGGCTTGCCTTCGAAGTCAAACTAGCTGGCCGTCGCTTCCATCTTTTGTTGTTGCTTCCCATCGCCTGCGGATTTCTTGCCATGTTCTTGGTTGTCGGTGGCGATCTTAGCCTGACAGGGCTTCGAGCGGGCGATGCATTGGCGCTGTTTTCGGGTGCGGCCTGGGCCTTGGGGGCGGTCTACTTATTCCGTCAGCCCCACTTTCCTGTCGCCCCGGTAACGGCCTTGAGTCTCGCAACGTCCAGCCTGGGCATATTACCCTTGGCGGGATTGAGCGGCGGCGCTGTCATCTTGTTGCAAGGCAGCACCCTTGACTGGGGGCTAGGCCTCTTGGCGGGAGCAGCTTTTCTTGCGCCCATCGTTGCGGTGGCGCTGTGGGGAGCCAGCCGCTTGGGCTCGGTGACCATCAGCCTGATTTTGACCTTGGAGATTTTTTCCGGCCTAGGCTCTGCCGCCCTGCTGTTGGGCGAAGCCTTGAGCCTGCGCAAGCTTCTGGCCCTGGTCTTGATCCTCCTCGCCATCGGTCTGCAGCTCTGGCTCGACCGCAAACCCAAGCCAATAGCAGCCGCTCGCTGACGCCACAGTCTAGACTTGCGAGCCAACCCTTTTTGCTCCAGCATGACCGCCATCTTGCGCCGCCATTGCTGCGCTCAACCCCATAAGGAGCTGCCATGCACACCGGCGACGATTTTCTGTTTCTGTCCGATAGAACACTGGAATCGCTTAGAATTCGCCCTGGCGAAGTGGCAGACGCGATCGAAACCGCCTTGCTGGCCAAAGCTGAAGGGCGGCTGCACACCTCCCCCAAAAGTGCCATTTTGCCCGGCGAAGGCCGCTATATGATGTCCACGCTAGCCGTCGGCGATGATGGCTTTACCGTGGTCAAACAGGTCAGCGTTTGCCCCGAAAATCCATCGCGCGGATTGGCCGCCATCAATGGTGCTATCATGGCTCTGGATGCAGAGACCGGCAAACTGCGCGCGGTGGTTGGCGCAAACTGGATTACCGCGGTCCGCACCGCCGCTTTGTCCGCCGTGGCCGCGCGACGCTTGGCCGATCCCCAGTCGCGCACCATCGCTTTTGTCGGCACCGGGGTGCAAGCACACTCGCATTTGGCTGCTTTTGCCGACCTGTTTCCGCTGGAACGCGTTCGGGTCTATGGACGCGGGCAAGCCAATATCGATAAGCTGTGCCAGACAGCGCGCGCGCAGGGTCTGGAGGCTACGGAATGTTCGAGCCCAGAAGAAGCGCTTCGCGAGGCAGACTTGATCGTCACCTCGGTCACACTGGACTTTTCCATTCCCCCATTCTTGGATGCACGATGGCTCAAGCCCAATGCTTTTGCGGCCATCACCGACGCCTGCATTCCTTGGTATCCCGAAGGCATGGGGGCATTCGGCACAATCGTCGTTGACGACCGCGTGCAAGAAGCCGAGAGCGCCCAGCCCATGATGCCCTTTGAGCTCATCTCCGGCGACCTGACCGAACTCGTCGCTGGCAGCTTGGCCGGGCGTGAAGAAGGCAAGCCATCCGCCTTTGCCTTCCGGGGCCTGGCGCTGGGTGACTACGCCGCGACGGTCTTGGCCGTCAAGCGCGCCGAGGCGGCGGGCTTGGGCGCACGCATCGAACCATGAGCCAGGACGCCGAGGCAGCAGCCGGAAAGATCGGCGGACAGTGCCTTTGTGGCGCGGTCGCCTTCGAGATCGACAACGACTTCCGGTTCTTGTTCTATTGCTATTGTGAGCAGTGTCGTCGCCTGTCTGGCTCGGCCCACATCGCCAATTTGTCCAGCGAGACCAACAGCCTGGTTTGGCTTCGCGGCCAGAACTTGGTAAAGCGCTTTGACTTGCCTGGCCGCAACTTTTCCAAAGCTTTTTGCCAGACCTGCGCCAGTCCCCTGCCCTATATGTCGAACGAGACGGGGCGCATCATTGTGCCCGCTGGCTGTTTGGAGGGCGAGCCCGTCGCCAAGGCCAATGCCCGCATCTTTACCCATGAAGCCCCGCACTGGGCCGAGCCGCAGATCTTGGCGCGCCTACCTGGCTACCGTGGCTATCCGCCAGACTATTAGGCCGCCAGACTGTTAGGCGGCCAGGCGACTAAAGCATGCAGTGATCGGGGAAAAGAGCGCAGGTTTTGCGTTGGACTTCCAACTCCTCAGGCGTCGCACAGCGCGCGTAATGCTGACGTGCCATGGCGCGTGATGCTGCAAGCGCGAGCGCAAGAGCTGGAAGCGCATTCTTAGCGCCCCTGCCATCGACCACTTTGCCATTGACGGCCATCGGACCACTGGCGATTCTTCCCAGTACGTCTCTTCGTTCTTTGAGCACCTCACAAGAGACGTAAGGCGCCTCTTTGGTCCATGTCACCAGCTCCTGGCCAGTGACGCTGGTCTTGGCGGGCTTACCGCAGCCCGCCAGCGCCAGAACGATCGCGTACGCAATCAGCCATCCAATTTTGTTCATGGTTTCGCAAATCCCCTAGACTGCGTCTGGCACCAGAGACGGGAGATAGCAATCGTTCGGTTTTTTATCTTGGCCGCAAAGCGGCGCTTGTCTCGGCCAGACGCGTTGTTGATATCACCTCAAATAACACGGCTTTAACGAATAAGCTATTTTATGGTGTAGATATCCACATGCACGACTGGGATGCACGACTGGGATGCACGACTGGGATGCACGACAGCGATACACGACGGGGGTAGATGCCCCTAGGCCTTCCAAGGCGGACTCTGCTTGGCGAAAAAGGCCGCTATGCCTTGCGTCGCTTCATCCGTTTCCCAAACATCAGCCAGGGCCTTTATGCTGTCGTCAATCACGGACTCGTCGATCTTCGGCCCCAAACGGCGCGCCAGGGCTTTGGCGGCAGCGACCGCACCGGGGGCCGTTGAAAAATAGGGCTCGACCTGCTTGGCCAGCGCTGTCTCGGCGGCTTCGGCGTCCGCTGCGACCTCGGCAACCAGGCCCAGCCTTTGCGCCTCTTGCGCAGCGAACAAGCGCGCCGACATGAAGACCCGCCGCGCCATGCCCTCACCCATGCGCGCCAGCACATAGGGGCTGATGGTGGCCGGGATGAGGCCCAAACGGGTCTCGGTCAATCCAAAGCGCGCCGTCTCCAGCGCAATGACCGTGTCACAGACCGCCGCCATGCCAACGCCGCCACCAAAAGCCCCGCCCTGAATGACACCAATCAGCGGCAGCGGTAGCGTGTTGAGTGCTTGCAGCATGAGCGCCAGCTTGCGCGCTTCTTTCATCCGGGTGGCACGGTCGGCCTCGATCTGGGCCTGCATCCAAGCCAGGTCACCACCAGCGCAAAAGACATCACCAGCGCCGCGTAAGACCACAACGCGAGCCTTGCGCTGGTCGATGGTTTGGCAGAAGTCGGTCAGCTCGGCGATCATCTCGGCAGACAGGGCATTGCGCTTATCGGCGCGATCTAGGGTCAAAGTCAGCAAGCCGCGCCCATCTTGATCAATCTTAAGCGTTTGATAGGACATGATATTTACCCCCTCAGGGTCTTAGAAAATTGAGCGACCGCTGCTAAGCGCTCCAAGTCCAAACCGGTCGTCAGGCCCAGCGCTTCTAGGCGGGTCGCGACCGCTTCGCTGGCTACGTTGCCTTGCGCGCCGGGGGCGTAGGGACAGCCGCCCAGCCCTCCGATCGAGGTATCAAAGACCCGCAGCCCGAAATCCAGCGAGGCCTCAATATTGGCCAGAGCGCGACCGCCGGTCTCGTGGAAGTGACCTGCCAACCGCTCGGCGGGCACACGCTCGATGACCGCGCGCAACATGTCGGCGGTGGTCTCAGGCGTTCCGGCGCCGATGGTGTCGCCCAGCGAGACCTGATAGCAGCCCATGTCGAGCAGGCGTCCGGCCACATCGGCAACCTGCTCGGGCGCGATGGCTCCGTCATACGGACAGGCAATGACGCAAGATAGGTAGCCCCGCACCGGCAGTCCCAGCGGCTTGGCCGCTTCGATGATGGGCGCAAAGCGAGCAAAGCTCTCCTCAATGCTGCAATTGATGTTCTTCTGGCTAAAGCCTTCCGAAGCTGCGGCGAAAATCGCCACTTCGTCGGCCTTGGCGGCCTTGGCGCCCTCAAATCCGCGCATGTTGGGAGTTAAGCAGGCATAGCGCGTGCCTGGGCGACGATTGATGGCCGCCATAACATCGGCGGCGTCCGCCAATTGCGGCACCCACTTGGGCGAGACAAAGCTGGTCACTTCGATGGCTGAAAAGCCGCAATCGGTGAGTTGATCGACTAGCGCCACCTTGTCAGCTGTCGCAATGGCGCGCGCTTCGTTCTGTAGGCCGTCGCGCGGCCCAACCTCATAAACCTGAACACTATCACTCATCCAGCTTCCCCTTCAGGCTCCAGCTCAATCAAGATCTGGCCATCGCTGACTTGCGCACCCGCCACCGCTCCAACGACCGCGAGCTTCCCGTCGCGTGGCGCTTTAAGCGTATGCTCCATCTTCATGGCTTCTAAAATGAGAAGTGCTTGGCCTTCGCTGACTTGTTGACCAGCCCCAACCAAGACCTTTTGCACCAGCCCCGGCATAGGCGCAATGACGCTATCGCCCGCGCTGGCTTGTGCTTCGTCTTGCCAGCCTGGTTGCGGCTCGAAGCGGTAGACCTGCGCGCCATAGCGCAGCGCCACGCCCGCACCCTCGCGGCTAACGGCCAAGCGGCGAACGTGCCCGTCTTGCTCGAAGGTGAGCCACTGTCGATCGTCTTCTTGCTCGCTTCCAACGTTCAGTGTCTGCCAATCGCCGCCGTCGATTTGCGCAGTCACGCTCAAATTGTGTGCGCCCGAAATCACGAGGCTGACCTCATGCCCTTGTCCGGCTTCGGCCAGCAGCGGCACACGCAGCCGCGCAGTGCACAGCGCCCGCCAATGCGAAAGGCGCAACCAGGGATCAGCACTGCTCTGCGCCGCTGGCTCGCGTCCTTGCAAAGCCCCGCTCAAGACCAGCGCGGCTAAGATTACCAGCGCCGGCGCAACTTCGGGCGCTTGGATCAAGCTATCAAGCTCTCGTTCGACCAAGCCCGTATCAAGCTCGGCGGCCTCAAAATCGGACGAGATTAGCAGCCGACGCAAGAAATCAGCATTGGTGGTTAACCCCTCCGCTTTGAGCCCTGCCAAGCTCTCAGCTAAGGCGCTCAAGGCCTGCGCGCGCGTCGGCGCATGCGTGATGATCTTGGCAATCATGGGATCGTAGTAAGGGCTGATGGTCTGGCCAGAGCGAACCCCGGCATCAATGCGCAGGCTAGCCCGATTAAACGCAATGGCCCCCGGCAAGTCCCAGTTTGACAGGTGGCCAATCGCGGGCACAAAGCCACGGCTTGCATCTTCGGCACAAATCCGCGCTTCGATGGCATGGCCCTGGCGTGGGATGGAATCCTGGCTCAAAGGTAGCGGCTCGCCCGCAGCGACGCGCAGTTGCCATTCGACCAGATCCAGACCGGTGATGGCCTCCGTCACAGGGTGTTCGACCTGCAAACGCGTGTTCATTTCCATGAACCAAAAGCCGTCTGCACGCAGACCGCCCGCGCTATCCACGATGAACTCAATTGTGCCTGCGCCGCTGTAGTCGATGGCTTCGGCCGCGCGCACCGCCGCCTGGCCCATTGCCTGGCGCAGCTCATCGCTTAGGCCCGGTGCGGGCGCTTCTTCGATGATCTTTTGATGGCGGCGCTGCATGGAACAATCGCGCTCGAACAGGTGGACGACCTGGCCGTGCTTATCGCCAAAGACCTGCACCTCGATGTGGCGCGGTCGCTGGATGAATTTCTCAATCAAGCACTGAGCATCGCCAAAACTAGCCGCCGCCTCGCGTTGAGCCGACGCCAGCGCCTCGCCAAAATCTTCGGCACGCTCGACCAGGCGCATGCCTTTGCCGCCGCCGCCCGCGCGCGCCTTGATCAGCACGGGGTAGCCGATGCCATCCGCCTGCTCTGCTAAAAACGCTGGGTCTTGCTCGTCGCCTTGGTACCCCGGCACCACGGGAACACCGGCCTCGATCATCAGCTGCTTGGCCTTATCCTTGAGGCCCATGGCGCGCATGGCATCCGCGCTGGGCCCAATAAAGGTTAGCCCAGCAGCCTCGACCGCTTCGACAAACTCGGGGTTTTCTGACAAGAAACCGTAACCTGGGTGAATCGCATCCGCACCGGTCTTGAGCGCCGCTTCAATGATGCGATCCGCGCGCAGGTAAGAATCCAGGCTGAGCGCAGGGCCAACTAACACCGCCTCATCCGCCATAGCGACGTGCAAAGCCTCGCGGTCCGCTTCGGAATAAACGGCGACGCTGGCGACGCCCATACGCCGCGCGGTTGCAATAATACGGCAGGCAATTTCGCCTCGGTTGGCGATCAAAATTTTCTTAAACATCGCGGCCTCCTACATGCGGAACACGCCGAAGCGCGTCGGCTCGATGGGCGCATTCAGCGCCGCGGTTAGGCTCAGAGCCAGGGTCTCGCGCGAGCGGCGCGGGTCGATCACGCCGTCATCCCACAGACGCGCTGAGGCATAGAGCGGATGGCTTTGGTGGTCGAACATGTCCAGGGTCGGCTGCTTGAAGGTGGCTTCTTCTTCGCTGCCCCAGGTCTGACCCTGCTTTTCCATTGCCGCGCGCTTGACGGTCGCCAGAACGCCTGCGGCCTGCTCGCCGCCCATGACCGAGATGCGGCTGTTGGGCCAGGTCCACAAAAAGCGGGGGTCGTAGGCGCGCCCGCACATGCCATAGTTGCCCGCTCCAAAGGAGCCGCCGACCAGCATGGTAATTTTCGGCACCTTAGCTGTAGCAACCGCCGTCACCATCTTGGCGCCGTCCTTGGCGATGCCGCCCGCTTCGGCTTTGCGCCCTACCATGAATCCGGTGATGTTTTGCAAGAAAACCAAAGGGATATTGCGCTGACAACACAGCTCTACAAAGTGGGCCGCCTTTTGCGCAGACTCAGAAAACAGCACGCCATTGTTAGCGATGATGCCGACGGGCAGGCCCCAAATGTGGGCAAAGCCGCAGACCAACGTTGTGCCAAAGCGCGGCTTGAACTCGTCAAAACGCGAGCCATCGACCAGGCGCGCGATAACTTCCTTGATATCGTAGGGCGTCTTGAGATCGCCTGGCACCACACCCAAAATTTCAGACGGATCGTAGAGTGGTTCTTCAATAGCTTGACGAGCCAAAGTGTCAGGTTTGCGGCGCGCCAGGCTGGCAACCGCCTGCCGAGCTAGTTCCAAGGCATGGGCGTCGTTCTCCGCCAGCATGTCCGCCACTCCTGAAAGGCGCGTGTGCAAATCTCCACCGCCTAGATCCTCGGCGCTGACGACTTCACCGGTAGCCGCTTGCACCAGGGGCGGTCCTGCCAGGAAGATGGTTCCTTGGTTCTTCACGATGATCGAGACATCCGACATAGCGGGTACATAGGCCCCGCCCGCCGTACAAGAGCCCATGACCACCGCAATTTGCGCCAGGCCCTTGGCGCTCATATTGGCTTGATTGTAAAAAATGCGCCCAAAATGCTCGCGGTCGGGAAACACCTCGTCTTGCTGGGGCAGATTGGCGCCGCCGCTATCGACCAAATAGACGCAAGGCAGGTGGTTGGCCTCGGCAATTTCTTGCGCGCGCAGATGCTTTTTCACCGTCAAAGGGTAGTAGGTACCGCCCTTAACCGTGGCATCGTTGCAGACAATCATCACCTCTTGGCCCGCCACGCGCCCAATGCCGGTAATCACGCCAGCCGACGGCACTGCATTGTCATAGCAATCATAGGCGGCCAGTGCGCCGACCTCTAAGAAGGGTGAGCCGGGGTCCAGCAAGCCCGCCACCCGATCGCGCGGCAACAGCTTGCCACGGCTTAGGTGGCGCTCGCGAGACCGAGCGTTGCCGCCCGGCTCGACCGCCTGCCACGCGGATTGAATGGTCTCCAGCGCGGCCAAGTTTGCCACTTGGTTGGCCTGAAAATCCGGGCTGCTGGTAGAAACGGCACTCGTTAAGACGGTCATGCGCCTTGGCCTTTCATCAATTCGCGGCCAATTAGCATGCGGCGGATTTCAGAGGTGCCCGCACCGATCTCCATAAGCTTGGCGTCGCGGAAGTAGCGGCTAACGGGGCTATCGTTCAGGAAGCCCGCACCGCCCATAGCCTGCACGGCTTGGTGAGCAACAACCATGGCTTCTTCGCTGGAATACAGCACGCAGGCCGCCGCGTCTTGGCGTGTAACCTCGCCGCGGTCGCAGGCCTTGGCCACTTCATAGCAATAGGCGCGCGCCGAGTTCAGCTTGGTATAGATATCAGCAATCTTGCCCTGCATGAGCTGGAAATTGCCGATGGACTGGCCAAACTGCTTGCGCTCAACCATATAGGGCATGATCTCATCAAGGCAGGCGGCCATGATACCCAGGCCAATGCCTGACAGGACCACCCGCTCATAGTCCAGACCGGACATGAGAACGCGCACGCCTTGGCCTTCCTTGCCCAAGATGTTCTCGAATGGCACCAGCACGTTATCGAAAACTAGTTCGGCGGTGTTGGAGCCGCGCATACCCAGCTTGTCCAAGTGCGGCGAGGCGTTGAAGCCCGGCATGGTCTTTTCGATGATGAAGGCGGTGATACCCTTGGGGCCCGCGTTCGGGTCGGTCTTGGCGTAGACCACCAGTACGTCGGCGTCTGGACCATTGGTGATCCAAAACTTGTTGCCGTTTAGGCGATAGCCCTCGGCTTCCTTTTCGGCGCGAAGGCTCATGGCCACGACATCCGAGCCAGCCCCAACCTCGCTCATCGCCAAGGCACCGACATGCTCGCCGCTGACCAGCTTGGGCAGATAGCGCGCGCGCTGATCGTCGTTGCCATTGAGGCGAATTTGGTTGACGCAAAGATTGGCGTGCGCGCCGTAAGACAAGGAGACACTGGCAGACGCACGTGCGATTTCTTCGGTCGTTACCACATGCGCCAGGTAGCCCATGTCAGCACCGCCAAACTGCTCGGGTACGGTGATACCCAGCAGACCCAGATCGCCCATTTCGCGCCAAAGCTGGTTGGGGAAACGGTTGTTGCTGTCTGTCTCAGCGGCCAAGGGCTTGATGCGCTCTTGGGCAAAGCGGTGAACGGTCTCGCGCAGGGCGTTGACATCTTCGCCTAAGTCAAACGTCATGGAACCATGGAACATGGCTAGCTAGCCTCCTCGATTTTTGTATGGGGTGTATTGGTTTGGATTTCGGGCAGATCGCCCTGGCTATCCTCATCGCCAACCAGGCGCAGCGCCAAGCGGCTGTAGTGATCTTGGACCTTTTCGAAGGCCAGACGGCCGCCTTCTTGATACCAATTGGTAAGGCCAGACAGCATGGCGATGAGGGCCTTGGCGGTCAGCGCGGCATCACCGGCTTTCAGTTGCCCCGCAGCCTGCCCATCGGCCAATGTCTGCCGCAGTATGCCTTCGTACTCAGCGCGGGCGGCCACGATGGGCGCCAAGTTTGCGGGCTCCAAACTGCGCAGCTCCATGTAGGACAGAAAGACCTCTCGCGCGCGATGGCGGTGATAGCCGATATGGAAATGAACGAAGGCTTTAAAGCGCGTCAGGGGGCAATCACGCCCGGGGTCAGCCGCCTGCCAAGCCTGCAACAGGCCCTGCATGTGGCGGGTCTGGATGGCCATTAGTATCGCTTGCTTGGAAGCAAAGTGATTATAGAGCGCGCCCTGGCCCAATCCAACCTCGCCCGCAATTTGGCGCATGGAAACCGCGGCATAGCCTTGCGCGGCAAATAAGCTGGCCGCAGCTTCAAGGATACGCGCCGCGCTGCGTTCGCCTTTGGACGCGGTAGCTCCGGGCAGCGCCGCCGCCTTGCTGGCAGCCCTTTCGCCCGCTTGCTGTGCGCTGCCGGTCGTCGGTGATTTGAATGTGGCTTCCAGAGCGGACATGGTATCAAAGCCGAAAAATGAACGAACGTTCATTCTAAAATATCCAGAGAGGCGCTAAGAGTCAAGTGCCTAGGCGCACCGCCAGTCAGGGCCATGCGCGCACTCCTTGGCCACCCCCTGCCCCCCCTGGGCCACCCATTTGGTCAATCTCCAGGGCCTTCGAATGTCCATCCCCTAAGCGAGCTACAGGAACGGCTTCAAGAACGGCTTCAAGAACGGCTTGGGGGGCCAGCTTCGGGGCCGCTCCTCGTCGCAAAAGGGGCAATGCCTGTTTGAAAGGTGGCCAAGAAGGTCGGCTTTCAACCAGACACTAGTCGACAGATTTGGCAGCCTGTCACCTGCCCTACTTGTTGTGAGATCCCTCCATGACCGCTGCTTCCTGTGACCAGCCCACACCCGCAACGCTCGCCCCTGATTCGGATCGTGCCCATGCCAGCGCTGCTGCGGATCTGTCGGCCCTATTCAAGCCCCGCTCCGTGGTGTTCGTCGGGGGCAGCAATCTGAAAGCGCCGCTCAAATACCATCGCGAGCAAGGTTTTGCGGGTGAGACCTGGATCATCAATCCCAAGTATGAAGCGCTGGGCGGCTATCCCTGCTTTGCCAGTGCTCGCGACCTGCCAGGCGCGCCGGATCTTGCCTTCGTCGCCATCAAACGCGAAGCGGCCATTCAGACTATCGGCGACCTGCGAGAGGCGCGATGCCGCGCCGTCATCTGCAACGCAGCGGGCTTTTCTGAGATGGGGGCAGACGGTGCCGACCTGCAAGCGCAATTGCTGCAAGCGGCGGGCGACATGGCCTTGATCGGCCCCAACGCCATTGGAATCACCAACTTCCTGGACCCCATGGCGGCCATGATGGATCATTTCGGCGCTGCAAACCCCAGTGAGGGCGTCGCCATCGTCAGTCAAGGCGGTGGTTTCCTGTGCGATATGGTGTTTTGCGACCGCGGTCTAGCCATCAGCCATTTGGTCGGTTGCGGCAACCAAGCCGCCACATCGGCGGCGGCCTGCACCGACTATTTGCTCGACGATCCTCGCGTGAAAGCCATAGGCCTGGCCTTTGAAGGCATGGCCGATATTGTCGGGCTGAGGCGCGCGGCGGCCAAAGCCCTGGCGCTGGGCAAGCCAATTGTTGCGATCAAGTTCGCTAAGTCCCAGGTTGGCGCGGAAGCTTCGCGATCGCACACCGCCTCTATGGCGGGCCAAGATGCGGCTTGGGAAGCTTTGTTTCAAAGATTAGGTATTATTTCCACCAATTCCGAGAGCGAATTTATCGAAACGCTCAAGCTGCTGTCGAGCCCCAGCCGCCCAAAGGGTCGGCGCGTCCTGGTGGCCTCGGCTTCAGGGGTCATGGGCATCATGCTAGCCGACCATCTGGTCAAAGCGGGCTTTGAGCTTCCCCAGCCAGACGCCGAACGCGCCCAGCGCTTGCGCTCCCTCCTGCCCGGCATCGCGACGCCCTGCAATCCGCAAGATATCACCATGGCGGCTTGGAATGACCTCTCGCGCCAAACCGCCATCTACCGCGAGCTGCTGGGTCAGGGTTTTGATCTGGCCATTATGGGCCAAAACTACCCGCGCGAAGGCATGTGGGATATCGACGAATACACCGCTCAGGTCGAGGCTATGGGCGCGGCCTGTCGAGAGCTGGGCGTTGCAGGCGCGCAACTTGCCCCGCTGGTGGATTGCTTTCCAGCCGAAGCCCGCCAGCACACCCAAGAGCTCGGGCTTGCCGCCCTGCAGGGTCTGGAGGAGAGCATGCTTGCCCTGGCCCACGCCGTGCGTTGGCAAGAACAGTGCGAGGCCCTGATGCCGGATGCGCCGATGATAGCGAATGTCGCGGGGCCCCAAGCTTTGCATTGTGAAGTCGCTCATTTGGATGAAGCCGAAGCCAAAGCCATTCTGGCCGAAGCGGGCCTGCCCATTCCGCAGCATAGAATTGCTGAACCTCAGGACGCCCCCACCGCTGCCAGCCAGCTTGGCTTTCCGGTCGCGCTCAAGGTGCTAGACGGGCGGCTGCTGCACAAGACCGAGTTAGGAGCAGTAGCGCTGAACCTGCGGAGCGAGGAAGAGGTACAGGCCGCAGTTGCGGACATGCGCGCCAGCCTAGCGACCAAGGCGCCACACATCGAAGTCAAACGCGTACTAATCGAGGCAATGGCCCCTAAGCCGGTTGCTGAATTCATGGCCTCGATCAGCCACGACGAGGCGGTTGGTCCGGTCATGATGATCGCTGGCGGCGGCACCCAAGCCGAACTCTGGAACGATAGCCAAATGATCGCCGCCCCCTTCACGCGAGACGCCATAGAACAAGCCCTAGACCAACTCAAGACGACACGCTTGTTGGATGGTTGGCGCGGTCAGCCCGCTGGCGATCGTGTTGCTTTGCTAGACGCGCTTGCAGCTCTGGGCCGCTGCGTAGACCAGCCCAACTTGCTTGAAATGGAAATCAACCCCATCATGGTCGCGACCGACGGCTTGCTGGCCGTCGATGCCGTCGCCAAAGTAAGCTGCGCAAACGCCAGCAACCGCTAGATTGGCCCAGCCCAACAGCCTTCCAATCCCCCCCAGCAAAGGGAAGCCCATGACCGCAAAAACAAGCCAGGACAGCCCGGTTCGCCTCGCCGCCTTCGGACGCGTACTTGAGATCACGCTCGACCGCCCCAAGGCCAACGCTATTGATGCCGCTACCAGCAAGGCGTTGGGTGCTGCGTTCCAGCAATTGCAGAACGATGCCAGCTTGTCGGTGGGCATCATCACCGGCGGCGGCCCGCGCTTTTTTTCGGCCGGATGGGACTTGAAGGCGGCCGCAGAAGGCGAAGCCCCGGACGCCGACCAAGGTATTGGCGGTTTTGCCGGCTTGACCGAGTATTGGGGCCTGACCAAGCCGGTCATCGCGGCTGTGAACGGCCTGGCGCTGGGGGGCGGCTTTGAGTTGGCACTGGCCGCCGACATGATCCTTGCCAGCGAACAAGCTGAGTTTGCCCTAACCGAAGCCTCTATCGGCCTCATTGCTGACAGCGGTGGCGTCATACGCCTGCCACGCCGCCTGCCCCGTGCGGTGGCAATGGAAATGATCATGACCGCGCGCAGCATTACGCCGCAAGAACTAGAACGCTGGGGCATGGTCAACAAGGTGGTGCCTGCCGATCAGCTGATGCAGGAAGCCCACGCGCTGGCCGAGCGGGTCGCTGCCAACGCGCCGCTGTCGCTGCAAGCCATCAAGGAAATAGATCGTGCGACAGAGGGCATGAGCGAAGAACAAGCCTTCGCCACCATGCGCCAGTCAGACCTTCCCGCTTACCGCAAAGTCTACGACAGCCAAGATGCGACCGAAGGGCTGGCCGCGCTGGCCGAAAAGCGCGCGCCTAATTGGAAAGGTGAATAAACATGAGCGAGACCCACGACGCGCCCCTTCCCTGGACCGGCCAAATCGACACGCCGTTGACGCTGTTTCGCACACAAGTTCGCCGCGAATGGCTGGATGAGTTCGACCACGTTAACACGGCGCACTACATCACGATCGGCGACCATGCCAACTGGGCTTTCTGGAACTGGATCAACGCCCCAAAGGGACAGCCCGACCAACGCGACGGCCACGAATACGCGGTGGTCGCCAGCCAGGTCAGCTACCTAGACGAATTGGCATTTGAAACGAATATTCACGTTGAAACCCAACTCCTGAGTTTTGATGCCAAGCGCTTCATCCTGTTTCACCGAATTTTCAAGTCTGACAGCAGCCGCTTGGCGGCGACGAACGAGGTCAAATTTCTGGGCTTCAATCTGGTTGAGCGCCGCGCAGAAGCCTTTCAACCGTTGGTCGCCGAGCGCCTGGCCGTAGTGGCACAGGCCCATGCGAGCCTTGAGCCACCTGCCCAAGCCGGACGCGGCATCGCCCTGTCGTCGCGCTGAAACCGCCGTCCCGCAGCCGTCATTCAACGATGCGCGGCGGGCACCCATGCTTGGGCCGCAGGATTGTCGCCTTGGTTCCAAAATCGGTTGGGGTTGTCTTCATCCAGGCCGCGAATATGCAAGCCACGCAGACAAGGCGTGACTAGAATAACCGGCTCTTCGTAGGGGTGCGCATCATAGAGCGCCGCCATCACCGCCTCTAGAATAGTGGGGTCATCGGTTAAGAAAAAGCGCAATTCCCGGCAAACGACCGTAACCGCTTCGTCGGTTGCCGCATTGCGACCACCGCCCAGGGAGCGAAACTGCTGCTGCCCGCTGGCCGAAAAATAGGCCACACGATCATAATCACCGTAGGCCAAAGGGGCCGCGACCAAAACGGCGTCAATCAAGGCCTGGGCGCTAACTTCGGGGGTCTGAACCGTGACCAAGAATCCCGTTTGGGTTTGAAATCGCGGGCTGTTGATTGTTGGAAATTGAGCGGATTGCATGCTTCATAACCTTTGCTTGGAACTCGTCCCTAAGGCTAGCCCAAGACCTTGGCGTTTGCCCCTGCAAACGCTTCGCCCATGCCCGAATTAATAAGCGTGACACCGCCGGGCTAAGCTGCTGAAGGCACTCTCTTGCTTGGTGCATCGTCCCAGGCGGTAGGAGGCAACGTGAACACCTGTTCAAGCACTTGTGCGCCCTTATCTTCCAGACGCAGAGCGCGGCCCGTGTCGCAGCGACTGAACCACCCGGCTTCAAGCCCGCGCGTCATGATGGCACGGCCAAAGGCCCCGGCCATGTGGGGGCGCCGTTCCGACCAATCCAAGCAGGCTTTTACGCTGACTACGCTAGCTTGGCTGCCGCGCCCCGCCGCCGGCAGCACTAACCCCAGCCGGTCGGCAAGGCCTGCCGCTGCGGGGCCCAGCGCAAAGCTGGTGCCTCGTGTCACCAGCACGCCTTGCTGAATCAAGGCATCCGCCATGCGCACCGCCAGCCGCCCCGCCAAATGATTGTAGCACGAACGCAGGATACGAGCATCGCCCGTTCGCGCAGAGCCAGCAGGCGCGCGGTAAAGGTGATCGCTGGGCGAGAGCTGGGCTAGCGTTTCCAGCGCCTCGGCGACCTGATCGCTTGCAAGGCAATGATAGGCGCAACGACCGCTGCGCTGCACCGCCACCAAGCCGGCCGCGGCCAGTTTTTGTAAGTGCGCCGTCGCGGTCTGAGGTTCGACCCCTGCCAGACTGGCCAGCTCCTTGTTGGTGTAGGCGCGACCGCTCATCAACTCGCAGAGCATTCGTGCGCGGCTGGAGTCGGCCAGAGCCGCGCCGATCTGGTCCATGCGGGGTTCAAAATTGCCCACTGCGCCCTCCTTGATAGCCTCAATCGCGCGATTATAGCGGCGAGCTGACGACATCAAAACACGGAAAACCAGACTTCGGTGGCGGGCGAAGCATGGGGACAACCAAGCCGTTCTGCCCGCCTTGGCCCTCCTCTAGCAAAGTTTTGACTCCCGCTCCGCCGCCACAGAACCTACACTTGGGCCAAATCGACGCCAATCGTCCTCGTGTGGTTCAACAGCCACCGCTCCCCAAGGAGGCAAGGGCAGCCCAGGGCAACCAGACCTGGTGCGAAAATAAGCGAGCGTCGAGGCAAAAACACAGCAAGGAAGAGACGCAATGCTTCGTTATTCCACATTCGCAATCACCATCGCCTTGTTCGCCTTGGTGGCCCTGTTGCCCATTAATTCTAATCTAAAGATCGTGATCTTGATCGTCTTGGGCGTGCTTGGCCTGGTGGGTCTGCGCGATCTATTTCAGCGCAAGCACGCGGTCCTGCGCAACTATCCAATCTTGGGTCATATCCGCTATTTCTTTGAGAGTATTCGACCGGAAATCCGCCAATACCTGATTGAAGGCGACCAAGAAGAAGTTCCTTTTTCGCGTGATGCCCGGGCCATCGTCTACCAACGCGCGAAAAACGTCGAGGACAAGCGCGCCTTTGGCACAAAAATGGCGGTCTATTCTAGTGGCTATCAATGGCTGACGCACTCCATCCAGCCCAAGGCGATCAAGAACACCGATTTTCGCATTACCATCGGCGGGCCGGACTGCAAGCAACCCTACAACGCCTCGATCTATAATATCTCTGCCATGAGCTTTGGCGCCCTATCTGCCAATGCCATTTCTGCGCTCAATAAGGGAGCCAAGATCGGTGGATTTGCCCACGATACGGGCGAAGGTGGCATTAGCCGCTATCACAAGGCGGGAGGCGGCGACCTGATCTTTGAGATTGGCACTGGCTATTTTGGCTGCCGTGACCAGCAAGGCCGTTTTGATTCTGGCAAGCTGGCCGCCGTCGCGGCCATGGATCAGGTCAAAATGATCGAAATTAAACTGAGCCAAGGGGCAAAGCCCGGCCAAGGTGGTTTGCTGCCCGCCGCAAAAATTACTGAGGAAATTGCCGAAGCGCGCGGCATTCCGATGGGCAAGAACTGCCATTCACCAGCCAGCCACTCGGCTTTTGACACCCCGCTTGAAATGATGGCCTTTATTGCCAAGCTGCGTGAGCTGGCGGGCGGCAAGCCCATCGGCTTTAAGCTTTGCATCGGCCACCGTCGCGAGTTCATGTGCATCGCGCGCGCCATGCTTGAGACCGGCATCACCCCCGATTTTATCGTTATCGACGGCAAAGAAGGCGGTACCGGCGCCGCACCGCTGGAGTTTGCGAACCACATGGGTATGCCGCTGGTCGAAGGCTTGACCTTTGCTCACAATACGCTGCGCGGCATCGGTCTGCGCGATAAGATCAGCATTGGCGCGTCCGGCAAGCTGATCCACGCATTTGATATCGCACGATCGCTGGCTCTGGGGGCCGATTGGTGTAACTCGGCACGCGGCTTCATGTTCGCGATCGGCTGCATCCAGGCGCAGGCTTGCCACACCAACCACTGCCCCACCGGCGTCGCGACCCAAGACCCCTGGCGCCAGATCGCGCTGGACCCCAGCGACAAGGCCCAGCGGGTGGCCAACTTCCACCGCAACAGCCTGAAAGCTTTGGGCGATATGACCGGTGCGGCGGGGCTGGATCATCCGGGCAAGTTCTTGCCCCACCATCTGATGATGCGTGAAAAAGATCGCGACATGGTGACGGGTCACGAGGTCTACCCCTATATGCCCGAAGGCTTCTTGTTGCGCGAAGACGATGAGCGTTTCGGCTATCTGAAACGCTGGCGGCGGGCGTCGTCAGCCAGCTTTGCGCCTTTCGACGATGGGATCTAGGAGCGCCCGCGGTGCCCCAATCATTTGACCCGAACTGGCCAGAACGCCCGCAGTCGCCCTCTCGTCGCGAACTGCCAGCGGGCTGGCAACCGATCAGCATCAAGGAACAGGCTGGCCTTGCTGCTGCCTTTGCAAAAGAGCTGGACGCTAAGCATCCGCTTGCAAGGGCCGACTGGCGATTGATCGCTCACCACGTCACTCAAGATAGCTTCGTGGCCGAAGCGCCAGCACTTACGCCCCGCTTTTATTTGCTGCATTTGGCGTGGGACCAGGGCGGGCCAAAACAGCCGCATGCGCTTGAGAAACTTGGCGACCTTGCAGGCATCTTAGAGCCGCCCGGTGATACGGTCGATGAGCTTAGCTTGTGGTGTCGCGCGCGCGATGAGCAAGGCCTGGTCTTTGTCGAGCACTTGCTGGATGGCAGCCAGCGCCTGCACTTGTTGGACTGGCCGCCCCATCAAGGCGAACCGCGAGACTGCCGCCAATTAGAGGCATGGGGCTGGCGGCCGATTACTGGAGCACTGTCGCCAAAGGCCGAGCGCGATGGCAGCCTATGTGCGACCGGTCAGAGGGTGGAATATTGGCTGCGCCCTGTCATTGACGATTTCATGCTGTTTCGGGCGATAGAGAGCCCGGGCGAAGCCCTATCGCTCAAAAAGCTCATGCCCGACGACGGTCTGATTGTGGAATTCGACGACCAGGCAGCGTTGGAGCGTGCCCTGCCGCCAGACTTTTATTGCCGCTTTGTTACGCCCCAAGCGGTGGGGTTTGGAAGATCCGCCTTGCCGCCGGCACGACCGAGCAAACGGGCTCGATCGACCGAGCATGCAGGCTGGTTAGAGCGCCTCAGAAAGGCCCTTGGTCGCTAGACGAACAGACGCCCAACACGCCGAGACGCCAGCAGCCAAGAGACCAGGCCGCCGCCGCCCAACCAGGCTGCTAAAAACTCCAAGAGGGCGACCAGCAGCTTAAGGACAGACTCAAGGTCGCTTCCTTGTGCCCACTCTTGCAAAGGTGTCGCGTAGGCAAGAACCGCCATGATGGCGCCAATCGCAGTCTTGCGGCCTTTTAAAAACTCCGCCAACGGACGAATGCCGACCGCCAAGATGACATCGACAAAATTCAGGTCGCGTGCACCGTCGTCGCTCTGCTTGGTGTCCTTGGAACCCCGCGTACCCGGCGCACTTGCGGTCTTGTTGATAGCAGTAGTCATAGATTTCCCTTTGTCATTCAGTTTGAAGAATTAAAAATCGACACACCAATCTTGTTTGGCGCCGTGCCCAAAATAGGGAACGGCCAAGCCAAAACTTTGAATATGGGTCGCCCAGTCGAGGCCGCTCTCGCTGCTGACGGCCGCGATGTAACGGCCGCCATATTTGCCGACTTCGACTTGGTAGACAGAGACACGTTGGCCTGGCGGTAAAGCCTCGATCATCAGGCGCTTAGCGCGTTCGGCCAGGTCACGTTCTTGCTGACACTTGCCGCGTCGCTCGGGCGTATCGATGCCCCGCACGCGAATAGCGACGTCGCTGGCTTGGGTATTGGGCCAGATGTAGGCATCAACGACCAGGGTATCGCCATCAATGACGCGCTTGACCTGGCCCAAGATCGGACCGGGATAAAGGGGCTCCGCGCTGGCGCTGGCGCTGGCAAGCAGAACAGAAGTCACCATCCAACACGCCACTAGCCGACAATTAGAACGCCAGACCATGCTCTAGTTTGCCCTGCGCACGCCGAGCAACTTGGCTTTAGGATACGTGGCCACAGTGACCGCGTCTCCTTGGTTACCGCCCAGAACTTCAAGGCGTCCGTTGCTCTGCTGCAAAAAGAAAGCGACGTGGCCTTGCCAAGGGCTGTTACCGCGCGAAAACACGGCGACGTCACCGGGCTTGGCGTCGGTGAGCTCAATTTCGTCCCCCCATTTGAGAAACGAGCGCGCCGTCGCCGAACGCGTGCCTCGCTGGCCTGTTACTTCTAGGCACCAATTGACGAAGGCAGCGCACCACGGTGTTTCGTCGTCACTGGCGGCGAGCGTCGTCGCCTGGTGGTAGGCGACAATCCGCTGATTGTGCTGACTTCCCTTGACTTCATGGACACCGATTTCCTTTTCCGCGGCAAGGAGATGGAGCGGCTTGGAACTCTTTGACATAAGACTTTCGCCTCCTTATGTTCGTCTTCTGTTCTGTTTTCTCACAGACATACACACATGTAAATAGTTATTTTATTGCTTAATATTCATATGTGCCATTTATCGTGGTGATACGGAGTGCAGCGAGCCAGAATACTGGCCGCTGCGATCACGCGACATTGCAATGCATTCAAAGGCTTGCGACTTGACGCCAACCCGTGTTCGGGCCCAGACTAGGGGCTGTGGATAAAGGGGGGAAAGCCATGGCACGCCAAGAACAAAACCCGGCTGAACAGCGCTTGAAAGGCTTGTTCCAGGTCGAAACCGATGAGGCCAATCGCGCCTACTACGACGATTGGGCCGATCACTACGATCAAGATTTGACCGAACTCAGCTACCCGGCTCCGATTCAGGCTGCGAGCATGCTCGCCAAGTTGGTCGATTGGCGCGACCAACCCGTGTTGGACGCGGGCTGCGGCACCGGGCTTTCCGGCCAGGCGCTCGCGCAGCAAGGATTTAAGATCATGGACGGGATAGACTATTCGCGGGGCATGCTCGACCAAGCCGCTGGCAAGAAACTCTACCGCCACCTGGAGCAAGCCGACTTGAGCCAGCCGCTCACCTTGGCGCACGCCCCCTACGCCGCTATCGTGACCGTCGGGACGCTGACCTATGATTTTCTTGGCGTTGAATTGGTCGAACATCTGCTGCCAGCCTTGCAGCCGGGCGGGATTTTTGTTCTCTGCACCAACACCACGGCCTGGGGCAAGCGCGCTGTCGAAGACTACCTGGGCACGCTCGTACAGCAGGGCCGCATTTCAGGGCTAGTCATGCGCGCCTGCGAATACCTGCCCGCCGAACACACGAGCGGCATGGTGGCGGCTTGGCGCAAACTCTAGTGATGGCTTTGCAGGCGTTCGCAATGCAGTGCCTGTGCCGCTTTAGCCGTCTGGCTGGCTCTCAAGGTCTAGACCGAAAGCCGTCGTCTCTTTGATACGTTCCATCGACAGACTCGAGTTGACATTGAACAGGCTCAAGCGACTAACGAAGCGTTTATAAAAGGTGTCGAACTGCTTGGTCGAGCCGACTCGCACCTTAAGCAAATAGTCGATCTGCCCCGCTAAACGGTGCACCTCTTGAATTTCCGGCATGTCGTTGACGACCCGCGTGAACTCTTGCAGCCACTCGCTGGAGTGTTGGTCGGTTTGAATTTGCACAAAGAAGGTCTCTTGTTGGCCGATCTTCTCAGGGTCGAGGATTGCGACCTCGCGCAAAATCACGCCAGCATCCTTCATTTTGCGGATGCGGTTCCAGACCGGCGACTTGGAAGAGCCGACTTCTGTCGCAATTTTCTCCAGTGGCAGGCTCGAATCGCGCTGCAGGACTGTCAGAATTTTCTTATCGAGCGTGTCTAACATAAAAACTTTACCAATCTGTCGCGTCACAAGGGACAAAATATTGGCTTACCCGCCCGAACTCGCGACTTAGTTTCTATTTTTTCCCAGATATTGACGATTTGAGAGAAATATTCCCATATTCTAGACAGATGTCAAGCCATGGGAGTCAAAGGGCATGCAAGCCTTTCCTCTGTTCATTTCGACCAAGGGTCGCTCGGTTTTGGTCTTCGGCGGTGGCGCCGAAGCCGCCGCTAAGTTGCGCCTGATCGCCAAGACGGAGGCCAAGATCTGGCTCATCGCGCCCGAAATTGAGACCGCTGAAATCGACCTAGCCTCACTGCCCAACGTCAGCCATGTAGCGCAAGCCGCCCTGACCGCGCCCTTGCCCAGCGACGCCGTATTTGCTTACGCCGCCACGGGCGAGCGCAACCTCGACGCAGAAATTGCCGGTCGCATGCGTGGGCTGGGCATATTGGTCTGCGCTGCCGATCAACCGCAAGTCAGCGACTTCATCACCCCCGCCTTAATCGATCGTGACCCCGTCGTCATCGCGATCGGCACCGAAGGCGCCGCGCCTATGCTCGCACGCCGCCTAAAAGCACAGATCGAAGCCCTGGTGCCTTCAGGGCTAGGGCATATCGCGCGCCTGGCGCGTGGTCTACGTCCGTGGGTGGCCAAGACCCTTCCCGTCGGCCGCGCACGCCGCCAGTTCTGGCAGGCCTTCTTTGACGCTCCCGCACCGCAAAATAAGGCCGCCGCGCAAGATCTGGCGCAGCGCCTCGTTCAACCGACAAACGCAGCCACGCTGAACGGACGCTTGACCCTGATCGGTACGGGCACCAGCGACCCCGAACTTCTAACTCTCAAAGCCCGCCGCGCATTGGACGAAGCCGATACAATCCTGTTCGAGCCCGGCCTGACGACAGGCCTGCTGGAACTTGCTCGTCGCGAAGCCGAGCGCTTGCCCCTCAGCGCCCTGCCATCCGATCCGCAAGCCGCCCTTAAAGAGCTGAAGAGCCGCTTAGAACAAGGTCAAGCCGTGGCGATTGTCGCGCGCGGCAGCCAAGCCGAGGCTCTGTTCGCCCCCTGCCTTCTAGACGGTTTGCACGATGTTGCGCTGCAAATCTTGCCCGGCATCGATTGCCCGCCGCCCTCTTCTCTCCAACTGGCTCCGCAAACAGCGGCCGCCTAACGCCACCCGCACAAAGAAAGGTTCTATCATGGCCCGCAACGCACACGCATACGCCCTCTCTGCCAACGACCTTCTGACCGGCGAACAGGTCTTTTGGAGCCACCAAGGCCGTTGGTGCCTGTCTTTTGAAGACGCCCTGTTCAGCACCGAGCCCCAAAACCTAACCCCCTTGGGCAACGCAGAAGAAGCCGCTAACCGCGTTGTTGGCGCCGCCTTGATCCCAGTCGATGAAAACCGTCGCCCCGTTGAGCTGCGCGACCAGCGTCGTTTACAAGGCGTCAGCGTCGCGGTCCGCACGACCGCTAGCGAGGCTGCTTCAAGACCGTCCGCAGCCACGCTGGCCCAAGCCGCCTAATTAGGGAACAACACCCCATGTACGCTTACGATCAGTACGACCAAGCGTTCGTCGAGCAACGCGCGGCCGAGTTTCGCGAACAAATCGAACGCCGCTTGAGCGGCGCTTTGAGCGAAGACGAATTCAAACCGTTGCGCCTGCAAAACGGCCTCTATCTCCAACTACACGCCTACATGCTGCGCGTTGCTATCCCCTATGGAGCCTTGAACGCGCGCCAACTTCGCGTGTTGGGCGATCTAGCGGACCGCTATGATAAGGGCTACGGCCACTTCACGACCCGCCAGAACATCCAATACAACTGGACCAAGCTGAGCGATGTCGCCGACATGATCGACGCGCTTGCAAGCGTGCAAATGCACGCTATCCAGACTTCGGGCAACTGTATTCGCAACGTGACGACCGACGCCTATGCCGGGGTTGCGGGCGATGAATGGCTGGACCCACGCCCCAGCGCAGAGCTGCTTCGCCAGTGGTCTTCTTTGCACCCCGAGTTCGCCTTTTTGCCGCGTAAGTTCAAAATTGCTGTCTTGGGCGCCGCACAAGACCGCGCCGCGATGAAGTTTCACGATATCGGCCTTTGGGCAAAGTTGGACGCCGACGGCCAGCCCCAATATGACATATGGGTCGGCGGTGGCCAGGGCCGCACGCCGCGCGTGGCGCGCTTGTTCCAAGAGGCCGTTCCGCTGGCCGACCTGCTGCCCACTTTGGATGCCATGTTGCGCGTCTACAACCTGGCAGGCCGCCGCGATAACAAGTACAAAGCCCGCATCAAAATCCTAATCGATGAGATGGGGATTGAGCCCTATCGCCTAGCGGTCGTCGAAGAATTGGCCCGGGTTGACCGCGACGCCTTTGCCACAGCGGTTGGCGAATATCAGCGCATCGCCGCGCAGTTTGAGACCGCCCAGCGCCCTGCCCTACAAGGCCAAAAAGTGCCCGAAGGCAGCCCCGAATTCAGGGCTTGGTTGCAGCAAAATGGTCTGACGCACAAAGTCAATGGCTATGCTGCGGTATCGGTCTCGCTCAAGACCAAGGGCGCCATTCCTGGCGACGCAAGCGGCGCGCAAATGCGTGCTGTTGCTGATCTGGCCGAGCGCTACTCTGCGGGCGAGATCCGTGTCTCTCACCGTCAAAACCTGGTGCTACCCTGGGTCAAGTTGAATGATCTAGAAACGCTGTATCATGCCTTGCTGGAACAAGACTTAGCAGAAGCCAATGTTGGGCTAGTCTCCGACATCATCGCTTGTCCTGGCCTGGACTATTGCGCCTTGGCAACCGCCCGTTCGATCCCCGTCGCCCAAGCCCTGAGCCTTCGCTTACGCGAACGCGAACGCCGCCAAGGCCCGATTGAGGCCAGTCTTAACATCTCGGGCTGCATCAATGCCTGTGGGCATCACCATGCCGCCAACATTGGCATTTTGGGTCTCAATCGTTCGGAGAGCGAGACCTACCAAATCTCGCTGGGAGGGCGCGCGGACGAGGGCGCCAAGGTCGGCGACATCTTGGGCCCAGGCTTCAGCCAAGACCAAGTACCGGACGTCGTGGAGACTTTGCTGGACACCTGGCAAAGCCTGCGCGAGGACGGCGAGGACTTCAGCCAAACCTATGATCGCGTTGGCAAACAACCCTTTAAAGAGGCCGTCTATGTCTGATCTTTCGGTAAACGAAACCAGCAGCTTACTGGGCTGGCGTCTGGACGCCTCGGGGGCTTTGAGCCAGCCCCCCGCGCCGACCTTGGATCTTCTGCTTGAGCCCGATGCGGCCGAAGACCTGGGGTTAGACAACCTTTTGCACCTGTCAGCAATCGGCCTGGTCTTCAAGACGCCGCACGACGGGCGCAGCTTCTCGTTGGCTCGGCGTCTGCGCAATGCCGGCTTCCAAGGCCAGCTGATTGGTCTGGGGCGCCTGATGCCCGACCAAGCCCGCCACAGCGTTCAATCGGGCTTAGATGCGCTTTGGCTGGAAGATGACTTGGTGCAACGTCACGGCATTCGTGCTTGGCAAAACGCGCTAAATGTGGTGGTTGGCAGCCTTTATAATCAACAACGGCTGAGCGCTGAAGTCGCCCCGCGCCTGGCCGCGCCCGACATTTGGAGGCGCCGCCACAACAAGGCAGCCTAAGCCGCACTGGCCCAACCCGATTGACGCGACAAATCGCAAAGGTTTGTCCGCAGTTTCCCGATCCTGACAGGCTTGCCCTGCCTTCTTATCCTTGAGCTATGGGGATGATCTAAGCATGACGCGCTTGGCTGTCCCACCAACAGACACGACTGAAGCATGACTGAATTGACCTCCTTTGACTCCGCCTCTACAAGAGCAAGCTCCTACCTGGACGAGACCCCGGCAGGCACAAGCATAAGCCAGAGCGACGGCACCGATGCCAGCTTGGTTCGCGCCGTTTTGGACCAGGGTGCACCCGCTATTGTCTCGCCCGTTAGGCCCGCGCCAGCGGCCACACCCGAGCCTGCCAAAGCAGTCAAACCCAAGCCAACGAACCCCAATATGTTCACTTGCACGGTCCTGGAGACCCAGCACTACACCGACAACCTGTTTCGCTTTAAGATGACGCGGCCCGACACCTTCCGCTTCCGTTCGGGTGAGTTCGTCATGATCGGCCTGACCAAAGACGACGGCAAGCCTTTGCTGCGCGCCTACTCGGTCGCCAGCCCGGCTTGGCACGAAGAGTTGGAATTCTATTCGATCAAGGTGCCCGATGGCCCGCTGACCTCACGGCTGCAAAATATCCAACCGGGTGATGAAGTGCTGCTCAATCGCAAGCCGACCGGCACCTTGGTGTTGGACGCGCTGCGCCCCGGCAAGACCCTCTACCTGCTGTCGACAGGCACGGGCATCGCACCCTTTGCCTCGATGATTCGCGAGCCCGAAGCTTACGAGAAGTTCGAGCGCATCGTTTTGACCCATACTTGCCGCACTAAGGCCGAGCTTCAGTACGGCTTTGAGCTGATCGAACAGATCAAAAACGATGAAATTCTGAGCGAGATCGTCGGCGACAAGCTGCTGCACTTCACCTCGGTCACGCGCGAAGACTACGAAGTTCAAGGTCGCATCACCGACCTGATGAACTCGGGCAAATTTTCAGAGCTGACAGGCCTTCCTGCCCTGAACCCCGAGACGGACCGGGTTATGATCTGCGGTTCGATGGCCATGCTGCAAGATTGCAAAGCCATGTGCGAAGAAGCCGGCCTAGAGGAAGGCTCAAACGCACGCCCAGCCGACTTCGTGATCGAAAAGGCCTTTGTTGGCTAGGTTCTGGGTAGGGATTCGAATAAGTGAAAGGGCGAGGAGCGAAAGGTTCTCGCCCTTTTTTGCTGCCGCCACCTTCAGCGGCCATGCTTTGAGTAGCAGCGATGCGCGGTGAGCGCAGGCAATTTCCCTTGGCAGCCGCCACCCGCCCGCGATAAAGCAGAGCCCAAACGATGTGTGAGTGAGAGACATGGCCACCCCCAAGACCCCCGCTGCTCAAGAACCACCGCGCGCCGACCAGCAGGCTTTGGCGCAGATGATTGGTCGCGCTCAAAGCCAACAACTGCCCTGGTCAGAGGTGAAGAAGAAACTATTGCGTGCCGAAAAGAGCTACCCACGCTCAGCCTTCGTCCAGACCCTGTTGGGAAACCTCTACTCCGCCACACAAAGGCCCGACAAGGCCTTGCAGCACCTGAAAAAGGCCGCCGATCGCGCAACAAACAAATTAAGCCCCTACTGCAATTTGGCCCGGCTTTGCCTGCTACAAGACCAACTTCCCGAAGCACAGCGATGGCTCGAACGCGCGCGCAGCCTCTCCGCTGACCACCCCGCTGTCCTCAGCTTGGAAGGAAGCTTGGCGGTCAAACATCAAGAATGGAGCGCCGCAAAAGCGGCCTTTGAAAAGGCCCTGATCGCCCGACCACAAGACGTTGAAATCATGGGCGACCTGGCCAACGTCGAATTGGAAATGGGCTTCGCGGATGCGGCTATGAAGCGCTATCAAGCGGCCTTAAAGCTGGCCCCCGATGCGTTGCGCCTCTGGTTCAATTACGCCTGTGCGCTGCAAGATTTGCGGCAAATGGACAGAGCCCTTGAGGCCAACCAGCGCTGCCTCAAGCTTGCCCCCAGCCACACGGGCGCCTTGAACAATTTGGGCACGCTCTACCTGGCCTTGGGGCGCCCCAAACAGGCCAAGCAAATGCTGGAACAAGCGATCGAACTGGCGCCCAACGATCCCCACTTCCGGGCCAACTTGCTCGATGTATTTGAGCGGCTGAACCAGACTGACGCGCTGGACGAGGCCCTATCCGCCTTGCCGAGCGACATGCGCCGCGCCAGCCCGGATCTGGCCTTGTTTGCAGCCCAAAGCCAGGCGCGCAACGGCGATAAAGCGGGCGCCTTGACCGCGCTGGAAGCCATTGATGTCGGCAGCCTATCCGCCTCGCGCCGCGGGTCTTACCACAAGAGCCTGGCCCAAGCCCATCAGAGCGCCGGGGCCTTCGAGCAGGCCTTGGCACACTATCAAGCGATGAATGACATACAGGCCGCCACCTTGCCCACGCTGGGTATCGAGCCGTCCGCCTTCTTGGCTGAAATCCAAGCGAACCAACGCGCGCTGACCCAGGCGCCTGCTCGCGGCTACAGCACCTGCCAGGAACCGTTGGCGCCCAGCGGCGCGCAGCTTGTGTTCCTGGTCGGCTTTCCTCGCTCAGGCACGACGCTGCTCGACACCATGCTCAGGTCGCATTCGGCCATACAAGTGGTCGAAGAGGGCCCCATGCTGATGACGGTCAAGCACGCATTGGCCAAGACCGGGCAGAGCGCAAACAGCCCCGTGCTGTCGCCCGAACAGCTTGCGGCGTTGCGCGCGCAATATATGAAGAGCCTCGATGCTGCGTTGCGCGCCTCCAGCCAGCCCGGCCTGACTGCGGCCGCTCAACCGGGTGGGACAACGCTGGTCGATAAGATGCCGCTAAACCTGGTGGATGCCTTGTTGATCCACCGCCTATTCCCTGCCGCCAAGTTCGTTTTTTCTTTGCGTCATCCCTGCGACGCCTGCCTTAGCTGCTTCATGCAAAACTTCGTGCTAAACGAATCTATGGCCAATTTCTTGACATTGGCGGACACGGTGCGCGCCTATGACGCCAGCATGCGGTTGTGGCAAGCAGCGCGCACCCACCTGCCGTTAGCGGTCTTTGACCTGCGCTACGAAGACTTGGTCGCCGACATGCAGGGGCGTTGCGAAGCCTTGCTCAGCTTCTTGGGGCTGGAATGGCAAGACGCCCTACTCGACTACCGCAAGACCGCGCAGCAGCGTGAGATGATCCGCACACCCAGCTTTAACCAGGTCGTGCAACCGCTTTATAAGACTGCGCAAGGGCGTTGGCGTTCTTATGAATTTGCCTTTGCGCCCTTGATGGCCCAATTGCAGCCTTGGATCGAGGCCTATGGCTACGGCGAAGACTAGAGCGTCAGGCGCCGGTGCTGCAACAATCCATCCGCTCTAGCTGACTGATTTCTAACGCAAATCCATGCTCAATCGTGTCGCCACTTATTCGCGACTTGCGCTAAGCCGCGCCTTGCTGGGGCCACGGGGCGGGCTTCACTCCCCAACTAAGCCCTAGACCAAGCCGAAACGCTCGTCTTCGAAGGGGTAGGCCGACATGAGCTCTACCCCGGTCTCAGTCACGATCAGTTGTTCTTCCAGCTTGACGCACTCTCGCCCGTTAACCTTGCCGATTAGGCTCTCAACCGTCAGACACATGCCAGGCTCGATCACCCCGTCATAGCCAACCTTCTGGACATCGGCAGGATAGTAAATCGAGGGGTATTCATCGCATTGACCGACGCCGTGGCTAATGACCGAATAGCGGTTGGCCTGAAATTCGTCGGGCAAGACAAAAGCTTGCTGGCTGTACTCCAAGTAGGACAGGCCTGGCTTGATAACGTCCAGGTTGTAGGCGATCTGCTCGCGCGCCATTTTGTAGAGTTCGCGTTGTTCGCTCGTCGCTTCGCGGTCGCCCGCCAGCCAGGTGCGCGAGATATCGCACATGTAGCCCCAAGCGCCGACCAGATCGGTATCAAAGGCGACGATATCCCCGTTTTCGACCCGCCGTGATGAGCATTCCTGGAACCAAGGATTTGTGCGCGGCCCTGAGGCCAGCAAGCGCGTTTCAATCCACTCGCCGCCGCGCGCGATGTTCTCACGGTGCAGGACCGCCCACAGCTCTTGCTCCGAAATTCCGGGCACCAGCGCATCTTGCATGCGGCGCATGGCGACCTCGGTCGCATGGGTGACGCAGCGTAGCGCTTTGATCTCGTCCGCGCCCTTGATCGCGCGCGCTTGTTCGGCGACCATTTGGCCATCATAGAGCTGCCAGCCCTTGGCTTCCAGCGCCTTGCTGCCGTGCAGCTCCAACTTATCGACCGCCAGGCGCTTGCTTGCACCCATGTGCTTGGCCAGCAAATCGTGGACTTCATCGGCCCAGCGCCCCGCCGCTTCTTCGGAGCGCTCGCCGGTTGCAAAGTAGTAGTAGGCCGTGGCGTTGCGGATTTCATCGACCAGCGGCAAATGGCTGTTCAAGTGCTCGCAGCCGTGAAAATCCCAGACCAGAACCGGGCCATCGACGAACACCAAGCAATAGCGTACCGCGTTGTGCAGGCACCAGACTTGCATGTTGGTGCTGTCGGTCGCATAGCGCACGTTCATCGGGTCATAGAATAAGCCCGCCGCACAGCCGTGTTCGGCAAGCTTGGCGCGCAAGCGCGACAGGCGGTAGTCGCGCAGGCTGGGAATGTGGGGCAGTTGCAGGCCGGCGCCCTTCCACTCACTGACCGCAGGCTCGCCCGGGCCCAAGTCGCCAAACGAGCCCAGGCCCAGGGTTTTCGCTGCATCGGGCAAGTCATCGCGATGGCGGAAATTGTCCGGATGGACGCGGGTTTGGTAGCTGCGCCGATTATCTGCCTGGCTCATAGTCCCTCCTCAATGCCGCTGACCTGGGGGTCAACGGACCTTTATGCTGTTTTGGGGAGACTGAGCCAGGCGGGCGCATCCGTCTTGCCTAGATACAGACAAGCCAGGTCGCGAACAGCGAAAACCGCCGCCCGGGACCGGACGACGGCCTTCATTTTTGGGCGGAGGTCAGCGCATCAATGCTTACTTGAACCAAAGCTAAAGGTAGCTTTACCCGAACCGAAGCTAAAGGTGCCACTCTTTGACTTGGGCGAGCTCGACTTCGGCCAAACGCTGGTGTCATTGACCCCAGGCTTGATATAGAAGTCCACCACCGAGATCTTGTGGCGATATCCGAAATCAGACTTGGGCCAACAGCGCGCATATTTGGTGGATTTCTTGGTCACGTAGGCAAAGCCGATGCAACCGCTTCCCATCACATTGCACTGCTCAGCGCACTCGGCCACGCCGACCTTGAGGCCTTTTTCGTAAATATCGTTGGCATGGCGCGATAGGTCGATATCGCGGTGTTTGCTATAGTCCAGATGGGCCTCGCGTTGGCAAACGATGCCAGAGCTGGAACCCAGCCAACCAATGGTCTGCACCAGCGCGCTATCGCTGGAAACGCCGAGGTTGGCGCCGGTCTGCTTATTGTAATTGCCAAGGGCCTTGCGCGATTTGGGGCCAAAGTCACCGTCGATCGCGCCGGTGTAGCAGCCGGCCGCTTTTAGATGTTGCTGAACAATGACATAGGCCTGATGCGCGCTCACGCATTCGTTGCCCAGATCGATCTGATCACAACGGCTCTCGAAAGTCTCGCGCAGTTGGTTAGCACGCTCTGTGACGCCGGGCACGTCGGCAAAGACGACCGAGCATTCCTCAAGCACAGCAAAGCCTTCTTCTTGATTTTGCGGCAAGCGCTGTTCGGCGATGGCCATGCAAGCGTTGGCTTCCTCAACCCGTTGCACCTGTTGATCCAGCCGCTTGATTCGCTCTTCGATCACCGCCACTTCAGGCCCACAGATATTGAAGTCTTCCACAAAGGCTTCCAATTCGCGCCGGTCCTCGCTGACCACCGCTTCAAGATAGGCTTGCTGGCACTGGCCCAGGCGCTCGGTCAAATCGTCTAAAATGATTTGAGCTTCGGCGATTTGCACCGAACATGACGGATGGGCTGTAATGAAGCCGCTAATCTGGTCGGGATCGTTGCTTAGTGCCGCCGCTTGGAAGTCGGTCTCACAGACGTCTTTTTGCAGCTCGGTCTCCAGCGCCGCGATTTGCTGCTCGGCTTGTGTGACCGCGCGCTCGCAGTAGCTATAGCTGGCGACAAATCCGGTCAGCGCTGCGATTGTGGCGCTGTCACTGCCAAGGCCTGCCAAGCTGGCTTGGGTCTGGCAGAAGCCAGCCAAGGCGGTCTTGGCTTTGCTCTCAATAATGCTGCATTCGGGATGGTCGCGGGTAAAACTGGCATAGAGCGCCCCCTGCACAGAAACGGGTTGGTCACTGATCTTCTCCAACTCACCATCGCAACGCGGGGTCAAATCCTCGGACTGAGCTACGCATTGTTCATCGCCCAGGCATTGGCAGGCGCTGGAATTAAAATCGCCAGTCGAGACGCAGGCTTGGATCGCCGCCGCGCCATAGCCGCACTCCAATCGGCTCGCCAAGCGTTGCAGGCTGTTGATTCGCTTCTGTTCGACGATGCGGGTCAGCAGGCGTTGCTCGGCGCGACAGGTCTGCAAGCGCTGGCGCAACTGGTTCATGCGTTGGAACAGCTTTTGATTGCCCTGGCAAAACTGGCAGGTGGCGGTGAAGTCGCGCACCTCATCGACCAGGCTGTTCAACTGGGCCGGATCGCTGCTGGCCAGGTGCGGCATGGTCTTGTCGAGCAGCTCAAAGGCAACGAAATCTTCTTCATAGCGGCGCTGTTCATCGGTGGCATAGGTGGGGTAAATCTCAGCGGGGTAGCTGACGATGACATCGCCATCATCCATGCCACTGAAGGTAGGGCGCTGGCGAAATCCCAATCCCGCTTGCGTTAGGCTAGCAACCTGTTGATTGACACGCCGGCTGACGTAGGCCTCCAGCTCGCTTGCCGTGACTTGGAAATCTTTGTCTTTATCGGCCGCGCCACCGTGCAATGCGGACAACAGCGCATCGGTAAATACCCCACGCTCAAACCGATCGTCCCAGACCGCAAAATCGGTATCGGGGGAGGTCGCCGCCCACAGGCGGATGTCGTTCAATTCCAATTCGACCGCTTTACCCAGTGGCGGCGCTGAAACGCCAGGCAACAGGCCCTTGGCGTTACCATCGGCGCTGGGGTTCAAGCCGGAAAAGCAAGACTCGAGCACCAAGGTAATTCGCCCGTCGCGCATGGCGTCTTGCTGCAAGCGTTGCAGGCTCGCGCGCAGATCATCCACCGCATAGGCTTGGCGCGCCAAAAAGGCTTGATCGGGGTTGGCGTCAACGGGCAGCAAATAGTTCTTGGCCGCTCCTGAGGCCGGCGCATCGTGGGTGCCGTGGCCCGCATAATAGATATAAAGATCGGTGTCGGGCGCATTGATATAATTTCGAATACTGCCAAGGCGTTGGGCATCGCCGAACAGCTCGTTCATAGCGTTGGTACCCAAGTCTTTCAGATGCACGACGCGCGCGTTTAGAACGTCGGTGGCAAAATCGACAAAGGCTTGAGCGTCACGTTCAGCGTAGGCCACATCATCGGTCTGTTGGTATTCGGTGTTGGAGATGACCAGCGCGACGGTCTGGCTATAGGCCCAGGCGGTCCCGCCGTTTAGAGCCAAGGCCAGACCAGCGACCAAGCCACCAAACAACAACCGCGCCTGGCGCAGCAGCTTGGCACGGCCCTCTGGTCGCGTTGAACCCCCGTGCTCGCGGGCACGAAGCCGCGCCCATTGCTTGATCGCTCGCATCGAAGTCCGTTCGTTTTGCATGACCATATCGCTTTCCTCATCCGTTTCATCGTGTGCGGCGCCCCTTTCAGCCCTCTTAACGATCCAAGAAGGGCATCGCCAAGGGGGTTGGCCGATTATCGCTTTTGCCGCGACGCCCCGGTTCTGCTTGGGCCGCTTTTCTTGTTAGGCTTATATTCTGACTGGCCTCTTTTCGGGTGGACCTTCGCAGCCCGACCAGGCCACAAGCTTTGAGCTGACCTTATGACGCCTTGCACACGGGCATGACATGTAAGACTATAGTCCGAGCATGGAATAATTTGGATGGAAATTGCCAATTTGCCCGCTGAGCCCCCAGCTTGGGCGTCACTAAGGCGTGAGCTGCCACCAAATGCGGGCAAAGAAGCTGATTTCTTTCTGGGTTTTCCACCTAATTGGGGCTGCCCCCTGGCCGCCTAAGGCAGGGCTACAACGCCTAAGGCAGGGCTACAATGCCTAAGGCAGGGTTGCAGCGCCTAAGGCAAGGCTACAACAATGAGACCTCATACAAGAGCGTCCATGCTCAATGGAAATCAAGGGACGTATTACATGCCCCAAATCGAACCTAACACCCGCTCAATCGCCCGCGTACTAAACCGGTTTTCGACGGGCATTTGCTGGCGTTCGCGCGGTGCTGATCGCCCGCCCGTCCACCGTCGATTGCTGGACCTAGCAGTACTGTTAAACCTGGCGCTGCTAAACCTGGTGCTGCTCATGCCCAACGCAGCGCGGGCGCAAGACACCGCGCCACCGGTCGGCGAGCCCTTTTTTAGTCAGCGTGTGGCTATCGTTATCGCCAACCAAGCCTATGCGCAGACCGATGATATCGCTTTCGCCGCCCACGACGCCGAAGCCTTTGCCTTGTTTGCTAACGAAGTGCTGGGCGCACAAGTCCACCGCTTCGATAATTTAGGCACGAACCGCCTGCGCGAGCTGTTTGGCGATGAGCGGCGTCTTGGCAGCTTGGCCAATTTCGTCTTGGCGCCCGACACTGATCTTTACATTTACTACGTCGGTCACGGCACCCACGATTCCCCCAACGATCCCAGCCTGACACAGAATTACTTGCTACCTGCCGATGCAAACCCGGATCAAAAATTTCTTTCTGACCAAGCGCTTAGTCTAAACGACTTGCAAGCGGCCTTAAAAAACTTGCAGAGCCAGCGCTTGACCAAAGGCCGCATTACGCTGGTGCTTGAGTCCTGTTTTTCGGGCCTCTCGCCAAGCGCTGACGGCAGCCAGTCCAGCGGTTTGGTACGCGGGGTCTCAGCGCCACCGCTCGGCCGCGCAGCCGCCGTTGACCTGCCCGACATTCGCCTGTGGGCGGCGACCTCCCCCGATACCGACTTTGCGGTCTGGGATACCGAGTTTCAACGCGGAATCTTTACCGATGCCCTGATGTCGGCGCTGCACGATGGCAAGGCCGACCTAAACGGCGATTTCCAGGTGACTGCGGGCGAAATGCGCTCGGCTGTAACCGCCACCATCTCGCGGCGACTGGCGCGCCTGGCCGCCAGTGGCCAGACCAGCGCCTTCCAACAGCGTCCCAGCTTTACCGGCATGAGCGATAGCGAGGTGGTGCTGCGCTATGAAGGCGGGGTCTATCCCAGCTATGGCCTGAACCAAGAGCGCGCATTTATCGAAGCTTTCCGCAACGATGAGCTGATGGCGGCGGCCAATCAATCGCTGAGCTCCAGCGATCCGCAAGCCATTGCCGACACCTTGGATTTGCTACGCAGCTTTAGCCTAACCTGCGAATTCTGCGATGAGGAAGGCCAACGCGCCGCCCTGCAAGCGCAAATCAACCAGCTCAGTGCCCGCGCCAGCGCCTGCAAAGTCGAAAGCGACCTACAGCAAAGCTTCGTGACATCTGGCGCCCTGGCTCGCATGAGCTTTTTGATCGACCGCTGCGAATGCTGCCCTCAAAAAGAGCAAATGCAAGCCTGCATCGATAGCGGACAAGCCGACAGCCCCGCCTGCCAATGCCTTGCCGGGCAAGATTGCCCGGATCCGGCGCCAAGCGGCGATGCACTGACCGCTTCTGCGGGCGACGATGCCAACAGCCAACAAGGTGGTGGCCAAACCGGCGGCCAGCTCGCAAATACAGGGCCAACCAAAACAGGCCCTTCCGATCAAGCGCCCGCTTTGTCTCCCGCCTTCCAAGCGGCGTTGGACTTGATGCCCAACCCCTCACGCTGTCAGGATTGGGACGATTTCCTGAACGTCTGGCAAAATCATCCCAAAGCCCCCGACGATCTAAGCGAATACCAAGCGACCCGCCACACTGTCTGTGAGGTCGAACAGCAGGTCTTGCGCCAGCGTTTTGATGCCGAGCTTTCGGCTCTGCGGTTTGATGGCAGTTGCCAGCAATGGCGTGATTTCGGCGACAATTGGCTAGCGCAAACGAAGAACGGGGCCCTAAACTTTGATATCACCGCCGAGCTGCGCCGCGCCGAGCAACTAGCCCACGACGCCTGCGCGCGCGAAGAACAGCGCGCCAGCGAAGACTGCATAGCCAGTGCCCTGCAATCGACCAACAACAAGACCGCCTTGCTGCGCCGTTGCGGAGCTCGATTTGCGAGCGTGCCCGGACTGCCCGAGGAAATCGAACGGCTGATCGAGCGCTATAGCTGCCAAGGCATCGATCTAAACGGCACCTGCATCAGCCGTGAACAAGCCTACCGGCGCCTGCAGCTCGCGCTCAGCAATACCAACTGCTATCAAGGCAATCTTGATGGCCAATATAATGCAGAGACCCGCAGCGGCTTGGCCAAATTCTCCAAGGCAACAGGCCAGCATTTGCCGGTGACATCAGCGCAGACCCTTGCCCAAGCCATCACGGTCGTTGAACAAAGCGCGGGTTTTTGGGTCTGCCAACCCGTCGTCACCAAGCGGCGCTGCACGATCGCGCGGGTCAACTCCAACATCGCTTCGATCTCGAACTACAATCACAGCAGCGGGCGCGGCTTCCTGGCGGTTCGAACGGGCTGTACGACCAGAGCCAGCCAAATCGGCGAGCTTTATCGCGGTGATTTGGTCGAAATCACCGGCAAGGAGGGCTCCTGGTATCGCGTGGCCTGCATAGATGGACGTTGCCTGACGCCCAAATGGGGCCGGCCGGACCCGGAGGGCTGCTCCTACGGCAAGTATTTGACCATCGTCAACACCGATGCTCGCTGTGATTGAGGCCGGTGCTGCCCTGCGTGCCGACGCAAACACGCTGCGATTAGCGGCACAGCCCGAAAAGTTTGGGGCTCGCATACGCTGGGTCGCCCGCACACTCAGCACCGTTTGCGCAACCTCTATCGCATATGGACCTGGCGTTTCCACTGATCGATAAACCGGCGTGCTTGCCTTGGCTCCGGCGGTGTCTTAGCAGCCTGTCAAGCCCGGCGACAGCCTGCGCAGAATAGCAAACACAGCATAACGAACTCAGAACAACAAAGATCCAACCATGATCCGCTTCTTATCCTCGCCTCGAATTTTTGCCGTCGATTGGAAGGGCCTCATGCTGGCCGCTTTGGCCATGGCAACAGCGCTGCTACTGAGCGGCGGCGGTGCCAGCGCTCAAAACCCTCCACCCTTGGGTCAAGCCGCGCCCGGCGTGCGCAGTTCGGGCCCCGCCGCTGGCCCCGCTTTGGACCTGCCCGAGCGGATCGCTGCCGACATCGCCTTTGGTTTTATTCGCCTGCTCAAGAGCCCCGGCTGCATCGCGCCTGATTATCAAGTCGCGGTCCTCAACCCCTTATTCGAGGGCAACGCGCGCGCCAACCTTTCCCAGCTCCAACTCGACCGCATCAAGACCATTGTGCAAGACGCTGTGACCAAAGCGCACTTGCCGCTGGCTTCCATCGGTGAAGGCGGCGATGTCAGCATCTTGGTCGGACTGTCGGGGGCCACCGACAGCGAAGCCCGCCAGCGAATTGCCCAAATCGAGGGCGCCTTCGCCCTGATGGCGCAAGTCGAGGTGCAGAGCGCTATCCGCAATCGCGCAAATATCAAAATCAAGCTGTTTGATCGCAACGTGCAGTGCCTTGAAGTCGCCGGAGAATACCAAGTGCGCGTCGATGAACCTTGGTTGCGCGAATATGCTGCCAGTCAGGCGCGCCTGATCGCGCAGTTGGTGCGCACGCAAGGCGGTCAGCTTGTCTACATCCCGCCGATTGAGAACTATGACGGTGACCAACTGAAGAGCGGCGGCGGTTCGTGCGGCCCCGCCTTCCGCGAGGCCCTGGCCAGCTTCTTGCAGCGCGAACATCAGCTACGCATCAGCCTTTCGCCCAGTGAAAGCCTACACCTACAAATCAAGGTCGATGCCAGCGATGGCAGCCAGATTGTCGGCACAGACGGCGAGTCCATTTACGCGACCAAGTTTTCCTTGATCAAGGACGGGGTCGAAGAACTCATTTCCACCCCCTCAACCCGCGTCAAGGCCTTCCGCTGCAATCTTGATGCGATCCCGCGCGACAGCGACAATGATGGCCTAAGCGACAAGGACGAACGCCAGCTCGGCACCGATCCGAACGCGGCAGACAGCGACAGTGACGGCATCAATGACAACGATGAAATAGCGCTGTTTAAGACCAACCCGCTAAGCGCGGACAGCGACCGCGGCGGCAAGAGCGATAAACGCGAGCTGGAGCTGGGCCTAGACCCCATTGACAGCAAGGACGACCAAGCTGGGCCTTTGGCACTTAGTGAAATTATGGTCGTGCGCCACCCATCGCCCGTGCGCAGTCAGCAGGATCAGATTGACATTCGTTGGGGTGAGAAGCTGCGCTTTACCCTGCTCAACGACGGCGAGCAGACCCAAAGCGCCCTCTGCCTTGCCAACGATGACAGCAACGAGACCTTTTTGCTGAGCCAAGCGCCGATGGCTTTGAAGGCCAGCGATGAAGCCAGCGGCGGCGCGCCCGGGCAGCTCTTCTACCCCGAGCAAGCCGCGGCCTTTGACTTTACGGTCGGCCAAATAGGCATGACCGGCGAATACGAGTTCTTTGTCCAATGCCTAACGCACACTGCTTGGAGCAAGAAGGCACTGGACGCCTGGTCACAAGCCTTCGACCAGCAACTTGATGATCGCGGCGAACCCTACAACCCGCAATCCAGTGACGTGACGGAGATCTTGCTGGCTGTGCTGCGCAATGAAGTTGGCTTTGGCGAAATGCTGCTCCAGGTCAGCGTGCGCTAGGGCCGATCGCGGATTATTTTCGCTGGCCAGCGCTTGCGATTGCAGTTTTCGCTCTCCCTTGCCCACTGACGTGATGCCTAACACTGCAAAAGCGGAGCGGCACACGAACGAGCGGCTGCCAAAGCACTCC
This sequence comes from Alphaproteobacteria bacterium, assembly GCA_030428565.1. Classification (GTDB taxonomy): domain Bacteria; phylum Pseudomonadota; class Alphaproteobacteria; order UBA7985; family JAUIBT01; genus JAUIBT01. The sequence continues at coordinate 39,619 of JAUIDR010000008.1, forward strand.
CTACTCATGCGGCACCTGCCGCCCCTGACCGGTTGGCCTTTGACCCGGATCGGATGACCTGCCCTTCGCCTCAAGAACGGAGCTAACGCCCATGCCTCGCCCCAACACCAAGCTTCTAACTTTTGTCCGCGCATGGCCTCGACTGGCCTCCAAGCCAGCCGACTTGCGAACCGCCCACTATCTACGCGCTGGCGTCGTCGTTGGCGCCCTGGCTTTTGGCGGTCTGGCTTTGGATGGCCTCAGCACCCCGGCCGCGAGCCAAAGTCTTACCTGCATGTTTAACCCGGACGCACCGGGTTGTGATTCTGGCGGCAGTGTCTTGCCCAATCCGCAACCTCCCAGCCCCCCGATACAGCCGCAGCAGCCCCAATCCAACCAGCCGCCTGCTCCGCCCGCCCCACCAGCTCCCCCTAGCCCCCCTAGTCCCCCTAGTCCCCCTAGTCAGGGTCAAGATCAGGCCCAAAACCAAGATGGCGGACAAGACGGAGCCACTGGCGTGCGCCCCTCCGTCGTCAAGCGGCGCAGCGGCGACGATCAAGACCAAAACCAAGACAGCAACGGCGTTCAAGCCGCCGACTCGCACGCTTCTGCCCCGGTCTTTCCTCGCCCCGCTGATGCGACCCGCTCGCTGGTCCCCTTGGTGCGCGTGAGCCAGCAAGACATTGAGACTGGCGCGCTTAGTTTCCGCGAGATCCAAGAGATCGGCCGCCACCTCTTCACGCAGCCCTTTACCCTGCGCGATGGCTTCGGCGAAGGCCCTGGCGGCGCGCGTATCAGCAAGATCGATCAGCTTCGCAACACGCCCGGCTCAGCCTTTGAGTTTTTTCCAAACGTGCCTTTCCTGCGCGTCCATGGATTGGACAGCCAAAACTGCCTGGAGTGCCACAACCTTACCGGCGTCGATCAATTGACCGATAGCCAGACCAACGCCCTCAGTGCCCGCCCGGATCGGGTCGCAGGCGCCGGCGGCATGTCGGTCAATGCCATGATCAACCCCCTGCTGCAGGCCAACCCGCCGGGCTGGTTGCTCGACGAAATGATTTCCCGAGGCCATTCGCCCAACCACGCAGCTACCTTCATGTATTTGCGCAACCCGCCGCACGTCATGGGCGCGGGCTACACCCAAAAGCTAGCCCAGGAAATGACCGTCGACTTGCTGCATCTGCGTGAGCAGGTCTTGCAAGCCGCAGCCAGCGATCCAGGCAACTGGTACGAAGTCGATTTGGTCTCCAAAGGCGTCAATTTCGGCATCTATGCTGCCTTGAAGCGCCCAAGCGGCGGCAACAGCGTTGAGGGTGTCTGTGGTGAGTTGAGCGGCTTTGAAGAAGACTGCTCAGCCGTAGACGGGGTCTCTTTGGATTTCGTTGTGCGCCCCTTCCAGTGGAAAGGCATTGCCTCCAACATGCGTAACTTTGTTCGCGATGCATTGAACTTCCACTTTGGCATGCAACCCGTCGAAGCCTTCCCCGGCAATTCAGACGCCGACCAAGACGGGGTCCACAATGAGATGAGCGTTGGCGAAGTCACCGCCTTGACCCTCTTCGCACTGTCCAACCGCCCGCCGCTTGAGCGCGCTGCATCGAACCAAGTCGAAGCCAGCCTGCTGGCGCGTGGCCGACAGGTCTTCGAACAAGACGCCGAGTGCGCTTCGTGCCACAAGACCAGCTTGCGGATGTACAGCCCTTATGTCGGCATCCATAACCCGGAGAACTTCCAGCAGGAAATCGCCAGCTTGGAGGAGAGCGCAGCCGATGGCCCTGCTGTTGTTGATGACGGTGTTGGCCTGGGTGTCGCGAGCCCCAAAGGCCGCCCGCTGCCCATCGACCTATTGGTGGCTCAGACCCGCAAAGACGGTGCCCAAAGCGAGAGCGCGGCCCAAGAGAGCCTGGATACCGCTGTGCGCGAGCTGATCGGCTCCTACGCCTTTGATCTCAACATGGTCGATCCAGCAGTCGATGCTCTGCCCGCGTCTTATCCGCGCCTGCCCTTCTATTCGGACGGCTCGGTTGATGTGCCGCTGTTTAGTGACCTGAAACGCCACCGCATGGGTGCTTGCTTGGCGGACATCTTTGGTCAGCAAGTCGACCGCGAAGGCCTATTGGTCGAGCGCGATTTCTATCTGACCCGTCCGCTTTGGGGTGTCGGCAATACAGCGCCTTATATGCATGACGGTCGCGCGCTTAGTTTGCGCGACGCCATCTTGGCCCACGCCGATGACACCTGTCGCATCTCGGCGGAAAATGCCAGCCTGCCGCCGTCAGAAGCCAATGCGTCGGTCGCTGCCTTCCGCCGCCTTAGCGAACAAGACCAGGCCGCGCTGATTGTCTTCTTGCAGTCTCTGCGCATCCCGGTCGAACCCAGCCTGGCCCCGGCGGTACAGGGCCGGCCATAGGCCGGTAGCCTAGGCGTCGCCCTATCGCGTGACACGGCACACGCCAAAAGATCCACGCATTACCCGGCCGCTGTTGGCCGGGTATTGCTGTTTCTTGCGGCGCGCGCCCCAGCGGCCTCCCACGGCCCCCAGGCGGCCCCACCCCTCCGGCTTAAAGTGCTGGAGGGGTTTATCGCTTCCCCCCGCAAGCCGCGGCCAACACAGCCCCCAACAAGGCGCCTAAAGAGCTGAATGGAGAAATGTTTCAAACTTTTTTCCCATAACAAAATGGCCCAAACCTGAGATGAATCATTTTTTTCCCTGTGCTTCCCACCCAGTCTGCATCAAGCGAACTTCTTCACTGACTAAAAAGGACAACGTCATGAAACGCCTTCTCGCCGCTGCTGGCTTGGCCAGCCTCACTCTCATCGGTGCTGCTAGCGCTGCCTCTGCCCAAACCGTGAAGGTCATGGTCATGCAAGTTGACGGAGACGCGACCTCATTGAAAGCAGGCAATCGCATCCAGAATTCTATTCTGCGTGTCTTTCAAAATACTGTGCGTTCGCCGGACTATCAGCGCCTGATGGCACAATACAACATCCAGGGTTTTGACGTTTACAACGAAGCCGCTCTGGGCATTCAGTTCCCCAACTACAACCGCGACAATCACCGCCGCAGCCAACAAGAGGTCATCTCTTTTGCGCGCAACTTCACCAACCCCAAGCTGGACGTGGTCATTACCTATTCAGCCTACGCAGAAGCGGTTGAAGACCCCTACACCGGCATCGCTAAGTTGCAGGGTACGCTGGAATATCAAGCGCTCAACATGCTCGATAATCAGTTCCTAGGCGGTGATCGCCTGACCTTGAACACCGCAGGTGTCCCATTTACGGGCTGTGCGGCCGGTACGGGTAACAACGGTCAGCCTTCCGAAGAGTGCGTCAAGCGCTTCGTATCAGATAACTTCGACGTGCTGGCACGCGATGCTGCCAACCAAATGGCGATCCAGCTGGCTACGCCGCTGGGCCTGGCCTTCGGTGGTCATCAGCAAGTGATTGTTCCCACACAACCGACCCAGCCGGTTCAGCCTAGCCAGCCGATCATTGGCAACAACCAAAACGGCACCGGCGGTCAGTTGGCTCCGCGTTACCCGAACCCCGAGTGTCGCAACCTGGCTACCAATTTCTCGCTGACCTTCGAGGGCTTTGATAACTACCGTATCACCGCCGTCGAGCAGTTCTTGTCTTCTTGGTCTTGCGCCTTCGATGTGGACATCGTTCAGTCTAACTTCTCAAGCGCAACCTACGACTACAAGACCTCCGCAGATCAAGGCCGCCTGGTCCGCAACTTGCGCCTGATGTTAGACGCGATGGGTGTGGTCGGCTCGGTCCGCACCAACGGTCAGAACGAGATCAAGGTCGAAATCCTGCAGACTCGCTCTTACTAAGGAAAAGGTTTTGCATAAACAGACGTTTATCTAACTGAAAAGAAGGCTGTGCTCCCGGTGCGGCCTTCTTTTTTGCCCATATTTTGACCATTCGTCTTATTTTTGTCTGCTTTGTGGTTGTTATTGAGTCGTCAAGCGAGTTTAGTAACGAAAAACAATAACCCCATAGGGAAAGCGAGAATGGTGCAAGGCAGTCTGATGACGCTTTGGTCGGATACCGCGCGATCCGAGTTCCAAGCCTTGTTTCAAGATGCCGACTACTCTCGGCAGTTTCGTCGAGATGTAGCCCGCGCCTTGATGGCGGGCTGGTCCAACAACAAAGACAAACCGATTTGGGCCTGGCTGCGTGTGCAATGGGCCCTTTGTTCCGCACCCGACGCGCCCCTTGCCGGTGACGGCCCCATGGCAATTTTACGCGATGGCCGGGATATCTGGCACGCGCTAAGGGATTTGGCCAATGACGACGGCCTTGCCTGCAAGCACGACAAAGACGGCAGCCTCATGCTTGACGTGGGCGCTCAGCGCCTGCGCCTGACCCGCTATAAGGTGCAGCAAATTGCCAAAATCGCTCAGTTCGTTCTGGGCTGCGATTCCTACCAACATACGCCCGAGATCTTGGACCTGATCAGCAAGGTCAACGATCTGGATCGCGATGACGCCAACGGTTTCAACGGTCTGGTGCGCGAGCTTTCTAAGATGTGGTACCGATATCGCGCAGCACACTTTAAGGAAGGCGCTGCCGCCGAGACCCTCAAGCTGGTCGATGCCTGCCTGCCCGCGGATTTCGGTGCGCACCAAGGCTTCGACCCGGTGATGGAACTCTGGCAGCACCCCAGCAATACCCGCTTGACGACCTATAAGTCCTGTTTTTGGGCCTGTGTGCAATCGCTGGAGACCAAGCGGCAAGCACGGCTGCTCGACGGGCTCAGCGGTGCCGAAGCGCGCGAAGATCACGTCGTTGAAGCTGCCAGCGCTGCCAATGCCGATCTGCAATCGACTATGGGGTATGCGCAGTCTAGCCAAATCCTGGAGACCAGCGACGAAGAGAGCAACCTGGAGCGTTTTCAAGACCGGGTGGGACACGCCGATATCAAACTGTTCAACAAAGCCGATCTTGACCACATCGAATCGCTGCTCGCCTGCCAAGACAGCCTACCCGTTCTCTGGTCGAGCTGGCTCAAGATGACCTGCTTCCACCCGATACAGGCGGGCATTTCCAATGACCTTCGTTTTGCCGCCAAGACCAACGCCAACCCCGCTGACCGCATGGGCGGTCGCGATGCCCTGTCTTATGACGAGACCATCGCCGCGCTCGATAAGATCTCTGACAAGCTGCGTAAATGGTTGACCGTAGCCTATGGCTTGCGGCGGGCCGCCGCCAGCGACAGCGACCCCATGGCACAAGAAGGGCTAAAATTACTGAACAAGGAGCGCTTGAAAAGCCTTGAGAAGCCGCGCGATGAATTGCGCGCGCAGTTTGAAGCCATGGAGCCCGCCTTGCTGCTCGCACGCGAAGGGCTTGAGACTTATACCCGCTTGCTGCGACCACACGCGGCGCGCATGAGTGAGGACTATGAACAGGATTTGGCGAACTTTATGGAGACCCTAAAGCAGCATTACGCCCACCTGTTAGTGCCCGCCTAGCACTGCCGCCAAGCCCCCCGCGCTATGAAATGTCAGCCCAGGGTTTGGTTTCCAAGCCCCCATCGTGCAAAACGTCTGACGTCGGCGGCGCTAGGGCCTGCAAGACCTGAGGGATGAGCCCCGGCAGATCGCTGGCAACAAGTCCAGTGCCAAACCTCAACGCGCAATCGCCGTGCATCCACACCGCCGCGGTAGCGGCCTCAAAGCAAGGCATGCCCTGCGCCAGCAAGCCCGTTATCATGCCCGCCAAAACATCGCCCGAACCAGCGGTCGCTAAATGGGCTGCCGCATGCCGGTTGATCACAATGCGCCCATCCGGAGCCGCAATCAGGGTCTGTGCGCCTTTCAACACCACCACCGCGCCGCTGCGTTGAGCCGCTGCCAGCGCCCGCGCCTCTCGCCCCGCTGTTAGATCGGGGAAAGCCCTGGCGAACTCGCCTTCGTGCGGGGTCAGCACGTAGTTGGGGCTCAGCTTTTCGGGCAACACCGCCAGAGCGTCGGCGTCCAAGACTACCGGTAATTGGGACTGAAAGTCGGGTTGACGGCACAGCCCGCCGGACCCATAGAGTTTGGCGCTGACCCGCGCATCGTCCCAATCCAGGTCATCGCGGGCAATGATGTGCGCTGGCAAGCTGGCCCGATAACTGGCCACGACCGACCCCGGCGCCAACAAGGTCACCAGCCCCGCACCGACCCGCGCGCAAGACTCGGCAGCCAAGCGCGACGCGCCCGTTAGCTCTGGCGCCGCATAGATCAGCGCATGGCCGTGGCTATATTTGTGGGACTTTTCAGACTTGACGGGCAAAGCCGCGCGCCAAAGAGACGGCGAATTGAGCTGCATCATTACAGGCCTCTATTTGAGGAAATCTAGCTCTACTCTATTGATTTATATGCATTACTGAAAGCAGATAAGCTGTCACGTCCTCCCGGATTGCGACATATCTCCTGGCCTGAAAGCGTCATTGTGGCGTCGTTATCCGCGCTGCGAAAACTGCATGCCAGAAATGCAATGGCGTCGCTTGTGAAATGGCAAGCGCGAGAGCAAATAACACCTGCGGTCGCGGTTGACCGCCTCAGCCCTCGAAGATCTAAGGCACCGACCATGTTTGCACCTTTGACCAGCATCCTTGATATCGCCACTTTCCGCAACACCACTCCGCGCAATTTGTCGAACTGGACCGATCGCGACCTGATGAACAAGGGTATTACCCGCAAGGACGTCACCCAGTCTGTTCGCAGCAAATCCTAAGTTTCTTCCCAAGGTCGCGCGGGGTCAGGCTGCAAGAGCCGACCAAGATCCCGCGCTGACCACAGGCGCTCTGGCCAGAGCGTCTGTTCGGCTGGCAGGCCCGTCGCCCGCCATCTCCTGTATGTAAAGGCACAAAGCCATGACAAACCCCCTCTTCCGCATGTTTGAAAAGAACGTCCAGCGCAAAGCCCTTCGCAAAGAGCTGGAAGCCCTGAATGACCGCGAACTAAGCGATATCGGCATTACCCGTGCCGACTTCCAGCGCATCATCAGCAACAGCTTCTAAACCGCGCTCGGCTGATCGCTGACCCGAGAGCGGAGCCGCGATCAAGATTGATGATTAAACAAAAGCCCCAGCGGTCTTAGGATCGTTGGGGCTTTTCGTTTTTGCGCAGCGCTAAGCTATGCACTCTAGCTCGTTGACTCCAGCTGCGGAGGCGACGGCTGCGTGCCGTCTTCAATCTCAGGCACGGGGAAGCGGAATTTTATCTCGCCTTTCTCAAAATCGATCACGACCTTGCCGCCGCCCACGAGTTTTCCGAACAGCAATTCTTCGGCCAACGGCTTCTTGATCTCGTCTTGAATGACCCGCGACAAGGGCCGTGCGCCCATCTGAGGATCATAGCCTTTAGCGGCCAAATGCGCGCGCGCGGCTTGGCTCAATTCGATATCAACGCCACGGTCCGCCAGCTGCATTTCAAGCTGCAAGATGAACTTGTCCACCACCAGCGACACCACCTCTGGCGGCAGTGAGCTGAAGGGCACAATCGCATCCAGTCGGTTGCGGAATTCTGGCGTGAACATCTTGTTGATGGCTTCGGTGTCCTCGCCAACGCGCTGTTCTTGGGCAAAGCCCAGAGCGGGCTTGGCCAGCTCACTAGCGCCAGCGTTGGTGGTCATAATCAAAATGACATTGCGGAAATCGATCTGCTTGCCGCTGTGGTCGGTCAGGGTGCCGTGGTCCATGACCTGCAACAGGATATTGAACAGGTCCGGGTGAGCCTTTTCGATCTCATCCAACAGCAAGACCGCGTGCGGTTGCTTATCGACGGCATCGGTCAACAGGCCGCCTTGGTCGAAGCCAACGTAGCCCGGAGGCGCACCGATCAACCGGCTTACGGTGTGGCGCTCCATATATTCGGACATATCAAAGCGCAGCAGCTCGACGCCCAAGGTCGAAGCCAACTGGCGGGCAACTTCGGTCTTGCCGACCCCGGTAGGGCCCGAGAACAAGAATGAGCCAATGGGCTTTTCACCATCGCGCAGACCGGCTCTGGACATCTTGATAGCATTGGCCAGCATCTCCACCGCTTTATCTTGTCCGAACACCAAGCGCTTCAGATCTGTGACCAAGTTCTTCAGCACCCGCTTGTCGTCGATGGAGACCGATTTGGGCGGAATGCGTGCAATCTTGGCAACGATGGCCTCGATCTGCTCTTTGTCGATTTTGCTCTGACGTTGATCTTCGGGCACCAAGCGGGTGGCGGCGCCTGCTTCGTCGATCACATCAATCGCCTTATCGGGTAATTTGCGGTCGCCAATATAGCGCGCCGACAGCTCCACAGCAGAGCGCAAAGCTTCGGGTGAGAATTCGACGTTGTGGTGCTCTTCGTATTTGGTCTTCAGGCCATCCAAAATCTGCACCGCGTCCTCGATATCGGGTTCGTTGATGTCGATTTTTTGGAAACGCCGCACCAAGGCGCGGTCTTTTTCAAAATACGAGCGGTACTCTTTGTAAGTGGTTGACCCCATGCAACGTAGCTCGCCGCTGGCCAGGACCGGCTTCAACAAGTTGGCGGCATCCATGGCGCCGCCGCTGGTCGCCCCTGCCCCAATCACCGTGTGGATTTCGTCGATGAACAAGATGGCGTGTTCCAGCTTGCCCAGATCCTTTAGAACCATCTTCAGGCGTTCTTCGAAATCGCCGCGATAGCGCGTACCGGCCAGAAGCGCGCCCATATCAAGGGCATAAATCTCAGCATTGACCAGCACCTCGGGTACATTGCCCGCGATGATATTGGCCGCCAAACCTTCGGCGATAGCGGTTTTACCAACGCCCGGATCACCGACCAACAGCGGGTTGTTTTTCGTTCGGCGGCACAGCACCTGAATGGCGCGCTCCACCTCGTGATCGCGACCAATTAGAGGGTCAATTTTACCCTCGGCCGCCTTGGCATTCAGATTGACACAGTAAGCGTCCAGCGCCTTGGTCTTTGGCCCATCTTTGCCTTGGCTTTCTTCGTCCCAATCCTCATCATCGCGTTGGCTCAGCGTGCCGCGCGACGGGCGACCGTGCGACAGGAAAGTGGTGGCGTCCAAACGGGTCATGCCCATGGCGTGCAACAAATAGACCGCGTGCGATTCTTCTTCTGAGAAGATGGCCACCAGCACATTGCTGCCGGTCGCGGGTTGCTTGCCGCTGGACTGAACATGAATCAAGGCGCGCTGCAACACGCGCTGAAATGCGATGCTGGGCTCGGGCGCGCTGGAATCTGGATCGACGATGGCGTCCATCTTGTTATCCAAGAAGTCGGCGAGCTGAGCCGCGAGAGCCTCTAGATCGACATCACAGCCTTCCAGGACCTCCTTGGCGTCATCGTCCTCGACCAAGGCCAACAGCAAGTGCTCCAGCGTCACGTACTCGTGATGCAGATCGGCAGCGACCGCAACGGCCTGATTGAGGGTGTTTTCCAGAGTCTTCGAAAGCATAAGGGCTCCTGAAAGCGAGCGGATATAAGCCGGTCTGCCGAACTGGGAAAGCGGTTACTCCGCCTCCATCGTGCATTGCAGCGGGTGGTTATTTTTGCGGGCATAGTCCAACACGCGATGGACCTTGGATTCTGCCACTTCGTAGGTGTAGACGCCACACTGGCCAGCCCCGTGCTGGTGGACGTGCAGCATGATCTTTTCGGCCTCGGACTGAGACTTCTTAAAAATGGACATAAGCACCCGCACCACAAATTCCATGGGGGTGTAATCATCATTCAACAAAAGCACGCGATACATGCTCGGCTTTTTCAAGCGTGTCTTGGGCTCCAACAGCGTCGCATTGCTTCCGCCCGCGCCGTCGTCGCCCTCGTCATCGTCGTGCTTGGGGGCTTTGGGCTCATCGTCGCCCATGCGCGCCGCCTTAGCGCCCGTGGCCAGCAAGGACCAAGCCGCGCCGTTCTCCCAATCTCGATTTCGCTTTTGCGCCATAAGCCTCAACAACAAACTTGGGCCCCGAAACGTAGAGCCATAATTTTCTTAGCAAAGGGATCTTGGGGCAATGAAGTCAGCCTATACCAAGAACATGGCGAGGGCATGAAGATTGCCAAAGCGCCGTCTCCCCGTTGCACTTTTTTCAACAAGGCCCCCAATGTAGGCGCGCGATCAGGCCGCGCCAAGGGGGGAGTCGTCAAACGTGTACCGCTCCTTATCCAATCGCATTCAAGCTGCAAACCCCAAGGCGCCCGTTCAGATCGGCAAAATTGCGGAAACCACCAACGAATGAGCCGTAATTTCTACTCAATTGACACCAAGACTGAGCTGGTTGACCCTAATGTTTACACTGCTCTGAGAGTTTCAATCGCAAGCTAGGGGGCCTATCTTAAAATGGGGCCACATGAAGGATTTGGTGGATGACACGCGTCTTAAGCGTCTGGATTGCGATAATTTTCGCGCTGTTGAGTGCTGCAGCGGCGGCGGTGTTCGTGGTCGTGCCGCGCATCCCGGTTGACCATTTCAAGCCCGAAATCAATGCCAAACTCACCCAGGTACTTGGCCGCCAAGTTAGCATTGATGGCCCGCTGCGCCTGCGCGTGGTGCCCCAGCTGGCGGTGTCGATCCAAGACGTGAAAATCGAAAATTTTGCTGGTGGATCGCAGCCCCTGATGGCGCGTATCGAGGCACTCAACCTTCAGGCAAGTTTTTTCCCTTTGTTGCAAGGCAGGATCGACGTTGGCGCCATCGTGCTCAACGAACCGAACATTTTGCTAGAAGTTGGACGCGACGGGCAAGCCAATTGGAACTTTGAGCCCGACGGCTCAACAGCCAGCACCCAAGACGGCATAACCCAAACTGGCGGCCAGACAGGGACACCAAGCAATCCGCAATCTCCCGCTGCCGGTCCCGCGTCGGGGCAAAGCGCGCGCTTGGATCAACAGCTCACGCGGCTCGATATTCGCGATTTTCGCGTCAATAAGGGCCGCATCACCTACTTGGATCAACGCAGTGGCTACCGCCAAACCCTAGACCTGCCGACCTTGAAAGGTAGCCTGGTGGGCGGCGAACAGCGCCTGACCCTTGCAGGCGCGCTCGGCTGGCAGACGCTGCAAATGGAATACGATATCGACGTCTCGCCGATCAGTGCTTTCGTGAGCGGTGGCACGCTGCAATTGGCCGCCAATCTGAATGCGGACAAGGCGCTGACCAGCAAGGTAAGCGGCCGCCTGCAACTCGCGCCCAGCCTAGGTTTTGAGGGGCAAGTCGATATCGCCAGTGACCGCCTGCCCGATCTTTTGGAAATGGTTGGGCTAAAGATCGACCAAGCCCGCGAATTGCGCGGCCCCTTGGCCGCCAAAGGCGACCTCATCTTCGTGGACGGTGCTTTTGCCTTTTCCAATGCCAGCTTTTCGGCGGACTTACCCGCGGTGGCGGCAAACTTCAGCGGCCGCCTTGGCTATCAAAGCCAAGCGCCCAACGCCGCCGGCAACTTTTCCTTGCAGGTCAAAGATGCGGGCAGCCTGGTGGCCTTGGTGCCCGATACGCCCGGCCTGCCGCGCCCGCCCTTGGACGGCAGCATGAGCGCCGATGGCGATTTGATCCTGGTCGGCCAAGACTTTGATCTGAACAACGCTGCCCTGAATGCCAACTTGAATTGGGGCCAATTGCAATACGATGGCCAAGTCTCTAAGCGTGCGAGCCTCATCGCCACACAGGGCCAGATCAACGCCGACCTACCTGACCTTGCGCCGATTGTAGATTGGGCGCGCGGCCTGCAACCAGAGCTTCCCCAGGTCACCGGAACCGCCAAAGCCCAAGGCCAAATTGCTATGTCCGGCACGGATTTTTCTCTGCTCGGCGCCAAGGTGGAAGCCCGCACCAATCTGGGCGAGCTGCTGTTCAATGGCGACCTACAGAGCGTTGGCGACCAGCGCTACGCCGCGGGCAGCTACGCCGCGCAGGCTGATGACTTGCAAGCGCTGTTGGCACTGGTGCCCGCAGGTTTGCTCGATAGTTCGCCTGAGCTGGCACAAGTTAGCGGTTCGTTGCGGGCCTCGGGGCGCCTGCAAGCCCAAGATCAGCGCATAGAAAGCCGCGAGACGCAGTTGGAAGCCCAAACCTCCTTGGGTTCGGCCGCGATGGGCGGCGATATTTGGTTGGATGCCGCAGCGGGTCAGAGCCTCGACCAACAACTCGGCCTTGCCATACAGGCCCGCGCTGATATTCCGGCGCTCGACCAAGTCGCAAGCCTGCTCGCACCAGGCCTGGCGACCGGCTTTGACGAGGCCACGCGTTTGACTTTCGCGAGCAGTATTCAACATGAAAGCGGGGTGAGCGATTTGAGCGGAACGCAATTGGCCTTGTCCAACGGCCTTGTCAGCGCCAGTTTTGACGGCCAAGCCCGCTACAGCGCTGAAGAGGTAAAGGCAGAGGGCCAATTGGCTGCCCAAGGCCGATCTTTGCGCGCCTTGGCCCAGCAATTCGATGTTGAGCTACCGGGCAAACCCGATGTCTACGGCCCCTTTTCGCTGCAAGGCCAGCTTCAGCACGCAACGACCCAGACCCGCTTTGAGCAAGCCACACTCAACTTGGATGGTATCGCGTTGCGGCTGGCAGCCTTGTTGGATTTGGGGCAAGCCAAACCTTATGTGCAGGCCAATGTCGCGGCGCCAAAATTGGCGCTCGATCCCTACCTCAGCGCTCAAGACCACGCGCCCTTGGCGGCGGCGCAAGGGGGAGAGCGCAGCGATGCGAACGGCGGCGGCACGTGGGATACAGCACCGATCGACTGGTCGGGCCTGCAAGCCTTTAACGGTGATTTTTCACTGAACTCTCAAGGGCTAAGCCTCTATGGATTCGATCTTGAACAGGCCGAACTCACCGCGAGCCTGCGCGATGGCCGCCTGCAAGCCGACCTGCCGAGCCTGCGCGCCTATGAAGGCAGCGGCAGCGGCACTTTGGTACTGAACGCCCGCGAAGCCGAACCCTCCCTGGCGGTCAAGGCCAAGGTTGCCCAGGTCGATGTCAAGCCGCTGTTCCAAGCGCTGGCTGGGCGCGAAGAGCTGACCGGCCGCGGTGATCTTGAAATCGACATTTTGACTTTTGGCATCAACCAGGCCCGCCTCATGTCCAACCTTAAGGGCGTCGCTGATCTTAATTTGCGCGACGGCTCGCTGCTGGGGTTTGATGTACCCGCTACGATCGCTACGCTGAAATCGCGCCAGCTAGATCCAGCGCTCGGGCGCACCCGCGTCACCCAATTTAGCGATTTGGGCGCGCGCGCTCTGATCGAACAGGGGGTGTTGCGGACCCAAGGCTTTCAGCTCACTTCAGATCAAGTCGCGCTGACCGGCAAGGGGCAAGTGGACTTGGGCAAGCGCACGCTCAATTATCGAATCGAGCCGCGCTTGACGCCAGAATACGTGGAGGCCGAGCGCCTCACACCGGGCATATCCAAGCTGACCCTACCCTTGCAGATTTATGGGCCTTGGAATGATTTGCGCATCCAAATGGACCTAACGGGTTTCCTGACCTTGGCCCGCGACAATCCTGAAGCGCTGCTGGATCTCATCCCACGCGATCTGGCCAAAGACATCTTGCCCAGCGATATAGACCTGGAGTCTGTGGTGGCCGAGCGTCGATTGCAAGCCAACCAACTGCTGGAAGAAAAAGCGGCGCAAGCCGAAGAGCTGCAACGCCAGGCCGAGGCCGCCGCGGCCCAACGCGCGGCCGAACTGGCCGCTCAAGCTGACCGCTTGCGCGCCGAAGCAGAGGCACGCGCGCTCGAACAAGCCCAGCAATTGCGTGATGCCCAGCAGTCTCTGGAACAATCGGCGGGCGAAGTTGTGGATAGCCTTTTGGACGGCTTGTTCCAGTGAAGCTGGAACGGCTGGGCTAGCAGACTAGAACTTGCTAATCCGGCCCTTGGCATCGCGCCCCGCGCGCCCAGACGCCTTGAGCGCTTCCATCGCCTCAATGACCAGGCGGTCATAGCTAGCCTCGGCGCCGAAGACCACATAGTCGCCAATAGCGAATATCTCGCAATCATTCGGGCGGCCCAAGTTTCGCGCCGTGGCTTCGCAGGCGGTCAAGGCGCCGTCAATCGCGGTCGCGACGCGCTCGTGCGCCACCGAAAACGCCGCGACGGGTCGCGCGTTGAGGCCAGATACGCTGACCGCAAAAGCCTTGACGTCGCGAAAACGGCTGTAGGCCTGCCATTGAACCTGCAAGGCCGGTGGCAGATAGACCAGTCGATTTAACCGCTGATCCAGAACGGCGATATCTTGAGGCTTTATCATGGGCTTAGGCGGCGGACTGGCCGGGGCCGCTGAGCTTGCTGGTGCGGCAGAACCTACAGGCCCACTTTGTTGCCCGCTGCCCGACACAGGCGCCGTGATCGCCAATCGCTGGGGCTTAGTGATCGGCTTGGGCGCGTTCGCCCGCGCGACTTCGCTGGCTAATCCCAGCAAGACAAGCCCCGCGAGCAGCACGAAAGCCAGTCGCCACACCGCAAACAACCAAGCGGCGCCGGGCTTGCCGCCCGCCTGTTGGCTTGCCGTCGCGTGTTGCGCTCTCATCATGTCGCTGCCCTGTCGCACTCTGGATTCCCCGCTGCGGGATCGCTGCTTCTCTAACGTCTCAGTGATTTGATCCCAACGCCCCCGTTCTCATATTGCAAAGACCGGCAAGGCGCGATAACAATCGTCCCCCATCGTGTCAATCCGCACGCGCGCTTTATCTGGTCGGCAGCCTAAGCAAAATCGTCGCCCGATGACCTTGGGCCGCCCACTTCGGTCAGCCCCTATGCGCCGACGGCGCTCTTGCAAGAGGGGCAAACACCCCGCAAGCGTAGCGAAGGGAAGGACGCAATGGCCGTTAAGAGGATTGGAACCTGCCATCCAGACCAAGAATCGAGGCTGCAACCCGGCCCATATCAACCTTGTTGGTGAGGCCCCAGCGCCTCGCCCAATGAGTCCCAAATTTCGCCCTGCGTACGCTAAAGAGCTTATCTTATGCCCCTTCTTATTGATTGTTCCCTGGCCCCTCGCCGATCAGCCCGCAACCCATTGATGCCACAAGGCTTGTGCGTTGTTCGCAAATTGGGTCTCGCTGCGGGCTTGGCCCTGGGTCTTGGAACAGCCACTTTTGGCTTACTGACCCCGGTCAGCACTATTGCGGCGCCGGTCATTGATACCCAGCTTGCCGAAGAGACCTTGATCTCTGCGCTCAAGGACTTCGTGGGCTCGAATGGCACCAGTGATGCCCAGCGCTACGATGTTGAAAAGAGCAAGCTCAAAGCGCTCTACCAAGACCGCGACTATCGCCCTGTATGGCTGCCGGAGCGCCGCTGGTCTCCGAAGGTCAAAGATCTGATGACCGCTGCTGCGCTCAGCAAGCGCGAGGGCCTCAACCCGGCCCACTACGATGTCAGCGCCTTGACCGCGAGCCTGCCGGATAGCGATGATGCCATCGCCGAGACCGACTACCTTTTGACCGCGGCCTATATGAGCTTGACCCGCGATTTCGATGAAGGCCGCTATAACTTCCGTTACACCATCAACCTTGCCGATGTCGCAGGCGAAGGCCTTGAAGCGCCACATCTGCTGGCTTGGCTGGACTCGCGGCTGCCCAAGTCCCGCTACTACCTTGATCTGCGTAAAGCGCTGCAGCAGTACCAAAATATCGTGGCGCATGGCGACTTTCCCGAAATCGATGAGACCGAAATCCTGAAGCCGGGCATGGAGCACCCCAACGTCGCCGCATTGCGCGATAAGCTGATCTTGATGGGTGACTTAAAAGCGCCCAATCCGCTTGACCAGGTCGGCGATGACGGCGATCTAAGCGCCGAGCAAATCAACCACAGCCTGTCACCCAGCGCTGCCAGCAGCGGCGAGCAAGCGGCCGCCATGCAGGACCAGCTGGCGACCAACGGCGATGACGCTGGCCTTCCGGCGCACAGCGAGCAGACCCGCGTCATGACCGCCAAAGCCCAGGCCAGCAATCCAAATTACTTCGATGAGGCCCTGGCCGATGCGGTCAAACACTTCCAAGTGCGCCACAATCTGAGCCCGGATGCGGTGGTCGGCCCCAACACCTTCAAGCACCTGAACACCTCGGCTGAATACCGTGTCTTGCAGATCAAGGCCAACATGGAGCGCCTGCGTTGGGAGTTCGATCCGACCGGCAATCGCTATATCCGCGTCAACATGGGCGACTATACCCTGCGCGCGTATCGCGACGGCCAAGAGGCCCTAACCATGCCGGTCGTCATCGGTAAGCCTAAGCGCCCCACACCGGTCATCGCCGACCAGGTCGTGACGCTTAAGTTCCGCCCCGATTGGACCGTGCCCAAAACCATCTTCAACCAAGACTACCTGCCCAACATGCTGGCCAACCCCTATTACCCAGCCAACAAGGGGTTGGAAATGTACTTCAACGGCCGCTTGATCGACCCGGCGACAGCGGCGCGGCGCGGCCTGCTTCAGCACGTGACCCTGCGTCAACCGCCAAGCGATCGCGGTGCCCTGGGCGGCGTGCGTTTTAGCTTGACCAACGATCTTTCAATCTATCTGCACGACACCCCGTCTAAGAGCCTGTTTGGCCACGCCACCCGCGCCTATTCTTCGGGTTGCGTGCGCGTGGGCAAGCCCGCCGACTTGGCCGAGTTTATTTTGGACGATCAAGGCGGATGGCCAATGTCGAAGATTCGCCGCTACATGAGCGAAGGCGACACCCGCTATGTCAAAGTCAAAGACCCGGTGCCGGTCTTCTTGTCTTACATTACCGTCTGGGTTGACGACGATGGGACATTGCGCTTCCAGGATGATTTTTACAGCTACGACAACGAGCTTATCCTGAACTTTCTCTAATTAAACGGGAAACCTGCCCAATCTTGCCTTAATCTAGCGCATAGTCCTGCACAGGGGCTTGTGATAAATTCAGCATTGTCCCAGTGATTTTTGTTTGTGACTTTGAGCTAGGGTAGACGAGGCAAGCTTGAGTATCGCCAAAGGCCGTTTTCGCTTGAGTTCGGGCGCGCCCGCCGATGACATCGGCAGGCGGCCAGGTACGACCTATTCCCCACGGCAAATGGCGGGCGAGACGAAAGTGGACCCCAGTGTCATCACCAGTGCCACGCCCAGTACCAACCTCAACGCAGATCAGTGGCCCGACAACTGGCCCCAGCCGCTCTGTGACGACTCGCATGGTGGCATGGGCATGGCTGGCATGGGTGGCATGGGAAACACGGCCCACCCCGCCGTCGCGCCAACTTACAATACCCACCAAGACCCCAGCGCGCTGTTGTCTCCCGACCGGTCGACACCGCCTTGGCGTAGCAGCTATGCCGAGCTAGGCACCCCGACCGCCCTGCCCCAAGATGACGATGTCCCCCAGCCCGATTGGGCCTATGGCTATGACGAAGAAGCGGCGAGCGTTTCGGCGCCGGACGGTCAGCCAGGGCCGTATCCAGCCGCCAGCTTCGATGATTGGCCTGAGCACACCACAAGCTGGAAGCGGCAGCCCCCACTAGACGGCGACGATGACGCCCGCTACGACGACACCCGCTACGATGACAGACTCTACCACGATACCCCAAACTGGGCCGACAGCCATGCCGAAGCCACTTATGGCTTTGAGGCCGCCCCTTTCTTAGACAATCACAGGGATTACCACGACTACCTTGGCGGTGAAGCGGCATACGTTTGGCCCCACAATCCGCACGACGAGGCCAGAGCGTATGGTGAGACCAGCGCGTATGACGAGATCAGGGCGTATGACACCGCCAGGGCCTTCGACGCTGCGGGCTGCTATGGCCAAGACAGCGGTTTTGATTCGCGCTACCAAGCCTACCCGGACAGCGACAGTTCGGCGGTCCCGTTAGAACAGGCCTGGCCCGGCGATGCTTGGGCTTACCAAGAGCCGCAGGCTTGGCCCCAGCAAGATTGGCCCCAGCAAGATCGGCAAAGCAACGACGACCGCGAGGCCACGGCCTGGGTTGATGGTCCCAAGCAAGCACAGCACTGGTCCGAGCAGCTGTTGGTGCCGCCTTCGGCCTCACACCGATCGCCGCAGTCTTCACCCCAGCACATAGAATTTGGGGCCATGCCGCCACCGCCCGAGGCCCAAGCGCCGCAAAGCCCAGCGCGACGGGTCGCGCTGATGGGCTTGTCAGGGCTCGGCTTTTTGGGCCTGGGTGGCGCGGCAACATTCGGCTTCATGTCGGCCTTCAAAGGCCCAGCTCTGGCGCTCGGCCAGCGCGATGCTCTGACGACGGCCGCAACAGCAAACAGCAATCCCTGGCTCAAACCGATCTCGACATACGCCTTGGAGCAAGCTGAAGCCCTTGAATACCTGGACCGCGAGTCCGAGCGTCCAAGCTTTGCTGGCGAGGCACGCCCTGCCCGGCTGCAGCTCGCCTCACTGAGCCCAGAGATGCAGGCCAATGTGCCCGCGGCCTTACCGCTGCCGAGCGCAAAGACAACGCCTATATCGCCGCTGCCCCGCTCCAAGCCGCAATCGGTTGAGCGCAGCGCGCTCGCCTGGGCTAAGAACCAGCCCGGGACGGAAGCGGAAGCGGACTTGGACGCCATGATCGCGCGCCTCAGCCAAGAGCTGCCAGACCCGGCTAAGATCGCCGCCCCACCAGCCAAGGCAGCCACGCAGACGGCCAAGCGCTCACCGCAGTCCGCTGACGGCGACAGCAGCGCTGTTTCGCGCCCTGCCCTCAATGCGCGCGGAGAACGCGTTCGCTTGCGCAATGTTCATAATGGGGAAGAAATCTTGCTGGCGCATCGGGGGCGCAGCGGCGCTCTCGACCCAATTGCGGTGGCTGAGCTGGAACACTTCATGCGCGATTGGCGCAACGATGAGACCCGGCGCATGGATTTGGCGCTGTATGATCTTTTGGCGCGCCTAGCACCAGGCCAGGACTTGCAAGTCATCTCCGCCTACCGCTCGCCCCAGACCAACGCCATGTTGAGGGCGCGTTCGGGTGGTGTGGCCAAGAACTCCTATCACCTGCGCGGACAGGCGATCGACATCAGTCCGTCGAAACAAGGGCTAGAAGACTTCTATCACAACGCCCTGCGCTTGAATGCGGGCGGTGTCGGCTATTATCCTGGATCCGATTTTATCCACGTCGATACAGGGCCGGTGCGCGAATGGCCGTCGCGCTATAAGGCTGGCGCCCAAAAGTATCGCCGCGGCCTCGCCTAGACGTCACCTGCTACCGGGCGCCCTGCTTTTGCTAGGCAACGAGCGGTGTGAAGCCAACACTCTGGGTAAAGCGAAGTAAGCGGCGCTCCGCCAGAGCCCGGTAGGCTTTAGAACTCAACGGTAATCGAAGCGCTGGCGACCCAGTCTCGGCGCTCTTTGCCCAAGAAAATGGGGTCGTTAAGATTGAAGCCTTGGCCTGACAGACCACCAGCGGCTTCAGAAAACAAATTCAGAAAAACACTGTCGCCAGAGGTGTTACTGGCTGAGTCGCTGTCAAGCGACGCAGCACCAATCGAGAAGGTCAAACCGTCGGCGAGTTCATAGCTTGCGCCGACAAAAGCATTGGTCTCATATTCTTCGCCACTTCGATCCACAACCAGAACCGGCAAAGGTACCGTGTTTCGAACATAGCTCCGCGCTCCGTGACGAATCTCCGTTTCGACCCCGCCACCAATGGTCAGGGCCCCAAGGTCATATTGGATACCGCTGGCAATGTACTAGCTGGTGTAGCCAATTTCCTCCATGGCGTAGTCAACCCCGAAAGAAAGCCCGCCGACAGCCGCAGCAAGCGACGCAGCCAAGCTCTCTTCGCCAGCGGACAGTCCAAGATTGACATCGACGCCACCGACGACGGCGCCGTACCCCAGCCCAAGTGCCCAATTGGAATCGTCGTCGAGCGAGGCTTCAAAATCCACGCCAGCGAAGCTGTTGCTATAGAATAGCTGCGCTTTTTCTAGGTTATCATAGGCCCCGAATTCCAGCGCGCCCGGTGCCAAATAGGGAACGTTAAGCTGGTTGCTAGCCAAGCCGGCCGAGCCGGTGTCCCCGAGTTTGATATTACCCAGCGCCGAGTTCACAAACACATAGCCGTCATTGAACCCAACGGCGTTAGGGCCGAGGTAGTCATTTTTTTGCAGAAGATCGAGGGCATCTTGATCACTGACTCCTAAACTGACCTCCAATAGGGATGCTAGAAATCCGCTGAGCTGATCTGCCTTTTCAAGCTCTCGATCCGAGGAATAGAAATCCAGCTCCAGGTGGGCACCGTACTCCAACCCGCTTTTGGTCGCGTTCGCGTAGTCAAAATTCAGCCTAGCGTCCGTTCCAAAATCAAGATTTTCAACGCCACCAACACTGGCAATTAAGGCCGGATCAGGCAGATCGAAGATGTCCCAATCGGGATCAGAGACCCGTTCAAGATCATAAGCGGAGCCATAGGCCGCTTCAAAGCTGACAAAACCGCTTACGATCAGATCCTGGGTGTTGGCAGCGCTCGAAAAGCCAGCCAAAGCCGCTCCGACAAGGGCACAGCCCCAGGCATTGATTCTGTTCATTTGAATAGTCTCAATTATGCTTATCGAGACTCTTTCTAGACACCATTCGCAACGAGGTCCATTCGATAACGTCAATCACACGCTTAAATTGCAATAGCGTTGCATAAATACCACACGCCGCAAAGATTCGTGGCGCTAACATTCCCGCCATCTCGGCACATATATGTATTTGATAATAATGGATGAATCGATTTGCCGAAAGCTGAACTGCAAAAAGACGATTTCCAAGGCCACGATGAGGTTAAGACCAAGGTGGCAATCATCGATACGGCAACGAGGCTCGAGCTCAACTAGACATTGAAGCGGAAGTGGAAAATATCGCCGTCTTTGACCAAGTAGTCCTTGCCTTCCTGACGCATTTTGCCCGCTTCCTTAGCCGCAGTCTCACCGCCGCAATCTAGAAAGTCTTGGAAGGCGATGGTCTCGGCGCGAATAAAGCCACGCTCGAAATCGGAGTGGATGACGCCAGCTGCCTGGGGCGCATACGACCCGCGCTCGACCGTCCAGGCCCGCGCTTCTTTTGGACCACAGGTAAAGAAGGTCAAAAGATCCAACAGCGCGTAGCCTTTGCGGATCAGCTTGGCCAGGCCGGGTTCGCTCAGGCCCAGATCTGCCAAGTATTCATCTTTTTCCTCTTGGGTCTCAAGCTGGGCGATCTCCGCCTCAATTTCCGCTGAGATAATGACATGATCCGCGCCTTTTTCGACGGCCATAGCCGCCACTTTTTCGGTCAAGGCATTGCCGCTCTGCGCTTCATCTTCCGAGACATTGCAGACGTAGAGAACCGGTTTTGCGGTCAACAATTGCTGCTGTTCGAACAGGGCTTGCTGGTCCTTTGAGACCTCGACCGTGCGCGCGGGCTTGCCGTCGGCCAGGGCCTCAGCAATCGGCTCCAACAGCGCCACCAATTCGGCGGCTTCTTTTTCTTTGGCGCGGGCCTTCTTGCGCAAATTGCCCAAACGCTTTTCGACGCTCTCCAGGTCCGCCAGCATGAGTTCTGTCTCGATGATTTCAGCGTCACGCAGCGGATCAACGGAGCCTTCAACGTGGGTCACATCGCCTTCAAAACAACGCAGAACGTGCAAAATGGCGTCGGTCTCACGGATGTTGGCCAGGAATTGGTTGCCCAGGCCCTCCCCCTTCGAGGCCCCCTTTACCAAGCCCGCGATATCGACAAATTCAAGCTGGGTCGGGATGATTTTCTGGCTGCCGGCGATCTTGGCCACGTCGTCCAAGCGCTCGTCTGGCACCGCCACCCGCCCGGTGTTGGGCTCAATGGTACAAAACGGGTAGTTGGCACTCTCGGCCGCCGCCGTTTGGGTTAGAGCGTTGAAAAGGGTGGATTTACCAACGTTGGGCAAGCCAACAATACCGCAGTTAAAACCCATGGCATGATTTCCGTTCTGTTTCGATAGCGGCTGCACAGCCGCAATAGCGCTTACCTAAGGGCCTATTTGGGCGCCGGGCAGTCTTGCGCAACTTTGGATTGATAGGTCTCGAGCTTGCCCGCTAGAAGATGGGGCAAGTGGAGAGCGAGCGTGTCTAGCAAGGGATCGAGCCAAGCTTGTTCGCTGCTGGTGAAATCGCCCAACACGTGGCCGATGACGCGCTCCTTGGCGCCGGGATGGCCAATGCCAAGGCGAACGCGCCAGTAATCCTTGCCGTAATGCGCGTCGATTGATTTCAGCCCGTTGTGGCCGCCGTTGCCACCGCCCCGTTTTATGCGGATTTTTCCGGGAGCCAAGTCCAATTCGTCATAGAAGACGACGACGCGTTCGGGTGGGATTTTATAGAACCTGGCGGTCGCACTAACGCTGGGCCCGCTGTTGTTCATAAAGGTCTGCGGCTTGAGCAGATAGACCTTTTGCTGGGCCAGGCTGGCATCAGCCAAAAGGCCCTGGTGCTTGGACTTCCAGAGCGAAAACGCGCTGTACTTGTCCGCCAAGCGGTCCAGGGCCATAAAGCCGATGTTGTGGCGATTGCGAGCATACTTGTCGCCAGGATTGCCCAAGCCGACAAGCAGCCACATGAGGATTACTCCTCGCCTTCTTCGCCGTCTTCGTCTTCATCGCTCGCCGCGGCCATGCCGGTCGGAGCAGATACGTTGGCGATTGCGAAGTCACGGTCACTAATGGCCGGAACAACACCCTCAGGAACGGTCACGTTTGACCACTTGATCGCGTCGTTGATTTCCAGGCCCGTCAGATCAATGATCAGCTTGTCAGGAATGATGGACGCCTTGGCGATAACTTCCACTTCGTGGCGGTTAACGCTGAGGACGCCGCCGCGCTTCAGGCCGGGTGACTCTTCTTCGTTCACAAATTCGATCGGCACGAACACGTTGACCATGGTGTCACCAGACACGCGCAGGAAGTCCAAGTGGATCGGGTGATCCAACACCTTGTCGAACTGCACGGCCTTGGGGATGACGTGCTCTTTGCTGCCATCGGGGAAGACCAAATCGAACTGGGTCGAATAGTATGCGGGGTTCTTGAGTGTCCGCTCCAGGTCGCCCGGAATGAATGATACCATAACAGCATCCTTGCCACCGCCATACACGACGCCAGGCACGCGGCCAGACTTGCGTGTTTGACGAGCGGCCCCTTTTCCTGCCCCGTCCTTGCGCTCAACGTTGAGCACAGAAGTTTCGTTAGACATGTGTGTCTCCAAAGTTAGAAAGGCTCGCCAATCCAGGTCGGGCCTCCAGGGTGGTTTCCGACCAAGCGAGCAGGGAATTAGCGCGAAAAAGCGCTAAACTGTGTGCATCCAATCACGACGGAACAGCTCTGTGACCGACTCGTGATCGCGGATGCGCAACATAGCCTCTCCGATCAAGGTTGCAACCGTAATCTGAGAGATTTTGTCGTGGGCTTCGACCTCGGGTGTCGCTTCGATGGAATCCGTGATGTAAAGGCGCTCCATCGGCGATGTGCTAATGCGCTCCAACGCGGGTTCGGACAAAACGCCGTGCGTACAATAGGCCTGAACCGAATTGGCGCCCGAATCTATCAGAGCCTGGGCGGCGTTGCACAGCGTACCTGCCGAATCAACGATGTCATCGACCAGCACACAGTCGCGCGCCGATACGTCACCGATTACGTTCATGACCTCAGAGACGCCCGCGCGCGGACGGCGCTTGTCGATAATCGCAATATCGCACTCGATCATTTTGGCCAACTGGCGCGCGCGTACCACGCCGCCGACGTCGGGCGAAACAATCATGGTCTTTTTGTTGTCAACCTGAAGCTCGGTCTCGATGTGTTCGGCAAATACCGGCGCGGCGGTCAAATTATCAACGGGGACATCGAAGAAACCTTGGATTTGTCCCGCGTGCAGGTCCAGCATCAAGACGCGATCCACGCCCGCCGTTGTGATGAGGTCGGCCACCAGCTTGGCCGAGATCGGCGAGCGCGGCGCAACTTTTCGATCTTGGCGGGCATAGCCGTAATAAGGAATGACCGCAGTAATGCGGCTGGCCGAACCGCGCTTGATAGCGTCGATCAAGATCAACAGCTCCATCAAGCTGTCATTGGCAGGCTTTGAGGTGGCTTGAAAAACAAAAACGTCCTGGCCGCGGACGTTTTCTTTCACTTCAACATAAACTTCCTGATCCTTGAATCGCTTGATATCGACTTCGGTCAGCTTGGTACGCATATAGGCCGCAACGGCACGCGCAAGGGTAGGATTGGAAGTCCCGGAGATGATTTTCATGGGATTTTTGTCCGCGCAGGATGTAGCAGGAGAGATGTAACGCTCTGGTAACAATGTCTCCCCGATTCTTCAACCGCCCGCATCACCGAACTGTGAGTAATCAAGGCCTTGATTGACTAAGCGCATTGTCGCGCTTGCTACCAAACGAGCGCATCTCAGGTGTCGTGGTCCGGGTGCTGGTGATTGCTCGCCTGGATCGCTTCCAAACTGCCAGGGTTGTCGTCCTCGGATGAAAGTTGCTCGACGGGCAGAGGGACAAGCGCAGGCCAGCGGCTTTCAATGCCCAATTCGGCGATGATGGGGATCTCAGCCGCGCGGTCAAAAGCAGCAATCGCCAGGGACTGCCGCTCTGAGTTGGCACGGCGAAAATAAAGATAAGTCCCGCAGTCGCGGCAAAAGCCTCTAAATATTGCAGTAGAGCTTTCAAACTCCGACGGCATACCGTGCGTCCATTCAAGCGAGACCTTGGCCACGCCAACATGTGCAGCGAACGGGCCGCCCACGGCCTTTTGGCACATGCGGCAGTGGCAAAAATGCCCGTTGGTCAAATCGGGCTCGGCACGGAAACGAACCGAGCCACATTGACAGCCTCCCGACCACTTTTGCTCGACATAGCAGCCCCCTCTCCTTGCGCTGGATGAGCCCCATGCCGCGCTCAAATCGCGCAACTGTCAACCGCAAAACGTCCTTGTCGTTATGCTTCGAACCCAAGTTGATCGCGCTTAGAGCGTCGGGCGCTGGATTAACAAGAGCCCATCCGCTCTAGCTGACTGATTACTAACGCAAGTCCATGCTCACGCGTGTTGCCACTCGTTCGCGGCTTGCGCTAGATTAGCCCAGCGCGCGCAGACGACGGATCAAAGCCGAGGTATCCCAACGGCCTCCGCCCAGCTTTTGCACATCCTTATAGAATTGATCGACCAGCGCGGTCACCGGCAAGCTGGCACCGTTCTCATTAGCGGTCGCTAGGCAAATGCCCAGATCTTTGCGCATCCAATCGACCGCAAAGCCGTGCTCAAAATGATCATCCAGCATGGTCTCATAGCGGTTCGACATCTGCCAGCTTCCCGCAGCGCCGCCAGCGATGACATCGACCACGGCCTTGCCATCAAGACCAGCTTTCTCAGCAAAATGCAGGCCCTCACTGAGGCCCTGTACCAGACCTGCGATACAGATCTGGTTGACCATTTTTGTCAGCTGACCGGCGCCGCTTTCACCCAGGCGCTTAATAGAGCGGCCATAAGCCTGCATGACGGGCTCAGCAGCATCGTAGGCCGGTTGATCGCCGCCACACATGATCGACAGAACGCCATTTTCAGCGCCTGCTTGACCGCCAGAGACCGGCGCATCAACGAAAGAGACGCCAATGCCTGCCGCCGCAGCGTAAAGCTCGCGCGTTACCTTGGCCGAAACCGTGGTGTGATCGACGAAAATCGCGCCCTTGGCCATACCCGCAAGCGCGCCATCATCGCCCAAACAGACTGAGCGCAGATCGTCGTCATTGCCGACACACGACATGACGAAGTCGGCGCCTTGTGCCGCCTCGCGCGGGGTCGCGGCAGCCCTGCCGCCGTGTTGCTTGGCCCAAGCAGCGGACTTGGCGGCGGTTCGGTTATAAACGGTCACTTCGTGGCCCGCTTTGGCCAAGTGCCCAGCCATGGGGTAGCCCATGACACCCAATCCAAGAAAAGCAACTTTTGCCATGCTTCGGTCTCCAAAAATTATGTGATTTCAGTGCCATCGCCACTAAGCGCAGCGGTGCTCTGTAAGAACTATAGCTTGTCGCGCGGCTCCTGGCCCGCAAAGAAAGCGTCCAAATTGTCCAACGCCCTAAAGCCCATAGCGTCGCGCGTTTCGCGCGTTGCGCTGCCAATATGCGGCAACATAAAGATGTTATCGTGAGTCGCAAAGGCCGGATTGCCGCCGGGTTCTGTTACAAAGCAATCCAAGCCCGCCGCCAGCAATTTACCGCTGCTAATCGCCGATAACAGCGCTGCCTCATCGACAAGTGCGCCCCGTGCTGAGTTAACAAAAACCGCGCCGTCTGGCAATTGGGCGAAGCGCTCTGCGGTCATGAAAACGGTGGTATCCGGTGTTGCTGGGCAATGCAGCGAAAGAAAATCTGCGATCGGCAGCAGACTATCCAAACTATCGTGGTACTGGGCGCCAGCTTCCAGCTCAACTGGCAATCGGCGGCGGTTGTAATAGTGCACCTGCATGCCAAAACCGCTAGCCCGTTTAGCCATCACCTGCCCCACGCGCCCCATGCCGACAATGCCGATACGCGCGCCGCTGACTTGCTTACCCACCATAAAGGCCGGGCTCCAGAAGTCCCAGCGCCCTTGGCGCACCAAGGCATCGCCTTCTACCGCCCGCCGCGCCGCGCCCAGCATGAGCAAGAAAGCCAGCTCTGCCGTCGCATCCGAGAGCACGTCTGGGGTGTTCGTTACCGTGATTCCTTTTGCTGCCAAAGCTGGCAAATCACAGCGATCTGTTCCGACCGAATGGTTGGCAATGATTTTGATCCGCGGATCCAGCCGTGCTGCCACGTCGGCGTTAAAAATCTCTGAGTGGCAGGGCAGGATCGCATCAAACTCTTTGCTGCGCGATATGATCTCATCGCTGGAGTAGACGCGGTCGTCGTGATTGATCTCGCAATCATAGTCGCGATCGGCGCGTACCAAAGTAGCGTCGGACAAGCGGCGCGTAATCCAGAGCCGGGGCTTAGTCATTGCACTAAGACTTCTTGAAAACGGTTTCTTCGAAGAAATCGTACGTCGCCATCAACAACACAGTGACCGCGATGACCCAAAACGGTAAGCCGCCCCAAAAGCCGGCAAAACCGGTGGAAATCGAATGCGCCAGGCCAAGAATAAAAGTCGCCATCGTTGCGGTGGCGATCAAAGCCAAAATAATTTGCAGTCCTTTGGGTAGCATGTGCTTTCCTTTCGCTATGCTCAGGCGATGTCCAAGTATGATAGCAGCCAACGGGCCGTGCGCATCAACCGATCGTCTTCTTCTGCGCCACCAATGAGCTGCACGCCCACAGGCAGGCCGTTTTCCCCCACCAACAAGGGCAGAGTAATGCAAGGTAGGCCCGCGGTGGTCCAGACGGTTGACATGATGGGATCACCCGTACCGCCATCGGCAATCAAGGGTGCTTGGCCGGGCGCACTGGGCGCCACGACCGCATCGTAGTCGTGGAAAAATTCATCGAAATAGGCAACCGCTGAGGCCATAACGCCCAGCGCGTCTTCGTATTGCGCATCCGAGTGCTGACGGCCGCGCTCGATTACTGGCCTCAGAGTATCGCTGACCTGATCCCAATGTTGGGTAAAGGTCTGCTCCAAGTGGCGCACGATTTCGTAGTCGTGGATGACTTGTTGCACCTGCACCAGGTTGGTCAAATTATCAGCGCCATCCAAGCGGTCCACTTGACCGCCTAGGGCCTCGACCACTTCTTCCAGACCGGCTCTAGCATCGTCGGCCAAACGATTGTGGTAGGGCAGATCAATCCAAATAAAGTTGGGCTCAACCGGGGCTTCGCTGTTCCAGCCCTTTTGGGTGTCAGGGCGCGGGCGCGCATAGCTGAGCTCATCGCGCTGATCGTAGTCAGCTATGACATCTGTCAACAGCGCTAGATCCTCGCCCGAGCGCGCAAAGACGCCAAACCGCCGCGATTGGCGGCCAGCGACCAAGCTCCGGCGATCCCGCTGGCGCAAACAGCGCCTAAGCCGCAGCGCCCCATCACTTGTCTTGGGGGCACCGCAGGAGGTGTGCCGGCGCGCGAAACAGCCTCTAGGGCTTCAGCAGCACGGGTTGGCCGTGCGGGGTCCGGTGATAGGCCTCCTCCCAAGCCGCACGACGCGCGCTCAGGTCGTCCTGTGTGATATCGGTCTGGCTCTGGCTCAAAGCCTCCAGCGCCTCGACCACAGCTAGATAGTAGGTCTCCAGCGTATCGGGCGCACCGCGCCCCTCGGCCTCGCGCAAGGCGGCACCGAGCGTTTGAGCCCAGTCATGGGCGCTAAAGTGCCCGGCCTTGACCATCGAGTCCGCTAGCGCCAGAGCCTGCGCTTGCCAGGGCTCGTCGAAGACGGGTTGCGGAGGCGCCAGAGGATCATCAGGCTGGAACAAGGTAGGACTCCCAGAGATCAAGGGTCACGTCATCGCGGGGGTCGGCCTCTTCGCCCCAGAGCGCGCGTGCTGAAAAAACCACGGTATAAAGCGCCTCGCCGCCTTTCAAGCCTTGCGCGCCCAATTCGGGCTGGGCGTGCGCGCCGTGATAAGCGATGATTTGGCCTTCCACATCGCGGGCATAGCGGGGCAAGCGCGTATGGGCGGCCTTGGGCGGTGTGCGCAGCGTGCGCACCCGATCGCCTACCGAGTAAGCTGGCGCCGCCGCCCCTTCCACCAAAAAGCTGATATCGCCCTTAGCGTTGAGAGCAACGATGTCGGCCCCGGTCTTGGCCTCGGCGGCAGGCCAGGGCTCCAGCAAGTGGCCGCGCTTCACATCGTCCATGCTGATAGAGCCGTGATCGACCATCAGCATGAAATAGTTGGCGCACCATTTATTAAAGTAGCCAAAACTGAGATAGTCGCTAGGCACCATGCGCTCTAAGCCATGACGAAACCAGTCAATGGTCACGCCCTGGGCAATTCCGCTGCGCGCCAAGCCCCACATACGCTTTTCCCAGTCCTGCAACTCGGTAAAGCCCTTGTCACCGCTCTTGACGGGGATGGGGCCAAAGCCCTGCATGCCGCCTAAATCATGAATGCCGTCCATCAGGCGCCCTCCCCTTTCAAGTCGCGATCGGTGCCGATCATAGAATTGCGCGTTACAATGGCGGCAAGCTGGTCTCGATCCCAGCCTTCGGTCCCTGCCGGGCGCTGTGGAATAACCAGATAGCGAAGCTCGGCGGTGCTATCCCAGACCCGCACAGCGACCTGGTCGGGCAATTCAACGCCAAATTCCGCCAAAACTTGGCGCGGTTCACGGACCGCACGGGCGCGGTATTCGGCCGATTTGTACCAAGAAGGCGACATGCCGAGGATCGAAAAGGGGTAGCAAGAGCACAAGGTGCAAACGACCATGTTGTGCTGAACGTCGGTGTTTTCGACCGCTTGCAGATGGCCTGTCGCGCTGCCTTGATAATCGAACTCTTTCAGCGCCTCGTTGGCATTTTCCAACAGTCGCTTTCGAAAAGCTGGATCGAGCCAAGCGCGCGCGACGACCTGTGCGCCGCGCTTGGGCCCGATGTGTTCGGAATAGGCTTCAACCCAGGCATCGACGGTCTCTGAGGCCACCAAACCGCGTTCAACGGCTAGGCTCTCAAGTGTCTTGACACGCAAAGCTGGATCGGATGGCAAATGACTGTGCAACTCGCGGTGCAGCCGAGCGGCATTTTCGCTGTCGAAGGTCGCCATTGGCTCAATCTCCCCTGTTGGCCAGCTGTTGCTTGCGTATTGTCACAAGCTGAACCAGTGTGGCAGGCTCTCGCATTGAATGCAATTCCCCAGACAGTTAGGCGATCTGCGCCATGCCCTTTACCATCGTCGTTCTACCGCCACCCATGGCTTGCAGTGGGCCATGACCGCTCACCTTGGCCGCCTACTGCTGTCGCTCCTCCTGATGATGCTGGTGTTGACCGGTCTGGCGGGCGTTGTCGCCAACCGGGCGCTGGCGCGTATTCAGAGCGAAGCGGCCAGCGAAGGTGGCTACCTCATCAATAACATCACTCGAGAGCTTCGGCTGGTCGAGGATGGCAAGACCCTGCTGCAGGGCCAGCTATCAGGCCTGGGTACGCTGCGCGCACAAATCCCGACCCATGCCGAGCTGGATCTGCGCCTAACCAGTCAGCCCGAGCGCCTGGATCTGACCGCGCTGCTCAACAAAAGGGTCAATCGGCAGGTCAGTGGCTTGGCCCGAGTCACGGGTTTCAGCGCCGGCGAAGCCCGCATTTTAGACAGCGAGATCGCCATATCGGCCCGCTTTGGCATTAAGGCGCAAGGCCGCATATTGAAACGCGCGGAACAAAGCTGGCGAGCCAACTTGGCTGCCAAAGCCATACCGCAGGCACGCGACGGCCGCCTCGCGCTCCGCCTGCAGCTCAGCAAGCTGGAAATCAAAGATTTCTTTCCGGGCCTTTTGCCCCGTGCCGAAGCCCGCGCCAAGCAGCGCCTGGATCGCTTGATCTATCCGCGACTGAGTCTGCCGCACGGTTGGCAGGTGGTTCAAGCACGGATCGACAAAGGCGCGCTGGTATTGCGCCTTTCCTACCAACACGCCAGCCGTCCCTGGTTTTGCCCGGACAGCGCTTTGGCCTGCGCGGCTCTGCGCCTGGCCGCCGCTGGCAGCTAGCGCGCAGGGCTCGGCTCACAAACGCTTGAGCCGCCAGCTTTCCCGGCTGGCCGACCTTGTTTTCAGCCTCCCAGGTGCCAACATAGGGATTAGTAACCGACAGTCCCTAAGGCCCCAACAGCCGTTTCTTATCGGTTTTGGGTTGGGTTCCGTGAAGTTGCTCGTTCGATCCCCTAGAGCCGTGCTTCCAAGAGGTACAGGCTACTCCAGACAGCGTTCCACCTGGTTCGCTGTCTTTTTTTGTGAATTTTTAATCTGGTTTTGTGAATTTTTGATCTGGGAAAATCGGACGACGCGAAAATTATGACCGCCGCAACCACCGCTCAGGCCGATATTTATTAAGCCTGCCGGGCTCACGGGCAGTCAAGACCGGGCCGTACCGCCTTAACAAGCTTGACTGGTTTTGGCGGTTGCGCCACTTGCTGCTGCCCCCTTCCGCCCCCCTCCTCTAGACTAGTGAGACATTTAGCCCCGACCTCAATGGCACGCCTGTGTGTCGTTCGCTTGCCAGTGAGCGTCGCTCTGGGTTAAAGCATCGGCCAACCCAAGAAGCCCCTTATGGAAGAGAGGAACCTCATGGCACGCAACAAAATTGCCCTTGTCGGCGCTGGCAACATTGGTGGCACGCTGGCACTGCTGGCTGGTCTTAAAGAATTGGGCGATGTCGTCCTGTTCGATATCGCTGAGGGCATCCCTCAGGGTAAGGCACTGGACATATATGAGGCCTCCCCGGTAGAGGGCTTCGACGCAAAAATCACCGGTACACAAGACTATGCAGACCTGAAAGATGCTGATGTTGTCATCGTGACCGCTGGCGTCGCGCGTAAGCCTGGCATGAGCCGCGACGACCTGCTGTCGATCAACTGCAAGGTCATGAATTCTGTCGGCCAAGGCATCGCGCAAAACTGCCCCAACGCTTTCGTTATCTGCATTACCAACCCGCTGGATGCCATGGTTAAGGTGCTGCAAGAAGCCTCTGGCCTACCCGCGAACAAGGTCGTCGGCATGGCGGGTGTTCTGGACTCGGCCCGCTTCCGCGCCTTCTTGGCTGACGACATGAACGTCTCAGTTGAAGACGTCAGCGCCTTCGTCCTGGGCGGCCACGGCGATTCCATGGTCCCGGTTGTCAACTACACCACCGTTGCCGGTATTCCCCTGCCCGACCTCATCAAGATGGGCTGGACCACTCAAGAGCGCGTCGATGCCATGGTTGACCGCACCCGCAAGGGCGGCGGCGAAATCGTGGCCCTGTTGAAGACCGGCTCGGCCTTCTATGCGCCCGCTTCTTCTGCCATCGCTATGGCGGAGAGCTACCTGCGCGATAAGAAGCGCGTCCTGCCCTGCGCGGCGGCGCTGAACGGTCAATACGGCGTCAATGATCTTTACGTCGGTGTGCCGGTTGTCATCGGTGCCGAAGGCGTCGAGCGCATCGTTGAGCTGGACCTTTCCGACGACGAGCAGCGTATGTTTAACGAGTCCGTTGATGCCGTTCGTGGCCTGATGGACGCGGTTCGCAACCTGCCTGCCGCCTAAGCGTTAGAACAAGGCAAGCTGGCTCGCTATCCGGTTGCCACCACGGCGGCCCTGCGTTCTGGCTTGCCTGTCGATTGCGCATGACTTTCTGGCTCGCGCCCGGCTTTGGCTGCGCGCACCAAGAGCTGAAGCAAGGAGTTCTTTTATGAATATTCACGAGTACCAAGGCAAAGAGTTGTTGGCTCAGTTCGGCGTTGCTACGCCCGCTGGCAAGGTTGCCTTTAACCTGGACGAAGTCCGCCAAGCGGCGGAAGCTCTGGGCGGCCCGGTTTGGGTCGTTAAATCACAGATTCACGCAGGCGGTCGCGGAGCGGGTCACTTCACCCATGACCCTGAACGCGTCAATGGCGGCGGTGTTAAGGTCGTGGTCAACGGCACCATCGACGATGTGGTGAAGGCCGCAGAAAACATGCTGGGCAAGGTGCTGGTCACCAAGCAGACCGGCCCCGAAGGCAAGCAGGTCAACCGCCTGTTGATCGCCGACGGTGTTGATATTGAGCGCGAACTATATCTGGCGCTGCTGGTCGATCGTGGCTCATCGCGCGTGACCATTGTTGCTTCGTCTGAAGGCGGCATGGAGATCGAGGACGTAGCCGCCGAGAGCCCGGAAAAAATCATCCAGGTTGCTATCGACCCCGCCACCGGCATTCAGGGCCACCACTGCCGCACCATCTGTTTTGCGCTGGGCCTGACCGAAAAGACGCAAATGAAGTCGGCCACCAAGTTCTTGCAAGGCATGTACAAAGCCTTCGTTGAAAAAGACTGCGCCATGGTGGAAATCAACCCGCTGGTCGTCACCAAGCAGGGCGAAGTTTCCGCGCTGGACGCCAAGGTCAGCTTTGACGACAACGCGCTGTTCCGCCACCCCGACCTGCAGGAAATGCGCGACGAGACCGAAGAAGAAGCCAGCGAGCTGGAAGCGGTCAAGTGGGATCTGAACTACGTCAAGCTGGACGGCGAAATTGGCTGTATGGTCAACGGCGCAGGCCTGGCCATGGCCACTATGGACATCATCAAGCTCTATGGTTCTGAGCCCGCTAACTTCCTGGACGTGGGCGGCGGCGCCACCGAGGAGCGTGTTAAGGCGGCCTTTGGCATCATTACCCGTGATCCCAACGTTAAGGGCATCCTGGTCAACATCTTCGGCGGCATCATGAAGTGTGACATCATCGCCAACGGTGTTGTTGCCGCGGTCAAGGAGCTGGGCTTGAACGTGCCTTTGGTAGTGCGTCTGGAAGGCACCAACGTTGAGATGGGCAAGCAGATCATGGCGGAATCCGGCCTGAACATTATTCCGGCGGACAACCTGGCCGACGCTGCCGAAAAAATCACCCAAGCGGTAAAAGGAGCATAATCACCATGGCTGTTTTGGTTGATAAGAATACGAAAGTCATTACCCAGGGCTTTACTGGCGCTCAAGGCACCTTCCACTCTGAACAGGCCATTGCTTATGGCACTCAGGTCGTTGGCGGTGTTACCCCCGGCAAGGGTGGGCAAACCCACCTGGATCGCCCGGTCTTCAACTCGGTTGCAGAAGCCAAAGCCGTTACCGGCGCCAACGCTTCGGCTATTTACGTCCCGCCGCCGTTTGCTGCGGATTCCATCATGGAAGCCATCGATGCAGAAATCGAGCTGGTCGTGTGTATCACCGAGGGTATTCCGGTCTCTGACATGGTCAAGGTCAAGCGTTCGCTTTGCGGCTCTAAGACCCGTTTGATTGGCCCCAACTGCCCCGGCATCATCACCCCCGGCGAGTGCAAGATCGGCATCATGCCTGGCCACATTCACAGCCGTGGCAAGATCGGCGTCGTGTCTCGTTCGGGCACGCTGACCTATGAGGCCGTGGCGCAGACGACCGCGACGGGCTTGGGCCAAACGACCTGTATCGGTATCGGCGGCGACCCGGTGAATGGCACCAATTTCATCGACTGCTTGGAGCTGTTCTTGGCCGACGACGAGACCCAGGGCATCATCATGATCGGTGAAATCGGCGGTGACGCTGAAGAGCAGGCCGCTGAATTCTATGCCCGCTCAAAGGTCAAGAAGCCGATCGTTGGCTTTATCGCAGGCGTCACAGCGCCTCCGGGCAAGCGCATGGGCCACGCTGGCGCGATTATTTCGGGCGGCAAGGGCGATGCAGGCTCCAAGATCGAGGCTATGAAGTCGGCTGGCTTCCACGTCTCCGCCAGCCCCGCCGCCCTGGGCACCACCATGCTGGAGGCCATGAAGGGCTGAAAGGCGCCGGTTAGCGCCGCTCCGGTCGTCCCGGTAGTCGGGGCCCTGCCGGAGGCTTCAACAGCCAGCACCCCGCGTGGTGCCATCTTGCAGCAAGGCCCGCTTATCCGGCATCTGTTGCAAAACTAACCAAAGAACCCCGACAGCAGACCGCTGCCGGGGTTTTTATTTGGTTCATACTTGAGCGACTCATGCGCGGGCAGATCTTGCTCAGGCATATCTTGCTCGGGTGGTTCCTGGTTGGGCTGCCAGCATTCGTGTTAAGCGCGCAGGAGTTCGTTGTTCGCGTCGAACAGAGCCGCTTGGCTGACGGTCACGCCAACACGCACGCCGAAAATCTCCACCTCCAAGCGCTGGCCCTCATCAGCAGCAGTAACATCAATGGTCGCCATCATAATATTGCGTCCCAGACGCGAACCAAAGGCCG
Source organism: Alphaproteobacteria bacterium (assembly GCA_030428565.1). Lineage (GTDB taxonomy): Bacteria > Pseudomonadota > Alphaproteobacteria > UBA7985 > JAUIBT01 > JAUIBT01. Next base: position 74,348 of record JAUIDR010000008.1, read on the forward strand.
AGGATGTGACCAGCCCCACCGCCTGATCGCCATTGAAGACTGTCGAAAGATAAGGTGCTTCCATCTCCAAGGTCTCATCAACCAGCATCATGACCGAAGTCTGCTTGACGCCAGCCGCTAGCTCAGCGGTGACCGCCGCCTTGCCGATGAAGTCGACCGGCTTGTTGACCTTGATAAAGCGTCCGACGCCGCACTCATGGCCGGTAAAGTCGTTGGTCAGGTCTTGCTTCCAGTTCTTATAGCCCTTTTCAAGGCGCAAGCTGTCCAGCGCATAGCCGCCGAAATCCTCGCCGCCAGCCGCGCTCAGCGCCTGATAGACGCCCAGCGCGCGCGTCATCGGGACGTGCAGCTCCCACCCCAACTCACCGGCAAAGGTGACGCGAATAGCCAGCGCTTCGGTGTGGCCCACCTCAACCCATTTGTGGGTCAGCCAGCCAAAGCCCTCGCTCGACAGATCCTCGTCCAACACCTTGCTCAGAACCTTGCGTGACTCCGGGCCCGCGACCACCAGCGTATCCCAGGCTTCTGTGACGTTGGTCAAGGTAATGGAGCCATCTGTCGGCAAATGCTGGGTCAGCCAGTCTTGGTCGTGCCATTCGGCCCCCGCAGCACCAACAAGCCAGAAGTGGTCCTCAGCAAAACGGGTCAGAGTAAATTCGGTCAGCATGCGCCCCTTGGGCGTCAAGCAATAGACCAGGCCGATGCGCCCCGGCTTGGGCAACGCCGAGCAAGTCAAGCCATCAAACCAGGCACCCGCGCCTTCACCTTTGATTTCAAAGCGCGCAAAGCCGGGCAAATCCATCAGGCCGCAGCGGGTCGAGACAATCTCCAGCTCGCGATCGATGAGCGACTGGAAGTCAGGCTTGCCAAGCGTGTTTTGCGGCTCAGCGAACAGGCCTTCAGGATCGAAATAGATGGCGCGCTCCCAACCTGCCCGCGCACCAAAGCGTGCGCCCTTGGCAGCTTGGGCGGCATAGACGGGCGAGGTGCGCACGGGACGGCCATGGTGGCGCTCTTCATGCGGGAAGTGCTGAGCGTACTCGTGAGAATAAACCTCGATGGCCTTGGCTTTCGAGTAGGCCACGGTGTTGGCATAGCTGGTAAAGCGGCGCGGATCGCAAGACCACATGTCCCATTCGCACTCGCCTTCGGTGATCCATTCCGCGGCCACTTTACCGGCGCCGCCTGACTGGGTGATGCCAAAGGTAAAGACGCAAGCTTCAAAGGCATTACGCAGTCCCGGTGCGGGGCCAATCAGCGGGTTTCCGTCGGGTGCGTAGGGGATAGGCCCGTTGATAACGCGCGCCACGCCGCCCTTTTCCAAGATCGGCATGCGGCGCATGGCATCCTCGATGTAGAACTCCAAGCGCTCCAAGTCATCGTCCCAGAGCTGGAAGCTAAAGTCCGCCGGCATGGGATCGTTGCGCTCGGTCCAGCGCGCCTTACAGTTATACTCGTATGGGCCCAAAATCAGGCCGTGTTTTTCCTGGCGCAGGTAATAGGAGATGTCGGGGTCGCGCACCAGCGGCACGCGCGCGTCGCCGCGTTCGGCCAGCTCTGGAATTGTATCCGTAATGAGGAATTGGTGTTCCATGGTGGCAATGGGCAGCTTGCGCCCCATCATGCCCGCAATCTCCTGCGCACGATAGCCCGCAGCGTTGACGATGATTTCGGCGTGGATCGGGCCCTTATCTGTGGTCACATCCCATGAATGGTCCGCGCGCTGGCTCAAGCCCGTAACCGAACAGAACCGTACAATCTTGGCACCCATATCGCGCGCGCCCTTGGCGTAGGCTTGGCTGAGCTGGGCCGGGTCAATGTCACCGTCCGAGGGATCCCAGATACCGCCAACGATATCGTGCGTCTCTAGGAACGGGTGCGCGGCCTTCATATCCGCAACCGTCATCATTTCCATGCCGATACCGTCGGGCCCGCTGCCCATATGCTTTTGCATGGAATAGACGTGTTTGAATTCGTTCAATCGGTCCTGGCTGTGCGCCAGGCGGATCGAAGCGGTATTGTGGTAGTTCATCGGGTAATCGACACGCTCGCCCAGCACTTTGAACAGTTGGGTCGAATAGTGCTGCATCTGCATGACCGACCATGAGCCGGAGAAGGACGGGCAGTTGCCCGCCGCGTGCCAGGTTGACCCAGACGTCAGCTCGTTCTTTTCGATCAACACACAATCGGTCCAACCGGCCAGCGCCAGGTGATAGAGGATCGAACAGCCCACCGCGCCGCCGCCAATGATGACCACCCGCGCCGTGGCCGGCACGCCTTCAGATGTGGTTTGCGGTTGGTTTTGGTCTTCGGCCATTCGGGCCTCCTTTGATTTGGCTGGCGTTGCGGAAATTGCGATTTCCATCAAGTTCAAGACTTAGAACTTGATCGGGTAATTGGCTTCGATATGCGCTTGAATTGCAAGCGGAATATGCTGAGGCACGGGCCCCGCCAGTATAGCCTCCATGCGCTCTCGCGCGCGCGAAATCAAACTGGGCTTGCCCTGCTCGACCCACTCTTTTGGTGACCAGCGCTCAGCGAGTTTGGGGTAGAGATATTCGCTCTCCATCAAGCCCAAGGTCATATCAGAGCCCAAGTAATGGCCCGGCCCCTCAAGGCAGGTCGTGGCAATGACCTCGACCGCCAGCGCCTCGGGACTGACTTCGACCCCCTTCACGATGCGCATACAAGCGCCCAGCATGTCGTTGTCGATGATGTAGCTCTCTAGGCAGACACCCAACAGAGAGGCGTGCATGCCGGCGCTCTCGTACACCATGTTGACGCCCGCCAAACCAGCCAGAACGTTGGTGTAGGCTTTCTCGTAACCCGCCTGGGCATCGGGCAGCTTGGAATCGGTGATGCCGGCCGCAGAGCCGCCGGTCAGATCATAGAATTGGGCCATTTGTCCGCAAGCCGCTGTGATCAGCGCTTGTTCGGGCGAGCCGCCCGACATGGCCCCGGTCCGCAGGTCCGAGACAAAGGGCCAAGTGCCGAGGATAGCTGGGTGCCCCGGTACGATGGCGTTGATGTAGACCAGGCCCGCCAAACACTCGGCGACGGCCTGTGTCACCGCGCCGACGATTGAGGCCGGGGCTGTCGCACCCGCCTGCCCCGCCGACAACAGCAAGACTGGCATGCCTGCGCGAGTGGCGATCTCCAAACAGCCGCAAGCTTCCTGAGCAAAGGTTAGCGGCGGCACCACAAAGCAGTTCGATTGCGAAACAAAGGGACGCTTGCGGAAATTTTCTTCGCCTCCAGCAACATAGTGCAGCATTTCCAGGCATTGCTGCATGGTCCAGGCCTCACAGAAGGAGGTGCCGACATGTTTTGACGTGCCTTTGATCGAGGCATAGAGGGTGTTGGTATCCAACTCCTGCAGGTCGCTCAATTCGCGCGCCACCATAGGACGTTGGAAGAAGTGGATATTGTCCATTTCATCCACGATACGCGCCGCTTTGAATAAGGCATCGGCGGTCGTGTCTTCGTAACTGTTGTTTTCCAGATCGACCAAATGCACCGCTGCACCGGCTGTGCCGTAGTAGACGTTGCTGCCCCAGGGCTCCAAATGGTGCTGTTCTTTTTGGCCGTGCAGCACGAAATGGCGCGCAGCCTTGGCCAAGGTGTCCTCGACCAGAGCGCGCGGAAAACGGATGCGCCCCCGATCGTCTAATTTGGCCCCGGCTCCGGTCAGAATCTCGACAGCCGAAGGCGTGGGGTTGCCCATACCGACCGTCTCTAACAGCGTCAGAGCCGCCTGGTGTACCGCTTGTTGATGCGCTGGTGTCAGCGGCTTGAACTGCCCGCCTGGCATCCCGCCCCGCACCACATCGGACTTGCGGGGCGTCGCGAGCTTGCCCTTGCGCCCGCTACGGCGTGAAGGCCGTGCGGCGGCTGATGCCTCGTCGTTACCCACTACGGCTGCCAAAATCTGGTCTTGCGCCATGTGCCCTCCCTCAAGGACGATTGCCAGCGCCTTTTTGGCGCTTATTGGCTCATAGCTAAGACAGAGGCGACCGCGGGTGTCTTGTTTGGGAGCGACACCCTAATTAGCGCGGCGAGGCCGACCCGCGAACAACCTGCAAAAACAAAATTAATTTGCAAAATCATATCCAAAAGTTCACCCTAATAAAGATAATTTTAAATCTTTTCTAAGGCTAAAAAAATGGAGATGCCCGCCATCATGCCCCGCTCAATTTGCGCCGCTACCCTGTTCGCCGTCTTACCCCTTTGCGCCGCAGCGACGCCTCCCGCTTACTGCGGTGTGAGCAAAAAGAGCATCGCATCGGCCTGCCGCACACTCGACTCATTCGTTCGGGTTGGGCTGACGGACGGCTATGAGAGCACGTTGGAATACTACCAGATCTCGCTCAGAACCGAGGACAAGGACCTGATTATTGATTATGGTAAACAAACCCATCGCACGCCCTATCAAGGCGAAGCGCATTGCAACGAAACCTTGCAAGAACTAACCATCATGTCACCGACTTGTCCGCCGGAGACGCAAGCGCCCCCCGGCCTGACAATTATACAGTCGGGCGATAAAATCATCATTTTACACAACAGTGCGAAGCCCTAGAGCATTCTGCCAAAAACCTGAATCGGTAGGGATTCCTTTATGCGCTGATCTGTGATTCAGTCTTTTTGGGAGGATGGATCATGTCAGCACCTTTGCCGGACGCGCTGCGTGCGCGGTTTCAAGAATTGATTGAGGAGGGGTTAAGCGGGAGGGCAGCAGCCTTGCGCCTGAAGCTTTCGCCTGCCACCGGGGCGCGTTGGGGGCTTGCGATCCGGCGCACGGGACAGGCTAAGGCAGCGCCTCAAGGGCGCCCGCGTGGCAGGGGTAAGCTTGACCCTCATCGCTCTTTGTTGATCGAACTGATAGAGCAGGACGGCGATATGACCATGC
>JAUIDR010000009.1 GCA_030428565.1 Alphaproteobacteria bacterium
TGCGCCAGAAATGCGCCAGGGGCGCGCCATGGATGCATCAGGGGCGCAAAAGGGGTGCGCCGGGGCTGGGCCTGCCGTTCTTAGTCGCCTGGATAGGAAGGCGGGAGCCCTGGGTAGGACCGGGGCTCCCGCCGCCTTTAGTTGACGCGAAGCGCCTTAGTTACAGCTGCGCACTTCAACGCCCGCTTCTGCGGCGTATGCGGCTGAGTCTTCTTCGATCAGCGGCTGGATGACTTCCATGTCCACCGGAGCAAAGTCTGAAATCAGCGACCAAGTACCCGCGGCCGCATCCCACTGCTGAATGCCGACATCGCCGCTACCGCCGTGGTTAGAACAAGAGACCTTGAAGCTGGGGCCGAAGTTGGGCATGCCCAAGTTGTTCATCAGCTCCTGTGAAATCTCCAACGCCTCCAGGCCGTCGCGCATTTCTTGCGGTGTAATGGCCGCGTGACCAGCCAGCTCTTGAGCTTTGCGTGCGCCTTCAACCGCCATCATAGCCGCGTAGAGACCGCGGTTATAGACGGCTGTACCAACTTGGTCGCCAGCACCGGCTGTCATGCCCTTATCAAAGACGTACTTTTGCAGGTCGTCGTAGATGGGGTAGTCCTTACCAACGTTGTGGAAGGTCGCTGCCTTATAGCCATTGGCCGCAGCACCAACCGGGCGCACGTCATTCTCTGACCCTGACCACCAAATGCCGATGAAGTTTTCCATCGGGAAGTTGATGTTGGCCGCTTCTTGGATCGCCACAGAGTTCATGACGCCCCAGCCCCACATCAGGACATAGTCGGGACGCTCACGACGGATCTGCAGCCACTGTGACTTCTGCTCTTGACCGGGGTGGTCAACGGGCAGAAGGGTCACGCTGAAGCCGTGCTTCTTAGACAATTCTTCCAAGGTACGGATGGGTTCCTTACCGTAGGCAGAGTTGTGGTAGACCAGCGCCAGGCTCTTGCCGCTGATATCACCGCCGTTGATGTCCAACAGGTGGTTAACGATGCCCGAAGCGCCTGCCCAGTAGTTGGCGGGGAAGTTAAAGACGTACTCGAAGACCGCGCCGTTTGCCGCTGATGTACGGCCATAGCCCATAGTCAGGATCGGAATTTCGTCCGCTTGCGACTTGGGGATCAACTGATAGGTGATGCCGGTTGACAGCGGTTGGTACAACAGCGCGCCCTGGCCCTTGGTGCCTTCATAGCACTCAACGCCCTTTTGGGTGTTGTAGCCAGTCTCACACTCAACGACTTTCAGCTTTTCGCCGCCGAGGCCGCCGTCGCGCTCATTGACCAGCGTCATGTAGTCTTGATAGCCATCGGCGTAGGGAATGCCACCCGCCGCGTACGGGCCGGTTCGGTAAGACAGCGACGGAAAGACCAGATCAGCGAATGCTGGCGCTGTAAGCGCCACCGCGCCGACCGCTAAGGCCGCAATTTTTAGAGATTTCATGGTGTTCTCCCTGGGTTGAGTTATTAAGGGTTTGTTGTTGAGGCTCGGTCGCCCTTGCCAGCCGGGGCTAGTAAGGGAAGGGCCAGAGCCGAAGCTTCTGCTTGGTGACCGCCCACAGACGCGCCAGCCCGTGAGGTTCAACAATCAGAAAGATGATGATAAGCGCGCCCATAATCATAAATTCAAGGTGCGCGGCCAGATCAGAGGGCCACCCCAACCCGCTAACCAGAACGTTTTTCAACAAGACCGGCATCAGGATCAGGAAAGCCGCACCTGCGAAAGATCCGTAGATCGAGCCTAGGCCGCCGATAATGACCATGAAGAGGATCAAGAAGCTGTTGTTGATACCAAAGGCTTCACCCACTTCGACGGCGCCCAGATAGACGCTGAAGAACAGCGCGCCTGCGATGCCGATATAAAAAGAAGAGATCGCAAAGGCTGACAACTTGGCGCGCAGCGGATCAACACCGATGATCTCGGCAGCAAAGTCCATGTCACGAATGGCCATCCACGAGCGGCCAATGCGTCCGCGGGTCAGGTTGCGGGCGACAAAGCCCAGCACGAAGACGATGATCAGACAGATCAGATACTTGGTTGACGCAGCGGTCTCGGGCCCTGTGATGGGAATGCCCAGCATTTCGCGGCGTGGCACCGAAATCTGACCCGAGGCCGAATTGTTATAGAACCACGGCACTTTGTTGAACAGCCAGACCAAGAAGAACTGCGCTGCCAACGTCGCCACCGCCAGATAGAAGCCCTTAATGCGCAAGCTGGGCAGGCCAAACGCTGTGCCCACCATCGCGGTGATGCCCCCGGACAGCAAGACCACCACAAAGAAATTGAGATCCGGAAAGCTGGTCATGAGCTTGTAGCAGGCATAGGCGCCCACCGCCATGAAGCCCGCCGAGCCGAGGCTCACTTGTCCGCAATAGCCGGTCAACAGGTTCAGTCCCAGCGTCGCGATGGCAAAGATCAAAAAGGGGACAAAGACCGCATTGGCCCAATAGTCGTTGATAAAGAAGGGCACTACGCCGAAGGCCAGCACCATCATGACCCAAAAGTGGATGCGGTCAAAGCGGATTGGGAAATTCTGCTGGTCCGCACGATAGCTGGTCTTAAAGTCGCCCGCTTCACGATAGTACATGCTTAAACCCTCTCAATGATGCGTTCGCCGAACAGGCCTTGCGGACGGAAGACCAAGAAAATGAGCGCCAAGACGTAGGCGAACCAGTTTTCAGTCGCGCCGCCGATCAAGGGGCCAATGAAGAATTCGAATAGTTTTTCGCCCATGCCGATGATGAGCCCGCCGACAATCGCGCCGGGGATGGAGGTAAAGCCCCCCAGCATCAGAACTGGCAGCGCCTTAAGCACGATAAAGGCCAGCGAGAACTGAACACCAGACTTGGAGCCCCACATGATGCCCGCGACCAGAGCGACAAAGCCAGCGATCGACCAGGTAATGACCCAAATCGCACGCAGCGAGATACCGACCGACATCGCGGCCTGGTGATCGTCAGCCACCGCGCGCAGCGCCCGGCCCGTGGCGGTGTATTGGCTAAACAAGGTCAGCGCCACCACCAGGATAATGGCTACGATGGTCGCCGAAATATCCAGCTTATCGATGAAGAAGCCAAAGAAACGCTCTCCCTCAGCGGCGAGCCACACGGTGTTTTCTTCGATCCAAAGCGATCCACCTTTGGGCAATCCAACATCCAGCGCTTTGATATCCGCGCCCCACATCAGGTCGCCAAAGCCTTCCATAAAGTAGGCCAAGCCGATGGTGGCCATGAACAAAATGATGGGCTCTTGGCCGATCAAATATTTCAGGATGAGCTTTTCGACAAGGATGGCGAAAAACACCATCACCACCGCGGTCAGCGCGATAGCGGCCAGCGCCGGGACCTGCCAGCCAAAATCATGCAAGTGTGTACCAAAGACCGCGTTAATCAGGTGCGAAAAGGGCACTTGTCCGTTCATGATGCCGACCAGCGTCAGCGCGGCAAACAAGGCCATGACGCCTTGCGCGTAGTTGAAGACCCCAGAGGCCTTAAAGATCAGTACGAAGCCTAGGGCCACCAGCGAGTACATCACGCCGGCCATCAAGCCGTTCAGCAAGACTTCGATTGCGTATAGAAAATCGGGACTCATATCTATCTAGCCTCAGTCGTGCGGAACGCCCAAATAGGCGTCGATTACTTCTTGATTGCTACGGACCTCGTCGGGCACGCCATCACCGATCTTGCGCCCGTAGTCCAAGACTACGACGCGATCAGAGATATCCATCACCACGCCCATATCGTGTTCGATCAAGACGATCGTGGTGCCGAACTCGGCATTCACGTCCAAGACAAAGCGGCACATGTCCTCTTTTTCCTCGACGTTCATGCCCGCCATGGGCTCGTCCAACAGCAACAGTTTGGGTTCAGCTGCCAACGCGCGCGCCAGCTCGACCCGCTTTTGCAGACCATAAGGCAGCGCCCCCACGGGGGTCTTGCGAATGGCCTGAATTTCCAGAAAGTCGATGATGTGCTCGACTTTTTCGCGATAGCGATATTCTTCGCGCTCGGCCCGGCCCCACCAAATCGCTTGCTCGATCAAGCTGGTATGCATGTGGGTGAAACAGCCCGTCATGATGTTGTCCAGGGTATTCATGCCCTTAAACAATGCGATGTTCTGGAAGGTGCGCGCGATGCCTTGGCGGGCGATTTGCGAGGGCTTCATGGCGCGGCGCTTCTTGCCGTGGAACCAGATTTCGCCTTCCTGGGGGTGGTAGAAGCCGTTGATAACGTTCAACATTGAAGACTTACCGGCACCGTTGGGGCCGATAATGGCTCTAATTTCGCCTTCGCGAACGTCGAAAGAGATGTCCTTGATGGCCTCAACGCCGCCGAACCGCAGCGTAATATTTTTGACCTCCAACAACACGTCACCGATGGTGCGCCCGTCGGGCGTTACATAGCTGCTCATGCTGCTGCTCCCTTGGCGCCCGCGCTTTGGGTTGCGAGCGTTTTGGTGTCTTCGATCTTCAAGGTGGCCTTGATGGATCCCTTGCGACCGTCCTCATAGGTGACTTCGGTCTCGGTGCTGACCTGCTTTGAACCGTCGTAGAGCGCTGTCACCAGATCGTGGAACTTCTCTTCGATGACCCGGCGGCGCACTTTGCGGGTGCGGGTCAGCTCGCCATCGTCGGCATCCAGTTCTTTGTGCAGCACCAAGAAGCGATGGATCTGGCAGCCCGACAACATGTCGTCGCCCGCCAAGCTCTCGTTCACCTCTTCGACGTGCTTCTTGATCATGGCATAGACGCGCTCGTGCCCGGCCAGCTCTTGATAGCTGGCGTAGGCAATATTGTTGCGCTCTGCCCAGTTGCCCAAGGCGTAAAGATCGATGTTGATCATGACCGTACACATGTCGCGTTCGGCGCCAATGACCACGGCTTCCAGGATGTTAGGATAGAATTTCAGCTTGTTTTCAACGTACTTAGGCGCAAACAAGGCACCGTTGGACAGCTTGCCGACATCTTTGGCACGATCCAAAATCCGCAGATGGCCGGTCTTTTCGTCAATAAAGCCCGCATCGCCGGTCGCCACCCAGCCTTCTGGGTCTTTGGTGTCGCGGGTGCTGTCAGCGTTCTTATAGTACTCTTCAAAGGCACCCGGGGAGCGATAGAAGACTTCGCCGCGCTCGTCGATCTTCAGCTCAACGCCCGGCGATACCACGCCAACGGTCTCGTCCGAGACTTCACCGTCGGGCTGTTGGGTGATGAACACGCTGGCCTCGGTCTGTCCATAGAGCTGTTTCAGGTTGATGCCCAAAGAGCGATAGAAGGCGAAAATCTCCGGGCCGATGGCTTCACCGGCCGTGTAGCCAACCCGCACCCGCGACAGCCCCAGGGCGTCCTTCAGGGGACCATAGACCAGAATATCGCCCAGCTTATAGACAAAGCGATTCCAACCGCTAACGGGCTTGCCATCCAGCAGAGCCGGACCGACCTTGCGCGCATGCTTCATAAAGGCATGGAACATGCCCCGCTTGAGGCGACCTGCGTCTTCCATACGGATCATCACACTGGTGAGCAGCGTCTCAAAGAAACGCGGCGGCGCAAAGAAGTAGCTCGGGCCGATCTCACGCATGTCGGTCTGCATGGTGGCCGCGCTCTCCGGACAGTTGATCTCAAAGCCACACCACATGGCTTGACCGACCGAAAAGATGAAATCACCAACCCAAGCCATGGGCAGATAAGCCAGCGTGCTTTCCTTGTGGGTCAGGTGGTCAAAAATTGCCGAGTTTGCCGACGTGGTAATAATGTTGCGGTTGGACAGCACCACGCCCTTGGGCTTACCGGTTGTGCCCGAGGTATAGAGCATGACGCAGACATCATCGAAGTTCGATTGATCGACGATGGTTTGCATTTTGGGGGTATTGTCCGCCAGGGCGCCGCGACCACGTCGGCGCAACTCGTCGAAACTCAAGAAGCGTTCGCCATCATAGCCCCGCAGCCCGCGCGGGTCATAGTAGACCACGCTTTCGAGATGATGGATGCGCTCAGAGACCTCGACCACTTTATCGACTTGCTCTTGGTCTTCGGCGATGACGACCTTGGCGCCGCAGTGCTCAAGAACGTATTCCATTTCTTCGGCAACGGCGTCTTGGTACAAAGGAACGGGGATGGCCCCAATGTGTCCAGCAGCCAGTAGCGACCAATAGAGCGCGGGGCGGTTGCGTCCGACCACGGCTACGTGGTCGCCCGGCTGCACGCCGAGCGCCATCAATCCCGAGGCAAGCTCTTCAATGACCTTAGCGGCTTGCGCCCAGGTCCACTCCTGCCAAATCCCGTATTCTTTTTCACGGTAGGCGATTTTGTTGCCATAGCTGCGGACGTTTCGGGCCAGCAGTTTGGGCAGGCTCACCAAATCACCGAAATCGGTGACGGCCTGTACCGGTGACGTTGCGGTCACGCATCCTCCCTGGAGCTATATATATATTTTTTGCTTCCTTAGCTTGACGCTAGCTGACAATTTTTTCAAAAGTGTTTCTTAATTATTGCGAATTGTTACAGGAGCGAGCGCCCGCATGGACCCTCAAGCCAGCAATGCCGAGAGCGACTTTCTACAGTCGGGCCTCAATCTGATCGATCAAGCCATCTCTATTTTTGATCGTGATCTGCGGTTAGCCGCCTGGAATACGCGCTTTATGACCATGTTCCAGCTGCCCCCCGCCCTGGTCGCACGCGGGCAGAGTTTCGAGGCCATCATTCGCTACCTGATCGAAGCGGGCGAATACGGACAGATTGGCGATGTTGATACTTATGTCGCAGAGCGCTTGGAGCAGGCGCGCGCCTTCGAGCCGCACTATTTTGAGCGACAACGCGACAACGGCGCGATTATTTCGGTCGAAGGCCATCCGTTGGCCAAGGGCGGATGGGTCACGGTCTATACCGATATCAGCCAGACCAAAGCCAAAGAACGGCTGCTTGAAGCCCGCACCCAAGACCTGCACGGCAAGGTATCTGTCTATGCCAGCGACTTGTCCTCGACCAACCGCGCCCTCAAGTCTTCGATTGCCGCGTTGGAGGAGACCAAGCGCCAGCTCATGGCCTCAGAAGAACGCATGCGCATGGCCTTCGACTACGCCCCCGCCCACATCGCTCAGATCAATCGCCAAGGCCTCTATGTCTATTCCAATGGCGGATTGTCGCGCCTGTTGCCGGAGCTGCCCAGCAACATAGTCGGGCGCTCCGTGCGCGAGGTCTTGGGCGACTCCAGCTTTGCACGGGTCGCCTCAGCGATTGAGCGAGCCTTCGAAGGGCAGACCCAGATCGTCGAATTCACCCACGAGGCGGGCGGCAAGCGCCTCAGGGTCGCCTTTACCCCGGTACTGGAAGCTGGCGCCGTCATAGCCATCAACGCGCTGACTTTGGATATCACCGAGGAGACCATCTCGCGCGCCATGATCGCTCAAGCCAACCGGCGCTCGACCGCGGCGATGATGGTCTCGGGGCTCGCGCACGATTTTTCGAACCTGCTGCTCATCATCCAATCGGCGCAAAACGATTTGCGTCAGGGCTACAACGCAGAGGCGGTTGACGTAACGCTGCGCGCCGCCGAGCGGGGCCGCGAACTCATCGCGCGCATTTCCAACATGACCACCGGCGGTTCGAACAAAGCCGAACGCACCGATCTTGCCGCGGTGCTCAAAGAACTGGATTACCTGGTGCGGCCCTTACTCAATAATGGGGTCGAGCTGGCCATTCAGACTCCCGATGACGCTATTCTTGTCATGCTCGATCGCGGTTATTTGGTGGATTGCCTCATCAACCTGGTCATCAACGCCCAGCACGCCATTGAGGCTGGCACTCAAAGGGGACAGATCAGGTTTCGGCTCACACTAGAGGGACAGCGCGCCCATTTGCGCGTCCGCGATACGGGCCCCGGCTTTACCAGCGAAGCGCTGGATCACGGTTTTGAGCCCTTTTTCACCACCCGCAGTGAGACCGGCTCAGGCCTGGGCCTCTGCTCGGTCTATGATCTCAGCAACCAAGCGGGGGGTTCGGCACATTTGTCCAATCATGCCCAGGGTGGCGCGCAGGTCGACATCTACTTGCCAACCGAACGCGACGCCTGGCCGGGCACCGCCATGCGCGGGCGCGTGCTATTGGTTGAGAATGACTCCCTTTTGCGCGCCGATGAACGCCAGGTCATCCGCCAGTTGGGCTATCAAGTCATGGAAGCCAGCAACGGGCAGGAAGCCCAAGCGCTGATGGCCAGCCAAAGCTTTGAGCTGATGGTCAGCGACCTGGATTTGGGCGACGGGCCCGACGGGCTGGTCATCGCACAGGCCGCTGCAGCCAAGGGGCTAAAGACCATCATTATTTCCGCCCTGCCCGCCAGCAGTCTGCAGCGCCAGCGCGCTGAACAGGCGTTTGCCTTCATCAATAAGCCTCTCAATGGCCCCGCTCTGGCCGCCGCCATCGAAGGCTTGGCCTTGCAAGGTGCCAAAGCATGACCAGCGAACTGATTGCCATCTTGGACGATGAGGTCATGATCCGCGCCGCGCTGGGTAACGCCCTGGAAGATGCCGGGTTTCGCAGCGTCTCCTTTTCCAGTGCCAAAGAGTTTGAGACCAACGTCGCGCGCTTGCGTCCCCAACTCTGCATCATTGATCTGGGGCTGCCCGACCGCAATGGCCTGGCCTTGCTGAGTACGGTCGCCCACCAGCTGGCAATCCCTGTCATCATCATTTCAGGCCGCGCCAGCACCCGCGACAAAATCAACGGGCTCGAACTGGGCGCTGACGACTATTTGGTCAAACCCTTCGACATCGACGAGCTGATCGCGCGCATCAAAGCCGTTCTGCGCCGAACACGCCTCGCGCCCGCCCCCTCCCAGCGCCTCGCCATTGTCAATGGTTGGCGGATCGACTTCGACAGCCTGACCATCCAGAGGGGGGCCGAGACCCGTACCCTCGCTCTGTCGGAGGCCGAAATTTTGCAGGTGTTTTTGCAGGCGCCCGGCCGCCTGCTCTCCCGCGAGCAAATCCAGACCAGTTTGGGCCAGCACAGCGGCGACGCCTATGACCGCGCGATTGATGTACGCATTTCCCGCCTGCGCTCCAAGCTGGAGACCGACCGCGCCAATCCGGTCATAAAAACGGTCTACGGTGGCGGCTATATCTTTATGGGCGGCGGATCGGGCGATGCCCAATCCTAGCTCCCAACTCTAGCCCCTACCCTAGGCTCCACCCTGGACCCAGCACTGGACCCAGCACTGGACAAGCGCTGCCGGCTCGCCTAGCGTCGCGCCCAATCGCGAATTTGAGACAAAGAGGCCTCCCATGACTGACGTTGTAATCCTGTCCGGTGTGCGCACCGCCATCGGTACTTTTGGCGGCGCGCTCGCGGGCCAAGCCCCCTGCGATTTGGCAGCCCAGGTTGCCAAGGGCGCCCTGGATCAAGCGGGCGTTGAGCCCGAGCGCATCGGGCACGTCGCCTTTGGCCACGTCATCAATACCGAGCCGCGCGATATGTACCTGTCTCGCGTGGCAACGCTGAACGCAGGCATGCCCAAAGAGACCCCGGCGATGAACGTCAACCGGCTCTGTGGGTCGGGCCTGCAAGCCTTGGTCTCTATTGTCCAGAACCTGCAATTGGGCGACGCCGACTTCGCGCTTGCTGGCGGCGCTGAGGTCATGTCGCGCAGCCCCCACATCCTGTCTACCGCCCGCTTTGGCCAGCGTATGGGGGACATAACCGCTCAAGATATGATGCTAGGGGCGCTCAGCGACCCCTTTGGTGGCGGCCACATGGGAATCACCGCCGAGAACGTCGCCAAGGAACGTAGCATCAGCCGCGAGCAACAAGATGCTTTTGCGCTTGAGAGCCAAAAGCGCGCCGCTAACGCCCAAAGCCAAGGCTATTTCGATAGCCAAATTTTGCCCGTTGAAATTACCCAACGCCGCCAGACGATCGTCTTTGATAAAGACGAGCACCTTAAGCCTGACACCACGCCCGAAGGCCTGGCCAAGCTACGCCCCGCCTTCCAAAAAGACGGCAGCGTCACCGCCGGCAATGCCAGCGGCATCAATGACGGCGCGGGGGCTTTGGTGCTGGCCAGCGCTGACGCCGCAGCCGCTGCGGGCCTGACGCCCCGTGCGCGCATCGTCGGCTACGGCCACGGTGGTGTGCGCCCGGAAGTCATGGGCCTGGGCCCCATTCCCGCTGTCGAGCGCCTGTTGCAACGCACCGGCCTAAAGGCCGCCGATTTCGACGTGATCGAATCCAACGAAGCCTTCGCCGCACAAGCCTGTGCGGTCAGTGCTGGGCTGGGCCTGGATCCTACCAAGGTCAACCCCAACGGCGGCGCCATTGCCATGGGCCACCCGGTCGGCGCGACCGGCGCTATCATCGCCATCAAGTGCTTGTACGAATTGGAGCGCACAGGCGGACGTTATGGCCTGGCCACCATGTGCATTGGCGGCGGCCAGGGCATTGCTGTCGCGATTGAGCGCCTATAGGCCCGCTTGTTGTCTGCAAGCCGTCGGGCCTAGAGCGTCGGGGCGCTGATATAGCAACAGCCCATCCGATCTAGCTGACTGATGTCTAACGCAAGTCCATGCTCACTCGTATTGCCACTCCTTCGCGGTTTGCGCCAGCTTGGTTGCTCGCGCAGGCGGCCCCTATACCCCCGGTCGTGCGAGTTCGGAAGACAGTTCGGCCCAGTCCCACACGATGCGCGCGGCCCCGGCGGCGCGCAGCTTGGCTGCTTGTTCGTCAGGGCGCGGATGCGCGCCCACAAAGCCCCAAGCCTCGACACCGGCGGCCACCGCCCCGGACAGTCCTGTAACGCTGTCTTCCAGCACCAGCGCGCGTTCGGCGGGCACAGCAAAGTGGGCCAAGCAATGTAAGTGCAAATCGGGTGCGGGCTTGGGACGCGGCCGATCGGTCCCGGAAAAACGGTGCTCTAGGGAAAAATGCGGCTCTAGCCCAGTCAGGGCCAGTGAGCTGTGGATGTGCTCAAGACTGCCGTTCGAGGCTACGCAGCGCTGCCGCCCGCGTTCGGCCAATTGCGATAAAACCGCCTCAACCCCAGGCACCGCGGCCAATTCGGCTTCCATAACCGCGCGCCACGTCGGTTTGAGCCGCCCAATATAGGCATCAACGAAGTCTTGGCCGCACTCCTCACGCAAGATGTTGAGCTGCACCGGCGTCGCCACGCCCATAAAGCGCTGCTCGACCTCCAATTCGCTGATGCGATAGCCCAGATCGGTGAGGACTTGCGTGACCAGACGCACCGCTAGGCGCTCTGAATCGGTCAGAACGCCATCCATGTCGAAGATAATGAGGTCAGCGGGCACGCTGGCAAGCCTCGATCAAGTCAGCCAAGGCCTGGCGCTCGCGCGGCACCTCAGACCAAGCTTCAAAGCAGTGGCCAACACCCAGTTCCAGCAAGGCTGCGGCCTGAGCTGCCGGGCGAGGATGCACCCCAACATAGCCGAAGACCGGCACGCCCGCCGCGACACCGCCGCCAGCGCCGGTCAAGGAATCCTCGAACACCAGCGCGCGCTCCCGGGCCACGCCATAGGACGCCAGACAAGCGCGGTGCAGGTCGGGCGCTGGCTTGGGCGCGGCAACCTCCATACCTGAGAAGCGGTCCTGCGGCGCAAAAAAACGCGCCAAGCCTGAGATGGCCAGGGCCGAATCAATCTCCTGACGCGCCGAATTTGAAGCGAGGCAGGTTTGCAACCCCAGCCCTTGGATCGCGTCCAGAAAGTCCGCCACGCCCGGGGTCGGCGTCAGAGCCTCGTCAAACAGCGCTACCCAGCGCTCGGCAGACGCTCGGGCAAAATCCGACCCTAGATCGACCTGCAAATCGCGGGCCAAGTTGTCGGCGATATCCTCGAAAGTCTGACCACCATAACGCAGTTCCAGCTCTTTATGACCCATCTGAATGCCGCGCTGGGCCAAGCAATCGCAGACCGCGATCGCGCTCAGGCGTTCGGAATCATGAAGAACGCCATCCATATCGAAAATTAGTAAGTCCAGCATAGTCATTCGCGGCATCCAGGATGAAGAAAAGGTCTTGCCAAAGCGCCATTCTTTGGCAGGCCTCGCCCTTGTGACGACCTATCTTCGTACAGCGCCAAACGCCTGCAAGCCCGCTCCCGGGCCGCATCGCCTCTCACGCACGTTGGCGGCGATAGCCTGCCAGAATCTTGGGCACGATGGTCTCAATGGCCTGAGCCTGAATACCCAGTTCCGCCAGCCCCGGCAAGTCACCGCTCACGACATTATCCTTGCCCAAAAGCTTGAGTTGATCGGGCGTCAGCGGTGGATCGGGCAAGAGCTGCAACACGCGGGCCTGCAGACGCGCCACGGGCATAGGCAGGGGCATCAGAATTCGCCGAGAGCCCAAGGTGTCGAGCAACAACTCAAGCAACGCCTTGAAGCTGTAGGTCTTGGGGCCACCAAGCTCAAACAAACGGCCCTCGACAGCAGGATTGGGGCTGTTGGGGCGCTGTAATCCCGCCATGATGGCCGCCACCAAGTCGTGAACCACCAGCGGTTGGAACCGGGTTTTGCCCCCCGCGACCAACGGCAAAAAGGGCGAAATCTGCGCCATGCGCGCAAAGCGATTGAAAAAGCCGTCCTCCATGCCGATCACCAAGCTGGGGCGCAATACGGTCGCCTGCGGGAAGGCGAGCTGTACCGCCGCTTCACCCTCGGCCTTGGTGCGCGCGTATTTGGCCATCGCGTTGGGATCCGCCCCAATGGCTGAGACATGGACAAGACGCTTGAGACCGGCGGATTTGGCGCCCATCGCAATCCGCGCCGCGCCCTGAGCGTGGACTGCAGTAAAGCCTTGCTGGCCGCGTTCAAAGAGCAGACCGACCAGATTGACCGCCGCCGTGGCGCCCTTCAGCGCCGCACGCACCGCCATATCATCTTGAAGGGGCGCATAGGTCGGCTCAATTTGCCCCGGCTGACCGAGGCTCTTGAGCCAGGCCGCCCGCGCCGGACGCCGGCTGGCTACGCGCACCCGCCACCCTTCGCGCGCCAGGGCTGCCACCAGATAGCGGCCGATGAAGCCGCTTCCTCCGAACACCACCGCCACAGGTGATTGGCTTTGATCCGGCGATGGCTTGGGCTCGGCGTGAGGCTCAGCGTGGGACTCGATGTCCTTTTGCGGCGGTTCGACTGAAGTGTTGCGGTGGTTCTGAGACATGAGGCAGCCTCCGGCTGGATTTAGTATTGCGGCTGGTACACAAATCTGCGCGTTTTGGTGGAACATTGACAAGCCCAAAGCGGTATTCGGGCGACCCAGCTTGATTGTCATCGGCAAACAGCAGATGTCGTTCCCAACGGCTCCACGGCAAGGGCCAGGCCCCCGAACCACCGCAATTTTAGCTTCGGCGAACGATTTTATTGGCCCGTTGATCGCATAAATGCAGGGGCGGCGGCGCGCCGACCTGGGCGCCATCGAGGTGGAGACAGCCGCGCCGCAAATGCCAGGTCCATGCCCCGCCCAACTACGCGAAAAAATCTCTTAAATCCCGCAACTTCGTGTTGACAAGCCGCGCGGAAGCTCACATAAGGCGGGTCTCGTTTAGAGCGAGTGCCCTGGTGGCGGAATTGGTAGACGCGCACGTTTCAGGTACGTGTGACTTCGGTCGTGGAAGTTCGAGTCTTCTCCAGGGCACCAAAGCGAGATTTCCCGCTTATTAGCGTTTGATGTTACGCCATAAAAATCATGGTGCGAGCGGGCGAATGATAGGTGCGGGCGAACCGCCTCGCTAGCCAACTTCCCAGTATATCCGAATCTCAGAGCAAGCAGCCCGCCGGGCGCATAAGAGCCGCTTAGCCGAGCCAAAGCTCGCCAACGCGCGTGCCCGCCTTGGGCGCGGCGCCAAGATGCGGCAAAAAAAGCCGGCGCTAGCGCAAGCCCCGAACGAGTGGCAACACGAGTGAGCATGGACTTGCGCTATAAATCAGTCATTTAGAGCGGATGGGCTGTCGATACACCAGCGCCCGACGCTCTAGAGGCTGATCGCGCGGCCTTCACGGCGTGAGCGTTCACATGCCAATGCCACCTCCAGAGCCAGCTTACCGTCGTGCTGAGTTGAGGAAGGCTGACGGCCTTCACTAACCGCCTGATAAAACTCGTCGAGGGCAAAATAGAACGAAGCGTCATAGCGCTCTAAAAAGAAGTGCTTGAGCGGCTGCTTGGCCTGGGTTGCGGTGGCATCCCAGCGGATCAAATTGTTGTCGCGATGATTGCTGGTCTGCAGCATGCCGTCGCGGCCAAAAGCTTCCAAGCGCTGATCAAAGCCATAGGCGCAGCTGCGGCTGTTGTTGATATGGGCCAGGCAACCAGACGGCATTTTCAACGTCGTCATAGTGGCATCGACATCACCGTTTTCACCGATCGCGGGATCGAACAAACAGCTGCCAGCGGCAAAGACCTCCACCGGTCGTTCGCCGGTAATCCAGCAAATCAAATCAATGTCGTGGATGCTGGCGTCGACAAAATAACCGCCTGAGCGTTTGACGTATTCAATCGGTGGCGGGGCGGGCTCGCGGCTCCAGCTCATCAGGAAGGTCAGCGCGCCGATCTCGTTATTGCGCACAGCGGCCTGCAGTTGTGCAACATCGGGGTCAAAGCGGCGGTTAAAGCCCAGCATAAAGGGCACGGGGTGTTCTTCGAGCGTGGTCAGGCAGGCCTGGGTGCGCTCCAGCGACTGGTCCAAGGGCTTTTCGCAATAGATGGGCTTGCCCGCTTTGGCGCAGGCCTGGATGTATTCCAGATGGGTCGTCGTCGGCGTGGCGATGACAACCGCATCGACGCGCGGATCGGCCAAGACCACCTCCAAATCGCTGGAGGCCTGGCCGCCGTATTGGCTGGCCGCGCGCTGTGCCGATTCCAGGTTGGGATTGAAGATCGTGACCAGGTCCAGCATGGGGTGGGCGTTGATTTTGGGGCCGTAAACGTGGGCCATCCGCCCACTTCCAAGAAGCGCTATGCCGAGCATGGGTCTGACCTTTCGATAGGGTGTTCAAGATTCACAACTGCCACGGTGCCGCCCATCCGCCTAACCTTTGGCATCTTCCAAGACGATCGCCGCGCCCTTTTCACCGATCATAATGGCCGAGGCGTTGGTGTTGCCCGTTACGATCCGGGGCATGATGGAGGCATCGATGACCCGCAAGCCTTGCAAGCCGTGGACCCGCAGACGCTCATCAACAACAGCTTCGCCGTCGCTGGCAGGGCCCATTTTACAGCTGCCAACCGGGTGCAGGAGCGAAAGGCCATTGCTGCGGCAGTAATTCAACAGCTCTTCGTCGCTTTGAACGCCATCGCCTGGCGAGATCTCGTAGTCCACGCAAGCGGCCATGGGCGCCGTCTGGGCGATCTTGCGACCAAACTTGAGTCCCGCCATCGCGGCCCGCTGGTCGCTTTCATCGGCCAAAAAGTTGAACTGAATCGCGGGCTGATCACTGGGGCGCGGGCCGGTGACGTGGACCGAGCCGCGCGAGTTGGGGCGCATATGCTCGGCCAAGATGGTAAAGCCGGAGAAGGGATGGGGCTTCAGGTTTTCATCCGTACACCAAGCCATGAAGGTCACCATCATGTCGGGACGATCGACCTCGGGCGAACTGCAAATGAAGGTGTTGGAATAATTGCCATTGTCCGCAAAGGGACCGGTGCGGAATAATAAGAAGCGCAGCAGTTGCAGCCCGCCGCGCAGCGGGTTGTTGTAGAGATCGTTGACCGTGGTCGGCTTGGTAGAGCGGTATTCTGCGCCGATGCCAAAGTGATCCTGAAGGTTTTCGCCAACACCAGGCAGATCGTGGAAGGGATTAACGCCGCGTTCTTTCAGCAGCTCGGGCTTGCCAATCCCCGAAATTTCCAGCAACTGCGGCGAATTAAAGGCCCCCGCACAGACGATTACCTCGCGTCGCGCTTTGGCCATATGGGGCCCGCTGGCGTCGCTCCAGGCGATCCCGGTTGCGCGCTTATCGGTAAACAAGATCCGCTCGACCATGGCGCGCAGCTTGATATCAATATTGGCCTTGGCGGGACCGCGCAAATAACCCGCAGCGGTGCTCCAGCGCCAGCCCTTGCGCGTGGTGGTCTGGACATAGCCGGTGCCGAGCTGCCGAGCGCCGTTGAAATCGTCATTGCGGGGAACGCCCAGGGCTTCTGAGGCCTCATGAAAGGCTTCACCCAGCGCGTGGGTAGTGCGCAGGTCCGAGACCGATACGGGCCCCCCCGTGCCGTGAAACGCATCCGCGCCGCGTTCTTGATCCTCGCAGGACTTGAAGTAGGGCAGCACGTCATCCCAGCCCCACCCGCTGCAGCCCGCTTGTTTCCAGCCGTCGAAGTCTTCTGGCTGGCCGCGCATATAGATCATGCCGTTGATCGCGCCCGTACCGCCCAGAACCTTGCCCCGCGGTTGAAACAGGCGGCGCTGGTTCAGATGCGGCTCGGGCTGGCTGGTGTAGCACCAGTTGACCGCGGGGTTGTCGTAGAGCTTTGAATAACCCAGCGGAATATGAATCCAAGGGCTGCGATCCTTGCCACCCGCTTCAAGCAATAAAACAGTATGATTGGCTTCCGCGAGCCGACCCGCGACTGCACAGCCAGCAGACCCCGCGCCAACTACAATGAAATCGTACTCTTCTACTGCCATAATGCTTATCCCGAGGTCTGTCTTTGGGGTGAAGTCTGACAGCCTGCACGGCCAGAAAAAGATTGGAAATATCAGATATGGACAAATTGCCTTTACGCAGCTCGTCATAAGCTGTTCAAATCCGAGTAACCCCTAAGATTCGCGTTGTGGACCATGACCCGAGAAGAGCTGTTAAGAATTCTGAATTTCGTAGACCAAATGCGATCTTTGTCTGAAGAACGCACCGATTTGGCCTCGGTCGATGCGCGTTGGAACATCGTTAGCTACGCCATGCACCGCCATCTGGAAGGCAAGCGCTTGACGATCACATCCGTGGCCATGGCGGCGGGAGTGCCCTATGGCACCGCTATGCGTCGCGTCAATGAATTGATCGACGAAGGCTTTTTGCTACGCCGGCCAAGATCGAAGACCGGTAAGTCCTTTTCCTTGCACCCGACGCGCAAAATGATCAAAGAGGTCGAGTCTTTTGCCATGCAATTCAAAGCCATGGTGGGCAAGACTTTTGGATTTAACACCGGTGACAAAGAAATAGAGGACTTCTATTTCGGCGGTTACTACATGGCCTCACGCATCTTGTCGTATCCAAACGCGATGCGCAACGGACCAGGTTATGACAAGACCATACGCCTGCTGGGACCGGTTGATCCGACCTTCAAGACCCTCAGCGACCACACCGCGACCTTGAGCGAGTTGTGCGGCACGAATATCACCGCCACCAATCTGCCGCTTCGCGAGTTGCATCAAGAAATCGTCGCCAACAGCAAGCGCGAAAAATCCGAATATGATCTGATGGCCATCGATCTGCCTTGGATTGGTCAGTTGGCGGAAGAAGGGATTATCCAGCCGCTGGACGACATCATTCGCCGGGAACGCTATAGTTCCAGCGACTTTCACTCGGCGGCCTTCGTCGGCTCTTCTTATAAAAGCGTCCAATATGGATTGCCGATCCAGCCGACGGTCGAGCTGCTGTTTTGCCGCCGCGATTTGTTCACCCAAGCCGGTCTGAAAATCCCGCAAACGGTCGAGGAAGTCTCGCTAGCCGCCCGCATTTTGCATCGCTCTGACTTCGGCCTTTCCGGGATCGTAATGAACTATGGCCGGGGCATTCCGGTCGCGCACACCTTTGTTCAGACCCTGGCCGACTTTGGCCAACCGGTTATCAACTTGGAAGCGCGGGGCGACGAATTTGCGATCGACGATATCGAGGGCGAGCAGTTTCGCCCGATGATTGATACCGAGGCGGGCCGACAGACCGCCGAATTCCTGTTAGAGCTGCGCGATTACGCGCACCCTGAGAGCTTGCAATGCGATTGGGATCGACGCATCGGCATTTTTGCGCGCGGCGAAGCTGCCATGACCTATGGCTGGTCGGTGCGCGCGGCGGCCTTTGAACTAGACCCGTCATCGCCCGCTCATGGCCAGGTCGAGTTTGTGCCACACCCCCACGGCCCGGGAGCGGCCACGGTCTCACCCATGGGCGGCTTTTCTTTGGCCATGCCCGCTGGATTGGCAGAAGAGCGTAGCCGCGCGGCCTGGAAGGTCATGGAGTATTTGACCCGCCCCGAGCTCATGAAGTGGTATGTCCAAAACGGAAATCTGACCAGCCCACGTTTTTCCACCAGCGCTGACCCAGAGGTATCGGCCGCCAGCTCGATCATTGGCAGCGTTGATGCCATGCAAAGACGCGGCGAACTGCAAATCTGGCCGCGCCCGCCGATCCCCGAGATCAACGATATCTTGCAGGTTCTGGGCAACGAAATTTACGCCTTGCTGTGCAACGACCTCAGCGTCACTCATGCCCTCGCCGCAGCACAAAACAAGGTCGATGCCATTATGCACGAGCGTGGCCACTACTGATTTCGCGCCATCCAAACCGTAGGGGCGGCGATCGTCTCACTGATGTTTGGGGCTGACGACAGCTCGCCCTGCTCAGGCTCCCGTTTGCCGTTTTAGCGCTATCCTTTACGGCCGCTCACTAATATGGACGCAAACAAAAAAGGCCGCAGCAAACGCTACGGCCTCTTAGCTGTCCTATGGGGAGATTACCAGGAAGGACGCTCAAACGCGTCAACGTTTTCCGGCAGGACTTTGGGGGTCTCGATGCCTTGCAGCGCTGGGACGTCGATACCGTTCGCGATTTTGACCGCGGTCTGAATAGCCAGGATTGCATCGTCAATCGGTGACTGCTTATTTGAGCCAGAGTGCCAACCGGCCTTCATCGCATCCCAGCCTTCGCCGAATTGGTTACAAGTCACGACCTTCACTTCGCCCGGTGCTTTACCAGCGCCTTGCAGGGCACTGATGACGCCCAGCCCCATGCCATCGTCGAAAGCGTAAACGCCGTCGATCTGATCGCCAAACTGAGTCAGGAAAGTCTCCATGACGGTCTGCGCTTTTTCGCGGTTCCATTCTGCGGTCTGGCTAGCCAGGATCTCGATGCCCGGATAATCATCCGCCATCTTATCCAAGAAGCAGTTCTTGCGCAGGATCGAGACGGTGTAACCAGGTGTCCCCTCAACAACAACGATCTTGCCGCTGCCACCAAGGGCGTCGGCCAACATTTCAGCTGACTGTTCGGCCTGTGCGCAGTCATCGGGTCCGGTATGGCCGACGATATAGCGGCGACCCGCTTCGCCGATCGGTGAATTAGAGGTTACAACCGGAATACCCGAACGCGCCGCGCCACGAATAGCCGGAATCAAAGCGTTTTGGGACGTGGGCCAAACCACCAGGGCATCCGGGTTTTGTGATGCCATGTCTTGGATTTGGTCAAACTGGACCGCAGGATCGCCCTGAGGATCCATAACGGTGGCTTGAATGCCCAGCTGCTTGCTGTACTCAACCGCCGTCTCGGCGTACTTGGCTTGATAGGCGTTCGATCCAGGATAAAGAACCGTAATGCCGATGCGGGTCTCAGCGAGCGGCTTCTTCAGCTCTCCGCCGAGCCAATCGGGGGCGTCGCCCGCCATGGCTGTGCCCGCCAAAGCGGCTGCGACCGCCAATGAGGCACCAACCTTAGTAATGATGGAATTCATTATGTTTCCTCCTTAGGGTGCCGCCAGAACTCTGTGCTTCGAAAACCCTTCGGCGGCAGTTTGGGTTCGCACTCGCTACATTCCGGCAATCATTCACGGAGCTCAATCAGCAATTTATCCAAAATTGATTTATTGTGCCTATCGGTCTACCGAGCACCAGCTTATTGCTGAGTTAGGGAGAACTTGCCGTATGAAATTTGATCTCAAAGATGCTTTGCGCCGCCACGGCCTTTTGTTGGCATTTGGGGTGTTTTTGCTCGCGGTTGCCGCAAATGCTGATGCTTTTCTAACGCTCGGCAATATTTTGGACGTCCTGCGTCAAGTCTCGATCACCGGGATGATGGCCTTGGGTGTCACTTTCGTGGTTTTGACCGGTCGTCTTGATTTGTCAGTTGGCTCATTACTAACGCTGCTGACTGTGATCGTTGTCGATCAGCACAACCAATCGGGCGCCGCCGCGGCTATCGTCATGACACTGGCCGCCGGCCTAGCTGTCGGCGCTTTCAACGGCTTTCTAGTTGGTTTTGTTGGCCTAAATGCCTTGATCGTCACGCTGGCCATGCTGTCGTTTCTGCAAGGATTGGTGCTGTTTTATTCGGGCGGATCGAACGTCAACATCCCCAATGCCCAGGAGACCTGGTTCGCCGTGTTCGGGCGTGGCGATTTCATGGGGCTCCCTGTTCCGGTCATTTTATTTGTCGTCGCCGGCATCATTGCCGGGGCGATCCTGCGCTTTACCACCTTTGGCCGAAAGGTCTACGCCGTGGGCGGCAACCAGACCGCCAGCGTCTTTTCCGGTATTGATTCCCGTTGGGCGGTCTTTTGGACCTACGTAATCTCGGGCCTGACCACAGGATTGGCGGCCATTATCATGGGGAGCCGGGTCATGGGCGCACAAAACACAATCGGGCAGGGCTACGAGCTAACCGTCCTTGCCGGGGTCATTCTAGGCGGAACCTCACTGCTCGGCGGAAGAGGCAGCATCTTCCGAACAATGATCGGCATCGCAATGCTCGGATTTATCCAAAATGGACTTTTGTTGCTGTCCTTCCCCTATTACGTCCAGTGGATTGTGACCTGGGCGGTTATCATCCTGGCCGTATGGATCGACATTGGCGCTAAGCGTGGAAGGATTTTCGCATGACTCTTGTCTCAAATTCTCGCAGCGACACCTTCCTGGCTGTCCTTGGTCGCTGGCTGCTCCGCAACCACATATGGAGCTTCTTCGCGCTAACCGTAATCGTATTTTCCTTATCCAGCCCTTTCTTTCTGACCGTCAACAACCTGGGCAATATCCTGACCCAAGGCGCCTTCATCGGCATCCTTGCGGTCGGCATGACAATGGTGATGATCGACGGTGAAATCGACCTATCCGTTGGTGCGGTCTTGGCCATGGCTTCAGCGCTTGCCATCGGGCTGCAAGATCACATTGGAGTGTGGCCCGCCGTCCTGGTCGGCCTGGCATCCGGCGCTGCACTGGGGTTTTTCAACGGCACGTTGGTTGCTCTGTCCGGCATGCATTCGTTTGTCGTTACCTTGGGCGGCCTGATCGGCATCCGGGGGCTAGTCTTCATCT
Source organism: Alphaproteobacteria bacterium (assembly GCA_030428565.1). Taxonomy (GTDB): domain Bacteria; phylum Pseudomonadota; class Alphaproteobacteria; order UBA7985; family JAUIBT01; genus JAUIBT01. The sequence continues at coordinate 21,244 of JAUIDR010000009.1, forward strand.
ACACGGGTGAAAATGCACTGATGGTGACGGACTTCTCCTACACAGAGATTCCTGAAGTCTACTTGGGCCCGCTGTCTATGACCGCAATTTTGTTTTTTGCTTTGGCCCTGTTTTTCCAGTGGGTATTGACCAGCACCCGCCACGGACGCGAGACCTACGCGGTCGGTGATAACGTCGAAGCGGCCTACGATTCAGGGATCAATGTCAAACGGCACAAGATCATCAACTTCACGATTTGCGGTACCATGGCTGCAATATGTGGGATTTTGCTGTCGATGCGACTGGGGACCGCCGAACCCAACGCCGGCAAAGTATGGGAACTCTGGACCATTATCGCGGTGGTGCTGGGCGGTACACGTTTGATCGGCGGCTACGGCAGCATGTGGATGACCATTGGCGGCGTGCTGACCTTGGCGGTGCTGCGCAATGGCTTGCGGCTTTTAAATACGCCCAACTACGTTGAATTGATGGTCATGGGCACCGTTTTGATCTTGGCAGTGGCCCTCGACAAACTCCTCAACATGAAGGAGGAAACGTGATGAATGACATCATTCTTCAGCTCAGTGGCATCACCAAGACCTTTCCCGGTGTGACCGCACTCGACCAAGTGAGCTTGGATGTGCGCGCCGGGGAAGTGCACGCGCTCGTTGGCGAAAACGGGGCCGGAAAGTCGACTTTGATGAAAGTATTGGCGGGTCTATACAAGGCCGAACAAGGCGATATTATCTATCAAGGTCGCACAACCGATGTGGCTGGCCCGCTCGATGCGAGGCGCAAAGGGATCTTGCTGATTCACCAGGAACTATCCCTGGCACCTGAATTGTCGGTGGCCGAGAATATCTATCTTGGCGCCTGGCCCACCAATCGTTTCGGGGTACTAAAGAAGCGCGAATTGCGCAGCAAGGCCCAAGCGGCGCTGCAAGCCCTGGGCTGCGCCTTTGGCCCCGATGTGCGCGTGGGCACATTGTCGGTCGCCATGCAGCAGATGGTCGAGATTGCCCGCGCAGAAGCCTTTAGTGCCAGCGTTGTAATCTTTGATGAGCCAACGGCTTCCCTGACAGACACCGAAAAGGAACAACTGTTCCACACCATTCGCAGCCTCAAGGCGCGCGGCGTTGGGATAATCTATATCTCCCACAAGATGGACGAGATCTTTCAAATAACCGATCGCATCACGGTTTTACGCGACGGGCAGGTGCAAGGCACGCTGGAGACCGCACAATCGGATGTCAACCAAGTCACCCGCATGATGATAGGGCGCACGCTCGATACCTACTTCGTCAAAGCCAAGGCGGATTTCGGTGCAGAGGTCTTGCGCGTTGAGGGTTTGTCGAAGGCCGGGTTGTTCAACGACGTCTCCTTTTCTGTGCGCGAAGGCGAGGTGCTAGGGCTATATGGATTGGTGGGCGCCGGACGCTCGGAAGCTGTCGAGACCGTGTTTGGTGTTCGGCGCGCCGACAGCGGTCAGCTCGTCTGGAAAGGCGGGGTCATCGCGCCGCCGACGCCGCGCCAGGCCATCGATATGGGCATGGCATTGGTGCCCGAGAGCCGAAAGGAACAAGGTTTGGTATTGATGATGGGCGGGCGCGAAAATACCTCCCTGCCCCACTTGTCTTTGTTTTCGGCTTTGTCGGTCATGAACCGAGCCAAAGAGCTGGCGACGTTTGAAAAATACCGATCTGCCCTTTCGATCAAGACTACAGGCCCGGATCAGGAAGTCTCTCAACTCTCGGGCGGCAATCAACAGAAGTTCGTTCTGGCTAAATGGCTCTGCGCTGGACCCAAGCTGATCATTCTTGATGAGCCAACACGCGGCATCGATGTCGGCTCAAAATCCGCAATTCACGAGCTGATCGCGGAACTGGCAGAACAAGGTCTTGCCGTCATTGTTATCTCGTCTGAAATGCCCGAGGTCTTGGGCGTCAGCCACCGCGTCCTTGCCATGTCAGAAGGCGAAATTGTGGGCTCTTTCGAGGGCCAGGAGATGAACGAGGAAAACCTCATCGATGCGGTATCCTACCACCGCCAAAGCGCTGTTGGGTGAAGAGCATGACACAGGTAGGCAAGACACAGGTAGGCATGGCACAAAATAGCTCTAAAACTAGCGTTGGCATCGGCTTGATCGGCTCCGGCTTTATGGGGCGCTGCCACGCCAACGCCTTTACGGCTGTCGCGGGCCTGTTCGATCTGCCGATGACGCCGGTCAAACAGGTTCTTGCCGACCACAGCCAGGAAGCGGCCAACGCGGGCGCACGCGCGCTTGGCTTCGCCCAGGCAACCGCTGATTGGGAAGCGTTAATCGCAGACAAAGCGGTTGACATCGTGGCCATTACCGCGCCGAACGCCCTGCACGAGCCAATGGCTCTGGCCGCCATCGCGGCAGGCAAGACCGTTTATTGTGAAAAGCCGTTGTCAACCACTGCGGCTTCAGCGCTGACCATGACAAAGGCCGCCGAGGAAGCGGGCGTCGTGACCTGTGTTGGCTTCAATTTCTTACGAAACCCCATGCTGCGACTGGCGCGCGAGATCATCCAAGCCGGTGAAATCGGTGAGATCACGGGCTTTCGCGGCCGTCATGCTGAAAACTACATGTCTGACCCAGACACCCCGCACTCGTTTCGCACCGATCCTGAGGGCGGCGGCGCGCTCGCCGACATTGGCAGCCACATCATATCGATGGCGCGCTTTTTGATTGGTCCCATCGTCGAGGTCAGCGCCGACTGTCAGACCATCTTTGCTGATCGTCCCGTGCGCGCCGGATCTACGCAGCGGCGGCCCGTGGTCGTCGATGACGTGACCCATGCCTTGGTCCGCTTTGATAGCGGTGTCTTGGGCAGCCTAGAGGCCAATTGGGCCGCAACCGGACGCACCATGGATCTGTCCTTTGAAGTGACCGGAACGCGAGGCGCGGTTGCCTTTTCGCAAGAACGTATGAACGAACTGCATCTGCATACCGGCCAGGGCGGCCGCGCGGGCTATCGCCGCATCGAAGCCGGCCCCGACCACGAGCCATACGGGCGCTTCTGTCCGGCGGCGGGCCATCATCTTGGTTTCAATGATCTGAAGATTATCGAAGTTGCGGATTTGCTCATGGCGCATGCCACTGGCGGCGCCTGTTCTCCCGATTTCCGCGAAGCCTGGCGGGTTCAGCAAACGGTCGAGGCCATGCAAGCGTCATCGCAAGAACGCCGTTGGCTCTCGGTCGATAAGGCAAGCTAACGCCCGCTGCCCTTTTGGGTGAATTTTAAAGCAACGGCCGCCAGACTCGCCCCAAAACACACATACTCCAAAGGCACGCCGTTCTGGCGCTGCCTTGCTATGGGCGCTGCATTGCTAGGGGAGGTGCCTTGCTGGGGCCGTTGCTTGTCGACGGCCAAGCGAGCCCCTGACGTGCGGCCATTTGCGAGCCCCAGGCTACAGTCGCAGCCGCTCTGTTTGCCTCCCCTACAAAAACCACGCTGAAGCTGGTCCGCGCCCAGTATGGCAGCTTGTCCATTGCGCGCGACCGGGCGGTGTCGGCTTGGCTAATCTTTATGCATCATCGAAATTAATAACTATCATGAAAACTATCAATTTGAATAAATTGAGCCCGCATGCGAGCCTCCAATTGAGCCTTGGTGCAAGAAAAGGAGCATGGTTATGGGAGATGCTACGGTAGGGCTGGACCGTCGTCCGGTACTATTGCTGACCCCTGCCTTTTTCGCGATCATCGCACTCGTCGTGATCCCCATGGCCTTTATCCTCGTTTACTCATTTTATGAGAACATCGACCTTGCCGTTGATAAGGTCGCCTTTCAATTCGGCAATTGGAAGGAAGTAGCGACCGACAGCTACTACCACAATGCGATTTGGAAGACGCTCAGAATATCGCTCACCGTGACCGTATTGGCCGCCCTCTTGGGCTATATTCCCGCCTATTTCATCGCCATGACCAAGTTCCGTCACAAGTGGCTCTTGCTTTTACTTCTGATCCTGCCGTTTTGGGTCAGCTTCATCATCCGCACCTTGAGCTGGATCCACATTCTGGGCAACCAAGGCGCGCTGAACGGCCTGTTTGTCACCTTGGGGCTGGTGGGCGAGCCCATCCGCATGATGTTCAATGAATTCTCCGTCATGCTGGGCCTCGTGCACGTCTTCCTACCCTACATGATCCTCAATATTTACGTCAGCCTGGAGGGTATCGACGGCAACCTAGAGCCCGCCGCACGCACGCTGGGCGCCAAACCCTGGCAAGCCTTCAAGGAAGTGACCTTGCCGCTGTCTATGCCGGGTCTGGCAGCCGGCAGCCTGTTGGTCTTCGTTCTAACCGGCGGCTCCTATGTGACGCCGCTGATTCTGGGCGGCCCGAGCGATTTCTTGTTCGGCAACCTGATCTATGATGCGGTTGTGACCGAGTTGAATTGGCCGATGGGCGCGACCTTGTCCTTCACACTGTTGGTGCTTTTGGGGGCTGTCGTGGTGATCTACAGCCGATTTATGGGCCTCAACCAGCTATCCAAAGCATTCGGGTAGGGGGAAGATTAAGCCATGAACGCATGGGTCTTTATTCGTTTTTATACGATCCTCGTCTACACCTTTATGTTCGCGCCAATCTTCGTGGTGCTATTGCTGGCTTTCAATAGCTCGCAGTTTGGCGGCTTTCCGATCGAGGGCTTTTCCTTACACTGGTTTGGCGAATTATTCCAAAACGATGCCATCATGCGCGCCTTTCGGACCTCGTTTGCGCTGGGGCTGATGACCGCACTGGTCTCGACCGTCATTGGTATCCTCGCCTCTTTGGCGCTGGTGCGTTACCAGTTCCCCGGCAAAGAGTGGGTCACCACCTTTTTGATTTCCCCGGTCTTGGTGCCCGAAACGGTGCTGGCGGTCGGCCTGTTGATTTTCTTGCGCTGGCTACATATGCCGCGCAGCTTTGCGCTCTTGTTGCTGGGCCACTCCATAATCGCGCTGCCGTTCGTTGTCTTGGTGGTGCAGGCCCGCCTGGTCGGCATCCGCAAAGAATACGAGGAAGCCGCGCGCAGCTTGGGTGCCAACCCGGTGCAGACCTTTTTTCAGGTCACCTTCCCGCTGTTGATGCCCGCGGTCTTCGCCGGTGCTCTTTTCGCTTTCACCATCTCATTTGACAACATCACAGCCACCATTTTCTGGCGCCCATCGGGCCTGGAAACCGTGCCGACCCAGATCTTTGGAATGCTGCGCCATTCGGTGAGCCCCGAGATCAACGCCCTGGGTTTCGTGATGATTTGCATCACCGTTGGCGTGCCACTCTTGGCCGGAGGATTGGCCCGTTATTTTTCTCGCAAGAAAGTCTAATCCGGCACCATAACAAGGAGACAAACATGACAAAAAAAATGGACGACACCCAACGCTATGAGCGCTTGCGCGAAGCGGTTGGCAACGGCGACATAAGCCGGCGCAGCTTCTTCGGTCTGCTGGGCTCAGCGGCCATTACCACCGGTCTGACCGGCGGTATCATGACCACCATGGCCAACCAAGCCCGCGCAGCAGGCATGGAGCTGAATTTCGAGGGTTGGGGCGGTATCGTCTCTGAGGCCTTGCGCAAGCACGCTTTCAATCCCTATGAAGCGGCGACCGGCAACAAGGTTATCGACGCCACCTTTGGCGGTGAGAACGAAGTTTTGACCAAAATCAAAGCGGCCGGCAGCACCAATGGCCACAACATATTGCACTCATCCGGTGTCAATTGGTACAAGCGTTGGGTCGACAATGGCTACGGTGTTGAACTGAACGAAGACAACATTCCCAACATTAAGAATGTTATGGAATCGATCATCGCGCCCTTCCGCGAAATCACGCCAAACAGCCTGTCTGCCGTGCCCTATGACTACGGCACAACCGGTATTGCCTACAACACCAAGTACGTATCCGAAGAAGAAGCCATGGCGCTTGGCGCTGACCTGCTGCTGAAGAAAGATCTGAAGGGCAAGATTGGCGGCTGGGGTGGCGACTGGGCCAACCGGGCTTGGTACGGCGCTCTGCAATCGGGCCAAGACCCCAACAACATCCAAGACTGGGATGCAGTCTGGGACAAGGCGCGCGAACACCGCGATTTGGTGCTGAAGTACTGGGGCTCTGGCGCGGAATTGATGGACCTGCTGGCTAAGGAAGAAATCTACGTTACCGAGGCTTGGTCTGGACGCGTCGCGGCGCTGAAGAAGCAGGGCCATCCGATTGCCTACATGGATCCGCCGAACGGCTTGGCTTGGATGGAGTCCATGTTCGTGCTGAAGGGTTCGCCCGTCGCGGCAGCCGAGGAGCTGTTGAACTTCATGCTGGCACCAGAGACCGCCATCGCCGTTGCGGCTGGTCAGAACTACCCGTCCTCTTTGGATCCGACCAAGGTCGAAATGCCCGAGAGCGTATCTTCGCTGCCCGCTTTCGACCCGACCGGCAAGCTGGAAGGCCTGGTGTTCCGTGATCCGATCAAGTGGAACGCTGCCGAAAAGGATCAGTCCAAGAAATGGAACCGCGTCAAGAAGGGCGCCTAATCCATTGGCTAGCGCCCTTTGCGGCCTTTGTCTGCCGTCGGCGGGCGCTAGCGCCTTCACTTTGGGGGCAAAATTCACCCGAGAAATCTGCGGCCTCCTTGCCTCAATTTCTTGGGTTTTGCGCCCCTTGCATGGCCGTGTTGCACGTCGCGGAGCCAAACAAGACTGGCCCCGCAGACCCGCGTTCGTACAAATCGCGCGGTACGTCAGCGACGCACCACGACGATCCCGGTTCGCGCGGCCAAACCGCGCGCACCCAAAGACCACCCTTACAGACACCTTCCCGTCAAGAGTCCGGAGATGACGCGCTATGGCTCGTGTTGACCTGCAGAACATCACAAAATCATTCGGGGCCTTCAAAGCCATCCACGGAGCCACGGCCACCTTTGAAGAGGGCTCGTTCACAACCCTTCTGGGACCATCGGGCTGTGGCAAGACCACGCTCTTGCGCATGATCTCAGGCCTAGAGACCCCGACTAGCGGGGATATCAACATCGCGGGCCGACGCATCAATGATGTCCCGATCCACAAGCGCAATTTGGGTCTCGTCTTCCAAAACTACGCCTTGTTCCCGCACCGCAACATCGCTGAAAATATCGCCTTTGGTCTGAAATACCGCGATGTGCCGAAGTCTGACATTCCCGCCAAGGTCAAAAACGCCTTGGACATCGTGCGTTTGCCAGGTGTCGAAGAGCGCTACCCCAGCCAGCTGTCGGGCGGACAACAACAGCGCATCGCGATGGCGCGGGCCATTGTGATCGAGCCCGACGTTTTGTTGTTGGACGAGCCGCTGTCGGCGCTGGACGCCAACCTGCGCGATGAAATGCGGGTCGAATTGAAGGCCATCCAGGATCGCATCGGCGTGACATCCATTTTTGTCACCCACGATCAGTCCGAAGCCCTGGCTATGTCGGATAAAATCATCGTAATGAGCTCTGGCCATATCGAACAAATCGGGTCGCCTGAAGAGGTCTATAACCACCCCGCCTCCGAGTTTGTCGCTGGCTTTTTGGGGACGTCCAACATTCTGGATGTCGCAGTGATCGAACGGAACAACGACAGCGTGACCCTGGACATTCCGAATTTCGGCAAAGCACAAATTCCCCTCGCACAAGCGAGCGGACTGGGCGATGCCAGCAAAGGGCGCATCGTTATGCGCGCCGAAAAGTTACAGCTCACGGACAGCGCCGCGCCCGAAGGCGCTCCATCCGCCAAAGCGCGGGTTGAGGCGGTGGATTACCAAGGCCAATTGGCCCGCTATTTTGTGCGGATCGGCGAATTGCAGCTCCAGGTCATCAACATGATCGAAGGCCGCCCCTTTAGCCAGGGCGCCGAGGTGACTGTTACCCTGTCGCCCGACGATTGCACGGTCTTGGCGGCCTAGACCCGACCGCGGGCATTTCTACCGCCCCATCGGCCTTTCCGCTAGACAGGCCTAGGCGCGCGTTCTACTTTCGTGCGCATGATGTTGGACCAAGAAACCCTTATCCAAGCCGCGCGCGCTGAACGCTCGCAGATTGCCTTCGAGCTGGTGTCGGATTACAAGCCCGCCGGCGACCAACCCACCGCCATCGACGAGCTGGTGAGCGGCCTGCGCGAAGGCGAACGCGATCAAGTGCTGTTGGGGGTTACGGGCTCCGGCAAGACCTTCACCATGGCCCATGTGGTGCAGACCCTCAATCGGCCGACCATCGTGCTCGCGCCCAACAAGACCTTGGCCGCCCAGCTCTATGGTGAAATGAAGTCCTTCTTCCCAAATAACGCGGTCGAATACTTCGTCTCCTATTACGACTACTACCAGCCTGAAGCTTATGTGCCGCGCTCGGATACCTATGTTGAAAAGGAATCCTCAATCAACGAGCAGATCGACCGCATGCGCCACGCGGCCACCCGGGCCCTGTTCGAGCGCGAAGACGTGGTGATTGTGGCCTCGGTGTCTTGTATCTACGGCATGGGCTCGCCCGAGACCTACGTCGGCATGACCCTGCCCCTGGAAACCGGTGAGACGCTGGACCAGCGCGAGCTGCTGCGCCGCTTGGTCGAACTGCAATACAAGCGCAATGACGTTGCCTTCGGGCGCGGCACCTTTCGCGTGCGCGGCGATACCGTCGAAATCTACCCCTCGCACGCCGAGGACGCGGCCTGGCGCATCTCTATGTTCGGCGACGAGATCGAAGCCATCTATGAATTCGATCCGCTGACCGGCGAGCGCGGCCAACCTTTGGAGAAAGTGCGCCTCTATGCCAACTCGCACTACGTGACGCCCAAGCCCACGATTTTGCAGGCCATCAAGCAAATCAAGGTGGACCTAAAGCGCCGCTTGGAGGAGCTGGAAGCAGCGGGAAAATTGCTTGAAGCACAGCGCCTGCAACAACGCACCAGCTTTGACATCGAAATGCTGGAGGCCACCGGTTCTTGCGCGGGCATTGAGAACTATTCGCGCTATCTGACCGGTCGCGCACCCGGCGAGCCACCGCCGACGCTGTTCGAATACATCCCCGACAACGCCCTGCTGATTATCGACGAAAGCCACGTCACGGTGCCGCAAATCGGCGCCATGTATAAGGGCGATTCCGCGCGCAAAATGACCTTGGCTGAATACGGCTTCCGCCTGCCGTCTGCGGCCGACAACCGCCCGCTGAAGTTCGAGGAATGGGAGGCCATGCGCCCCCAAACCGTCCACGTATCCGCCACCCCTGGCAACTGGGAGATGACCGCCACCGGCGGCGCCTTTACCGAGCAGGTCATTCGCCCGACAGGACTGGTTGACCCTGTGTGCGAGATCCGGCCGACAGAAACGCAGGTGGACGATCTGATCGCCGAAGCGCGCGACATCGCCGAAGCGGGCGGGCGCGTTTTGGTCACCACCTTGACCAAGCGCATGGCAGAGGACTTGACCGAATATCTGGGCGAAGCGGGCCTGAAGGTGCGTTATATCCACTCGGACGTGGACACGCTGGAGCGCATTGAAATCATTCGCGATTTACGGCTGGGCGTCTATGACGTTCTGGTCGGCATCAACCTGCTGCGCGAGGGTCTGGACATCCCGGAATGCCGCTTGGTGGCGATTCTGGACGCCGACAAGGAGGGCTATCTGCGCTCCACAACCTCGCTGATTCAGACCATCGGGCGCGCCGCGCGTAACGTTGAAGGCCGCGTCATTCTCTATGCTGACCGCACCACCGACAGCATGAAGGCCGCGCTGGAGGAGACCGAGCGCCGCCGTGAAAAACAGCTGGCCTACAACGCCGAACATGGCATTACGCCCGAGACCATCAAGAAGGAAATCGGCGACATTTTGGGCTCGGTCTATGAGCGCGATCACGTCACCGTCGGCACCGGCGATGAAGACCTGCTGCACCTGCAAGGCAAGAGCCTGCGCGATACGCTGGACGAACTGGAAAAGCGCATGCGCGATGCCGCCGCCAATCTGGAATTCGAGGAAGCCGCGCGGCTACGCGACGAGATCAAGCGCTTGGAAGCCAAGGAGCTGGAGTTGGGCTCACCCGGTGCAGCCGTGCCCGACACCTCGGGCAAGTCAGCCGGGCGCAACAAGCAGCGCCGTCAGCAAGAGCGCGGCGAAGGGCGCGGGATAGTCGGCAAAGCCAGCGAGAAAACAACTGCTAGCACAGCATCAGGCGGGAAGAAGAAAAGCACCAAAGCCGAGGCCATCAACCCCTTGGAGAAGGTCGTCGGCCCCATCAAGCGCAAATCCCGGCGCTAGCGCAAGCCGCGAACGAGTGGCAATACGAGTGCGCATGGACTTGCGTTAGACATCAGTCATCTAGAGCAGATGGGCTGTTGCTAATCCCCAGCGCCCAACGCTCCAACAAAAGCCAGCACTGAGGGTTGTGCTGACGCTGTGCTATATCTGCCGCCGCCCTTAGGGGCCAGCGCGCCTTAGGTCCAGATGTGTGACCGACGCGACGCCTAAGGGTCTACCCAATCACCGAGAAGCTGGAGTTCTCGTTGATCTCGCGGTTGCGCGAAAAGGCGCCCAGGGAAATGTCGGTGTCGATATGTTCCAGGTGGAAGCTAAGCGGTTCAGCGTCGTGATCGTGACCCGCCTCGCAAGCCTCGACCAGGGCCGCCATGATCTTTCCAGCCACCGGCGCGTTTTTGTACTGGTTGCCGCTGGTGCCCACGGCCATATAGAAGCCCGGCAGGTCCGACTTATCATAGATCGGCATCCAATCGTCCGACACGTCATACAGCGCCACAACACCCTTGGCTTGCTCGGGAATGCCCAGCTCCGGCAGGCGCTGCGCCATGCGCATGACCAAAATCTTCCACTGGTCCGAAAAGTTGGCATCAAAGTGGTCGGGATCCTCGACCCATTCTTTTGGATCACAGGCCGGATCTTCAGAGCCCAACAGCATGTGATTGCCGACCTCGGGGCGCGCGTAGGTGGCGATATCTGAGTCCGAATAGACCAGCCCATCGCGCTCAAAATTGACGCCCGGGGGCGCGGGTACGTGGGCCACTTCGTGACGAAGCGCCTTGGTCTTGATGTTCATCGCCTGCTCGACGCCTGCCATCTTGTTGATAACAAAGGAGTGCGGCCCGCCAACGTTGACCACCACCGGCGCATCAATTTGCTGTCCGTCCTTTAGTGTTACGCCGCAAACGCGGCCGTCGGCCTGGCGAATTGCGCTCACCTCGGACTTGAACAAGAATTCGGCCCCGGCTTGCTCGGCTGCTTTTTGCACGTTTTGCGCCGACAACTTGGGGTCGGAGACATAGCCGCCGCGCGGAAAGAAGACCGCGCCGTCCACCGCAGGGCCTGTCGGTTCGCCAAAGGCTTCATCATCGGGCCGCTTGGCGGGCTCAAAGCGATGCGTATCGGCGCCCGGCAGGCGCTTGGGAATGTCTGCAACGGCCACTTCCTCATAGGGGCAGCCGATGGCATCCATGGTCTCACAGACAACCGACAGGTTCTTGTTGTGCGGGGTCTTGATCACCAGGCAGCCGGTATCGTGGTAGGTGATGAGATCATCGCAGACACCGGCGCCGATGTAGCCCTGCCAATCCTTCCAGTAGTGCCAGCCTTCATAGGCCAGCGCGCAGGTTTCAAAAGCCGAATAGTAGGTGCGGATGATAGCACAGGAACCCGACGTCGAGCCGTGACCAGCCTCAGGAAGCTTGTCGATCGACAGCGTTTTAAAGCCTTTCTTGGCCAGCTCGTAAGCGGTACAAGCCCCGATGACACCCGCACCAATGATGATGGCGTCATAGCTCTGGCGTGATGGGCTGGAGGTAGGGCTGGGCATGGCGTTTCCTCTTGCATTTGCAGGTAAGCTCTGGCGTTTGAGAGACACTTCGCGCCAGGCTACAATTGTTTGCAATCTTGCCTACTGCGCCCGCGGCGGCCTGCCAAGCCCAAAGCCGACATAAAGCAACGTCATCAAGAAATGGGCCCAGCATTTGACGGCTTTGGAGTCCGCATATCGAAAAAGTTCGCGCAAAGTCCGGCCAAGGCGCATAGTTAGGCATGCGACTCGCGCCTGCTGCCCTTTACCTCAACCCGTTGGAACCGTGCCATGAGCCAGACCCTTATCCGCGGACGCCTGCTGACCTTCCTTGAAGAGCCGCACGGCCCTGAAGACACGCAAGCCTATCGCTATTTGGACGATGGCGGGCTATTGGTCGAGGATGGCGTGATCCGGGCCGTTGACGATTACGCGCAGGTCAAGCAGACCGCCCCTAGCGCACAGGAAATCGACCACCGCCCGCACCTGATCCTGCCGGGCTTTATCGATACGCACCTGCATTTCCCGCAAGTCCAGGTCATCGCCTCTTGGGGGGCACAGCTTCTAGATTGGCTCAACACCTACACCTTCCCTGAAGAGACGCGCTACGGCGACATCCAGCACGCGGCGCGCATGGCGAGCGCCTTTTTTGATGCCCTGACGGCCAACGGCACCACGACGGCGGTCGCCTATTGTTCGGTGCATGCCAGCTCTGCCGAAGCCTTTTTTGCCGAGGCCGAGCGGCGCAACTTGCGTATGATTGGCGGTAAGGTCATGATGGACCGCAACGCCCCAGACGGGCTGCGCGATACCCCTCAGAGCGGCTATGACGACAGCAAGGCCTTGATAGAACGCTGGCATGGCCGAGGCCGGGGCCTCTATGCCATCTCGCCCCGCTTTGCCATCACCTCAACGCCCGAGCAGCTGGAAGCCGCTGGCGCTTTGGTGGCCGAACACCCTGACTGCTACATGCAGACCCACCTTTCCGAGAACATGGACGAGATCGCCTTTACCGCCGAACTCTTCCCCGAAGCGCGCGACTACCTGGATGTCTACGAGCGTTTTGGGCTGCTGTCGGACAAGGCCTTGCTGGGTCATGCCATCCATCTAAAACCGCGCGAGATTGACGCTCTGGTCGAGCACGACGCACGGCCTGTCTTTTGTCCAACCTCGAACCTCTTCTTGGGCAGCGGCCTGTTCGATCACCAGGGCCTGCAAGCGCGCGGTCTGACCAATGCGATCGCCACCGACGTTGGCGGCGGCACCTCTTTTTCCATGCTGCAAACCCTGAACGAGGGCTACAAGATTTTGCAGCTGCGCAATCAACGTCTGCACCCGCTAGCGGCCTTCTATTGGATCACACGCGGCAACGCTAAAGCGCTGGGACTTGAGGCCAGCATCGGCAGTCTGGAGCCGGGCGTAGAGGCCGATTTTGTGGTGCTGGACGCCCATGCGACGCCTTCTATGGCGCTGCGCAGCGAACGCGCCGAGACCCTGAGCGAGGAGCTGTTCATCCTGCAAATCATGGGAGACGACCGCGCCGTGCATCAGACCTATGTCGCGGGCCAGCCGCAGAAATAGCGGGCAAGGTCTCTAGCGCGTCGGGCGCTGGTATTGCAACAACCCATCCGCTCTAGCTGATTGATCTCTAACGCAAGTCCATGCTCGCTCGTCTTGCCACTCGTTCGCGGTTTGCGCTAGGCCATTCTTGGCTTGCAAGGCGCATCAGCGATCAGGCCAGCAAACAAGCCAACCCTCACGTCAGCGGTTTGCAGCTAAGCCGAGGCGATGCCGCGCACCAAATCCGCGCCCTTTTCGGCAATCATGATGGTGGCAGCATTGGTATTGGCGCTGGGCAGCGAGGGCATAACCGAAGCATCGCAGACCCGTAGACCCGCCATGCCCCGCAAGCTGAGATCGGGCGCAACGACCGCCTCATCACCCTGCCCCATGCGACAGGTGCCAACCGGGTGGTGATCGGTCTTGGCCAAGCGGCAAGCATAATCGATCAGCTCGGCCTGGCTCTTGACCTTGGGGCCCGGCAGGACTTCAGCGCGCACGAAGGGCTTCAGCGCCGGTTGGCTCAGAATTTCGCGCGCCATTTCTAGCCCGCGCAAGGACATGTCGCGGTCGTGCGGATCGGCCCAATAGTTGGGATCAATCAAGGGGGCCGCTCTGGGATCGCTCGAGCCCAATCGCACAGAACCGCGCGAGCGTGGCCGCAGATAGGCCGAATTCAGCGTCAAGCCCCAGCCGTTGATCTTCACGATGCCCTTTTCGATGCCCGAACCTTGCCCCAGATGGAACTGGATATCGGGCGCGCTCGCTTTGGGGTCGGCGGTGGCAAAGCCGCCGGTTTCAAACAAAGAGGCCGTGACCGGTCCCGTCTTGGTCAACAGGTATTGCAGACCTGCCAATGCGCTCTTGTCCCAACGATCATAGCCGTCATAGCTATAGGGTCCGCTGCACTCAAAGATGGTGCAAAGGTCCAGGTGGTCTTGCAAATTGCGGCCCACGCCGGGCAGGTCGTGTCGCACGGGGATATTGAGCGCCGATAGCTCATCGCCGGGCCCTATGCCCGATAAAAGCAGCAACCGCGGCGAGCCGATCGCGCCCGCGGCCAAAATCACCTCGCGCTCAGCAAACAAGCTCTCTTCTTCGCGGCCGACCAATTTGACGCCGGTGACGCGTGGCCCGTCAGCGCCAGGGGTCTCGACCAGCAACCGCGCCACTTCGACGCCCGTTCTTACGGTCAGATTGGCGCGTCCTCTTGCTGGCCGCAAAAAGGCCGTAGCGGTCGAGGAACGGCGGGCATCACGCTGGGTGAGCTGGTAATAGCCGACGCCTTCTTGGCTGGCGCCGTTGAAATCGGGGTTATAGGGCAGGCCCCATTCTTGCCCCGCCCGGATAAAGGCGTCACAGATCGGCAGGGCCCCGCGCGGCATGGAGACCCCCAAGGGGCCATAGCTGCTGTGGTAGTCATCTTCGAAGCGCTCGTTGCCTTCCGAGCGTTTGAAATAGGGCAGAACCGCCCGATAGGACCAAGCCTCGTCGCCCGCCTCTTGAGCCCAACGGTCGAAGTCCTGGCGGTGGCCTCGGTTATAGAGCTGAGCATTGATCGACGAGCCGCCGCCGATCACCTTGGCCTGTGTGAACCAGAGCTGGCGGTCTTGCATGTGCTGTTGCGGTACCGTGGACCAGCCCCAAGAGGCGCGGCCCTTGGTCATGCGCGCAAAACCGGCCGGCCAATGGAACAGCAGGTTGTTGTCCTTACCGCCCGCTTCCAACAGCAAGACCCGACATTGTGGGTCTTCGCTCAACCGATTGGCCAAGACACAGCCCGCCGAGCCGCCGCCTACAATGATGATATCATAGCCCGACTTTGCCATGGTTCACCCCACCTTTCGCGCCACTTAGTAACCCTCTAGATACTTCATTAGCGCAAGTTTTAGACCGTGCAAAGCAAAAGCCAGATTCCCACCAACAGCGCGGCCCGCACTCGAAGCCAGGCCGCAACCGAGGCCTGCGCGCCAGTATGCCTCTATCCGTCTTGTTCGATTTGCTCGGGCGTCATGCCTTCGTGGGGATCGCGCAGCAGTTCTTCGGCGTCCAGAACCGGGGCATCAGCAAGATAAGCTTCCTCACCCGGCACGCGATAGAGCCCAACCGAGCTGGCTTGCAGGCGATAGCCGCTCTCCGCCAAATCACTCTTGGCGGTCTCAACGTGCAAAGTGCCGGTGACCTGGATCGGCACGAACAGATCGCGCATCGGAACCGGAGGGTTCGCTTCGACAAAGATGGTCTGGTTGACCGGCGGCGGCGGTTGGTGCACGCACTGGCCCGCGTTGGGTACCAGCAAAAAGCGACGCACCTGGGTGCCGTCGTAGTCCAACGGCACCATATAGCCCGGCAGCCCAAAACTCTGCTGATTGAGTTCCGGGCGCGTGCGGCGATCACTAGCGTCGACCTTGGCCATAAAGTCGGGATCGGCCAGCATATCTTCGGTGACAATATCGGGAACCCAGGCAAAGGCATCGGCGGGCACCAACTCTTCCCAGGTATTGAGCACCACTTCGGCGGGGCGCGATGATGACCAGGTGTCCCCGTCGGACTGCGCCAGCCAGACAATGCCCCCCAACGCCACCATTGAGGCCAGACCCAATGTTACAAAAACTGGAATAAGGCGCATGTCGAAATACCTTTCCAAGCGCAAGCCGTGAGCTAGGATTAGCGCGTGCCCCCAACACCCATACTGCATCAGGCCGCCCCTGAATTCAGCGTTTGGAATGCGCAACCAAGACAGCGGACGCTAGCCAAGACCTGCGGCAATATCTGGGCAATGCTCCTGCAAATTTCGCTCTTCGGCCCTTAGAATATTGAGGTCGATTTTCGAGCGCGAACTTTTTTGGCCCTTTGGCGGGCTTAAGGCCGCGTGTCTTGCTTGCGTAGTTGTACGCATACGTGGGTAGTTTCCCGAGCTAGACCATTCCTTCATTTCTAATTAGTTAATATATTAAGTAATTTGCTTGTACTCTTAAAATCACCGCCTGCGACCAGGAAGGAAACTCCGCCATGACCGCTGCTCTTGCCACCACCACCCTGGGTGCCGCCCCTCTAGGTGCCGCCAACGATTTTGGCTCAGATCTCAGCGACCCGATCCGTTTGGCCCGCAAGCCCGCCAACCCCATGCTCGACAAGCTGAACGGCATCTTGCCCCAGATCGCCGCCAACGCGGGCCTGGCCGAAGAACTGCGCAAAGTGCCACCCGAAAACATCGCACTATTGAAGAGCATCGGTCTACACAAAGCCTTTTTGCCGAAGGCCTACGGCGGCCTGGAAATGCAGCTGCCTGAGTTTGCCGACTGTATCGCCGCGCTGGCGGGTGCTTGCTGCAGCACGGCCTGGGCCTTTAGCCTGCTCTGCACCCACAACCACCAGCTCGCCATGTTCTCAAAGCAGATGCAAGACGACGTTTGGGGCCAAGATCCCGACGCGACCGCGGCCAGCTCAATCGCCCCCTTTGGCCGCTATCAAGAGGCCGAAGGCGGCATCATTTTCAACGGCGACATGCGTTGGTCCAGCGGCTGCGATCACGCCGAATGGGCCATCTGTGGCTTCCTGCGCGACAATGGCCAGGGCGGAAAAGACTACTGCTTTGCGGTCATTCCGGCCAGCGACTATGAGATCATCGACGACTGGCACGCTATGTCTATGAAGGGCTCCGGCACCAAGACCCTGCACATCGTCGATGCCTTCGTACCCGAACATCGCATTGAGAAAGCCAAGGCCATGATGACCGGCCAATCGTCGGGATTTGGTCTCTACCCCGACAGCAAAATTTTCTCGACCCCGTACCGCCCTTACTTTGCCAGCGGCTTTGCGGCCATGGGCTTGGGCGTGGCCGAGCGCATGCTTGAGGTCTTCCGCCAAGTCACCAAGGGCCGCGTGCGCGCCTACACCGGGGCCGATGTCAGCGGAGCCACCCCCGCCTTGATGCGCCTGGCCGAGTCCACCCATCAAGTCGCGGCCGCACGGGCCTTCTTGGAACAGACTTGGGAGCAGCACCGCGAACACGGCGAGCGCAAAGAATACCCCGATACCCGCACCCTGACCTACTGGCGCACCAATCAGGCCTACGCGGTCAAGATGTGCATTCAGGCCGTAGACCGCCTGTTCGACGCCATCGGCGCCAGCAACTGGTATCTGGATAAGGAAGCCCAGCGCATCTTCCGGGATTCGCACATGACCGGCGCGCACGCCTACACCGACTATGATGTCTGTGCGCAAATCCTGGGCCGCGAGATCATGGGCCTTGAGCCCGACCCCAGCCTGCTCTAGCAGCGCCGCGTCCGCCTCTCCAGTGTCAGAACAAAAAACAGCCACTGCGGCAAAGCGGTGGCTGTTTTGCTGTGTGGATTAGGCTGCGGTTGCCGCGCTTACTCGGCGGCCAGGGCCTTGGCGGTCTCGCTCTCTTCCAGGATGCCAAGCTCAACATCGTGCAGGGTCTTGGCTTCTTGCTTGCTGAGCTGTTCGCCCTGCTTGCGCTTATGCAGCACTTTTCGCGCGCGCTCGTACTCGGGAGCCTGCCAGAAGATCAAGCAACCGTTGCAACCCTTGCCGCAGCATCCTTCGACGCCGACGCGGTTGGTGCGGAAGCGCTTGACGTTGGTGTCCTTGGCAATGGCGCTGGCCAGGGCATCGCGCTTGACGCCGTAGTTCTTGTCATCGCGCTTACCTGCCGCTTCCAAGTTCTGCACCAGCTTATCGAACTTGATGCGGCACCACTGTTCTTCATTCAGCGCCTTTTCCTTGCGCAGCACGGTAAAGGCCGGGAAGTTGGCTTTCAGCTTGGCCAGATCTTCTTGATCGAACAGACTGAAGGGGATGCGCACGCGATGCTTTGAAGCGCCGTGTACCACCTCTTTGATTTTACCGGTCTCGGCCTCTTCGAACTCATAGAGGCGCAGCAAGACCGTCTCGCGGCTGATGGGCGAGACGAACTCCAGCACTTCGCCCGCTTCCAGCTTGTTCTTCACATCGACCAAGAAGGCGTCTTCGGTGACCTCGCTGACCACCGCAGCATATTCCCACTGGGCGATGGTGGCGGTATGCTCGTAATCGTGGCCGTAGTTGGTCAGGCGGCCATCATGGAAGGCCTTGGTGTAGCCGCGGTTGCCCACGGTCTCCAGCTCGGCCATGTATTTGCGGTGATCCCAATTTTCGGGGTCGGCGTAGTAGTCATCGATGGCTTGGCGGTAGGCTCTGGCCACCACGGCCACATAGTATTCAGACTTGCCGCGGCCTTCGACCTTCAGGCTATCGACCCCGATCTTCAGGTAGGAGTCGAGCTCAGGCATGAGGCAAAGATCACGCGAGTTCAGGATATAAGAGCCGCGACCGTCCTCTTCGATGGGCATGAGGTCGCCGGGGCGGCAGCCCTCTTCCAGCAAGAATTCGAACATGTCCAAGTTGTTGTCGTTGATGTCCAGCGCCTGGATGGTGCCGTCCTTCAGACGCATCTGCACCTTGTAGTTCCAGCGGCAGGAGTTGGCGCAGTTGCCCTGGTTGGCGCCGCGCTCGGCCATGAAGTTGGACAGCAGGCAACGGCCCGAATAGGTCATGCACATGGAGCCGTGAACGAAGGCTTCCAGCTTGATATCTTGGCACTTGTCGCGGATCTCCACCAGTTCGGGGTAGGAGACTTCGCGCGCCAGCACCACCAGGTCGGCGCCCTGTTGCTTCCAGAAATCCACGGTCAGGTAGGAGCAAACGTTGGACTGCGTTGAGATGTGAAGCGGCAGTTCGGGTGCGTGCTGCTTGACGTACTGGAACACGCCCGGATCAGAGATGATCAGGCCGTCGGGCTTCACCATGCGGACGGTCTCGATGTACTCGTCCAGCTTGGGCACGTCTTTGTTGTGCGAAAACAGATTGAGCGTCAGGTAGGCGCGCTTGCCGTGCTGGTGGCAGAACTCGACGCCCTCCACCACTTCTTCCAGGCTGAATTCGGATTTGGTGCGCAGGCTCATGTCGGGCGTGCCCAGGTAGACCGCATCGGCGCCGTAGAGCACCGCGATCTTGAGCTTGCGCAGGTTGCCGGCGGGCATCAGGAGTTCGGACTTGCGTTGCAGCATGGTGGGAGCCTGGACACTGTTGGGGTTGGGGCACGGCGGCCATCATGGCGGCGCGCGCTGGGTGTCGGGCACTATGTCCCTGACCGCTTTGGCGGTGGCGTTCGATCGAGCGCTCAACCGGGGCCGCAGCGGGAAAAGCGCTTTGGTATCGCGGAGGCCCTCCATAGCGCAAAGGCCTAGGCGTTTCAAGCCACAGCCGCGTGACGGAGGCCGCGCATTGCGCAGAGCGGCTATGAGGGGAAGTGGCGGCCTTCCGACGGCAGCCCGGCAACAGTCAGGCGGCAGCGATGGGCGATAAGCTGGGGACAAGCGCAGGCAGAGATTGTTTAGCGAATTATCGCATCTTAGGATTTGGGCCACCCCTACAACAAGCAACGAGCCTCCCGCATGGACGTTTCTTCGGTTCAAAAGACCCGCCTGACCTTTGCGCTGATTTCGACGCCGATGATCTTGCTGCAACACGATATCGTCAAGAACACGGTGTTTTCCGATTGGGTTCCGCTGGCGCTAGGAGATTGGGACTGGTGGCAAACACCAATGCTGCTCGCGCCTCTTTTTGTGTTGACCATTATACACTACATACGCGCATATGCGGAACAACATCGATACCGCTTTCAAAACAAAACTGATGACGTAGAATTGGAATTTGAGTCACTAAAGGCCGATTTAATCGAGCAAATTGAAGATGGAATCAAACAATACGCTATTTTATCAAAATCAATTATCTACTCCGCGACAGAGCAATCAATTTTTCAAGAAATGAATTCAATATCAAAAATAGCTGATAGTAAAATTAAATCGATTTCAAATACATCTAAAATTTTCCAAATAAACAAAATAGGCCTATATTGCTTGATGTTTTCTGATGAAATGAATGATATTATACAAAATGCAGCTGACAGCAATGCAAGCAAAGAAGTTTTGGAATATTTACATATTTCAAAATTAATTTCGGATACAGGTCACGCAGAAAGCAAAAACATTCTTATCAAGATAAAAAGAATATCCACAGCGAGTGCGTTTGCAAACATTCTATCTGAATTGCTGTTTCCCGCTTTCTTCTGGCTTGTCTTGCTCTGGCCGTTGATCATTCACCCAGCGTTTAAGACGATCGCTGGCTACATGTCATAACAGTTCCTGTCACGACCAGCGCACCTGAAACGCCCTGGCGCGCGCTCGGCCTTACGGGCCTGGCGGCTGCGACTCATTGTTATTCAATCGAAGGCGGGATGCTTGGCGATCTCTTGTTGATCTCGCGCAGGGGTAAAATCTGCAAGGCTTGGTGCTGTGACGGCCCTCAAATACCGCCGCACAGCCCCCCCCCAAGCAGACCTGACAAGGGCTCGGTCAAACAGCCCACCAAGAACGACAGCGAGTCTAAGGCAAACCCTCCAGGCCTAGCCCTCCAGCACCCGCAGTTCGCGATCAAAGCGCTTGGCGTTATCGACATAGTGCTGGGCCGAGGCCTTCAGCCCCGCCACCTGCTCATCGCTCAAGGTGCGGATCGCGCGCGCCGGTGCCCCCACGATCAAGCTGTTCGGCGCAAAGGTCTTGCCCTCGGTGACCAGCGCGTTGGCCCCCACCACGCAATTATCACCGATGACCGCGCGGTTCAGAATGGTTGCCCCCATCCCGACCAAGCAATTGTCGCCGATCGTGCAGCCATGAACGATCGCGCCATGCCCCACGGTCACACCTTCGCCAATGGTCAGCGGCTCGCCTTCATCGGAGTGCAAGACCGCCCCGTCTTGGATGTTGGTGTCCGCGCCGATCTCGATCGGATCGTTGTCGCCGCGCACGGTTGCGGCAAACCAAAGGCTGACCTCTGCGCCCAGACGCACATTACCGATCACGTAGGCGTTCGGCGCCAACCAGTAGTTTTGGCCGTCGGTCTGGGGGCTGATGTCGCCAAGAGCGCAAAGGGGCATGTCGGGAATCCTCGTTTAGGGTCAGGTGCTTATCGGAACCTGGCGAGCGCTATCACAGCGCCCAAGCATGGCTCCACCTTGACCCTAGACCATTTCGGCATACCCCCGCAACGCTAAGGCCTAGCCGCGTAGGCGCGCGCCTGCCGGGTCAAAGGGCGCTTCAGCCAAGCGACGCGCCTTGTGTGCCCGGCCCAAGATGAAGATTTCCACCTCGTCGCCCTCGGCCACCTTACCCGCATGGACAAAGCCCAGCGCCAACGACTTATCAACGTGATAGCCATAAGCACCCGAGCTGACGTGACCGACGGGCGTGCCGTCGGGCAGGAAAATGGGTTCGCCGCCGCTGGCATCGGCCTCGTTGACCGCATCCACCTCAAAGATGGTCAGCTCCTCGCGTGGCGCACGGTCGGCCAGTGCGGCATAGGCTTCTTTATTCAAGAAGTCCTTATCCATCTTGATCAAGCGCCCCAGACCCAGCTCCTGCGGCCAGTATTCAAAGCTGTATTCGCGCCCCCAAGAGCCATAGCCCTTTTCGATGCGCAGCGAGCCCAGCGCGCGGCCCCCAATCGGACCGCCGCCCAGCTCCCGCGCGGCTGCAATCAGCGCTTCATAGAGCGCGACTTGATCGCCCTCGGCGCAGTGCAGCTCCCAACCCAGATCACCGGTGAAGGAGACACGCAGCGCGATGACCTCAACGCCCGCCACTTGCATGCGCCGCGACCGCATGAAGGGGAAGGCCTCGTTCGATAGGTCTTCGTTGGTCAAGCGCTGCAACAGATCGCGCGCCTTGGGTCCGGCGACGTTGAAGCCACACATAGCATCGGTGCGGTTTTCAAAGCGGGTGCCTTCGGGGAGGGGAACGGCGTTAAAGAAGCGCTGGTGGAAGCGTTCGGCCAGGCCCGATCCCACCATCATGAATTCATCGTCGGCCAGCTTGGTGATGGTGAAGTCACCCGCCACGCCACCGCGCTTACCGATCAAGGGAGCCAGGCAAGAGCGGCCTATAACACTGGGCACCTTGTTGGCCACCAGTGCGTTCAGCCAGTCGGCCGCGCCGGGGCCTGACACAAAATAGTTCGCAAAGTTCGAGATATCCAGGACACCGACGCTATCGCGCAGCATGCGCACCTCGCGACCCACGGGCTCGAACCAGTTCTGGCGCGTAAAGCCGTTGGTCTCGACCGTGCCCGGCTCATCGGCGAACCAAAGCGGGTGTTCCCAGCCGCAGTTGAGCCCGAAGACCGCGCCCATGGAGGCTTGCAGCTCCAGCGCAGGGCGGACCCGTGCCGGACGACCGGCAGAGCGTTCCTCGTTCGGGAAGTGAATCGAAAAGCGGTTGGCGTACTGATCGGCGACCCGCGCCTTGGTGAAGTCTTTGCCCGCCCATTTGCCAAAGCGCGCCAGATCCCAGCCGAACATGTCCAAGGTCGGCTCGCCTTCGACGATCCATTCGGCGGTCATTTTGCCCAAGCCGCCCGACTGGCTGAAGCCTGGAATGATGCCATTACAGCAGAAATAGCCCTTCAGCTCGGGCACGGGGCCAAACAGGGCAGAGGAATCGGGCGACCAGATCATGGGGCCGTTGATGACCCGCTTGATACCCGCTTCAGCGGCGACCGGCACGCGGTCCATGGCGCGCATGACGTTATCCATGATGCGTTCCAGGTCGTCGTCGAACAGCTCGTGGCCGAAGTCCTGCGGGGTGCCGCCTTCGGCCCAAAAGCGCAGGTCTTTTTCATAAGCACCGATCAAGAGCCCCAGACCCTCTTGGCGCAGGTAGTATTCGCCATCGCGGTCGGCGACCGAGGGCAAGCGACGCCCGGCGTCCGCGATGTCTTGAATGGTTTCAGTCACGAAATACTGGTGCTCGGTGGGCATGAGCGGCAGCTCCAGGCCCGCCATGGCCGCCACCTCACGGCCCCAGAGGCCCGCGGCGTTGATGACCCACTCCGTAGTGATATCGCCCTTCGGTGTCTCGACGATCCAGCGTCCGTCGGGCTGCTGGCGGGTGGCGGTGACGGGGGTGAAACGATGGATTTCCGCGCCGGCAGCGCGCGCACCTGCCGCATAGGCCATGGTCACGCCCGAGGGATCGACGTTGCCGCCGTCGGGTTCGAACATGATGCAGCGAATGCCGTCAAAATTGACCAGCGGATGCAAGCGCTCGGCTTCGTCGCGGCTGATCTTGTGGAAGTTCATGCCATAGTAGCGCGCTTTGGCCTCTTGCAGCAGCAACTGATGTTCGCGCGCTTCGGTCTGCGCCAGATAAAGCGAGCCCGGCTGATAGACGCCGCAACCTTGCCCCGTAGTCTCTTCCAGCTCCTTATATAGGTTCATGGTGTAGTGCTGGATGCGCGAGATATTGGTATTGTCGTGCAGGCCGTGGATATTGGCTGCTGCGTGCCACGTCGAACCCGATGTCAATTCATCGCGCTCCAACAGCACGACGTCGCGCCAGCCCAGTTTGGTCAGGTGGTAAAGGATCGAACATCCGACCAGGCCGCCCCCAATGACGACCGCTTGAGCGTGGGTTTTCATGGCAAATTCCTTCCTGCACACATGGCTTGCGGCCACCGATTGGCAAAAGACGCGCGCTGCCGCGCGGCGTTGTGACCAGAGCTCGCGAATTGTTCTTGACCTAATCCCTATAGGCCGTTTTGCATGGGACAAATGCGTCAGAATCTGCGCTGATTTTTCCGTCAAGCCGACTTGGGGCACTTTTTTGCCGTCAGGCCCGTCGCCAACGACGCGGCTTGCTGACAGGATTGCTGCCGCTTCTCTAACTTTGTGAGGCCCCTTGCGCCCTTCTCAATTGACCCTGGATCTAGCCCCTTTGGCTGGCAACAAATGGGCCTTGCATGGCCAAGCCCGCCGACGGCAGCGCGCGGGCGATGAAGTGCTGATGCTGACAATTGGCGAACCCGACCAGCCGGCCGACCCGCTGCTGATCGCGGCGGCCAAGACCGCGCTGGACCAAGGCCGCACGCGCTATTCTAACGGCCAAGGCGAGGCGGGCTTGTTGGCCGCGCTGGTGGCGCGTTACCAAGGACGCAGCCCCTCGCCCCTCAGCGCTGACAATTTTATCTGTCTGCCTGGTACGCAGACCGCGCTCTATGTGGCGCTGCGCGCTATCTTGGAACCAGGGGATGAGGTGCTGGTCGGCGATCCGCTCTATGCCACCTACGAGAGCGTCATTGTGGCCTGCGGTGCGCGTCCGGTGCTAGTGCCGCTGAACAGCGAGGCGGACTTTATATTCGACGCCGCGCGCGCCGGTGCCTTCATCACCGAAAAGACCAAGGCGCTATTGCTCAACAATCCGCACAACCCGACGGGCGCGGTGTTGCCGCGCCAAGCCTTGCGCGCACTGGGCGAATTGGCCAAGCAGCATGATCTTTGGATCGTCGCCGATGAAGTCTATGAGGCGCTGATTTTCGACCCAGAGGCCACGCCCTTTGCCTCGCCTTGGGATTGGGCCGACCTTCACGACCGCTCAATTATCGTCTCGTCTATCTCAAAGAGCCACGCCGCGCCCGGCTTCCGCAGCGGCTGGTTGTTGGCATCGCGCGATTTCTGTCGCGTCGCCTTGCCCTTGGCAGAGGCGCTGTTGTTCGGCAATCAACCCTTTATCGCCGACGCTACTGCGCAGGTCTTGAACGCTGCCGACAAAGCGGTGAGCGAGCGTATGCGCGCTGACTACGCCCGCCGTGCGCGCCTGGTGGCCAGCCTACTGCATGGGCGCGCGGGCCTAGAAGTCTTTGCACCGCAGGCGGGCCTGTTCTTGTTGGTGGATGTGACCGCGACCGGCCTGGATGGGCAGGGCTTCGCCCGGCGCCTGCTGGACGAACAAGCGGTAGCGGTCATGCCCGGCGCGTCTTTTGGCACCCGCATTGACAATTGGCTACGGCTCAGCCTGACGGTCAGTGACGCCCAACTTATCGAGGCATCAGCGCGCATCCTAGCTCAAGCTGCGAAGGAGTGGCAACACGAGTGAGCATGGACTTGCGTTAGAAATCAGTCAGCTAGAGCGGATGGGCTGTTGCGACACCAGCGCCCGACGCTCTGGCTTTCGCCAACGCCTTGCAAGCCCAGCCTATCGAAGCGGAAAGCTAGATCTCGACCATCTAGCTTGCTTAGTGGCGGGCGATCAGCTCTTCCATCAGCTAAAGGGCTTCTTTGGTCTCTTTCAAGATAACCCGCCACCAATCAAAGACATCATCCAGATTGCGGCGCTCATAGCCATAGGCCAAGCTGTAGGCGAACTTGACCGCCACATCGCCATCATTGTCGAAGTACCACTTGCCGAAAATGTTGTCCTTGTTCAAATCGTGGATGCGCTGCAAGGACAAGCTGTTCGCTGTACCCGCCCAGGCAGCATTGAACTGCATGGTTCGGCATCGGCTCTTGTCGCTGTTGCAGTCATAAAACAAGATGCCATAGCGGGTGCCGTCCATACGCCCGACGATCAGGGGATCACCGACCGAATCAACGTCCATATTGGCGCTGCCCCAGCCCTTGGCGATATCTAAGATCAGATCGACTTCTTGGCGCTCATCGCTGTCTTGAGCAAAGGTGTGCCCGGTAAACAACGTCAGCGCTAACGCCCAAGCCAGCGCGATTTTCTTGAACATCGGGGCCTCCTTTTAAGACAGATCGTAGCGCACGAAGCTTTGACGATCCGCTTCAGACTGTCAAGCAGAC
This sequence comes from Alphaproteobacteria bacterium, assembly GCA_030428565.1. Classification (GTDB taxonomy): domain Bacteria; phylum Pseudomonadota; class Alphaproteobacteria; order UBA7985; family JAUIBT01; genus JAUIBT01. The sequence goes on from JAUIDR010000009.1 coordinate 47,262, forward strand.
CCCCAATTTTCGCTTCTTTCAGCGCGATTTTATCCCGGGGCAAGCAAATACCTGGCACAAATGGCCGATTATTTAATGTCGCCGTCTTTTATTACCAGGCTAATCAATCCGCACACCCTGGCGCTTGAGCTCGCTCTGGACAGCCGCCATATCGACCAGATCCAGCGCACGCCCGGTTTTGATCGACAGGGCCGCCGCCACACCCGCCCCCTGCCCAGCGACCGCGCAACAGGCCATATTGCGCGTCGCGGCGTGGGCGATGCGATCCCCGCCAATGGCCCGGCCCGTTACCAGCAGCCCCTCAACCCCCTTGGGCAGCATGCAGCGGTAGGGGATTTGCATATAGCGCCCGGTCGTCGGCAAAATCAGCACACCGTAGCCATCGATGAATTCGGGATAGATGCCGACGCTATCGTCAAAGCGGGCCTGTTCGCGCACATCGGTCTCGCTCATGTTGTAGGCCGCGTCGATTTTGCGGGTATCGCGAATGCCGATGGTCATGCCGAAATTGCGCAGGCGCGCGGCCTGGCAGCCAGGCGCATAGCGGCGCAAGGCCTCAATCGCCAGCATGGCCTGCTTGCGCCCTTCGATTTCAAACTGGGTCATGCTGTCGGGGTCGGTGCCATCACAGCCCGCCAGATGCACCAAGTTCATATAGGTCATCTCACCGCTGTCGTGGACGGCGCCCCAGGTGCCCGCAATAGTATTCAGGTGCGCGGGGATGACCCCTTCGCGGATGGCTTGCTCAAAGGGCTTGCCCAGGTAGGGCGAGAACATCTCGTCCTCCTTGCCCGAGGTCTCGATCTGCCATTCGCCCGAGGCCCAATCCGAATAGGTCTGCGGGTCGGCCTTGACCCCCGCCAAAAAAGCCGCCTTATCGACGCCCGCCATGTGGAACATGACTGAGGCCGCTTGCATGGCCTCGACCGGGGTCTTGTGGGTCGGCGCGCCTGCGCGCAAGGCTATATCCGCATCGCCGGTCGCATCAATTACACACTTGGCCAGGATGGCTTCGCGTCCGGTCTTTGACTCGGTAATGATGCCGACGATGGTCTTGCCATCCATGATGGGCGCCACCACCAGGCGGTGCAGCATGGGAACAACGCCCGCTTCTTCGACCAGGGCATCGGCGACCAGCTTGAAGCCTTCGGAATCCAGCTCATAGGACAGCGATTGGCTCTCGGGCACGGCCGCGCCCGCCGCCTTGGCGCGCTGCTCGAACTCCCAGCCGATACCACCCGCCTCAACGGTCTGTTCGTGGCGATACCAGGCGAAACCTTCGACCCCCACCGTGGTGATATTGCCGCCAAAGCAGCCAAAGCGCTCGACCAGCGTTGTCTTAACGCCCGTGCGCGCCGATGCCAGAGCCGCCGCCAGGCCGCCGGGCCCCGAGCCCACGACCAGCACGTCGGTTTGATGGATCACGTCAATCTGACGCGCCGGTTCGCTGATCTGCCCTAAAACGCCCATAGCGGCCCCCTAGACCAATTTTCGCGGTTTCTTAACTTCGTAATCTTCTTCGAAAAACAGCTCGTCTTCGATGAAGCATTCCAGCCGCGCGGTGGCGTAGTAGTAGTCGTGGTCGCAGGTCATGGTGCCACTGGCCACCGTGCGCCACATGGCCCCCGGGCGGCCCCCTTCTTTGCGCCAAGTGATATCCGCGCGCGCCGAATGCGGGTCGTCGGGATGCACCGCCCACCGCTCGCTGGTCTGCGAGCCCGAGATCAAGCCGTGCTCCAAATCGCGGTTCTTACCCGCGTCGATTTCGATCTGCACCACCACTTCGCCGGTGGCGGGGTCGCGCGACCATTGCCGCTCATAGGACGACGATCGTAGGCTCTCTATCCGCCAGCGCGCGGCGCCTTCCGGTTCTTCGAACTGGCACTCATCGCCGCTGGCCAGCGGGCGCACGGGCAGCTCTATTAGACCTTCATCTAGGCTTAGTGTCGGCTTGTCTTGCGAGGGCCAAATAAAGGGCCAGTAAGCCGTTGACAGAGCCACGCGCAGGCGGTGGCCTGCCGGGATGCGATAGCCAATCTGGTCCAAATCCAGCACGATATCAAAGGCCTTGCCGGGCACGAGCTTTTGCGGTTTGGCGTGCGAACGGTGGTGGCAGAGGTTCAAGACACCCAAGCCGATGAAGGCCGAGCTGCCGTCTGGGCGCAAGTCGCAAAGACGCACTACCAGGTTGGCGGTCGGCGCATCGCTGGCTAGGCTCATCCGCAGCACGGGTGCGCCCAACAGGTCCAGGGTCTCCGCCAAGGGTTCCGTATCGAAACAGAGCGACTTGTCATCATCGGCGCTCTGGTCGCCCGCCATCTCATCGGCGAATGCAAAAGGGAAGAATTCGGGCGCTTCGCAGCCGACATCCTGGTCAGAACAGACCTGGCCCGAAAGTTTGCCCGGCTCCGCGCTAAGGCCCGCGTCGGTCAAGTGAAAACGCAGCGGCGCGATATTGGGCGATGGCCACTGATCCTCGGCGATCCATCGGCCCGGGCGCTCATCGTACCAGCGCTGTGGGGCCACGCTATCCATCAGGTAGGCGCGGTAGGCGGGCAGCTTGTCAGCACCCGTGTCGTGGCCCTTCAAATACTGATCCCACCAGCGCTTGCATTCTTGCAAGAAGCCGATCGCGGGCTTGGGTCCGGCGTAATGCGGATACTTGTGGTTCCAAGGTCCGACCAATCCCTTTACCGGCGCGTCCAGATTGGCGACCAGATGCGCCATGGTGTTGCGATAGCCATCGGCCCAGCCGCCGACGGTCAGGACCGCTGCTTGGATTGCGCTATAGTCCTCACAGACCGAGCCATGCTGCCAGTAGGCGTCGCGATGCTGATGCTCCAACCAGGGCTCTAGCAAGAAATCTTGGCCGTCAAGGCGGGTATGCCACATCTCGCGCCAACGGTTTGCGCCCACCAACTCGGGGTCTGGCGGGCGGCTCATGTAGGACAGCATGTTCATCGCCCAGCCGAAGTTTTCGATCAGCTGACAGCCGCCCTTGTAGTGGATATCGTCGGCGAAGCGATCCACCGTCGAACAGACGGTAACGACCGCCTTGAGCGCGGGCGGGCGCAGGGCCGCCAATTGCAGGCCATTAAAGCCGCCCCACGAGATGCCAATCATGCCCACCGCGCCACTGCACCAGGGCTGTTCTGCGATCCAAGCGATGACGTCTTGGCCGTCTTGCATTTCTTGCGGCGAATACTCGTCGTCGAAAATGCCTTCGGACTCGCCCGACCCGCGCATATCGACCCGCACACAGGCATAGCCGTGCCCGGCGGTCCAGGGGTGCGAGAACTCATCGCGCTCTATGGTGCCGTCGCGCTTGCGGTAGGGCAGAAATTCCAAAATGGCTGGCACTGGATTTTGTGCGGCATCTTCCGGCATCCAGACCCGCGCTGATAAACGAGTCCCATCGGGCAGGGTGATGCCCATGTCCGGGGTCTCGACTACTTTGTGCGGAAAGTCGGTGACGATGCGCATGCTGCCTCCTGTGGTGCCATTGTGCGGGCGTTTTTGTTGTGGCCTGTCTTGACCTGCCCTCAAAAGCGGAGCATGGCAAAGGGAGACCCAAAAAGCACGCGGAAAAACGCGCCCCAAACCGATCAAGCGTTTCGGCACAAGCTGTTGCCCATTTCTTAGGCTTTATCGGTCCATCGCAAACGCCAAGGAGAGCCCATGAGCACCAATGCCGCCCCGCTGCCCCCGCCTCCGCCGGGCTCTGGCTTGCGCAACAAGGCTTTGGCAGCTAGCGCCATCTGGGGCCCCCTGGCTGCCGTCGGCGCCTCCTTTGCCTTCGTCACCAACGACGCGCTGATGAAGCTGCAATCGGCCAACTTTTCATTGCATGAGTTGGTGTTCTTTCGAACCCTAATCGGGATGATTTTCATCACAGCGGTCGTCATGCCGTTTGACGGTGGGCTTGTCTCGCTGCGCACAAAACGCTGGCGGCTGCACTTGCTGCGCGGGCTCTGTGTGGTCTTTGCCAACATGACCTTTTTTGCGGGCCTATCCGTCCTGCCCATCGCGACGTCAACGGCGATCTTTTTCGTCTCCCCGCTGATAATCACCTGCTTTTCCTTCTTCTTTTTGGGCGAGCGTGTCGGCCCCCATCGTTGGGCCGCGGTCGCTTGCGGCCTGCTGGGTGTGCTGATCATCTTTGATCTCAGCGGCCAACGCCTGCAATGGGCGCTGCTGTTGCCACTGGCGGCCTCGTTTGGCTATGCGGGGCTGCACACACTGACCCGTGTCATCGGCACCACCGACAAGACGGCGGCCATGACGTTCTATGTCTCGCTTTCCTTTTTGGCCATCAGCCTAGGCATGGGTTTGGTCTTCGGCAGCGGCTGGCTGTACCCCGGCGGCGACGGTCCGCTGTCGTTCTTGCTGCGCGCCTGGCGTTGGCCGCAGGGTAGCGAATGGTATTTCGTGCTCGCCCTGGGCATGACCAGCAGCATTGGCGGCCTCTTGATTACCCTAGCTTACCGCAAGTCCGACGCCAGCCTCATCGCGCCAGTCGAATACATCTCTATGCCGATTTCCATCGTTTGGGGCTTGGTGTTGTTTTCAACCTGGCCCGAACCGCGCGTTTGGTGGGGCAGCGCTCTGATCATCGCCGGCGGGCTCTACAGCCTATGGCGCGAGCATCGCCGCAATCGCGTGCCGATCGAACGCCTAGGGCCGCGGCGCTGACGGAAGCCGAGAGAAACACAGATCTCAAGTTATGATCGGACAAAAGAAAAGGGGCCTCGTGAAAGGCCCCTTTTTTGCTTTGGCCCGCCCGAAGGGCGGCGGCTGGTTTAGCGCCAAGTGGTAAAGCGCAGCTTCATGGTCTTCGGAGAACCCGCGCTTAGCGCCATCAAGCGGAAGGTTGCAACGCGACCTTCGTTGGTCCTTGCGCATAGGCGGGTCCCGACCGGAATATCCGCTAGCGACAGACGCGCAGCGCTCATGCGGGCGTTTTTACAACCGTTGAAGTTGGCATTGCCGGCGCCAACGATACCGATCTTGGCCCCATTGCGCGGCACCAGATAGAGGCGATGCGCGGTCTCGGCCTGGAACCAAACGTCCGCACCGTGCTGATGCACGCCGCCGTCATCCAGATCGAACAAGTAGGTCTGTGGTACGGAAAGCTGACCTTGGGTATGGATGGGGTGCAGCAGGTTGCCGATCGGCAAGCAGTTAAAGCCACCGGCGACCGCCGTGCAGACGTTGCCTACCGGAGCGTTGCGCTGGATGCGACCACCCGCGCCGTTGGGACCGTATTTACATTGCAGGGCGGTTTTGCCGCCGATCTGCACAACTTCGGTCCCGGTCAGGCGCGAGACGTAGGGCGTACTCCACCAGCCATTGGGCAGATGGGTCGTGACCTCGCGTTTGACTTGTTGGACCGGGCAATTAATCGAGGCGGCGGAGGCCTGACCGGCCAAAGTCGTCAGCGCAGCGCCAGCCAAAGTGATAAGAAAAAATCGAGAAATACTCTGTGAAAGTCGCATGGGTCGGTTCCTTTTATTGTGTGTGATCTTGGATATCAAAACACAACTGAACCAAATCTGAACGCTCGTCTGATTGCGGATAGGTATTTCTACGAGGGCGCTCAGCGCAGGCCCAGTCGGCGAGCGCAAAACGCACCCGCCACACACACGGCCTAGCTGGCGTAGTTCGAACCTTCCTCGTCCAAGATGGCCATGAGTTCGCTCATATGCCGCTCGGCCTGGCCGGGGTAAGTCTCGATCTCATGCGCGGTTTTTTCAGCGATTTCATCGGACAAGACCCGCAGCGGTCGTCCGGTCTGCAGCGCGCGAATATAGGTCTCTGCTGCGCGCTCAAAATAGTAGAGGCGGTTAAAGGTCTCGGCCACAGTATCTCCGATCACCAGCACACCGTGGTTGCCCATGATCAGCGTTTTGACCTTGGGATCCGCTAGCAGCGTCGCGCAACGCGCGCCTTCATCCTCGAAGGCGAGACCGCCGAAGTCGTTGTCGATGGCATAGCGGTTAAAGAATGTCGCGGTATTCTGGTCGATCGGCGGCATGTTACTGTCTTCCAAGCTGGCCAGTACGGTCGCGTGGATCGAGTGAACGTGCATGAGGCAGCGCGCGTGCGGGCACAGTCGATGCACCGAGCCGTGCAGGCCCCAGGCGGTCGGATCGGGCGCATCGGGGCGCTCGAGCGTGCTGGGATCGTTGGCATCCAACAGCAGCAGGTCTGAGGCTTTTATGCGGCGGAAGTGCATCTGGTTGGGGTTCATCAAGAACTGGCTGCCGTCCTCGTTGACCGCCAGGCTGAAATGGTTGGCCACCGCCTCGTGAAAATTGAGGCGCTCGGTCCAACGAAAGGCCGCCGCCATTTCGATGCGTTGCGGCCAGTGCTGCATATTGGCGCCCAGCGTTGTGCCAGAAGCTGTGCCAGAAGTTTTGTCAGAAGTTTTGTCAGAAATTTTGCCTGACGTTGGGTTAAGGGCGGTGACGCTGTTCATGGCTTCCTCCAGGAAAAAAACTGCGCGCAGCATGGCGCACAAAGGCCTCGATTTACAAACAAAGCTTTTGCAGCCCACTCATAAGTTTTACTAATGCAACGTTTGCGCATAAAGCGAAGCGCTCACCGTGATTTTTTGATGAAAGCAGCTCATGAAAGCCAAGCGTGCCAGCGCCACCGCTCCCTTTCCGCCGCTGGCCTGGTTGCGTGCCTTTGAGGCGGCGGCGCGTCACCTGTCTTTCACGCTGGCGGCCAAAGAGCTGAACATGACCCAATCATCGGTCTCTCAACACGTGCGCAATCTGGAACAGTGGTTGGGGCGCGAATTATTCGTGCGCCAGACCCGCGCCATTGCGCTGACCGAAGCGGGAGCCAACTACCTGCCGGTGGTGCGCGAAGCCTTCGGCGTATTGGCGCGCGGCACCCGCGCTTTCGTCGGCAGCGATCCCGGCCAAGAGCTGCGCTTGCTCTGCAATTTGACCTTTGCCACCTGGTGGCTAACGCCGCGCCTTGGCCGCCTTATGGCCGCGCACCCTTGGCTACGTTTGAATATTCAGACCGCCACTTGGGGCGTCGAAGCCCTGGGTACGGGCAGCGGCGGGCTCAATTGGGATCTAGAGATCCGCTTTGGGCGCCCGCACGACATGTCTGCCTCAGCCGAGTTGTTGCTCGAAGAGACCACCACACCCATTTGCCACCAAGATTTTGCACAAGGCGCGCCGGACTGGCGGCGCGATGCCTTGTTCGACTGCGCCGGGGTTGTCTCCAATTGGGAAGCTTGGCTCGATAGCCAGGGCGAGAGCCTGCCGCCGGGCAAGACCATTCATACCGCCTCGACCTATATCATTGCCCTGACGGCGGCGGTCAACGGCCACGGCCTGGCACTGGCGCAAGGCTTTATGATCGATAGCCTGTCCCAGACCTTTGACCTGCGCACACCGTTCGCGCACCGCATGCCCTTGTTTGAGGCCTATTTCTTGCTGCCGCCACCCGACCATCGCCAGACCCCAGCCACCCGCGCTTTCATGGATTGGATTGCAGCCGAGTTCGCGCGCTAGCGGCAAAACCGCGTCGCATTTGGCGCATTTAGTCGATGGGGGTCGCAATCAAACAAAGGTCCGCGCTTTGCTTGGCGTAGTGCTAAGGACATGTTTGCCGACTTAGGAGCCACCCGCATGACCAACCTCGCCTCGACGCTGGACATTCTTGATAAGCTCATCGCTTTTCCGACGGTCTCGACCGACAGCAACCTTGCGCTAATCGACTACTGCTCGGAATACCTGGAAGAGCAGGGCGCGCGCGTGCAGGTTTTCGAAAACGAGGACGGCACAAAGGCCAATTTGTTCGCGACCCTCGGCCCCGAGGCCGATGGTGGGATTGTGCTGTCCGGTCACTCGGATGTCGTGCCCGCCGAAGAAGAAGGCTGGCAATCCGACCCTTTCCGTATGCACGATGACGGCAACCAAGTTTTTGGCCGCGGCACCTGCGATATGAAGGGTTTTATCGCTGCTGTTATGGCGTTGGCGCCCACCTATGCTGACCTGCAACTGCGCCGCCCGATCCACTTCAGCTTCACCCACGATGAAGAGACCGGCTGCCTGGGCGCGCAAGACCTAGTGGGCCAATTGCGCGATCAGGGTCTTAAACCGGCGGTCGCTATCATCGGCGAACCCACCGAGATGCGCATCATCGAGGGCCACAAGGGATGCTGCGAATACACCACCCACTTCAAGGGCTTGGAAGGCCATGGCTCGCAGCCCGATTTGGGTGTGTCAGCGGTCGAGTACGCCACGCGCTACGTCGGGCGCCTGCTGGAACTGCGCGAAGCGCTGAAGCAGCGCAGCCCGGCCGGCAGCAAATTTGATCCGCCTTGGTCCACCTTGCAAATCGGACGCATCGAGGGCGGCGTCGCACACAACGTCATTGCGGGCGATTGTCGCGTCGATTGGGAGACGCGCCCGGTCGTGGCCGCCGATCTGGCCTTCGTCAAGCAAGCTATGAAAGACTATTGCGATCAGCAGCTCTTGCCCGCCATGCGCGCCGTCCATCCCGATGCGGACATCCTCACTGAAGTAATCGGAGAGGTCGCGGGCCTAGAACCCATGAGCGAAAACGAAGCGCTGCGCCTGGTTCAGGAGCTGACGGGGGCCAACGCCGCCGACTTGGTGGCCTTTGGCACCGAAGCCGGGCTGTTCCAATCGCTCGGAATGTCGGCGGTGGTCTGCGGTCCAGGCTCGATCCAGCAGGCGCACAAGGCGAATGAATACGTCTGCTTGGATCAGCTCCAGCGCTGCATCGCCATGCTAGAAGGCTTGCAAACAAAGCTGGTATAGGGCCAAGTTGGCGGCTGTGCGAACCCTCTAGCCAAAGGCAAGGAGAGCCCCCTTCATGGCCGCCAAGCTGTTTTCGACCCGCAAGCGCCCCGCCCACCTGGGCCCCTATGCCTTGGAGGCGCTGCGCCGCGGGCCCATGGCTGACTTGGCGCGCGCGCCCAAAGACCCTGCCCTGCGCTTTAGCCGCCCGCAAACGCCCGCCCATATCGCCAACGCGATGGCCGACTATCAAGCGACCATGGACGCGATCCGTGACGGCTTGGTCAACGGCGCCAGAGCCGAAATCCCAGCCGATCCGCAAACCCGCGCCCGCCACCTTAAGGGCTTTGGCTATTTTTCAGACGCCGACATGGTTGGGATCGGGCCACTAGACCCAGCCTGCTTGCGCGAACAGCCGATCCGCAACCCGGAAATCGACCGCCTAGCACAAGACCTCAAGACCCGTCAGACCAAGACGCTGGCATCGGGCATTGATGTCATCATGGCCGACCTCAAGGACTCTATGGCCGCCCCGCCAAGCGGCATCCAGGGCCACCATACTGCGCTTGTCTTTGCCTACGGCTTTGGCCGCGATCCTGGCCGAGGAGAGCCTGGCCGAGGTGAGCCTGGCACCGCCTGGATCGAAGACGCTCAAGGCGAACGCGCTTGCCTGCGTGCGGCTGAGACCGCTGTCGTCTTGGCCAACTATATCCGTTTGCTGGGCTTTGACGCCAAGGCCCACACCGGCACATCAAGCGATGTCTGGTTGGGGCGCTTGGCGCTAGCCTCTGGTCTTGCCAGCTTGGAAGAGGGCGAAATCTGTATCCCTTGGCTGGGCAATCGCTTCGGTCTGGCGGCGATCACCACCAGCCTTGAGCTTGCCCACGACCAACCCCTAGCGCCGCTCGATCAGCAGCCCTATAGCCTAATCGGTGGGCTCCACTGGCAGCTGGGGAGTAAGTCGGCCAAGTCGGCGGGTACGCAAGATCCCTTTGCCAAGCGTCCCTACGCAAAGGGCCCGCATCCTTTCGAGACCCTCAAGCGCGTTGAAGTGCCCACAACCTATATTGATGAAGCCCACGTTGCGCGCGTGCCCAAGCGCACCGACATGTTCGCGCGCGCGCAGTTTGGTGATATGGGCAAGGCCCTGCAAGCCAACGCCGCTGGTGGCTACTATGCGCGCAAGTCTGCGCCTTCTTACGCGCAACGGCGGATGCTGGGCGCTTTTGTTTTGCTGCAAGATGGTCAGCCCGCCGCCACGCGCCAGCAGCTCGACCCGCAAGAAGCCGCTGATCTGGTCAAGGCCACCAGCTATTTCCTGGGCATCGATGCGGTCGGCATCTCGCGTTGCCCCCCTTGGGCTTGGTATTCGCACGATGCGACCGGCGCGGTGATCGAGCCCCAGCACGATCAAGCCATTTCCATGATTACGGACCAGGGCTTTGAGACCATGGAAGGAGCCAGCGGCGACGATTGGATTTCGGTCGCCCAGTCCATGCGTGCCTATTTGCGCTTTTCGCTGCTCGGCGGGGTGGTGGCGCGGCAAATCCGCAATTTGGGCTATTCGGCCAAGGCCCACACGGTGATGGATGGCGAGGTGCTGCAACCCCCGCTGCTGTTGCTGTCCGGTTTGGGCGAGGTCAGCCGCATCGGCGAGGTCATACTCAACCCCTTCTTGGGTCCACGGCTCAAATCGGGCGTGGTGACGACGGACCTACCGATGGCGCACGATGCGCCGATTGATTTTGGGCTCCAGCGCTTTTGCGAAGCCTGCAACAAGTGCGCGCGCGAGTGCCCCTCGGGGGCCATCACAGCCGGACCCAAACTCATGTTCAACGGCTATGAGATTTGGAAATCCGATAGCCAGAAGTGTGCCACATACCGCATCACGACCGAGGGCGGCGCTATGTGTGGGCGCTGCATGAAGACCTGCCCTTGGAACCTGGAGGGGCTCTTCGCCGAAAAGCCGTTGCGTTGGCTAGCCTCCAACCTGCCCGGCCTGGCCAAGCCGTTGGCCAAGCTGGACGACCTGGCGGGCAACGGCGGCCTAAACCCGGTCAAAAAATGGTGGTGGGATATCGAATTGTACGAGGACGGGGCCTATCGCGCGGCGCGCAAACCCATCAACGAGCGCGATCTGCAGACCGACCTAGACCTGCGTTATGAAGATCAGACACTCGCCGTCTACCCGGCTCCGCTGGCCCCGCCGCCTTGGCCCTACCCCTTCCCTATGAACCGAGAGGCGGGCATCGCAGCCTATGAAGCGCTGATTTCCGCCGATGAGCACAAGTCCAAGCTGGCTGCGGGCGATACCAGTCACCTGCACCGCTACCAGGTGCCAGAAGATGCCCCCGTGCTTGAGGTGAGGGTCACTAAGGCCGAGGCGATGACGCCCGATATCACCAAGTACGAATTCCAACGCCCGGACGGCAGCGCTTTGCCTGCATGGAGCGCGGGCGCTCACTTGGACATAGTGGTCGCGCCAGAATTCTTGAGACAGTATTCCATGTCGGGCGACCCCGCCGATACCAGCCGCTATCAAATTGGCGTCTTGCGCGAAGATGAAGGACGCGGCGGCTCAAAGCTGATGCAGCGCATATTTGGTGAGGGACGGCGGGTCTTTATCTCCAGACCCATCAACCACTTTGAGCTGGACGAGAGCGCCAGTAAGACCTTTTTGATGGGCGGCGGCATCGGCGTCACGCCCATGATTGCCTTTGCTCACCGATTGCATGCTCTGGGCAAGGACTTCGCCTTTCACTACTCATGCTCGCGCAGAGATCACGCCGGCTACCTGGACGAACTTGCCGCCGTGGCTTGGGCAGATCGCGTGAGATACCATTTTTCTGACGAAGGCAGCCGCGCCGATTTGAATGCCATTTTGGCGGGCTATCAGCCGGGCTGGCATGTCTATACCTGCGGGCCGGATCGCTACATGGACGGGGTCATCGAGGCCGCCGAGCGCCAGGGTTTCCCCGAAGAAGCTCGGCATTTGGAGTATTTCTCAGTACCCGAGCAGCCCGACTATGTGAACCGTGCCTTCAAGCTGGAGCTGGCGCGCAGTGGTCAGATACTAGAGGTGCCCGCGGACAAGAGCGCCGCGGACGTATTGATCGAAGCGGGCTTCAAGATCGACCTCAAGTGTTCGGACGGCATATGCGGGGTCTGCAAGTGCGACTATATCAGCGGCGCAGTCGAACATCGCGACTTTGTGCTTTCGAATGCTCAGCGCCAGACCAGCCTGATAACCTGCCAATCGCGCGCTGCAGAAGAGGACGGCCTGATCGTGTTGGATCTTTAGGGGGCTGGCTTGGTCCTTTTCCAGCGGCGCTGTCCTAGAGCGCGTTTCGTTGTCTTATCTTCACTGGTCGCGCTCTATAAATTTGAGATTGCTTCAGATGCACCTAGCGAACCTTTGGCACAATCCAGGGCGATTGCTCGGGCTTTGCCCTAGCCCCGGATCTTGCTTGGTCCGTCGGCCATGAGGGCCTCTAGGAGTTTCAGGGAGTCTGCAAATCCTTGGTCTGCGGCCTTGCGTATCCAGATCATCGCCTTTTGACGATCTTTTTCAACGCCTTGCCCTTGCAAATACATGACCCCGAGATTGTGCTGGGACCCAGCCACGCCTTGCTCGGCGGCTTTGCGAAACCAATACGCGGCCTGGCGGTCATTTTGCGTCACGCCTTGGGCGAATAAGTAGGAAAAGCCAAGGTTGTGCTGCGCGTTTGCCATTCCCTGATCTGCCGCTTTGCGATACCAATCGACCGAGCTTTCGTAATCTTGGTCAACGCCCCAACCGCGTTCGTAAAATAAGCCGAGGTAGTACTGAGACTGAGCCAAGCCTTGGTCGGCCGCTTTGCGATACAAATCAGCAGCCTTTTCGTAACTTTGCAGCACCCCACGGCCCTCTTGATACATGAGCGCTAGGTTGTATTGAGACTCGGCATAGCCTTGATCGGCGGCCTTGCGATACAAAAGGGCTGCGGTTGCCGCGCTTTTGCCCACACCTTCGCCGCGCTCATACAGATAGCCAAGGCCATGTTGAGACTCGGCATGGCCTTGATCTGCCGCTTTGCGTAACCACATGACCGCTTCTTCAAGGTCACGCGCAACGCCCCGCCCCTGAACAAGCATGATCGCGAGGATGTGCTGAGAGTCGGCGAGACCCTGTATGGCGGCCTTGCGATACCACACAGACGCTGATGCGTCGCTTTTGACCACGCCTTTACCGCGCTCATACAAATAGCCAAGATTGTGCTGGGACCGGGCATAACCTTGGCGTGCGGCTTTGCGCAACCAGGCGGATGCTTCTTCATCGCTTTGTGCCACTCCGCGCCCCTCAAGGTACAGGTTCGCTAGCTTGTGCTGCGCGCGGGCATAGCCTTGATCGGCCGCTTTGCGATACCACAGGGCTGCTGCTGCTTCATCCTGATCAACACCATCGCCCGTCTCATACAAAGACGCTAGGTCATATTGAGCGCCACTATGTCCCTGCATCGCGGCTCGATGAAACCATTTGAACGCTTCATTGGGATCTTTCGAAAACCCATTGCCGAAAAAATAGCCGACCCCGACCCTGTATTGCGCATCGCGATCCCGTCGCTCGGCCGCCATGAGGTACCAGCGGTTTGCCTTGGTCAGGTTTGGTTCAAGGCCCGTCCCTTTTTCAAAAAAGTACCCCAGCAAAAATTGCGCCTGTGCATGTCCTTTCACCGCCGCTTTGCGAAGCCACTTCGCGGCCTGTATTTCATCTTTCTCAACGCCAATACCGTTTAGGTAAAAGACTGCCAACTCCAGCTGGGCCGCCGCCACCCCTCGCTTTGCCAAAAGTCGAGTGCTCTCGATCCTTTGAGTCGAGACTTGAGCTTCAAGTTGAATTTTCGTTTGGCCCTGAGCCTGAGCCACAAAGCAAGATAGGGCCGCTGCCAGAAATATGACGATGCGCGTTTTCAACGGGAAGTCCTCGCCCATGGGAGTTTGCCGAAACCACCAGAGCTTGCCCCGTTTTAAACCCAGGCATTGCATGCTCCAGAGTTTAGAACCCTAGGCCAAATACCCTACGTTTGCAATCTACATTTATGTTTATTGAAGCGCTACTACGTAACCATCACACCGGCAGCCGCGCGCTCAGGCCTTGGTTTCTAACGCAAGGCCATGCGCCTAGATGCCTCCTGTTGGCCGCCGCTAGGCCACCTCGGGCGTACCGTGAGTATGGAAGCTCTCGATGGTCTTGAGGCCCCAGGCCTGGCCCTTCTTGCGCTCGCTCTCGGTCCAGGTCACCGGCTGCCAGTCGGGACGCAGGATGAGGCGCGCGCCCGCATTGGCCAATTCGACCCGGTTGCCGGCGGGCTCCCAGACATAGAGGAAAAAGGTGCCCTGAACCGCGTGCTTGTGCGGGCCTGTCTCGATATGAACGCCATTCTCCAAGAAGATATCCGCCGCACGCAAAATGTCTTCACGTTGGTCGGTGGCATAAGTGACATGGTGAAAGCGATTGCAGGCCTGCTTGTGATCCACCGTCACCGCAATGTCGTAGGATTTGTTGTTGACCGTAAACCAACAGCCCGCCAATTGGCCGCTGTCGAGCTGAATTTGCTCGGTCACGCGCGAGCCCAGACAGGCCATCATGAAGTCGCGGAAATCTTCGACCGAGCGCACCAGAAGATTGAGGTGATCCAAGCGGCGCGGACAACAGCCACGACCGTGGTAGCGCTGAGCCAAGTTCTTGAGCGCCGGGCGCTCGGCTTCAGGCGCTTGATAGGGATGGGTATCCCAGTAAATTTCAAACTCATGATCGTCGGGTGATTTGAAGCGATAGGCGCGACCATGGCTGAGGTCACCTTCGATCCACTCACCGGCAAAACCCGCTGCTTCAATCGCCGCGACCCGCCGCTCTAGCGCCGCCGCCGAGCTGGTACGATAGGCAATGTGGCCGACGCCGGTGGTCTCGCTGCGTGTCAGCTTCAACGTGGCGTACTCGTAATCGTCGAACGCGCGCAGATAGGCCGAGGTCTCGTCGCGCCCGCTCTCGGTCAACCCATAGACACGGGTAAAGAAATCGAGGCTCTCTTCGAACTTATCAGTCAACACTTCGACATGTGCCAAGTGGGCAATATCAAAGCAGGGTTCGCCATTTGAGATCGGGGTATCTTTCTGCGTATCTTTCTGGGTATCGGTCATAGCTGTGGCTTCCTTCCTTAGGCAACCCCGAACAACTGGCTCGAGTTGTGGCGGCAAATTGGAGAGGCCTCAGGCTAGCCAATCTGGCCGGGCGCGCAGAATCAATTCTGCCTCCCAGCCTTCCAAAAAAGCTATAGTGCGGCGTGCAGGCGCCTTAGGATTGGGCCAACACCAAGGCTTGTGCGACGATGACCTGATCGCCATTGGTGGTCAGCGACGGCGTGCCGTGCAAGACGTAACCATCCGCCAAGGCCGCTGAGACGCGCTCGCAAAAGCTGCGATCATCCGGCCCGGTCAAAACGCGATAAGCCAGTTTGGTCTCGCGCTCTGCTTCCTCACCGCTGCCGACCTGCTTTTCTTCGATGCGAAACCGCGCGTTGGCATCGTCCACGGTCTCCCACGCCAGACGTTGCCACTCCTTCTTAGCCGCCTCATAGCTGTCAAAGGGGCCGTAGTGCTGCTCACTGGCGCTTTGGTCGAAGTCGGTGCTCTCGTAGACGCCGCCTACGACCCAAAACTCGGGCTCATCAGGCTGCTCGACACTCTCAATCGTAAAGTAGGATTGGCAGTCGTCTACGGTTTGCCAAGCCAAGCCTTGCCAAACTTTTTGCGCAGACTCATAGCTGTCAAAGGGGCCGAACTGCTGTTCCTTTTCGCCGGGGGCTAAGGTCGTAAAGCTGGTGTCGGTATAATTACCGCCCTTTACCCAAAATCGTTTCATTTGCTCGTCTCTCAAAAGTGAGGGGCTTATTGCCCTCAATTGTGGCCTTGGTTGCGGAAAAGCCCGCTATCGAGCCCGCGCCGCTAGCGCGGCACAAAAAAGTCTGCGCGCAATCCGCCCATAGGCGATTGCCCGAGTTCTAGCCTTCCGCCGTGGGCAAGAGCAATGTCTAATGTAATAGACAAGCCCAAGCCAACCCCGCCCGTGGCTTCGTTGCGGCTCTCTTCAAGGCGAAAGAACGGCTGCAAGACCTCATCACGCCGATGCTCTGGAATGCCGGGGCCGTCGTCATCGACACGGATCATCAAGCCGGTTCTGTCGGCCGACAAGGTGATACGAATGCGCGAGGCAAAGCGTTGGGCGTTGACCACCAGATTTTCCACCGCCCGCCGCACGGCTTGCGGCATGACCATGGCCTCATAGGGCCCAAGCAGCGTTCTGGCTTCTTCATCGTCATCATCACCCAACAAGGCCCCAGGATCGGGACCATCGCCAGCACCAGCCGCGCGCGGCAAGTTGGCCGCCTTGACCGGTTGTAACACCAATTGCAGCTCGCTTGGACCGGTGTTGGCTTCGACGATCTTTCGCAGCATGACCGACAAATCGCGGCGCTCCAGCGCTTCCACCCCCTCGCCGCGCGCAAAGGCTAAGTAGCCCTCGATCATGGCCTCCATATCCTTGATGTCGGCTTCGACCGCCTCGCGGGTCTCATCGTCGTTGCTCATGGCCAGCGCCAAGCGCATACGGGTCAAAGGCGTGCGCAGATCGTGGCTGACCCCGGCCAGCATGCGAGTGCGCTGGGTCACTTGGCGACGCAGACGGTCGCGCATACCGATAAAGGCGGTGGCAGCCTGGCGGACCTCACTGGCGCCTTCTGCTTTAAAGCGTGCCACGTCGCGGCCCTTGCCAAATTCCTCTGCTGCGTGCGCCAGGCGGTGAATGGGGCGCACCTGATTGCGCCAAAACAGGCCCGCGACACCGAATAGCAAGAAGCCCGCGCCCAAAAACCAGGATAAGAAGATGTAAATGGTGGTCGAGAACAGGCGCTTACGGCTGATCCAAAAGGTGAGATAGGTCGGATCTTCCCACTTCAGCGCGATATGCACCAAGACCTCGCCTTCCTGGCTCACTTCGTCGATGGAAAAGGGGCGGTCCACCTTGGCCAGGCCCTGCGACAGGCGCGCGCGCAACGCAGTGGGCGTCAAAAGCGTCCAACCCTTGCCCACCGTTCGTGGCAAAGCGCCTTCATGCAAGCTCACCTTGAGGCCCATGGTGTGCGCGGCCAAGCTAAAGATAGCCTGTTGTTCGGAGGCAAGGCTCGTGTCTTCGACCATCAGCACCAGCGCGTGCATCTCCGAAGACAGGGAGCTGGCCAAGCGCTTGGTCACAACCTGCCAGTGCCGGTCATAAAAGACCCAAGAGGCAATGATCTGCATGAGCAACAAGGGCGTCATGATTATCAGCACCGAACGCCACCACAAAGAGCGCGGCATCACCCCTTTGAAGACCGAAAAGGGGCGCCCGGCGAGCCTGAGATATTGGCGCGTTAGTCGCTTAGCAGCACGTAGCCAACGCCGCGTATGGTCTGTAAGTAGCGTGGGAATCTTGGATTTTCCTCAATCTTGCGCCGCAGACGTGCGATTTGAACGTCGATGGAGCGGGTGGTGACATCACCGCTGCCATCGCCCAATTCTTCGCGGGCCACGGCCTCGCCCGAGGCCTTGGCCAGTTGCATGAGTAACTGCGATTCGCCCGGCGCCAAGCGCACCAGCGCCTCGCCCTCGTGGAGTTCAGCGCGGTCCATATCAAAGCGAAAGCGCCCGAAGGTGATGGAGTTGGCGGGCGCAACATCGGTGGCCTGGGGCGGACCGGCTTGACGTCGCAAAATGCTGCGCAATCGCGCCACCAACTCACGCGGATCGAAGGGCTTGGATAGATAATCGTCCGCGCCCAGCTCCAGGCCGCCAATCCGATCATCGGCTTCGCCCTTGGCGCTGATGAGCAGCACCGGCATGTCGGAAGATTTGCGCAACGATTCGATAAAACTGAGCCCGGTCTCACCCGGCATCATGATATCAAGCACCATGGCATCAAAGGCGATTGATTGCATCAATTGACGCGCCGCTTGCGCCGAGGCAGCGACCGAGACCACAAAGCCATTATCCCGCAAAAAGCGCTGCAGCAGCGCGCGCAAGCGGTCGTCGTCATCAACAACAAGGACGTGGTCACAGCTTTCCATAACGGCAGCCTATGCGCTTTAGCGGCGGCGGTCTAGTGGGCGATTGGCGACGCTGGCACTCCCTTTGGAGCGAAGGGCGCGCGGTTGCGGCGCTGGCGCAGCAAATCGGGCTCGATCCAAGGGCTCCTGGATCAGGCCTAGCATGACTTTCCGAAAACCATCAACCGAGCTGGCTTCGGCTTGCTCGTAGGCGCTGAGGATCAGATCTTGCTGGGCCTTGGCCAAACGGTTTTGCAAATCCTGGCCCTTGTCCGTAAGGGTCAACTCGCGCCGCCGTGCATCCTGTCCTGAGGCCTTGGAAGTCACATAGCCCTGCTCGACCAACTGCTTCAGCACGCGTGATAGCGATTGTTTGGTAATTCGCAAGGTGGCCAATAGCTCCGACACGCTGAGCCCTGGCGATTGGGCGACGAAGTGCAGCACGCGATGGTGCGCGCGCCCGAATCCGTGCTCTGCCAGCAGGGCATCGGCCACGCCGGTAAAATCGCGGTAGGCAAAAAACAGCAACTCGACCGCTTCGTGCAAAGAATCTTCGTGCAAGAACAAGCTTGCGTGTTTTTTTGGGTCAGCCATATTGACTTAATATTTTGCCCTTGTAGGCTTTGATTAGGGTATGCCTCAATGAGGGCGTTCGAGGAAAGGATTGGAAGCTTGTCTGATGGCGATTGACATATTCTGTCAAGCCTCCTTTATCTTTTGACACAAAACGCAAACCCGGCAAACACTTAGCAACCGCTAGCCGCAAACAAGGGCCAAGGGCAAGATTGGGGAGCAACCACCGATCTGCACCGACCGTCCAAAACCATCGAGAGAACGCATGTCTATTCTGCCTTTTGACGACCGTGACGGTACGATTTGGATGAACGGCCAGCTCAAGAGCTGGCGCGATTGCAAGACCCATGTATTGACCCATGGCCTGCACTATGGCTCGTCGGTCTTTGAGGGCGAGCGCTCCTATGGCGGGAAGGTCTTCAAGCTGGAAGAGCACACCCAGCGCTTGTTTGACTCCGCCAAGCTGATGGACATGAAAATCCCCTTCAGCCAGCAAGAAATCAATGAAGCCTGCTATCGCGTGTTGGAAGCCAACAACATCGTTGACGGCTATCTGCGCCCCGTGGCGTGGCGTGGTTCTGAGATGATGGCGGTCTCTGCGCAGAACACCAAGATCCACGTCGCGATTGCGGCTTGGTCTTGGCCTGCTTACTTCAAAAACGAAGCCATTTCCCTGGGCTGGGCCAAGTACCGCCGCCCCTCGCCGGAATCGGCACCCGTTCACGCCAAGGCAGCAGGTCTTTATATGATCTGTACCCTGTCTAAGCACGAGTGTGAGAGCCAAGGCTTTGACGATGCACTGATGTTGGACTATCGCGGCCAAGTCGCCGAGGCCACCGGCGCTAACGTCTTCTTCATCAAAGATGGTGAGCTGCACACGCCCATCGCCGATTGCTTCTTGAACGGTATCACCCGCCGCACCGTGATTGAGCTGGCACAAGGTCTTGGCATCAAGGTCAATGAGCGCGTCATCATGCCCGAAGAACTGCCCGACATGCAGGAGTGTTTCCTGGTCGGCACGGCGGTCGAGGTCAAGCCGGTCGCCCGCATTGGGGACATTTCCTTCCAGGTTGGTGAGATTTCCAACAAGCTGATGGAAGCCTACAGCGCCCTGGTCCGCAGCTAAGCCACGCAGCTTGCCGATCACAAGATAAACGCCGCAACGCCCTTGATTAAGCGCCGCAACGCCCCGGGCCATGCGGCATTGCCAAAAGGCCTCGTCGCCGCGACCAGCGGGGCGGGGCTTTTTCGTGACGGAATGGTGCCTGTCGTTTTTGGGCTGTCGGTCTTCAGGCCCCCTCGGCTCACCGTTGAGTGAGGCGCGCTGAACAACGACAGAAAATTCGCGCTGTTCGGCCCTTTCAACGGCGCCTGTGCGAACCGCGCCAATTCGAAGCTGGAAGTCGCCCGCGCTTCAGGCTAGAGCTGCGGGACACAGGTAAGGACTTTTGAAACAATGCTCAAAAACCTCTACGATTGGACCCTGGCACAAGCGGCCAAACCCGCAGCGGTTTGGTGGTTGGCCTTTGTCTCGGCCATCGAATCGATCTTCTTTCCCATCCCCCAAGATGTGATGATGATCCCCATGATGTTGGCCGACCGCAAGCGCGCTTTCATCATCGCCACCTACGCACTAGTGGGCTCGATTTTCGGCGCGGCGCTGGGCTTTGCAATCGGCTGGGGCTTTTATGAGTTGATCGGCAAGCCCATCATCGCGGCGCTCGGCTATGTCGATAAGGCCGAAGCCCTAAGGCTCTCTTTGGTCGATAACGCCTGGTGGATTATTTTGACCGGGGGCATCACCCCGGTGCCCTTCAAGCTGATCGTGCTGATTTCAGGCTGGGCCAAGGTCAACTTCTTTATGTTCATGGGGCTGGCCTTGTTTGGCCGCGCGCTGCGATTTTATGCCTTCGCAATCGCTTTCTATCTATTCGGCGATACCATGAAGCAATTGATTGATCGCTATTTTAACGCTCTGGCGGTGGCCTTTGTGGTCATCTTTGTCGGGGGCTTTGTCGCCCTGCGCTACTTGTTTTAACCGCAGTCGGCGCTTGCTCTGCCCGCAACCACCCACTTGGAAGACCTGTCATGACCCGCATCACCCCTTATATGACCAATCGCAATTTTGCGCTGCTGGCGCTGCTGCTCAGCGGTGGCATGCTGCTCGGCGCACTGGGATTTCAGTACTTGGGCGGCCTAGAGCCCTGCAAGCTCTGCATGATCCAGCGCTTCCCGCATGTGCTGATCCTAGCGGGCGCTGTGGATCTGTTGCTGTTTGGGCACGCGCGTTGGCTGGGCCGCATGGTGCTGGGCGCTCTGATCGTGCTCTATTTGATCAGCGCGGGATTGGGCATCTATCATACGGGGGTCGAGCAGCACTGGTGGGACAACGCCGTTAGCTGCGCGGGCGGCAAGTCGTTCGAGACTTTGGAAGACATGATGAACCAGGAAATCGTGCGCTGCGATAAGCCAGCTTGGAGCTTGTTTGGCATCACCATGGCGGGCTACAACGCGCTGTTCTCTGCCGGTGCGGCTTTGTTGGGACTGCTGGTCTTTGCTGTGGGCTTGAAGCGCGGATAACGCAAACCCCGAGGCTTGGAAGCCAAGCCGACGGTGGCTTTGCGGGACACCAGCGAAACCCCGAGGCTTGGAAGCCAAGCCGACGGTGGCTTTGCGAGACACCAGCGAAACCCCGAGGTTTGGAAGCCAAGCCGACGGTGGCTTTGCGAGACACCAGCGAAACCTCGAGGCTTGGAAGCCAAGCCGACGGTGGCTTTGCGAGACACCAGCCAAAACCCGAGGCCTGGAAGCCAAGCCGACGGTGGCTTTGCGAGACACCAGCGAAACCCCGAGGCCTGGATGCCAAGCCGACGGTGGCTTTGCGAGACACCAGCGAAACCCCGAGGCTTGGAAGCCAAGCCGACGGTGGCTTTGCGGGACACCAGCGAAACCCCGAGGTTTGGAAGCCAAGCCGACGGTGGCTTTCCGAGACACCAGCCAAAACCCGAGGTTTGGAAGCCAAGCCGACGGTGGCTTTCCGAGACACCAGCCAAAACCCGAGGCATGGCGGTCAGGCCTGTTGGCGAGCTAGCCATCCAACTCCGAATCCCAATACAGATAATCCTGCCAGCTTTGGTGCAAGTCCGGGCGCGGCAAACAGCGGCCAGACTGGTAGAGTTGACGCGCGCTGGGCCGCCCTGGTTTGTGCGCAAGATGAAAGCCGCAGGCAGCCAGCGAGCGATTGGCCTTGGCGCGGTTGCAGCTCTGGCAAGCGGTCACGATGTTTTCCCAGCTTGTCTGCCCGCCGCGCGAGCGGGGCTTGACGTGATCAAAGGTCAGATCTTCGGTTGGCAGCTTGGTATGGCAATACTGGCAGGTAAAGCGATCTCTCAAGAAGACATTCAGGCGGGTAAAGGCCGGCCTGCGGTCCAAATTAATGTAATCTTTGAGCGCAATCACGCTGGGCAGGCGCAGCTTGATTGTCGGCGAAGTCACCTCGCGGTCATAGGTGGCCACCACCATCACTCGGTCTTGAAAACAGGCCTTGAGGGCATCCTGCCAATGCCAGGTCGAGAGCGGATAATAGGACAAAGGGCGAAAGTCAGCGTTCAGAACCAGCGCAGGGTAGGCATCAAGACAAGCTGACATGGCCGGGCCCTAACTGCCGTGAACCCGGTGCGGCGGCCAGGCAGCAACGCGCATCCTGGTCCAAGCCAGACGGTCAGATTGAAACGGCGGTGAGGCCTGCATCATCCCTCTTCCTGTTCCATCGTGTGAGCCTTTGACCATGAGACCAAAGCCAACGCGAGCAAGCAAGACCCAATTTTTCACGCTGTGCGCCCCTCTAGCGCCAGCGCGATCAACGCCATCGCGCCTTGCGGCTAGTCATCATCTCCCAATCCCGCCATGAAGTAGGCTGCGCGGCCTAGGCCCTGCTGATCAATACCGTGCGCCAAGCCCTCGCAAGCATGGGTCTGAACGGGCACCTCAAGTTGTTCCAGCGCTTCTTTTGCCTGCCCTAAAGCTTTAAAGGGCACAATTGGGTCCAAAGTGCCGTGGACCAGCAAGACCGGCGGCTTGACCTTAATCTCGCTCGCGAGGCGCTGTGGTCCGGCAAGCGCTCCAGAAAAGCCTACCAGGCCAGCGGGCGCTTCGGGCAGCCGCAAACCGACCTCCAGCGTCATCATGCAGCCTTGTGAAAAACCGACCAAAATCAAGTCTTGCCACCCCAGCCCAGCGGCGGCTAGAGCCTTTTCCAAGAATGCGGTGAGGCCTGCACGGGCCTCTAGCGCGCCCTGGTCCTTTTCGTCGGCTGAGAGCGACATCAGCGGGAACCACTGGCGCCCCCCCATCATGCCGGGTTGCGGCGCGTTGGGCGACAGCCAGAGGCTGGGCCCCGGCACATGCGGTGCCAAGACCGGCGCCAAGCCGATCAAATCGTCCATATCGGCGCCAAAGCCGTGCAACAGTACCACCAAGCGGCGCAGCGGCTGGCCAGCCGTGTCTTCATCGCGTGAGCGACTGTCGAACAGGCGGGCATCATAGGGAAGACCCGCAAGAAGGACTTGCGGGTCTAGAGAAGCGGCCTGCTGGCCAGGTCGAACATTTTCGGTCATTGCTTCTTCAGTTCGTCAAACAGATCATCGACCAACTGTTCTAACGGAGTGCCTTGCAAGCGCAAGACCCCAGCTCTTGCCTCTTCGGCCCAACGGCCATCGGGCCACTTGCGCAAATAGAACTCATAGCCTTGGCGCGAATTGCGCTGGACCACATCGTCCCAGTCTTTGCGCTCCGAGCCGCGATAAGGACCGGTTCGCGCAGCCCGCACAAAGGCCGCGCGACCATTGAGGCTAAAGCGGAACCATTGGTCGTCGCTGGTCTTGCCGTTGACCTGGATCGCGTCCTGAGCTTGCAGGCGTCCGACCCGAAGCACGTTGCCCTCGGGGGCATCAAAGACCCGCGTGCCATAGCGGGTAATGACCCGGATTTCTGGCGCCAAAGGCTGCACCTCAATGCTGGCGCCGCCAGACGAGCCGCCCGGGTCCATCAAGTGCGACAGGCGTACATAGCCTTCGCGGCCACCGCCACCACGCACGCTCACGCGCACCCAATCGCGGCCGTTGACCCGCGCCAACAAGCGCACCGACCTGCCTTCGCTCAAGCTCAGCAAGCGCGCGGAGCGGCGGTCCGGACGCTCGAAGAGCCCCGTGGCCTGCTTGGTAATCATGCGGCCGTCCATAGGCGACTCACTGGGTCCGGTCAGGGCGCTCAGTTTGGCCCGCGCTTCATCTTCAAAAGCCGAGCCTGGGAAATCTCGCAAGAAGGCTTCCAGCTCAGACGCGCCGGGGTTGTCGCCCAGAGCCCGCCAAGCTTGCAGAGCCGAACCTTCATATTCCGAGAGCAAGCGCGCAAAGATATAACCTTCGCGGCGGACACCGCTGGTGCGTACGCGTACCCGCATCCATTGACGATCAGCGGTCAGCGAAATGCCATTGACGACGAGGTTGGCGGCCAAGGTATCCAGGATATCGCCGTCGCGACTGGGCGTTGAGCGCAGGCGCACTCGGCGTTCTGTATAGTAAGGCGCGTTGACGATAATGACCTCGGGCTCGTCAGGGGTCAGTTCATCCAAGCGCGCTTGCGCCAGAGCCGCGAACTGACTGGCGGCAAAGTTGGCCAAGAAGCGCAGGAAGACACGGCGATTATTGCTGTTCTTGATCTCTTCCCAAGCCTCGTAGTCGGAGCCAGCATAGACGGAGAGAACGCGCTTGAGCATGAAGCCCCGCCCGCCGCGGATTTCGACTTCGTACCAATTGGTACCAACGACCGCCCCCAAAACGGTGAGCTTTTGCAACGCTTCAAAGCGGCCAAGTCTGTTGCCTTCACTGCGTGAGGGGAAATCAAAGACCTGGGCATCACGATCCAGATAGTAGACCTGGTGGATAGGGGTGATGCGCAGATTCGCAAGACGGCGGTCGCGATCGGCGGCGATGATCGCGGCGCGCTGTTGGCGGGCGCGATCGGCAAAACGACCGTCTGGGAAACGCTGTAGGAAATTGTTCAATGCCGCCAAATCACCCGAGCCATCGACCGACTGCCAAGCCACGAACTCTGAGCCCGCTGCGGGTTCGACCAGGGAGGAGAAGATAAAGGCCTGCTGGCCGTTCGGCAGCTCGATCAAATACCACGATTGGCCGCTCACCTTGCCAATGACCGTCACTTGCGTATCGGTGCTGAGCGTTTGCACCCGATCAAAGTTGGTGCCCGGACCTTGGCGCGTGTTGGAATTACGACGGGTGATATAGGTTTGATTGATGTTGCTCAGCCGATAGGAATCGTAGAGGTCTGCGCGCGCCTGCCGGGCCTGAGCCGCATAAACCCCGCCGGGGTAGTCAACCAAATAGGCATCGTAACCCGCCAGCGCCTGGCTGGCCTGCGCTTGATCCCAAGCTTCTTGTTCAGCCTGGCTGACAAAACCACCCACGGGGCCCGGGCCGGAAGTCACCAAGCCCGCCAGTGTCGTTGTGGATTGATAATCGAATGAGAGTTGAGGGCGTGTCGCGCCATTACTCCGTTGAGCGACCGAACTTGCGAGCGTTGATAGCGCCTCCATCAGATCCATACGGCCATCGCGTACCAAACTGGCCAAGAACAAATTGATAAACAGGCGGCTGCCGTTGGCGGTGTTGGGTTGCGCGCCAGATTGGGCGTGCAAAACGATCACATCGCGGCGGCCGATAGGCTCGCTCAATGCCGGGCTGACATCCAGCGCGCCGTCGCCAAGAACCAAGCGCGCATCGTCGGCCAAAGCATGGTCAAAGCCGGCATTGACCAGTAACGCCCCCGGCGCAGGCCCCGCGCCCAGTGCCATGACTACTGCGCTCAAATTCAGGGCCTTGGTGTGCAAATCAAACGGATTGCTCATTTCCGCATCGGTCGGCAGCGCATAGACGTGGCCGTCGACGCTCAGGCTGTGACCGGAATAGAAGACTAGGCGCTGTGAGGCGTCTTGCGAATCAGCAAAGAACTGGCCGACACCGGCAATCAGCTCGGCCTGTTTGGCGTTCTCCACCCGTGAAACGCGGTAGCCCAGCGCGCGCAGCTCGAAGGCCAAATCACGGCCTTGGCGAATAGCGTCCGCGACCGGCGGCAGACCGTCATAGCTCTGGTTTACGATCACCAAAGCGTGGGGAATGCGCAGACCTTGGGCTTGCGCACGACTGGCCCCGGGCCCAAACGCCATCAGCGTCGCCAACAAGGCCAGAGCAAGCCAAAGGGCGGCTTGCCGCAAAATCGGGCCACGATCAAGCGCCTGCTGAACGACCTGCACACGCACGCGCGCTCGTCGCCGGGCTGGGCAAAGCTGGTGTCGGGCATTACAGTGAGAATCGCGCATGGCTAGTCTCCTTCCATTTGTCGTTTGCGCTTTTGTCTAGGACATGGGGCCTAGCGACCTTGATCCAGGTCTAATCGCGCGCGCCTAAACCAAAGCTGAACACAGCCGGGCCAGGCAGTAAAGCGCCAATATCTAGTTTGCTTTATCAACGCGGCTTTGTGATGGCGTTGTTCGCCATCAGATGAGGAAATCTATATTTATATATAAATCACAATGACTTAGCGACAAAATCCCACAGCTTGCTCCCGCGCTTAGCTTCATGTACCGCCTGGCTTGGCACGTGGCCCGCCCCAACTCTCAAAAACGCCCGCTGTTAAGCTCTTGGGATTTGGCGGGTGGTTTTGGCGGATGGTTTGTGTTTATCGCGCCTGGATCGGGCCCGGTTATGAGCCGCACCCGCCTAGCAGAGCAACGGACACAATAAAGGCACCCGGGCTACGCGTTGCTTGGCGAACCTAGGGCTCGCTTGGGGCCCCTGCCGCACGGCTGTTATTCGAGCTGCTGCGTAGCCATGTCAGCTTGCAAAAATTTGGATAAAGCGGTTACAAGGATCGGGGCTGGCGAGACTCGCTGACAGTGGCACTGATCGCCGCTGCGGACTTTTGGACGGGCCTGGTGCCGCGTTTCATGGCGCCTGTGCGACAAGCGATCGAGTGCTTGCCAAATATCAATGCAAAGGCGGTCCCATGACGATCAAACCCTCGCAGACGCTCATTTTGGCGCTGCTCATCATTGTTCAGTTGGTCTGTGCACTGTTTTTTGCTTGGGATGTGAGCCGCGATTATTTTGAGATCGGCAACCAGAGCCTGCCCGATTTTCACCTGGCCATGGAAGCCGTTTCGGTCTTGGCTTTGGCCCTTGCGATTGGGATTGAGGTCGGCGTGCTCCGCCGTGTGATGCGCCGCCAAACCTACCTGCAAGAAGTCAGCTCGCAAGCCGCCAAAGCCATGCATGAGATCGTCGAAGAACGATTTAGCGAGTGGAAGCTGACCCCCAGCGAACACGACGTGGCTATGCTGGTCGTCAAGGGTTTTTCAATTGCCGAAATAGCGAGCATTCGCGGCAGTGCGGAAGGGACGATCAAGGCGCACCTCAACGCCATCTACCGTAAGTCAGGCACCAGCAGCCGGGCAGAAATGCTCGGGCTGTTCATTGATCCCTTGATGGGCGCGCCTTTGGTAAAAAATGGTCCCCAAAAAGGCGGCCAAGACAGCGCCTAGAGGTGTGGCCGAACAAAAACAGCCGCTTTATTTAGCATCGGCAATAGAGCCGACACCATTGCGCTCACTTCAACTGGGATTCCTGGTTGTGATCTTCTTGGAGAAGCCGCGAACACCAGCCCGGAAACACCAGTCCGGAAACACCAGTCCGGATCTGGGGCCGTGCGCGTTGCGACACGCTTGTGTTAGGCTTTTGAATGACCCGAGCGGGCAGCACGCGGATCTCTTGCCCCGGTGCAGGTGCAGTTGACCCGGATCACTTGACCCGGATCACTTGACCCGGATCACTTGACAAAGAATCAAGGCCGAAAAACCGAGCGCACAAAGTGCGCTCGACGCACGATCATACGCGAACTGGGCGCGAACTGGGCGCAATCATGGGCATGCCCTAGTGGGAGCCCGCCCGGCTTTAGGCAAAGCGGGTCCGACCTTGTTCTTCTATCCCTAATCGCCGGGCCCTATTCGCCTGGCCTTATTCACCGGGCCTTATTCACCAGCCGAACGATTGCGCCTTTTACTTTGGCGAGACAACCATCGTCATCTGACGGCCTTCAACTTTGGGCTTGGCTTCGACTTTGACCGCCTCACCCAATTGTTCTTGCACGCGCTTCAGCACGTCCAGTCCCAAATCTTGGTGCGCCATTTCACGGCCACGGAAGCGGATGGTAAATTTAACTTTATCGCCTTCAGCCAAGAACTTTTCGACGTTGCGCATCTTGGTGTCATAGTCGTGCTGATCGATGCCGGGACGCATCTTGATCTCCTTGACCGTGACGACCTTTTGCTTTTTACGCGCTTCGGCCTTCTTCTTTTGCTCTTGGTACTTGAACCGGCCGTAGTCCATGATCTTGGCGACGGGCGGTTCTGCATTGGGTGATATCTCGACCAGGTCCAGGCCCAAGTCTTCGGCCCGTCGCAGAGCGTCGCGCGTGTCGACCACGCCTTTGTTGTCACCGGTTTCATCAATCAGGCGTACTTCCGGCACTCTAATGGCGCGGTTCGTACGGGGGCCCTCTTGTCGTTGAGGGGCCATCGGACCTCTAGCTATGGGCTTGCTCCGTTTTGGTTTGCATAGAAATAAGCACCCGCAGTCAGCGGTGGCATAGGCCACACGGCGCAGGTACTGGCGCTGGTGTAGCACGAGACAAGGCGCTATGGCCAGCCCTTCCAGCGCGTCTTAGCCTGCAAAGCCACGAAAAAGCGCGGCTATGGGGCTTGGCTGCGGCCAGGACACCGCCCGTGGCGCCTAAAGCAGCTCGGCGTAGACGTTCAAGGTCGCCTGCGCCATCTGTTCCTTTGAAAAATAGTCTAGAGCACGTTGGCGCGAGGCTTCGGCCTGCTGCTGGCGTTGCTCGGGCGACAGGCCCAGCGCGTGGTCGATGGCCTGGGCCATGTTGAGCGGGTTTTGCGGCTCGAACAACCATCCCGTCTGGCCGTGCAAGATCTGCTCGGCAGCACCGCCATAAGCCGGCGCAACCGTTGGAATGCCCATCGCCATCGCCTCAGCCGTGACGCGCCCAAATGGCTCGGGGCGGATCGAAGCCGATACCACCACATCCGATAGAGCATAGAGCGAAGCCATATCATCGCAGGCGTCCGCCAATATGACACGATCTTCCAGGCCGTGCTTACGGATAAGCTCGTGCAGCTCAAGGACGTAGTCCTCGTGGCCATCGCCGGGGCCAACGATCAAAGCGCAGGCGTCGGCTGCCTTAACGTGGCGCATGGCCTCAATCAGCAAGTGCTGCCCCTTCCAACGCGTAATGCGACCGGGCAGGGTGACGAAGCGCTTATCGTCGGGCAACTTCCACTGTTCATAAAGGTAGACCACCCGCTTGGGATCGATGGTGGCCGGATTGAGGTCTTGGGTATCAACGCCGCGATGGATGACGCGGATCTTTTCCGGGTCGGTGCCATAGACCTTTTGCATGTGCTCAGATATGCCCTGCGAGACCGCAATGACGCGATCACCCTTGGTCATAATGGCATTATAGCCCCGCTTGATGGCACCGCCTTTGGTCGAATAGGCGCCGTGGAAGGTGGTCACAAACGGCACCCGGCAACGCTTTGCGGCTAGGTAGGCCGACCAAGCCGGCGCGCGCGAACGGGCGTGAACCAATTCGACGCCATTTTCGCGGATCAAAGAGACCAAGCGACCGACGTTGGCTTGCATGGTCAGCGGGTTCTTGGAAGCCAGAGGCATCTTGAAATGCTCCGCGCCCGAGCGCAGCAAGGGCAGCTCAAGCTTGCCCCCGGCAGAGGCGACCAGCGCGCGACCGCCAACCGACATAATAGCCGCCGCGATATCGACCGTCCCGCGCTCCACGCCTCCGGTATCAAGAGCGGGCAAAACCTGCAGTACGGTCAATTGGGGCGATGAAGTCACGGGGCCCAGCTCCTTGGACAATGTCAATATGGGTTGCAGCGATTGGTTGGGCGCGGAACGGGCAAAATTGCCCGCTGGCCCCTTGCACCTGACGGCAGCTATGCTAGGCACAGCCTTGGGCAAGGGCTTAGCAAGTACGCCTCCCCCTCCGCAAGGCTGGAATGCTGGCTGGCGCTGCGCATATCGCCCTTGGGGTAGGACTTCCTGACTTGCTGGCCCCTTGCCGGTCGCTTGAGCCGCGGTCCGCCCTTTATTCGGTCCGCCCTTTATTCGGTCCGCCCGAAAATCTCGCACATACCGATTATCACTCATACAGATGAGCAACGCATGACCCAGCCTTCCGAACCACAGACCCCCGCGAGCGAATCCCTCGACGCGGCCCCCTCTTGGCTGGAGCGCGACCAGGCCCCGCGCCTTGCCTATCATTACAGCGCCCCCGAGGCCGAGGCCGCAGACCTGCCGACTCTGGTGTTCTTCCCCGGCTACCGTTCTGACATGTTGGGCAGCAAAGCGGTGTGTTTGGAACAAGACGCTTTGGCGCGCGGGCAAGGCATGCTGCGCTTTGACTACCGCGGACACGGCCAATCCGAAGGCCGCTTTGAGGACGCGACGATCAGCGATTGGTTGCAGGACAGCCTGGATCTGATCGACCAGCTCACCCAAGGCCCTTTGATCCTGGTGGGATCTTCCATGGGCGGTTGGCTGGCCCTGTTGGCAGCCCTGGCTCGCCGCGAGCGCACGGCGGGCATGCTGCTCATAGCCCCCGCGCCCGACTTCACGCGCGATCTGTTCTTTGACCGCTTTGACGATGCCATCAAGCAACAACTGCAAGAACAGGGCTTTGTTGAGCTGCCCAACGACTATAGCGACGAGCCCTACCACGTCTCGATGGCGCTGATTGAGGACGGCGATCGCCACTTATTGCTAAAAGACACGATTGCCTTCGATGGCCCGGTGCGCATCTTGCATGGTCAAGACGATACGGCGGTACCGTGGCAGCGCTCCTTGACGCTTGCAGAAAAGCTGTCCAGCAGCGATGTGCGCACCCACTTTCTTAAGGGGCGCGATCATCGTTTGAGCGAAGATGCCGAACTCGCCCTATTGATCGACACCGCCCTGGAACTGAGCGCGCTGGTCGCAGGCTATGGCTTTGGCATTGAGACGCAGGACCAGGGCGCCTAAATAGAAGCTTCGCCCCAACTGTCGTACTCTTGACCTCTCACAAATCTTTGGAGCCCCCATGGCCCTTCTGCCGATCGTCCTTGTACCTGATCCCGTACTGCGCCACGTCGCCAAACCCGTCGAGACCATCACGCCCGAACTGCGCCAACTGATGGACGATATGCTAGAGACCATGTACGACGCGCCCGGCGTCGGGTTGGCCGCCAACCAGATCGGTCGCTTGGAGCGGGTTATCGTTCTGGATTGTGCTGACAAGCAGGACGGCGAAGAGCCGCAACCCTATCAAATGGTCAATCCTGAGATCACTTGGAAATCGGAACAGACCAGTAAATACAGTGAAGGCTGCCTGTCGATCCCCGAGGGCACGGGCGACGTTCAGCGACCGACCGCGGTGCGGGTGCGCTACCTTGATCGCGAAGGCCAAAGCCACGAGCTGGAAGCCGACGGCTTGCTGGCCACCTGCCTGCAACACGAGATCGACCACCTAAACGGCGTGCTGTTTACCGATCACCTGTCCAAGCTCAAGCGCGATATGGTGCTCAAAAAGGCCAAAAAGGTCGCCCGCGAGCGCCAATCGCAATCCTAACAGCCCGTTGACGAAGTCGCGTATGCATGATTCTCTGCCAGCTCGATTTGAACGGGGGACATGCAGATGGCGATGGGGCGTCAGACAGAGCGTCAAGGTGATTTGATGTTGGCATGGTCGGA
>JAUIDR010000114.1 GCA_030428565.1 Alphaproteobacteria bacterium
AGACTCCTCAGATGGTCCGACATACCGAACAGCGACGGCTCTTGCTTGATCACGGGCATAGGCTTCTCCTTCACCCAAGTGAATCACGGCGACCTCAATCCCGCAAGGTTAATGCGGGTGTCCAGCTACGTTCCGCCAAGGTGACGTCAACGGTCTCCCAGTGGCTTTCCCCATCGGCACCAGCATATAGTTTGTGATACTTCATAAACTTTCTTCTCATCCCATGGTTCGCCGCAACAGAAGGTCGCCTGAAGGCCTATAAAGGCTTTCGCCACATCATGCTCATGCCAACCGCCATGTTCGGTCCGTCCGGGCCAAAGCGGTAGAGGCGATCATCGCCCATGGTCATGCTGGGGAACATGCGCCAAGGCACGGCGCGGTGCTCGTGGAAGAACTCTAGCACCAGCCCCTCCGCTAAAAAGGCCGTCATGAAGTCAGACAGCGGGTGGTTCCAGCAATGGACCTCGCGATTTTGCAGCTTAACGCTGCCTTCGTTGTAGGAGTGGTCGGCGGTCTCAACGATGGGTTCGCGGTGCCAGTAGGGTGTTGAAGGGCGCAGAATTCCGTCGATTTCGTCCATGATAAAGGCGCAGGGATGCCCCTCGGCATAGTAAAAACGCCCGCCGGGTTTGACATAGCTGGCGATAATCTTGGCCCAGGCCTCCAAATCCGGCAGCCAACCGGTCACCCCCCAAGAGGCGTAGACCATATCAAAGGTCTCATCGAGCGCGGCGCGGGCATCGTAAATGTTGGTCTCGATCCAACGCGCCTTGTCGGCTAGGCCAACGCGCTCGGCCAGCTGGCCCGCTTGCGCCAAAGCCACCGGCGAAAAATCCAACCCGACCACCTCGCGGGCCTGACGGGCGACGCTCAAGGTATCCAAGCCGAAATGGCATTGCGCATGCAGCACCTTCAGGCCTGACAAATCACCCATTTCCTGTTGGTCGATATGGCAACGCACATCGTGCCCGTCTAAGAAACGTCCGATCTGATACCAGTCAGCAGGATCTTCAAAGTGGATCTTCGCCGCCTCGTTCCAATTGGCTTTGTTGAGTCGGATGAAATCAGGTTCACTCATGCGGCCTGTTCTCCATCAAGGGCAATGCCCGGGAAATGGCAGGCGACCTGGCGCCCTTCGTATTCGGTGAGTTGGGGCATGGCGTTGTGGCACTTTTGGGTGGCAACCGGGCAGCGGCTGGCAAAGGGGCATCCGACCCGCAGGGCTGACGGGCTGGGTAGATCGTCGTTAAGGTAGATCCGTCCACGCTTTTCGCGGCCTCTGACCTGCATGCGCGGCACCGCCGACAGCAGCACCTTGGTGTAGGGATGCTGCGGGCGTTCATAGATCGCTTTGGCGTCGCCGATCTCCATGACCTGGCCCAGGTAGAGCACCAGCAAGCGGTCCGAGATGTGATGCACCACGCTGAGGTCGTGGCTGATAAACAGCATGGAGATCTGGCTCTGCTGTTTGATATCGGCCAACAGGTTCAAGACTTGCGCTTGGATCGAAACGTCAAGCGCCGAGACAGGCTCGTCGGCGACCAGCAAACGCGGTTCCAGCACCAGGGCGCGCGCGATGCCAATACGTTGAGCCTGGCCGCCGGAAAATTCATGCGGATAGCGATTGCGCATGTCGGGCAGTAAGCCAACCGCGCGCATGATATCGCCCACTTTCTCACGGCGCGCGGCGCCGCTGAGCTGCGGGTAATGAATGCGCAGCGGCTCCGAGATAATTTGCTCGACCGTGCGCCGCGGTGAAAGGCTGGCGATAGGATCTTGGAAGATGAGCTGCATATGCCGGCGCGCCTTGCGCAGCGCTTCGGCAGACAGCGCGCCCAGGTCTTGGCCTTCCAACAGGACTTGGCCTTTAGTGGGGTTCAGTAGGCGAAGAACGCCACGTGCCAGCGTTGACTTGCCAGAACCACTTTCGCCCACGATTGAGAGGGTCTCGCCTTCGGCCAAATCAAAGCTGACATCTTCGACTGCGCGCAGCGGTGGGC
>JAUIDR010000078.1 GCA_030428565.1 Alphaproteobacteria bacterium
GCGAACAGAATTCGGCTATCAATGTTGTCTTTGATGTGACCGACGATCTCGTCGGCATTGGTCGCATGCAACCTAACGCTTGAACGTTCTGTTGCGTTCAAAAACACACTTATTCAACGGGCTGTTATACCTATGAGAAAGGTGGCAAGATCGTCACAACCTGTATGTCCAATATTTTGCACAACGCCGCCAACAACGGCTACATCACGCACGAAATCAGCGGCACTTGCGGCAGACGCGGGTTTTCTGTCAACAATGAAAACACGGCCCATTTACGATACGAGCAATGGCAGGAGCACGAACGTGAGAAAGCGGTGCAGAATAGCGAGTATCTAACAGCAGAACAAATCGCAGCGTTGCTGTCGAATACAACCATCGAATACAGGTCCGGTACGCTTGAATACCACGGACCGAAGGGTGAGCTCGATATTGCGCGCAAAGGCAGGCAGCGCGAGCAAGGGATTTGGACCGCTGTAGATAAGGACGGCCGGGGCGTCATAACCTATACCTACCAGCGTCCTGAGGGTGCGGTAGTGACCTGTGTTGCCAATATCAGACAAAAAGACAGCGACACCAATCCCGTACTGGTTCCCTTCGATGGCAGCTGCAAATCAGCAAGCCTTAACATTGTCCCTGGCAACCAGCTAGAATCGAGCTAGGCCTACCCGCCAAGCAAGGCCCGCGATCCAAAGCCGCTGGCCCTGCCCCTCAGTGCCTAAGCCCGTCCAGGGTGTGCACCCGACATGCGAGCAATCGCAATATTCTTGGTCTGGACATAGTTCCAAAGCGCTTCGCGGCCCTTCTCACGCCCATAGCCAGATTTGCCGTAACCGCCGAAGGGGGTCTCAACACCGCCCGCGAACCACTCGTTGACGAAGACCTGGCCCGCGCGCAGGCGTTGCGCGGCCTCCATGGCGCGTTCAATATCGGCGGTGAACACCCCGCCTACCAAACCATAGTCCGTGCCGTTGGCGATGGCCAAAGCCTCGGCGTCATCCCTGAACGACAAGACCGACAGCACAGGGCCAAAGACCTCCTCTTGAGCGATGTTCATATTTGGCGCTACCTGGTCAAAGACAGTCGGCTGCAAGAAGTGGCCTGGCCGGTTCAGCGCATGGCCACCTGCTGCCAGGCGCGCACCCTGCTTCTCTGCATCGCGGCACATACCTTCCGCACGGTCACGCTGCTTGGCCGAGACCATGGCGCCCATGTTGTCCCCGAATTCTGTGCGCTCCAGGCCTGGCCCAACGTTCAGGCGGTTCGCCAGTGCGGCAGCGCGCTCAACCACTTCATCGCGGACACTCTCGTGCACAACCAGCCGCGACATGGCCGAGCAGACCTGGCCAGCATTAAAATAGATGCCCCAACGGATCGACTGTTCCAGATTGTCCATGTCCGCGTCGGGGTAGACGATGGCCGCCGATTTGCCACCCAGCTCTAGGACGCAGGGAACGACGTGCTTGGCGGCGTTGCCCGCAATCGCCATGCCGGTTTGAACCGAGCCCGTGAAAACGATCTGGTCCACGTCGTCGTGGATGGTCAGCGCATCGCCTGCCTCATGGCCATAGCCGCAAAGAATATTGACCGCGCCTTGCGGCAGACCGGCGAATTCGGCCGCTTTGGCCATGTAGTAATTCGACAAAGGGTCCAGTTCCGGCGTCTTGACCACGCAGGCGTTGCCAGTGGCAAGACCTGCCGACAGCGATCGCGCCGTCATCTCTAGCGGATAGTTCCAAGGGATGATCTGCCCCGAAACGCCGTAGGGTTCGTAGACCGTGAAGTCGAGGTAGTGGCTGCCCAAGGGGATCGAGCGGCCCTCAACGGTTTCGGCCTGATTGCCGTAGTACTCGAAATAGCGCGCGGCACCTGCTACCTCAACCCGGGCTTCCCACAAGGGCTTTCCGGCCTCCAGGCAGAGCAGCGGGGCGATCTCGTCGATGTTGTCCAAAAGGTATTGGCCCATCTTTTGCACCATGCGCCCCCGCTCTACCGGGCGCAGGCTGCTGAGCGCGCCGCTCTGGTGGCAGGCCTTGGCGGCTTGCACCGCGCGGTCGATATCAGCGCGATCGGCCAAAGCCTGCTCGGCCAGAATTTCCCCCGTCGCGGGGTTATCCACCGCCAAACGACCCGCGCCGCCATCGACCCAATTGCCGTTAATGTAGTTTTGCCAATAGGGCTTGATGTCGAAACGCGCGATCTGGCTCATGATAGGTCCTGATATTGTAGGGGCAACAGTCCCCCTCGCCCTAGCAGTTTGCCGGCGCTCAAGCTAGGCCATTTGCGCCGTCTCAATGGCCCGTTCGCAGCCCGAGCCTGACAGTCTAAGGCTTTTTAAAGCCAGAGGCGGCCAAGCAAGGCTTGGCATTGGCGGCGCTGGGGTTTATGTGTTGCACGACTCTGCTTGGAGTCCCCCAACCATCCGACACAAAGACATTTCCACCATGCCCACCATTCGCTTCCCCGACGGCAACCAGCGCGACTATGATGCGCCTGTCTCGGGCTTCGACATTGCTGCTTCGATCTCTAAATCCCTGTCCAAAAAAGTCGGCCTGGCGCTGGTTGACGGCCAAGCTTGGGACTTGCACCGCAAGATCGAGACAGACGCTACGGTGGAGCTGATCACGCGTGAAGACCCGCGCGCCATGGAGCACCTGCGTCACGACGCGGCGCACGTCATGGCGCAGGCGGTTCAAGAGCTATTCCCCGGCACCCAAGTCACCATCGGCCCGGCGATTGAAAATGGCTTCTACTATGACTTTGCCCGCGAAGAACCCTTTTCGACCCACGACCTTGAGGCCATCGAAAAGCGCATGGCGCAGATCGTGGACCGCAACATCGCTATCGAGCGCCAGGTCGTGAGCCGCCAAGAAGCTTTGGATTTCTTCAAGAATCAGGGCGAAGACTATAAGATCGAGCTGATAAACGATCTGCCCGAAGACGAGACCATTACGCTCTATACTCAGGGCGAGTTTACCGACCTGTGCCGCGGGCCGCACTTCCCCTCAACCAAGTGGATGGGCAAGGCCTTCAAGCTGACCAAAGTGGCGGGCGCCTATTGGCGCGGCAACTCTGACAACGCCATGTTGCAACGCATCTATGGCACGCACTGGCCGAGCAAAGAGGAGCTGGACGCGCACCTGAAGCAAATCGAAGAGGCCGAGCGCCGCGATCACCGCAAGCTGGGCGTGGCGATGGACCTGTTCCACTTCCAGCCCGATGCTCCTGGCTGTGTCTTTTGGCACCCCAAGGGCTGGCAGATGTTCATGAGCCTTAATGATTACATGCGCGCGCGCAACCAGAAGGCCGGCTATCTTGAGGTCAACACGCCCGAGATTATGGATCGCAGCCTGTGGGAGCAATCCGGCCACTGGGAAGCTTATCACGACAACATGTTCGTGACCGAGACCGAAGACGGCCGCCTGTTTGCTATCAAGCCCATGAACTGCCCCGGCCACGTTCAGATTTTCAATCAGGGCCAGCGTTCATATCGCGAGCTGCCCTATCGCGTATCGGAATTCGGCAAGGTCCACCGCTACGAGCCTTCGGGCGCCTTGCACGGTC
The DNA here is from genome assembly GCA_030428565.1 of Alphaproteobacteria bacterium. Taxonomy (GTDB): domain Bacteria; phylum Pseudomonadota; class Alphaproteobacteria; order UBA7985; family JAUIBT01; genus JAUIBT01. The sequence goes on from JAUIDR010000078.1 coordinate 3,562, forward strand.
TGTTGCGCGTGCGCGGCTTTACCCAAGACGACGCGCACATTTTCTGTACCGAAGACCAGATCACGCAAGAATCACTGGCCATCATCGACTTGGTCTATTCGATCTATGCTGACTTTGGCTTTACCGACATCAGCGTCAAGTTTTCTGACCGCCCGGAAAAGCGCGTCGGATCGGATGACCTGTGGGACAAAGCCGAAGCCGCCCTGCGCGAAGCTCTGGAGAGCACCGGCAAGGACTATACGCTGAACCCTGGCGAAGGCGCGTTTTATGGCCCCAAGCTGGAGTTCGTCATGCGCGATGCCATTGGCCGCGAATGGCAGTGCGGTACCTTGCAGGTTGACTTTAACCTGCCCGAACGTTTGGATGCTGAATACGTCGGCGAAGATAGCCAGCGCCACCGCCCGGTCATGTTGCACCGCGCCCTGTTCGGCTCATTTGAGCGTTTCGTCGGCATTCTGATCGAAGAGTTCGAGGGCAAGTTCCCCTTGTGGCTGGCACCCTTGCAAGCCGTGGTCTCGCCCATCACCGAGAAAGCCGAGGGTTACGCCATGGACGTGGTAGAAGCCATGCGCAAAGCGGGGCTGCGCGTCGATGCCGATCTGCGTAACGAGCGCATCAACTACAAGATCCGCGAACACTCGCTGGCCAAAGTGCCGATCATCATCGCGGTCGGTGAGCGCGAGATGGAGGACCGTTCGGTCGCCGTTCGCCGCTTAGGCAGCCAAGGCCAAACCGTCATGAGCTTGGACGACTTCCTATCCAGCGCCAGTGAGGAAGCGCGCATGCCAGAGAGCGTGCGGAGCTAGACGCCGTGAGCGAGCCGCAGAACGATCCTATTCTCGGCTCCAAGGCTGAGCGAGCGGAGGAGACTGCACTCGCCTCGTCGCGGGCTACCGCCCCTAGTGGCGATCCAGACGGCGTTTTTCGTCGCGTTTCAGGCTCCGATTCTGGCTCCGATTCTGGCTCCGATTCTGGCAATGTTTCAGGTGCCGACTCTGGCAAAGGTCCAGGCAACAATCTAGGCAACGAACTAGTCAACGAACTGGGCGACATACCGGAGCAGAACGCTGTCTCAAACAGCGCCCCACGCAAATGGTCTGGCTGGCGGCTACCCCTGCCCGTCACCGCTCCACCTGCCTGGCTGCTGGCCTGCCTGTTGCTCTATACCGCGGTTTGGACCCTAACGCAGGGCTTCACCACCCCAGGCTTGCCGCTTACGGTTCTGCAAGATTACGCCAGCGCCTTGCTGGCTCAGCACCCCGCCGGACTCAAGCAAGCCCTTTTGCTCGGCTGGTTCAAGCTGGCGCCCCATCAGGCCTTCTACTACCACCTTTTGATCCAAAGCCTGCTAGCACTCACAGGCCTGTTCATTTGGCTGATAGCACGGCGGCTACACGGCGCAGGCGCCGCCTATATAGCTTTGTTTTCTTTGGTTTTTCTTCCGGTGGTCTCGTTGACAGGCGCCCCAGAGCTGGACAGCATAATCCTCCTGCTGCCGCTGTGGTTTGCCGTCATTTTTGCCTTACTAACCATCTGTGGCGGCACCCCGCGCTGGCTTGTGCGCACATCGGCTTACGGACTGCTCTTGGCCGCCGCCTTTTTGCTGAGCCTAGAGAGTAACGCCCTTCTAATCCTCATGATCAGCTTCGTGGCATGGCTGGCCTCATCGGGGCTGCTGTTGGTAGCCTTCCGCGCCGGGCGCTACACCGCCGCGCGCCGCGCTCTGTTTACGCGGGTTTTATTGGCCAAGGTAGCACTGCCGCTGGTTCTTATGGCGCTGGCCTGGATCGCGGGGGCCTTCGCCAAACAGGCTTGGTTCAGCCCGGCTGACTACAAGCACTTGCTGACCGGGGGCCACTTTCGCGCCCTTAGCGTGGTGCTGGTGTCTTTTGGAACTCTGGCGGTCGGGGCCTTCTTGTTCCGCCTGCGCTTTCGCTTCCGTCAACGCCTCTGGTTTGAACACCCCAAACTGGAACGCACCTTTGCCTTCAATATGCTGTTTGTCTCGGGCCTCTTGGCCCTAGCAAGCTGGTTCATCCCCCCGCTTTTCGGCTTTGTTTGGGGGGCTGTGCAGCCTCTGGAGCGCCTGGCCGCCCTGGTATACGTCGCTTTGCCACCCTTCTTGTTGTTCTGGTCGACAAACCTGCCCGAAGGCCGCGTTCCCCTACGCCGCGCGGGCACGGCTTTGGGTGCCATGCTGGGCTTTGCGCTGGCTGTCGGCACCGCCAACCTGCTGCTTCCCAACACCGTCAAACGGACCAGCGAACCCTGGCAACGGATTGGCAACGCCTTTACTCTGGCCACCCAACGCAGCGGCCGCCCCACGCCTGAATATCTGCTGGTCGATCAGAATTTGGCGCTGGGAGCTGGCTTCTTCTACCAGGGACGCAGCCAACTGGTCGCGCTGCAAGAAGGTGCTAAATACGCGGCGATTAACGGCGACAACGCCATGGCCATCTGTGAGAACGGGGGCCAGACCTGTGCACAAGCCATCAAGACCTTGGGGGCTGATCGCCTGCTGGAGTCACTGATTGCGAAGCTGGACGATCCCAGGGATCCCGACAATAAGATCGAGCTCATGGTCTTGTGGCCGCTGCCCGTCGATGGCTATGAGGGCCTGCAAAGCAAGCCGAAAAATCCCCTCTCGTTGCTGCCTGCGCCCGCCAAGGACGATGGCCAAGCTCTGCCGCCCGGCTTACAGCTGACGAGCCCATAAGCACCGTCACCCTGTTCGCCTCCGCGCTTGGCGCCAGCCGCCAACGAGTGGCAACACGCGTGAGCGTGGACTTGCGTTAGAAATCAGTCAGCTCGAGCGGATGAGCTCTTGCTACACCAGTACCCGACGCTCAAGTCGGTGAAACAGCTGGGCTTGCTAGGCCTGCGCGCACGGATTATTCTTGACCCATGCCTCGCTTGTTGATCGTTGCCCACGCCCCATCCGACAATACCCGCGCCCTGAGCGAAGCGGTGCTGGCGGGCGCCAGCAGTGTCGCTGGCGTTGAGACGCGCTTGCTGTCGCCCTTCGACACGCAGCCACAGGACATCTTGGACTGCGACGGGTTGGTCCTGGGAACCATTGAGAACCTAGGTTACATGGCGGGCGCGACCAAGGACATGTTCGACCGCTGCTATTACAGCGTCATTGATGACAAGCAGGGGCTGCCGGTGGCCGTCTACATCCGTGCGGGCCACGACGGTACAGGCACGCGCCGGGCGATTGATAGCATTGCAACCGGATTGTCCTGGCGGTTCGTGCAAGAACCTTTAGTTCTGCGCGGTACATGGCAAGAGGCTTGGCCCGACGAGCTGGAGGAACTAGGCCAGGCCATGGCCTATGGCCTGGACGCGGGCATTTTCTAAAAGCCTCCTGCTTTTAGAGCGGCCTTGTTCTTGAACTGCCTGAATCTCGAGCAGCTTGGGCTCAAACGGGTTCAAACCCAGGCGCTAAGCCTCTGATATAAGGCCAATCTCCCCGTCCCAACAAAAGCCAATCGCTCGCGATTGGCCCATGTCAACGCGGTGTTTTCCAGTCCGCGCATCGGCACTGGAGCAAATGAAACGGGCCATAGCCGACCACAGCCAGAGCCGACCACAGCCAGAGCCGGCCACAGCCAGAGCCGACCACAGCCAGAGCCGACCACAGCCAGAGCCGACTCTACATGCCGTAGGGGTCTTGGAAGAAGTCCCAGACGCTTTCGTCTTCGTCCAGCAAACGCACGTCAGATACAAAGCGCGTCGATGCATCACCGTCGGATGGATCCGACGAAAGATAGTCGATGGTGCCCGCTTCTGGCAGGCGCCCGCCGCCTGTCGCTTCGCCGCCGCTTTGCACTTGCTGGCTATCGCTCTGCAAGCGCTCGGGTGCGTAGGCGTCATACAACGGCGTTTGCGTGCCGTCGGTCGTGTCGCCTGAGGTGCCGCCCGTCGTTCCGCCTGGCTCCTCATCGGGCAGGGGCTCAAGCAGATCTTGCACCACTTTCAAATTGACTTCGTTGGAGGCCAAGCCGGCGAGCTCGGCAGCCGAATAAGTCGCATCGGCAAACTGGTAGAACTCGATATCGCTGGCGACTGTATCGGTCCCCTCTCCCACAATGGTGAACCCGGTCGCGGTGGCGGTCACAGCGTACTGGGCAAAGTTGAGGTTGAAGACCGCGGTATCGCTGCCGTCACCGCCGCTGATATCATCGTCGCCACCGTTTCCGGTCAGCTTGTTGTCCGCAGCATTGCCAACCAGCGTATCCCCGCCCGAACCGCCGACCGCGTTCTCAATCACGCTGCCGTTGGCGATGGTGTAACCGCCTTGCACGCCAGACACGTAAGAGACGAAACCGCCGCCGCCTGCTTCATAGGCCAGCGTTGCCGCATTGAGGTTGATAATGGCTCCCGCAGATCCAGTATGCTGCAAGGTATCCGTGCCGCCATTGTCCAAAATGGCCTCATAGCCCACGCCCGCTTCATTGGCTGTCGGCAGCGTATAGACCGAATCGCCCAGACCTGTCTGGGTATTGAGGCCATACATCTGTGCCAAGGCTTCGATGTCCAGCGCGCTATAGCCGGTATTGCTGCCATAGGAGGCCGACACGCTGATGCTGCCATTCATCTCTGTCCAGCCGTCGTTGTACGACATGACGGTAAAGACGCCCTGGTTCAGGTTGCCATCGCCATAGTCGCCGAAAGGCTCGGTCACACCCGACATGATGCTACTACCAAATCCGGTATCGTGCGGGTGCGCCATACCCAACATATGGCCGAGTTCGTGGATGATGGTGGTATAGAAATACCCTCCAGGGCTGCCGTTGGTCGATGTCCAATAGCCGGAGTTATAGAAGCCATAGGCATTGCCATAGATCTCGGCAGACGCGGGCGTTTCGTGGCTCCCCAGCACGTAGGGGGAGCCCCAGTAGGACTCGCCCTCTGTTGGGCTCAACATGTGCTCCACAATATCGGCATCAGAAGCACTGTCCGCTTCGACAAAGGTGATATTGGCCACGCGTGAAATTTCAGCCAGAGCGGCCATGAAGTTCGAGGTATGCTCGGCGCTCCAATCCATGGTGTTGACCCCGACGTCGGAGACATAGGTCGCGCCCTGCAGGTAATATTTAATGACCGCACCGCTTTGGCTGCCAGGACCAAAGATCTTGTTGCCGACGATGGCATCCAGCGGTGAAGTATCTGCGATCGCTGGGCCCGTGGCAAAGCCACCGGAAGCCGTGACTAGACCATTTCCGTCCAGATCGGCATCAAAAAACCCTTCCTGGAACACGACATCTGAGGAGAGCGTCTCAGCACTTTGGTAAGAGCCATCCGCCGCCACATGCCAAAGGTTATAGGCGCCGGTTGTTTTCTGCCACAAAATGGTAAAGCCGCCCGTTTCAGGGTCCGCTTCGACCTGCAAAGCCTGCCAGCCCGAGAATGTAGACGGCCCGGTCGGGCTGCCCTTATAGGTCAGGCCGATTTCTCCGCTACCATCGTTCATGAAATATTGGCTGCCATCGGTCTTGAGCGTGACAGCGCCGTCTTCTTCAACCAGGTTTAGCGGAACACCGATTTCGCCGTCGCCGTCAATGTCGGCCTCAAAGAAGGTCTCAACCGTCTTAATGTTGCTGGGGCTTGAGCTGGATTGGTAGGCACCGCTGCCTGAGACCGTCCACAACGAGTAACTGCCGTCGGTCTTCTTCCACAAGACCTTAAAGCCGCCATTGCTGGTGTCGTCTTCGGCGTGAATCGCCGTCCAGCCGCTGAAGGTCGATGGGCCTGCGGGGCTGCCTTTGTAAGTCAGGCCCAAATCGCCAGAACCGTCGTTCATAAAGTACTGACTGCCGTCGTGGGACAGCGTCACGCTGCCGTCGGTCTCAACCGTCGTGGTGGTACCGCCACCGCCGCCGCCGCCGCCGCCGCCGCCGTCATCGACGGGACCGATGCTGCCGTCGCCGTCGATGTCGGCCTCAAAGAAGGCCTCGACCGTCTGCACGTCGCTCGGATTGCTGCTGGACTGAAAGGCCCCGCTGCCTGAGACCGTCCACAACGAGTAACTGCCGTCGGTCTTCTTCCACAAGACCTTAAAGCCGCCATTGCTGGTGTCGTCTTCGGCGTGAATCGCCGTCCAGCCGCTGAAGGTCGATGGGCCTGCGGGGCTGCCTTTGTAAGTCAGGCCCA
>JAUIDR010000010.1 GCA_030428565.1 Alphaproteobacteria bacterium
TGCCTGCCGGCGCATCTGGCGTCCGAGCCAAAACCAAATGAATGATGTTCTCGGACATGTCATGCTCACCATAGGTGATGAAGATTTTCTGTCCTTTAATGCGGTAATGATCGCCTTCACGCACGGCTTGGGTGCGCAAGCTGGCAAGGTCTGTACCCGCTTGCGGCTCGGTCAGGTTCATAGTGCCTGTCCAGCGGCCTTCGATTAGAGCCGGCAGATAGCGGGCCTTCTGAGTATCCGATCCCACCGCTTCCAGCGCATCAATCACACCCTGGCTCAGCAAAGGGCACAGCGCGAGCGACATATTGGCGGCCTGCCACATCTCGCTGACCGCCGTCGATAGGGTGCGCGGCAATCCTTGACCGCCAAAGTCGGGATCGGCGGCCAGACCGATCCAGCCCCCCTCTGCCAGAGCATCGTGGGCTTCCTTGAAGCCCTTTGGCGTCTGCACCTGGCCATTGCCAATATGCTTGGAATGTTCCAAATGGCCCGAATAATTGACCGAAGACAAGGAGTCCTGACATACTTTTGCCGACTCGCTCAAAATCGAGTCGACCAGCGTTTCATCCAGCGCATCAAAGCCAGGGCAAGCCATAAGATCGCCGCCACCAACCAGGTGTTGCAGCGTAAATCGCATGTCATCAAGTGGCGCTTCGTACAGAGGCATGGTCGGCGGTTTCCTGTAAATTTGTTTCGAGTTTTTGGCAGATTAGCACAGCGCATTTACGGCCCAAACGCCCTCCAGGCCGGGTCTTTCCCCCTGACCTGTAGAAAGCGACGATTGCAGCCCGCTTTACCTTAAGGGAAAGGCTATCACCCATGCGTCGTTTTCAGCAAGCGGCATTTCGCCCACCTCATGCGCATCTTTACAATGGGGAAGACTCTAACGCCCTAGCCGTCGCGCCGGATTCCTTCCTTACCGTAGCGAGCCGTTGTTCGCGTCAAATCGCCGAATTTCGTGATTACTCCTACCTAAAAATGCAATCCTCGTTAGGCCAGCTATGCGCTGATCGCATAGCTACCACGCAGGGCTTGCTTCAAGCCGCCTAGGCGTGCATGCCGAATGCCTGGTTCACTTGATGTGGTACGCCGACGGTATGACCTATAAGAGCCCCAAGCAGGCTGTTGATGCCATGATTGCCATGGTCGAACAGTCGCTCCCAAGCGGCCTTGATGACCTTGATCTTACGAGCGCAGCGCGCCTGCTTAGCGAGCAGGCCACTTTGCGCCGCTTCCAGCCTGGCGAGACGCTGGTTCAGAACTTTGCAGCTGGGTCGTGGATCTATCTTTTGATGGATGGCAGCATCTCGTTTTGGAGCAACGGACGCGCTGAGCGCGAGCTGATAACGACCAACGCGGCTTGGACCCCGTTTGGCTGGTCGGCGCTGCGTTCACCGTCGCGGTATTTCAGCCACGTCACCAGTGAGAGCGATGGCCAGGTTCTGGCGCTAGCCATCGAGGACATTCAGCAACTCAGTCTTTCGCAGCCCCTGGCCAGCATTGCCGTGCTGTCCTGGTGGTTCTCGCGCGCCTTGCCGCTGATTATGCAGACCCGCGCCGATCCACCGGCAAAGACTGCGGAAATGAGCCAATTGGCCCGTTTGGTGGAAGCGGAGCCACACATCGCCAGCCCCGAAGCTGACATTCCCAAAATTGCCGATGTTTTGGAACGATCACCGGTGCTTGGCGGCGTGGCACGAACGACGTTGGAAATGCTGGCGCGCACCGCCAGCGCCGTCCAAATCGCTGGCGGCGACTTCGTATGCCGTCAAGGCCACAAGAGCCCTGGCCTAGCCATCTTGGTCTGGGGGCAGATTAATCTTAAATATCAACCCAGTGACAACCCAAACCAACAGCGCGAACGCATAATTACACGTCCGGGCTCTTTGGTCTCCTGGGTAGGCCTGGAGGGACAAACCGTCCCCAGTATCCATGATGCGCAGGCCTCGCGCGACAGCCTGTTGTTGGTGCTGACCCCCAAGCAGCTCTCCCAATTGAGCCAATCGCACCCCTATTTGGTCGAGACCATCTATCACAAACAGTTCTGGATGCTGGGGCGGTCGTTGCGGTCGGCGCGCGCACTGAAGCAGGTCGAGAACTCGCGCTCGGGCATTGAAGTCTTGCAAGCGCTGATCGACGACAATCGCTTGAACTTGCACCCCTCGTCGCAGCTGTTTGCGATCGAAGCCATGCTACAGCACACCGCAACGCGGCCTGTCGCCTTTGATTTGCTCAATCGTTTGCCTGACCATGGTTCTGATTTGGAAAAGGGTATCGCAACCTTGGCGCTGGATACCCTGCGCAATCTGGAGCTAGAGACCAGCTTGGCTTCGGCTCTGGCACTGACCTGCCCCGATCCCAGCCGCCTCAAGTCACCCAGCTTGGCCCGCCGCACTCACCACGCTGAAGCCATGGAGCAGGCCCTGGATTTTAGCGGATTCCATATCTCGGGCCTGGAAAACCTGCCGGACAGCCCCAACTGCTTGTTCATTTATAACAGCCTGCCGGGCCGCGAAATCACCCAGTTGGCCAACGGCCAGCAACTGGACCTGTGCGCCGAATTTATCTCTGCCAAGATCGCCTACCCCAAATATGGCACGCCTTGCACCTGGATCGCGCGCCCGTCGTCGCAATCAGCCAGCGCGGCCATTCTGGGCACCATAGCACCGCCGCAAGCCTCGCTGCAGGCGGATGACTTCTTGCAGCTCACCGAAGACGCACTTTCCGCTGGCAGCCCTTTGATGATCGCCCCGGAAGGCGAAGATGATCGCGAATGGCACGACCAGAGCACCGCCAGTTCGCCCGGCCCCTTGCGCGCCGGTGCCTTTGCCTTGGCTCAAGCTTTGGCCTCCAAGCCAATTATCGTCCCAATCGCCTTGGCCAATTTCGATGAAGATCCCGCTGACAAAGTGCTGTCAGCAACAATCCAGCGCCCCATTGCGCATGCAGATCTACCCGATATGCAAGATCGTGCGGCGGCCAAGGATTTCTTGGCCGAGCTGCGCAAGCGCTTCAAAGGCTGGGTGGCTCAGGCGCGCGAGCAAGCCGCCGCGCCCGCGCCGCAAAACTCAGCTAACGTCTGGACCAATCGCCACGTGGTTGGCACCCTAGAGCGGGAGTTCCAAGCGGACGTTTTGCAGGCCGAACAAAGCTTCCACGCCGCACGCGAGCCGCAGGGCGAAATCATGCTCTACGGCTCTTCTAGCCTGCGCTTTTGGGAGACCGCAGAAGCCGACCTTGGACATGCGCCCTTGTTCAATCTGGCTTTTGGCGGCTCGACCCTGCCCGCTTGCAGCCATTACCTGGATCGACTTGTAACGCCCCTGGCGCCGCGCGGCATGATTTTCTATTGCGGCGATAATGACCTCAGTCGCCATGGCGATCCTCTGCGCGTTGTGCGCCACTTCAATCGCTTCGCCGACCGTTTGGCAGAGCGTTTGCCGCAGTGTCGCTGCCTGCTGGTGTCCATAAAGCCCAGTCCACTTCGCACCCATTTGATGGACGCAATTCAAGTCGCCAATCAGGGCATGGCCGATGCCGTCGCCAAGCGCGCAAATTGGCGCTTTATTTCGGTCTATGACGCGATGTTGGATGATGAGGGCAGCCCGCGGGCGGAGCTGTTCGTCGATGACCGCTTGCACCTATCGCCAGCGGGCTATGCCATTTGGGCAGGTAAGCTAAGGCCCCAGTTGGACTGGCTGCGCGGGATGTAGAAGTATCGCGGCCAGGGCCCCGCCGGCGCGCCGGCCCCGAAACGTCAGCGGTGGCCGCGCAGCACCGGCCATATCGCCAAAAGCAAGACCAGCAGGCAAAAGCTGACGAGCGCGACAGCAAAACTACCCGGTCCGCCGTCGGACAGGCTGTTCACCAAGGCCGCCATGCAAGAGCCACCGGTTGTGGTTGCCACGCCAAAGAAGGCTGCCGTCAGTCCGATTTGATCGCCGTGCGGGTCCAAAACCAGCGCCGTTGCGTTGGTGTAGACCACTAGATAGAGCGAAAAGAACACCTGCGTCAGGGCAACCAGCATGATCAGCCCGAACAGGCCCGCAGCTGTCAGCGCACCAAAGCTGGCAGTGCAGACAAAACTGAGCGCCGCCCCCAGGACACAGGCGCGAACCGAACCAAATCGCCGAATGACGCGCGCATTCATGGCCTGCCCTAGGACAATGACGCTGCCCGATGCGGACAAGATAAGGGTGAGCGCCAACCGTGAAATGCCAAGCTGATTTAGGTAGAGGTTGGGCAGGTTCGACAACATCAAAGGTAAGGTCGCTGCCACAACCGTTGCCAATAACAAATAATGCCTTGATTGGCGGTGCGCTAAGATTTTGCCAACGCCGCCAAGCAAGTATTCAGCGGTCAGCGGGCGGCTCTTAAGGCGCGTCTCTGGCAAAACGAAGACCACGAGCAGCAAAGCGAGCAGGCAATAACCCGTGGTGACAAACAGCGTCGCCCGCCACCCAAAAGCGCCGCCGACCGACCAGCCCAAGATGGGTGCCAGGACCGGCGCAGCGGCAAAGAAGCTGGATGAAATTGAGATCGCCCAGCCAAGCTCGCGACCCTGGAAGCAATCGCGTAGGATCGCACGCCCCAGTAAGAAGCCGCTCGCGCCGCCAACACCTTGCACCACCCGTAATGCTAGCAAGCTGCCAAGGCTGGGTGCGAAAGCTGCCAGCAAGCTGGCGATCGCATAGAGCGCAATGCCTGCGATGAGTGCGGGTCTGCGGCCATAGCGATCCGAAAATGGCCCCCAAATGAAATGCCCAAGACCAAGGCCGATAAAAAAGAAAGGGACCACTTGGCGGACCGCCGCTGGTGCTTGGCCAAAATCTGCTGCGATGGCGTTGAGATTGGGAAGCAGCATGTCGACCGTCATAGGCGGCACCATGATCAACAGCCCGGCCAGCGCCAACAGAACTATCTTGGGAATTGGCCACGACCAGTCGGTCGCCATCGCCGCAGGGGCCTGTTTTTGAGATGCGTCGTCGGCTGGGTCGTGGGTCACAGGGCTATCCTAAATATTCGATCTGGCGAAGCCGCGAAGCTCTGTTGGTCAAGCCTCAATCGGACATGAGCGTGGCAATTGGAGCGTGCGAGGATTGGTCCACCATGCGGTGGCCGGTTCAGGCGATGCGTCAGGTTTTATGGGGCGGCCACTTGGGCTATACACTTGGCCTACACACTGGGGCCATGCACTGAGGCTATGCAGTGGCCTTGGAACCTTCAGCCCGCAAAATAAAGACAAAAAGAGCCCGCCTTGCAAACCTACCTAGCATAAATTTATGTAACGTGTGAAGTTTTTATAATCTGCGCAATGTTCTTGCAGGTACGGTTGCGCTAGACCTGCGCCGCGACACCCGCTGACGTCTTGCCGTCTTGAGCGGACCCGTACAGGCGATGCGCCCGCTCTTCAAAGGCCGCCACCAGGCGCCGCTGTGCTGTCATGAAAAGCGGTTCAACCACCGCGCTCAGCACGCGAGACTTAAAGCTAAACTCAACCTTGAAATCGATAATACAGCCGCTCGCCGTCGGCTCGAATCGCCAATGATTTTCCAAGTGAGAAAACGGCCCACGGACCAGCTTGCTCTCAATGGTCAGCGACTGCGGGTCGCTCACCACACGCGAACGAAACGACTCGCGTATACCCTTGAAGCCCAAAATCAAGTCGGCTTCCATCTCTTGTGCTGACAGGCGCTTGACCCGCGCGCCGACACACCAAGGCAGGAATTTTGGGTAATCTTCCACGCGCTCAACCAGCTCAAACAGCTGCTGTGCGGTGTAAGGGGATGGGCGTCTTTCGGCATGGTGTGGCATAGGATCTAGAGCTAATGCTTGTTTCTAAGCCGCTCAAGGGGCTAGCAGGGCGCTATGCGGTCGCATCTAGTGGCAACCGCCTAGCCATGGCGCGCTTGCACTACTAAAAAATGCAGGACCGCCTTATACCGACGAGTAATTGCGCTCAATCCGTCTTGCTCAGCGCTAGCAACTATCTGTATTTTGTAATCCTTCAAATTAAGCAGGTACCAACATGGTTCAGAAGCCAGCCTTTCAGATCAAGTCTATCCAAGCGCTGCCTGGCCACATGTTCGGCTGCCGTCAGCACCTAGTGCGGATTAAGGCCCAAGTGGACAATGGGGCCAAAGACGCCGCGCTAATGACCGCGCTCTACCAGCGTTTGCGCACTCAACTGCCGCCCTGCCCAGTTGCCGACCTGGATCTAACCGCTCTGAACGCGCACGCCGGGGTAGCCAGCCTTGAAATCTTTGCCGCCCTGCTGGCTGCCATGCAGGAGAACGGCGGCGGGCCTGCGCTCGAGCTGCCAGTCATTGAGGCCTCATTGAGCGCTTTGCAGGAAACCAGCGAGGTGACGCTCTACGCGCCGACTTCCATCCCGTTGCTGGCAGAACAAGCGGCGCGCTGGCTCGTTGGCATGGTCGAGGCTTACGCCAAGCCCGATCAACGCGCCAAGCTGGACGCCGCCAACGACGAGCAGCTCCAAAGCCTGCTCGAAAAGGCAAGCAAGCAGATCGACGCCGGTGTCTCCTTCAATGCGAATGCACGGCGCATGGTCCGCGCGGCTTACCACGAAGATATGCCGTACCTCATTCTACCAGGCAGAGTCCTGCAATTGGGCTACGGCGGCGGAGCCCGCCTATTCCGCGGTTCGGTCAGCGATCAAGCCCCCTCGATTGGACTAGCCATGGCCCGCGACAAACGCGCGGCCAACCACCTGCTGCAGGTTGCTGGCTTTCCCGTGCCCGAACAGCACCGCGTCACCAGCCTTAAGCAAGCCGAGGCCCTGGCGCGAAAGATGGGCTACCCGGTGGTTATCAAGGCTGGAGACCTGGACGGCGGCAAGGGCGTATTTGCCAACATCAAAGATCGCACTGCGCTAGAGGCTGCCTACCTTCGTACCAGCGCCTTGACCTCGCTGGTCCTGTTGGAAAAGCACATCGCGGGCCACGATGCCCGGGTCACGGTCTTCAACGGCGAGATTGACGGCGTATTCCCGCGACGCCCCGCGCAAGTCGTGGGTAATGGCCGTTCCAGCATTCGCGAACTAATCGCAGACTATAACGATGATCCTCTCCGTGGGCGGCAGGTCTATCATCCCCTCGCCACAGTGGAGCTCGACGAGGTGTTGCTTGAGTTCATCGCGCAATCGGGATTTTCGCTCGACAGTGTTCCTGAAGCCGGACAAACGGTTGTGCTGCGCAGCAATGCAAACCTTAGTACGGGCGGCATAAGAATCGTCTATGAAGGTGAGCTTCACCCTGAAGTGAAAGCAACCTGCATCCGTGCCGCTGCCCTATTCGGCATCGACATTTGTGGCGTCGACCTGCTGTGCGATGATCTTACACGCCCCCTAAGCGAGCAAGGTGGCGTCATCTGTGAGATTAACGGCGGGCCCCAGATTGGTCTGACCGGCTCACAACACGTCAATCGCAAGATCTTTGAGACCTACCTTCCGAACGGGTTTAGCAAGGTGGGTCTGTGGCTGTCGGACGAGCCCTGCAAGTTCAAGCCTCAGCCAAAGAAGAACCCGCTGCAAGACCAACTTGAAGCGCGCCCACTTAGCAACCTATATGATCGCAACTACGCCTGGCCGCTAACTTATAATTGGCAAGACAACTTCTTTGAGCAAGGCCTACCAACAGACCGCCTGCACGCCCTCGCCATCCCTGCCGAGAGCCAGAATTTCGACCGGATCGAACGGCAGCTCAGGTTCGTGGCTGGTTTCCTGCGAGGGCCTGTCTTGGTCGAAGGTCAACATCCGCTTGCAAAGGAAATCGCCGTTCTTTGCCCCAGCTTACAAGGCGCCGATGGCCAGCCGTTGCAGTGCAGGCTGTTGGATGAGGACCGCGATTTGAAGAAAGTATTCGCAAAGCATCTGCCCTCACCGATCAGCCGCTAGAGCATAGCCCGAGCACTGGTCCTTGATTGCGCTCGTAAGACTGGCGCGCGCATTTGCGGACAAATCGAGGAGAAGGAGCGTGACGAGCGACTTCCATTCGGCGAAACTCGCTCCAGAACCGCCCACGAGGTCGGACCCTTCAACATGGATTTGACATGCACCCCAATTCTTTGTTTCGTCGGCCAGAAGACCCACAAAACCCAGCCAAAGCAGGTCAGCGCGGCTTTGGCATCCTAGCGGTCAATGCGATAGATCAGGCGAGCGCCCCGCTGCTTAGCCATATCCCATTTGTACTAGAGCCAGGCACGCCGCATGTCCTGGCGCATTTGGTCCGCAGCAACCCTATTGCCCGCGCGATAAAAAACGGGCCTTTGCCCGCTGTTTTGGCTGTCAGTCTTGGTGATTGTTATGTCTCCCCCGATTGGTACGAAGCTGCGGATCAGGTGCCGACCTGGAATTATCGCTCGGTCCACCTGCGCGGCCAACTGGAGCTGCGCCCGCAAGCAGAGCTGCTTGAGATTCTCGCCAAGACCAGCGCCGAATTCGAAGCGCGCTTGGCACCTAAACCCGCGTGGACACTAGACAAGATGAGCGACAAGGCCTTGGCGGGCTTGCTGAAGGCTATTGTCCCCGTGCGCCTTGGCATTGAGAGCAGCGATGCCACAGAAAAACTGAGCCAGAACAAAGGCGAAGCGGACGTCAACGGGGTCATCACCGCTCTGGGCGCGCAAACATACGCCAGCGAGGAAGAAGCCGGCGCCGCAGCCGCTATTCATCAAGCCATGCAAGCGCTTGTGCGCAGGCAAACAGACTGAACCGCCGCCCAGCGCGCCTACTCAATCGTTTTCACGCCTTCGGGCCGCCTCTTCTTCTTCCAAATAGGGGTGAGCGTTGTCGCTGTTTGCGCTGCGATTAGCGCGAGCGGTCTTGTCCACCACTAAGCCCACCAAGACAAGAATCACGATCAGGACGACCAAAAAACCGATGACGTAGAGCATGTCAAACCCTCCGAAAATGCCTGAGCAGCCGTCAGAGCCACTCTATTTCACAGACTTTACATCATTTTGACGACGCGCGCTTTGTGCCAATTGTGTTTTCGGCGCGAAACCGCTATTCAGAGCCTGCCGCGCGCGTGGGGCGACACAAAGGCCCATCTGTATCGACAAGGCCTCAGCTTTCGGATCAACAACCCGGATGCCAAGGCTGTTGGGTATCTGGCCTGAAGCTTTTTCGTTCACCGGTACTTCGACCCGTCGTACCAGGACTTATTGGCGCTCCTTCTACGCCGCGCAGCCAACAAACCCCATCCACCAAGCCAACGGAGGGCTGCCCTTTGACCGATGCGCTCAAGACCAAATCGACCCTAAATGTCGATGGCAAAGAATACGATTATTACTCTATTAAAGAGGCAGAAAAGAGCGTCGGCGACGTGACTCGCCTGCCCTACTCCCTCAAGGTCTTGATGGAGAACCTGCTGCGTTGGGAAGACGGCGCTATCGTCAATACCGATGATGTAAAGGCGCTGGCCGACTGGCAAAAAGAACAGAAAATGGCGCGCGAGATCGCCTATCGCCCCGCACGCGTTCTGATGCAAGATTTCACAGGCGTCCCTGCCGTGGTTGACCTAGCGGCCATGCGCGACGCCATGGCGAGCCTGGAAGCTGACCCCACGAAGGTCAACCCACTCAGCCCCGTTGATCTGGTAATCGACCACTCGGTGATGATTGACCATTTCGGCGATGACAAAGCATTCGATGCCAACGTAAAGCGTGAATTCGAACGCAACCAAGAGCGCTATGAGTTCTTGCGTTGGGGATCGGGTGCCTTCACTAACTTCCGCGTTGTTCCTCCCGGCACCGGTATCTGCCACCAGGTGAACACCGAATACCTGGCTCAGACCATCTGGACCAAAGAGGAAGATGGCCGCACAGTCGCCTATCCCGATACACTGGTTGGTACCGACTCGCACACAACCATGGTCAACGGCTTGGCCGTTCTGGGCTGGGGCGTTGGCGGTATCGAGGCTGAAGCTTCCATGCTGGGCCAGCCTGTTTCCATGCTGATCCCTGAAGTTGTTGGTTTAAAGCTGACTGGCAAGCTGAAGGAAGGCACCACGACGACCGACCTGGCGCTGACCGTCACCCAGATGCTGCGCGCCAAGGGCGTTGTCGGCAAGTTCGTCGAATTCTTTGGCTCGGGCCTGAACGACCTGCCGCTGACCGATCGTGCGACCATCTCTAACATGGCACCCGAATACGGCGCGACCTGTGGCTTCTTCCCGATCGATGAAGAGACCTGCCGCTACCTGCGCTTTACCGGCCGTGATGAAGCGCGTGTCCGCCTAGTCGAAGAATACGCTAAGGCGCAAGGCATGTGGCGCGATTCTAACAGCCCCGACCCCGTCTTCACAGACGTTCTGGAGCTGGATTTGGCAACCGTCGAGCCCTCTTTGGCAGGCCCCAAGCGCCCGCAAGACCGGGTGGTGCTGTCGAACGCCGCGCAGGAATACAAAGAGCTGATGGTTCAAGAGAAGGTTGACGCCAATCAGACCGTCGATGCGGGCAACTTCGAAATGAAGAACGGCAACGTGGTGATTGCCTCGATTACTTCTTGTACCAACACCTCTAACCCACAGGTTCTGGTCGCCGCCGGTTTGGTTGCCAAAAAGGCGCACGAGCTGGGATTGAAGACCAAGCCTTGGGTCAAGACCTCGCTCGCGCCTGGCTCTCAGGTTGTGACCGATTACCTGGAAAAAGCAGGCCTGCAGGATCACCTGGACGCGCTGGGCTTTGACCTGGTCGGCTATGGCTGTACCACTTGTATCGGTAACTCCGGCCCGCTGCCGGATGCCGTGACCAAGGCTGTCGCTGACAACAACATGCACGTCACGTCTGTGCTGTCGGGCAACCGTAACTTTGAAGGCCGTGTTCACCCCTTGGTGCGCGCCAACTACCTGGCATCACCGCCGCTGGTGGTGGCCTACGCTCTGTTGGGTACCATGGTTGAAGACATTACGACTGTGCCCCTGGGCCAAGACAAAGACGGCAACGATGTCTACCTGAAAGACATCTGGCCCTCTAACGCCGAAGTCCAGGCGACGGTTGATCAATGCCTGACACCTGAAATGTTCCGCGAGCGCTATGCAGACGTGTTCAAAGGCACCGAAGACTGGCAGAAGATCCCCGAGAGTGGTGGCCTGTCTTACGACTGGAACGACGGCTCTACTTACGTTCAAAATCCGCCCTACTTCCAGGGCATGACCATGGACGTCGGCGGCTTTGATGATATCGAAGGCGCACGGCCGCTGTTGATGCTGGACGATTCCATTACCACCGACCACATCTCACCCGCCGGTGCGATCAAGCGCGATGCGCCTGCCGGTCTGTGGCTCATGGAGCGTCAGGTTCTGCCTCAGGACTTCAACTCCTACGGCGCCCGCCGCGGCAACCATGAAATCATGATGCGCGGCACCTTTGCCAACATCCGTATCAAGAATAAGATGCTGGACGGCGTTGAAGGTGGCTACACCAAGCACATGCCAAGCGGTGAACAAATGGATGTCTACAGTGCGTCCATGAAGTACCAAGACGAAGGCACGCCGCTGGTGGTCATCGCGGGCAAAGAGTACGGCACCGGCTCATCGCGTGACTGGGCTGCCAAGGGCACGCGCCTGTTGGGTGTTAAGGCTGTGATCGCGCAGTCGTTCGAGCGTATTCACCGTTCGAACCTGGTCGGCATGGGTGTTCTGCCTTTGCAGTTCCCTGAAGGCGTCACCAAGGAGAGCTTGGGCCTGGACGGATCTGAGACCTTCAGCCTGACAGGTCTGTCGGCTGGCATTCAAGCGCGCATGCAAGTGCCGCTGACAATCACCCGCGCTGACGGCAGCAGCGAGACCGTCAATCTGTTGTGCCGTATCGACACCGCGAACGAGGTCGAATACTACCGCAACGGTGGCATTCTGCACTATGTGTTGCGCAACATGGCAAAAGCTGCCTAAGCAACCAGCTAGCCGGTAGCCTTCAATTAGGAGGCTGCCAGTCTGGCAGACAAAACAAAGCGCCGCCCGGCATTCCAGGTGGCGCTTATTTTGTGGCGCGGAGCCTACGATGCCATAACTCAGCCTCCGGACCTAAGCCTCGGTCCCTGGACTTAAGCCTCAGTCCAGATCGCCAGCTCATAGCCGTTGGGATCGCAAAAGTGAAAGCGGCGCCCGCCTGGAAAATCGAAGGTCTCGCGCGACAATCGCCCGCCGAACTGAGCGATTGCGGCCAAGACCGCGACGCGGCTGGCCTCCAGATCATGGCTCCACAGCACCACTAAAGGACCGCCAATCTGCGGCTCCTGTCCTGCTTCCAACAGTTGGAAGCCCCCTTTCAAACTGCCCGAATTGAACTCGCAATAGCCGGGCCCATAATCGGTATAGCTCCAGCTAAACGCGGCTTCATAAAAGCCCTTGCTGCGCGCCATATCGCGAACGTGAAACTCGATATAATCGATGCCGTTGTTCTTCCGGTCCATGGTGGCTCCTTAGTCTTGCAATGTCGGATTGGCCCGGGTCAAGGCCGAGGTATCGCCGGTACAGCCGGTTGAAAACATCCAATCGAAGGCCTCACGCCGCCACAGCGCCACGGCACCCTTCGAGCGCATGCGCGCCGCAAAATCCGGGTCATCAGCATAGACCGTCCACAAGCGCCCCGCCACACCATCACCGATCAAAAGGCCGCCTTGGCTCAAGATCCGCGTCAGGGCTTCGTCGGGCTCAAGACCACGAGCGAACAGCACCAGCATGCGTCCGGGCGGCGGATCAAAACGTAATCCGAACGCCAGTAAGCCACCCATAACCAGGCTCCACCCCAGCACCACCACCGCCAAAAAGCTCAAGGCAAAACGGTTCGGGTTGAAAGGTGCCGGGCCATTGTTTTGGGGTGCCTTCGCGGGCTTCATGTCTCAGCCGTTCTCGGCTAGGCGGGCTTGGCGCTAAGGCGCGCTAGCGGGCGTTGATCTATGGGCAGGTGAACAACAACCGCGGCCGCATTGACCCAAATGCAGACCCACCACATGGTCTCGATTGAGCCGCCCGCCTGCTCGATCCACGACGCCATCATCAAGCTGACGAACGACCCGAGCTGGTGGCTCAAGAAGACCAAGCCATAGAGCGTTGCCATATACTTCATGCCAAAGACTTGCCCGATGATGCCATTGGTCAGCGGTACGGTTGACAGCCATAGCAGGCCCATAAAGGCGCCGAAAATCAAGATGTTGAGCCCGGTTGGCGGCGCATAGAGCAACCAGAGAACCCCAAGGATGCGACCAAAATAGATAGCCGACAAAGCCAGCTTTTTTGAAAAGCGCGCACCGATCAGACCGGCCGCGTAGGCACCGACAACATTAAACAAGCCAATCATTGCGATCGAAAAACTGGCCGTCGATGCGGACAATCCGGACTCGACGACGTGTTGCGGCAAGTAGACCGTGACGAAGGAGAGCAAGAATCCACAAGCAAAAAAGCCGATGGTCAGCAGCACGAAACCGCGATGTGTCAAGGCTTCGCCGAGGGCCTGCATGAAGCTCTGGTCGCTCGCGGCGTTGGCGGCCTGGCGAGCATCGGCCTCGCCCGATCCCCCGCGCAGGACCAAAGACAGCGGTAAAATTGATAGAACGATCAGCGCCAAAATCTGTAGCGCAACGACCCAACCGAATTCAGCGATCATGGTCTGCGCAGCCGGCACCACCAAGAACTGCCCCATCGAGCCCGCCGCCGTGGCGATGCCCATGGCCCAAGAGCGATGTTCTGGTGCTACCAAGCGCGCGAAGGCCGCCATGACCAGACCGAACGAGGTGCCCGCAATCGCCGTGCCCATCAAAAAGCCAGCCGATAGGTGCAATAGCCAAGGGCCGCCATCAATCGTCATCAAAAACAAGGAAGCGGCATAGATGATGCCCCCCACGAATAAGACCCGCCAAGAACCAAAGCGGTCGGCAAAGGCGCCCGCGACCGGCTGCATGACACCCCACAGCAGGTTTTGAATGGCGATGGCCATGGGAAAGACCAAGGGCGCCAATCCAAAGCCAGTGTCTGTATCCGTCACAAGCGTCTTGAACAGCCCCATGGAAGAGCGCGCGCCAAACGACAGCATGGCAATCAAACAGCCCGCGACCAACACCAGGCCCAGGCTCTTGTTGAAACGACTCATGCGAAGATTTCCTTATTACGGGCGACGCAATGGCCAACAGCGTTAGCAGCGCACCACAGATTTTAGTGTGAGAGAATTAGGGCAGCATGTCCTGAAGTCGGTAGTACAGCATGCCCAGCACCTGCAAAGGCATACGCAGCGCCTTACCACCGGGAAAAGCTTTGTGCGGCAAGGCTGCGAACAGATCAAAACCAGCTTGCTCGCCAAGCACCGCCTGCGTCAAGACCTTACCGACCTGGCCGGTCAGTGCCAAGCCTTGCCCCGAAAAGCCCTGCGCAAACAAGACCCCGTCGGCGGTCCGCCCAACATGGGGGGTCCGCTCTAGGGTAATGGCGACGTGACCGCCCCAAGCATGGTCGATGCGCACCCCTCTTAGCTGGGGATAGACGTGCTCCATACGCGGCCGCACCGAAGCGGCAATATCAACGGGAATGCGCCCGTTGTAGTTTGAACGCCCGCCAAATAGCATGCGATTGTCTGCTGTCAGATGGTAGTAGTTGAGGATATTATAGCTCTCATCGACACACGCCCGTCCTGGCGTCAGCGTATGGGCGAGGTCGTCCGCCAATGGCTCGGTCGCCACAATCAGCGTTGCGACCGGTAAGATATGCTGCTCCTGACGCGGCAGCAG
The DNA here is from genome assembly GCA_030428565.1 of Alphaproteobacteria bacterium. Taxonomy (GTDB): domain Bacteria; phylum Pseudomonadota; class Alphaproteobacteria; order UBA7985; family JAUIBT01; genus JAUIBT01. Next base: position 14,741 of record JAUIDR010000010.1, read on the forward strand.
GCCCGTGGCATAGGCGTTGTTGGCAACGATCGTATGGCGGGCGCTCACCTGCCCACCGTCACAGCGCAGTCGATGCCCTTGCCCGCCGCGCTCAATCGCCCTTACCGGAGAACCTTCAAAGATACGCACACCCAAACGTTCGGCTTCGCGGGCCAGGCCAAGGGTGTACTTTAGCGGGTGAAGGTGGCCGCCGGTGGGGTCAAACAGCCCCCCTTTGTAGACCGGCGAGCCCACATAATCTTGCACCTGCTCACGCACGACCATGAGGGTGCCGCCGTAGCCCAGCGCTTCCAGTTCTTCATGGTAGTCCGCAAGCTCGCGCATGTGGCTGTTCTTGCCTGCCGACATAAAGTAACCCGGCTGCCAGTCACACGCGATTCCAAGACTGTTGCGCCGATGGTGCAACAAATCGATGGCATCGCACGCCATGCGCCAAAGGCCGCGTTGACCGTCTTCATCGACGCCGAAATCTTCTGGCGAGACCGCGAATCCAGGGCAAAGCAGACCGCCATTGCGCCCGCTGGCCCCGAAACCGATATATTCGGCCTCCAACAGGGCAACGCTGAGCCCCGCGCTCGCGGCCTCCAGCGCCGCCGACAGTCCGGTCAAACCGCCGCCGACGACCGCCAGATCGACGCTTTCGTCACCGGTCAGGGCCGGTTTTGGGCTCCGCGGGTCAACGCTGGCCCAATAGTAGCTGTTGTCTTGCATGCTAGCCTTTGAATTTTGCTGGGATGCCTCTATGGTCCGCATAACTTATAAACCATCGCACGCAAAGACCATGGCTCAAATTTCGAGCATCCAAGACTTATCCAACTGGATGCACGCAAACCACATTGAAGATGTGGAATGCATTACCGCCGACATGAACGGGGTTCCCCGCGGCAAGATCATTCCCGCCGACCGCTTTTTGAAAATGGTCGAGACCGGGCGCGACTTGCGCATGCCCGAAATCATCTATGCCATGACCATCACAGGCGACTACCCTGAAGAAGATATCGCCACCGACCCGCGCGTCATCGACATCAACTTGGTACCGGACTTGTCTACCACCCGTCTGGTGCCCTGGTACGATGAGCCCACAGCGCAGGTCATTTGCGACGCGGTCTACGTCGGCGGTAATCCGGTTGCCATCTCTCCGCGCCAAGTGCTGAAGTCCGTCATTCAGCAGTACAAAGATCGGGGCCTGACCCCCGTCGTTGCGCCCGAGCTGGAATTCTATCTGGTCGATAAGAACCTGGACCCCGATCAGCCGTTGCAGCCGCCGATTGGCCGCTCGGGCCGTCGAGCCACCGCCAAGGCAGGCTATGGGATCGAGGCCGCCAACGAATACGATCCGATTATTGAGGACATCTATGAATGGGCAGACGCGCAAGAACTGCGCGTCGACACGTTGAGCCACGAGAGTGGCACGGCGCAGATGGAGATCAATTTCAGTCACGGCGACCCCTTGGGCCGCGCCGATCAAGTCATGTTGTTTAAGCGCACCGTGCGAGAAGCCGCACTGAAGCACAATATCTACGCAACATTCATGGCCAAACCTCTGGAAGATCAGCCGGGATCGTCGCTGCACCTGCACGTTTCGATCATGGACGCGCAAGGCAACAATATCTTTGCTAGCGAAGGCGGCAAGTTTTCACCCGCCTTTTTGAATTTCATCGGCGGGCTACAGACCTACATGGCCGCCGCCATGCCCTTGCTGGCCCCCAACGTGAATTCTTATCGCCGTTTCCGCAAGTTTTTGGATGCGCCCATTAACACGCACTGGTCACGTGACAATCGCACAGTGGGACTGCGTGTACCGGTATCTGAACCGCAAGCAACCCGCGTTGAAAACCGGGTAGCAGGTGCGGATGCCAACCCCTATCTGGCGATCGCAGCGACCTTGGCTTGTGGCCTTTTGGGGCTGACTGAACAGATTGAGGCTCAACCCGCATTCGACGGCGACGCCTACAACAAGGCCCACACCTTGCCGCGCACCCTCTATGATGCGCTTTGGCGTTTCAACCAGGCCCAGAGCCTGCACGCCGTCTTGGGTGAGCCCTTTATCGTGGCGGTTAATCAAGTAAAAGAAACCGAGCTGGACCACTATCAAGGCGTGGTGTCGAGCTGGGAACGCGAATATCTCTTGCTCAACGTTTAAAATTGTAAAGCCACAGTATCCGGCCGCTCGTGCCGTGCTGTGCGCCCTGCTGCAGAGGACACCATGACCCAAACCAACTCGCCCCAAACCACCCTGCCTGAGGACATCCAGGCTATGAGCTTTGAAGAAGCGATGGAGGAGTTGCGCCGCATCGTCGATAGCATGGAACGCGGCGATGCCAAACTAGACCAGGCTATCGCAGCCTACGAACGCGGCGCTCATTTGCGCGCGCACTGTGAAGCCAAATTGAAGGATGCCAAGATGAAAATCGAGCAAATTTCGCTGGGCTCTGACGGTACGCCGCGTCTTGAGTCCTTGGACCCTGAGGAGTAGGCCGTGGTGCCCGCGATAGAGCCACAACCCCCGCAGTCTCTTGCCGATGCATCCGCTGAGCCGACCACTGCCCAAGACACCTTTAAAGTGGCAATGGCTGACGGGCTGGAACGCATCAACCAAGCCTTGGCAGACTTATGCCCCGACGAAGGCCTGACCGAAGATCGTTTGCCCGGCGCCATGCGCTATGCCTTAACGGGCGGCGGCAAGCGCGTGCGCGGTCTGCTAGCGCTTGAGACCGCGAAGGCTTATGGCGTGAATGCAAACCGCGCCCTGCAAGTTGCATGTGCAATAGAAGCCTTACACGCCTATTCTTTGGTCCACGACGACCTGCCGGCAATGGACAATTCCGACACCCGGCGCGGCCGTCCTACTTTGCACGTCCAGCACGATGAAGCCACGGCGGTTTTGGCTGGGGATGCGCTGCAAGCCTTGGCTTTTCAATTGCTCGCGGACCCAGCGACAGCGCCGCAGGGCGAAGTGCGCGCCGAATTGTGCTTGGGCCTAGCGCAAGCCAGCGGCTATCAAGGCATGTGCGGCGGGCAAATGCTGGATATGATCGCAGAGAGCGAGCCGGGATTTGATCGCCTCACCACACGCCGCTTGCAAGCGCGTAAGACCGGCGCCTTGATTGCCTTTGCGGTCGAGTCCGGTGCTATTTTGGGGCAAGCAAGCCCTGAAGACCGCCAGGCGCTGCGCAAATATGCCGACCGCCTGGGGCTCTGCTTTCAAATCACCGATGATTTGCTGGACGCGCGCGCCGATGCTTCGACGCTGGGCAAACCCACCGGCCAGGACGCCGCCAAGGGCAAGGCCACCTTCATAACGCACTACGGCCTAGAGGGGGCCCAGTCCAAGGCGCAAGACCTTGCGCGCGAAGCCAAACTCTGCCTTGCACCGCTAGCCATCGAATCTCATTTTTTGTTGCACATGGCTGACTTTGTTTTTGAGCGCGACTACTAGTAGACTTGTCAAAACGCGAAATGACGGCGTGACTTTTGTCGCTAGGGCTGGCACACCCGCAGCCTGCCCTTGCCCGCGCTGACCTGTCTGCCTCGCGTTTCGTCCGTGCTGGATCCGTCCGCCTATCACCGCCACCTTTAGGAGTGCTTCGTGAGCCTTCCTGTCGTCAGCCCGCCCGTCACGCCCATATTGGACGGGATCAAATCGCCCGCCGATCTGCGCGAGCTGGAAGAATCGCAGCTGCCTGACCTGGCCACCGAACTGCGAGCCGAGATGTTGGACGCCGTTTCGGTGACTGGGGGCCATTTGGGCTCTAGCCTCGGCGTGGTCGAGCTGACTTTGGCGCTGCATTACGTTTTTGACACCCCGCACGACCGTTTGATTTGGGACGTTGGCCACCAAGCCTACCCCCACAAGATCCTGACGGAGCGACGCGAACGCATTCGCAGCTTGCGCAAGCAAGGCGGCTTGTCGGGTTTTGTAAAGCGCTCTGAAAGCGAATACGACCCCTTCGGCACTGCACACAGCTCGACCTCGATTTCAGCCGCGCACGGTATGGCGGTCGCCTCGACCTTGGCCGGAATTGAGCGCAACGCTATTGCGGTTATCGGCGATGGTGCCATGTCGGCGGGCATGGCCTACGAAGCCATGAACAATGCCGGTGCCAGCAAGAACAAAGAGCGCCTCATTGTCATCTTGAACGATAACGACATGTCGATTGCCCCACCGGTGGGCGCGGTCTCTAACCACCTATCGCGAATTGTCTCTGGCAAGTCCTACCGCTCCTTGCGCGGCCTGGGAAAATCCATCGCCTCGGTCTTGCCGCCCCGTTTGGAAGAAGCGCTGCGCAAAACTGAAGAATACGCGCGCGGCTGGTGGACCGGCGGCACCCTGTTTGAGGAGCTGGGTTTCTACTACGTCGGGCCCGTAGACGGCCACAACCTCCGCCACTTGCTGCCGATCTTGCGCAATGTGCGCGACGGCGAAGAACAAGGCCCCTATCTGATCCACCTGGTGACGCAAAAAGGAAAAGGCTACCCCTTTGCCGAAGAAGCACCCGACAAACTACATGGCGTGTCGAAGTTTGATGTCATCACGGGCCGCCAGATCAAAGCCAAGTCGAACGCGCCAGCCTATACATCGGTGTTTTCCTCTGCCCTGATCGACCAGGCAGAACAAGACGAGAAGATCGTCGCCATTACCGCGGCCATGCCCTCAGGCACCGGATTATCCGCATTTGCCGACCGCTTCGCCGAACGCACGTTTGACGTAGGCATCGCTGAACAGCACGCTGTGACCTTTGCTGCCGGTATGGCGTGCGAGGGCTACAAGCCCTTCGTCTGCATCTATTCCACCTTCTTGCAGCGCGGTTATGACCAAATCGTCCACGACGTGGCCATTCAAAACCTGCCGGTGCGCTTTGTTCTGGATCGTGCAGGCTATGTTGGCGCCGACGGCCAGACCCATCACGGCGCCTTTGATCTCTCCTACCTGGGCTGTCTGCCAGGCATGGTCATTATGACCCCGTCCGACGAGGCGGAACTCAAGCACATGGTGGCCACTCAGGCCGCCTATGACGCCGGTCCCTCTGCGCTACGCTACCCGCGCGGCGAAGGTGTGGGCGTTGAGCTGCCCGCCCACCCCAAAGTCCTTGCCATCGGCAAAGGGCGCATCATCAAGCAAGGCCATCAGCTAGCGCTGCTGTCGATCGGCACGCGCTTGCACCCCTGCCTAAAAGCCGCCGAGCAGCTCAATGCACAGGGTTGGAGCGTGACCGTCGCCGACGCCCGCTTCGCAAAGCCGGTCGACAAGGATTTGATCCTGCAATTGGCCAGCCAGCACAGCGCGCTCATTACGATCGAAGAAAACAGCATTGGTGGTTTTGCAGCGCAAGTAATGACGGTGCTAACCGACAATGACGCCTTTGCCTCTGGCCTGAAAATGCGCGCCCTGACCATGCCAGATGCCTTTGTCGACCACGCGAGCCAAGACGCGCAAAACGCCCAGGCGGGCATCGACGAAGCTGCTATCGTCAAGACCGCGTTGGGACTGCTGGCTCAGTGTCAGGACGAAAAGACCGCAACCGTCGCCGATCGACTGCCAGACCATGGCACAGCGGCTGGATAAGGGGCTGGTCGAGCGCGGCCTCGTCGCCTCGCGCTCGCGGGCTCAGGATCTCATCAAACAAGGCCGTATCATGCTGGACGGCGTTGGCCTGACCAAAGCCACCGTCAAACTCAGCGATGACGACTGGCCGCGCCTGGTCATCGACGACCACCCTTGGGTCTCGCGCGCTGGGCTGAAGTTGGCCGGTGCGTTCGAACGGTGGCCACAGCTAGCGACCGTCATTCAAGACCGCGCGGGGCTCGACCTTGGAGCCTCGACTGGTGGCTTCACACAGGTGCTGCTTGCCAACGGCGCTGCCAAGGTCGTCTCGATTGATGTCGGTCGTGATCAGTTGCACACCAGCTTGCGCGCCGATGCCCGCGTGACCAGCCTTGAAAACCTCAATTGCCGGGCGCTAACACGCGATCAAATCCCCGACAATCTGGCTCTTATTGTCTGCGATCTGTCATTCATCTCACTGACCATGGCCCTGCCGCCAGCCTTGGCAATGGCACCCGAGGGCTGCCACCTCCTGGCGCTGATAAAGCCCCAATTCGAAGCAGGCCGCGAGCGGTTGGGCAAGGGCGGTGTGGTGCGTGATCCGCAAGTCGTCGCGGATGTTCAACGGGAGATTTGCGGTTGGTTGAAGGCGCAAGGCTGGCCCATTCAAGCCACCGCGCCCAGCCCGATCCTGGGCCCGGACGGCAACGAAGAAATTCTTTGTTGGGCCTGCAAGAAGACATCCGGGGACGAGCCTTCGCTATAAATTCGCCGCAACCCACAACCAGCGCTTGGCCCCGTCAAAATCCGCGAGTACAACCTAAAGGCATGGCCCACAGAACGGCGATAACTCGGAGGATCAAACATGGCAGACAGCGCACAAACTTCTCGATTTGGTCACTATGACTATATCATCGTTGGGGCCGGTTCCGCTGGCTGCGTGCTTGCCAATCGTTTGACCGAAGATCCGGATATCCGCGTGCTGCTGTTGGAAGCGGGCGGCAAAGACGACTATTTCTGGATTCACATGCCGGTCGGTTATTTCAAAACCATGAATAACCCCCGCACCGACTGGTGCTTTAAGACCGTTGAAGAGCCCGGCCTGAACGGTCGCGCCATTGGCTATCCACGCGGCAAGACGCTGGGCGGCTGCTCGTCGATCAACGGCCACATCTATATGCGCGGACAAGCCCATGATTACGATACTTGGGCGCAACTGGGTAACGTGGGCTGGAGCTGGAACGATGTCCTGCCCTATTTCCTACGCTCGGAAGACCAAGAAAACGGCGAGTCAGATCTACACGCCAAGGGCGGGCCGCTGGCCGTAACCAACATGCGTACAAGCATGAAACTGTTGGACAAAGTGGCCGAAGCCGCCCAGCAAGCGGGCATCCCCTACAAGGCGGATTTCAACGACGGTGACAACGAAGGCGTCAACTATTTCCAGGTCACGCAAAAGAACGGGCTACGCTGGTCGGCGGCCAGGGCCTTCTTGCACCCCGTCAAGCACCGCCCCAATTTGCACCTAGTCACCAAGGCACAAGTCGAACGGCTTGTCATTGAGCAAGGCCGCGTGGCGGGTCTTGAGCTGCGCGTAGACGGCGGTGAATTGGAGACCGTTCGCAGCAATATTGAAGTGGTCTTGAGCGCCGGTGCCATTGGTTCGCCGCACATCTTGATGCGATCGGGCATCGGCCCTGGTCAGCACCTGCAAGCCAACGGCATTACCCCCCTGCACGAGCTGCCAGGGGTCGGCCAGAACCTGCAAGACCATTTGCAAATCCGTACCATCTTTAAAATCTCTGGCCTTCCAAGCCTCAACCAGCGGGTCAACAACCCCATCACACGCTATCTTATGGGCCTGCAATGGGCGCTGACCCGACGCGGCCCTTTGACCATGGGCGCGAGCCAAATGGGCGTCTTTACGCGCTCGGACCCGTCGCGCGCGACCGCCAACCTGGAATACCATCTGCAGCCCCTATCGACTGACAAGCTGGGCGACCCTTTGCACAAGTTCCCGGCATTCACCGCCTCGTTCTGTAACTTGCGCCCAACGTCGCGCGGCAGCGTTAGCGTCGACGGTCCTAACGCCAATACCGCGCCGCTGATCGCGCCCAACTATCTGTCCACGTCCGACGATCAACGTGTGGCAATTGATGGCTTCCGACTCACCCGTCATATCGTGGGGCAGCCCGCGCTTGAGCCCTATGCGCCCGAAGAAGTCGCCCCTGGGGCAGCCGTGCAGAGCGATGAGGAGCTGATACGCGCCGCAGGTGATTTGGGCACCACAATTTTCCACCCTGTCGGCACGTGCAAAATGGGCAGCGATGCTATGGCCGTCGTTGATAATCGGCTGCGGTTACAGGGCCTGGCGGGCCTTCGCATCGTTGATGCCTCGGTGATGCCCAACATCACTTCGGGCAACACCAACGCGCCCAGCATTATGATCGGCGAAAAAGGGGCCGATCTTATCAAAGAAGACCGGCACCTAAGCAGTCAAGCCGCCTAACGGCCTAGATCAGCTTTCGCGCGCATTCGACAATCACCGCAAATGCCGTGTCTTTGTCCTGCTCTTCCATCTCGAACTGCCCCGCTTGAAAGCGAATGACGGTCCGCCCGTCTAGCTTAGTCTGGGTCAGGTAGATCCGCCCGTCATCGTTGATGGCGTTGACCAGCGCCAAGTTGAGCGCGTCGGCCGCCTCACCATCCAAGGCCTGCCCTTCCACACCCTGCTCTTTGGGCATATAGCGAAAGCTAAACAGAGACAAAATGGGGTCCGAGCTGATCTCAAAATCGGGCAGCGCGCGCAGTTTTTCGGCTAGGTCGCGCGACCAAGCGACATGGTTACGGATACGACCGCGCAAGTCTTCCAGACCGTGCGCGCGCAACAAGAACCAGAGCTTCAACGCGCGAAAACGACGACCCAAGGGCACAGACCACTCCGAATAGTTGACAATGCCCTCCTTGCCGTGGGTCTTGAGATATTCGGGTTGAATGCCCAGCGTCTCGACCAACAGCTGCGGTGAGCGCACGAATTGCACCGCGCAATCAAACTGCGCGCCCAGCCACTTGTGCGGATTGAAGACCATCGAGTCCACGCCTTCCACACCTCGCCACAAAGATCGGAACTCGGGGCAGATCATGGCGCTACCCGCCCAAGCGGCATCCAAATGGGTCAACAGGCCCTCGCGCTTGGCCAAGGCAACCACCTCAGCTACCTGATCGCTGGCCCCAATCGAGGTGCCGCCGACGCAAATGATAATACCCGCAGGCACGTGCCCGGCGGCGCGATCGGCCGCGATGGCAGCTTCAAGCGCCGCAACATCCATGCTGCGCAGCGGGCCATATGTTGGTATCTTGACCAGATTATCCTGCCCCAAGCCAGCGACCCACATGGCCTTGTCAATCGACGAGTGCACTTGGTCCGAACAGTAGACTCGCAGTTGCGGACCGCCCGCCAAGCCTGCTTGGTTAGCCGTCATGCCGCTTGCCTTGCTGCGCATCATCAAAATGGCCGCCAAGGTAGCCGATGAAGCGGAGTCCTGAATGACGCCGCTAAAATCTTCACTGAGCCCCAAGGCCTCACGCAACCAGACCATCATAGCGGTCTCTAGCTCGGTCGCGGCGGGCGAGGTCTGCCACAGCATGCACTGCGCGGCGAGCGCTGCGGTCAGCTGCTCTGCCAAGACCGAAACGGGCGCGGCGTTTGCCGGAAAATAGGCAAAAAATCGCGGGTGCTGCCAGTGGGTCATGTTGGGGACGATGAGCTGCTCAAAGTCATCCAAAATAGCCTGCATGGGCTCGGGCGATTCTGGCGCATGCTCCGGGATTTGCGCCAGCACACTGCCGGGCTCTACGTGCGGGCGAACCGGGCGCTGGCGCAAGCTGGCGTGATAGCCCTTTGTCCATTCAACGGCCCGTTTGGCCCAGCTTTCAAAGGCATCCCAGCTTAGCATAGTGGCTCCCCGACATCGCTTGTTTAGTTTAAGTTGACGGGAGCCTAGTCGCTAGAAACGCGCAACTCAAGCGCGCAAGCTCTGGATTTGCGGTCCACAAGGCACTAGGTCTTTGCAAGCCTTGCCTATCCGCTCTGAAGCTAACGCCGTGCCCAAGTTCCACCACAGCTACACCCTCAGCAATTTGGACCAACTTTCCCGCCTGGCCAAGCGTCTTGCGAGCCAACTTCGCGTCGGCGATACCTTGCTGTTAGACGGGGATTTGGGCGCGGGGAAAACGACCTTCATCAAAGCGCTATGCCAAGCGCTCGGTAGTCCGGATGAGGTCACCAGCCCTACCTATACAATCGCCCAACTCTATACGAGCCCGCTGGGGCCGCTGGTACATATCGATGCTTACCGCTTGAACAACCCGGGCGAGGTCTGGGATCTGGGTTATGACGAACAGATGGAAAGCGGTCTGACCTTTATCGAGTGGGGCCATCGCGTTGGCGAGGTCTTTCCAGACGCCTTGCAGCTTCGCCTGGACATTACGGGCGAGAATGAGCGCAGCTTAGAATTTGTTGCGAACTCACGAGAATGGCACAGCCGCCTGGCGGCAATGGCAGAGATGGCCGCGCCATGAAACTGGTCATTCAAACGTCCAGCGGCCAAGCGCTTTTGTGTTTGCTTGCGGAAAATAGCCTTGTGGCCCGCCAGCCCGACCTTGGAAAGGAAGGCCCCCGCATTCAAGAGCGTGACCTTGCGAGCCTGACCCGAGATCTGCTTGCAACGGCGGGTGTCACGATGGCTGATATCAGCGGATTGGCTGTCGATGTCGGGCCTGGTCGCTTGGCAGCAACGCGCATGGCCGTTGCCTTCGTCAATGCGCTTTCGTTCGCACGCAACCTGCCCCTGCAAGCGCTGCCCGCATTTGACTTGCTAGCACAGGAAGCGGCCCGCCGTGGCGCCACAAACGCCCTGATCCTGCGCAAGGCCTCGGGCAAGCGCTTCTATTACGCAAAGACAAGCCACGGCGACTGCGTTTCGCAAGGCATGTGCCGCAGCGACGCTCTGCCCGACCTACTAAACCGCCTAGATAGCGGAGCGGCCCTCATTAGCGACTTCGACTTGCCCGCTCAGGGATTTGAGGCCTGGACAGGCGACACCGCAACAGGCCAACATCTATGGCTCAAGCACGCTGAGCCCGAGACCTTGATACCCCTGCTGGCGACGTGGCCCGATTGGCAACCCGGCGCAACGCCCTTCCCCGTGCCCTTGACCGAGCAAGCCTTCAGCCAGAGCCTGGAATAAGCCGCCATTCAAGCGAGGACCAACCATGACTGCCCCCGCCTTTCACGAAATAGCCGATCAGATCAAAGCGGGCGCTGTAGCGCTGGTACCCACCGATACCGTCTACGGCCTGGCGGTCTCGCCCGAGCATCCGCAGAGCATCCAGCGGCTCTATCGCCTCAAGCGACGGGCGGTTAGCAAGAACCTGCCCATCATGGTCGCGAGCCGCGAGCAGCTTGAAGAGCTGGGCGCTGACCTGAATGCCGCAGCGCTGCGCATGCTGGACTCGCGCTATATTCCGGGGCCGGTCAGCCTGGTACTGTCCCTTCAGACCAAAAAGACGCCGAACTGGTTGCGCTATCGCGATGAGATCGCGGTTCGTATTCCCAACGATAATTTCATGTTGAAACTACTGCGTCTTACCGGCCCCTTGCTGGTGACATCGGCCAATCGCAGCGGCCAGGCAACGCCCGCATCGGCCCAACAGGCGGCCGAACAGCTCGAAGGCGCGCCCGATTTGATTGTCGATTTGGGGCAACGCAAGCTTGTGCCCTCGACGCTGGTCAATTGCCGCGTCATGCCGCCAAAAATAGAGCGGGTCGGCGCGGTGAGTACGGAGGAAATCGAAAGGCATCTCTATGGCCGCTGAGGCTCTGAAACCCTTGAACCGACCCAACCCGGACAAATCCAACCCGGACGAACCAAACACAAACCGGCCGCGCTACATTCTTGGTATCGAGACATCGTGCGATGACACTTCCCTTGCGCTGGTCACGGCGAAAGGCATCGTGCACGAGATTGAAACGGTTTCCCAGTTTGATATCCACGCAGGCTATGGGGGCATCTATCCAGAGTTGGCCTCGCGCGCTCACGTCGCAGCCATCTTGCCCGCCTTGCAGGCGGTGTTAGATCACTCGCAGGTGAGCCTGGAGCAGATTGAGGCCATCGCCGTCACGCGCGGTCCGGGTCTAATCGGAGCGCTTTTGGTCGGCGTCAACACCGCGACCGCGCTGGGGTTGGCTTGGGATAAGCCCGTTCTGGGCGTCAATCATTTACGCGGCCACCTTCGCAGCGCTGAGCTAGACGGCCACAAGGTCAACTATCCGGCGGTGGTGTTGCTGGTCTCAGGCGGTCACAGCCTCATCGCCCACATGCGTTCACCTGACGATATGCAGCTGTTGGGTCAAACGCGCGACGATTCTGTCGGTGAAGCTTTCGATAAAGTGGCGCGCATGCTGGGACTTGGCTTTCCTGGCGGCCCCATTGTCGACCAACTAGCCGCCGAGGGGCAGGACACTATGGACTTCCCCCGCCCCATGCTGCACGCGGGCTACGAGTTCTCCTTTTCGGGCCTCAAGTCGGCGGTCCGGCGCGCGATTGAACTCGATCCGGCGCTATCGCGACCTGATGCTTGCGCTTCTTTTGCAGCGGCGTGCTTTGATGTTCTCATCAAGAAATGCGAGCGCGCCTTGAACGAGACCCAAGCCAAGAGCCTGGTGGTGGTCGGTGGCGTTGCCGCCAGCCGCCCGCTGCGCGCGCGCATGCAAGAACTGACCGACCGCTTGGGCGTTAGCCTCAATCTGCCGCCGGCCCAGTGGGCACCGGATAATGGCGCCATGATCGCGCTGGCAGGCTGGGATCTGTGGCGCACAAAAAATGGGAGCCTGGATGACCAAGCTCCCATTGTTGCCAATCCCAGCCTTCCGCTGGCTCAGCTCTAGGCCCTGCCACTCTTGTGGCGCGGGGTCATGCCACCCACGCGGCTCGCTTTTGCGGCTCGCTTTTGCAGCTCAGGGCCAAGCCAATGGCGAAGCTTAAGCGAGCGCGGTTGCTACCGGCACGTACTCTAGGTTCTGCGCTTCAGCAACGGGCTTGTTGGTGATCTTGCCCTGCCAAACGTTGAGGCCTTCAGCCAAGTGCGCATCGTCCTTCAGTGCTTGCTTCCAGCCCTTGTCAGCCAGGGCCAAGCCTTGACGCAAAGTTGCGTTATTCAGCGCGTAGGTCGAAGTGCGCGCAACGCCGCCGGGCATGTTGGCAACGCAGTAGTGAACAACACCGTCGACTTCATAAGTCGGCTCAGCGTGGGTCGTCGCTTTTGAGGTCTCAAAACAACCGCCCTGGTCAATGGCAACGTCCACCAAAACCGCGCCAGGCAGCATGGTTGACAGCATATCACGGCTGACCAACTTCGGCGCAGCCGCACCCGGGATCAAAACCGCGCCGACGACCAGATCTGCACTGGCGACTTCCTCGGCGATCGTCGCACGGTTTGAGTACAACAGGTTACAGCGGTCGCCATAGTTGCGGTCCAGGCGCTCCAGCGTATTGGCGTTGGTGTCCAGGACGGAGACGATAGCGCGCGAACCCAGAGCGATTTGCAGCGCGTTTTCGCCGACGACACCGCCGCCGATGATTACGATTTTTGCAGGCGCAACGCCCGGTACGCCGCCCAACAGGACTCCGCGACCCCCGTGGGCTTTTTCCAGAGCCGAGGCACCGGCTTGGATCGACATACGGCCGGCAACCTGACTCATAGGCTTGAGCAAGGGCAAGCCGCCGGTGGCATCGGTTACGGTCTCGTAGGCGATACAAGTCGCGCCACTTGCGATCAGCTCGTTAGTCTGGGGAACATCGGGTGCCAAGTGCAGGTAAGTGTACAGCAAATGACGCTCGGTCAGCATGGCGCGCTCGGAAGCCTGGGGCTCCTTAACCTTGACGATCATTTCGGCCGTTTCAAAAACAGCAGCAGCGTTGGGCAGGATTTGCGCACCCACCGCTTCATAGGCCTCATCATCTGCGCCGATGCCAATACCGGCATTGGTCTCAACAACGACTTGGTGGCCGTGGGCAATGTATTCTGCAGCCGCCTCAGGGGTCAGGCCGACACGGTATTCGTGGTTTTTTATTTCCTTAGGGACGCCGACAATCATTCTGTTTCCTTTCGCATGGCTAGCGGTATCGATTGATGGCAGCCTAGCCGAACACGGCTAAGAAAGGGTTCGAATTTCATCGACAAACAGGGTCAATTATTGAATGATATTCGAATTATTGACCCTTTTGATGAATGAACCCATGCATAATCTGGACAAGTTAGACCGTGCCATCCTAAAGGCTCTGCAAGCCGATTGCCGCTTGTCCATGGTTGAATTGGGCAGCAAGGTCGGTCTGTCGGCGTCGGCCTGTCACCGACGCATCAAAATCATGGAAGAAGCGGGTATCATCCGCGGCTATGGCGCCAAATTAGATGCAGACGCCATGGGGCAAGCGATGGCCTTCGTTCTTGAAGTCTCTTTGAATACGCAAAGCCACGAAGCGATGCGAGCTTTCGAGTCCAAGCTGGCCCTGATTCCAGAAGTGCTGGAGGCCGATCTAATGACCGGCCCCTCGGACTATGTATTGCGGGTCGCCGCTAAAGACACCGTCGCTTTTGAAAAGGTGCACGCAAGAGTGCGCGAAGCCCCCCACGTTCAACGTATCGAGACCAAAATGGTGCTGCGCCACGTCAAGCCTTGGTCGGGCATTCGTGTCTAACGGTCAGAGCGCCAAACGACCACCGGGCTCCAATACCGCCGCGCGTTCCGATTGTTCGCCCAATGCCTCGACGAAGGCATCGGCGTTGGGGTCCAGCAACCCAAACGTGCCGTAGTGACAGGGGATGATGGTCTTGAAATCAAAGTAACGGCGGCAAGCTAGCCCGGCTACGGCGCCCCCCATGGTGAAGCGATCACCGACCGGCACAATGCCGACGTCGGGCGCGTGTAGCTCATTGATCAGCGCCATATCACTGAAGATATCCGTATCACCCATGTGATAGACGGTTGGTCCGCTGGCGGGCTTGAATATTAAGCCGTTGCAATTGCCCAGCGCGTGCGAATTGCCTTGGTCGTCCTGCGTGGCCGAGGAGTGATCGGCGCGCACAAAGGTCATGCTAAAATCGCTATGACGCAGCGTGCCGCCGGTATTGCCCGGATCAACTTTCGCCACGCCCTGCCCTTCCAGCCAAGAGCAAAGATCAGCGTTCCCTAGTACCGGTATATCCAAGGCTTGCGCGATTTCGACCGCATTGCCGATATGGTCGGAATGGCCGTGGGTCAGGGCTATGTGGGTAATACCTGCAATGGCGGCGTTGAAATCTTGGCCCTCAAAGCGCGGATTTCCCTTAAGAAAAGGGTCGATCAAAACATGCGATTCCTCAAGGTCTAGTCGAAAGGCCGAATGCCCGAACCATGTCAATTTCATTACTGCTTCCTGTGGTTGCTGGTGTTCGTCGGTAGATTGGCCTCTATTAAGCCGCGCCGTCGCGATGAAGGCAAGCCCGCTCTCGTAGTGCTGCGTCTGGCCGACAAGCCTTCGCACCAGACATAAGCAACAAGCTACATTGGTAATTGACAGGTCGACAAATCCGCACCAGCCTACCGGTCCAGCAAACAAGGAATACCACATGCTGACGGAGCTTCTCAAACAGGCCGTAGAGCAGAGGCGCGACGAGTTGATTGCCTTGACCCAAGAGCTGATTCGGGTGCCGACCATCAATCCTCCGGGTGATTGCTATTTGGACCTCTGCCAACGGCTAGGCGACCGCTTAGAAAGTCGTGGCTTTATGGTCGAGCTCGTACGCGCCGAAGGCGCGCTGGCGGACAGCGCTGCCCATCCGCGTTGGAACTTGGTCGCGCGTTTCCAAGGTCAGGAGCCGGGCGATTGCTTGCATTTTAACTCGCACCACGATGTGGTCGAGACAGGGCACGGTTGGACCAAGGATCCTTTTGGCGGCGAGCTAAAAGACGGACGCATCTATGGCCGCGGCGCTTGCGATATGAAAGGCGGCCTTGCAGCCTCCGTCATCGCTGCCGAGGCCCTGATTGCGACGGTTGAGGACAGCGGACAAGCCTTTAGGGGAAGCATAGAAATTTCTGCGACCGCTGATGAAGAAAGCGGTGGCTATGGCGGGGTCGCCTACCTGGCCGAGCAAGGCTACTTTTCGCCCGATCGCGTTCAACACGTCATCATCCCCGAACCGCTCAACAAGGATCGTATCTGCCTTGGCCATCGCGGCGTCTGGTGGGCTGAAATTGAGACCAAGGGGCGCATCGCCCATGGCTCCATGCCCTTTTTGGGCACCTGCGCAGTCCGCCACATGGGCGCGGTCTTGGCAGAGATCGAGACCCACTTGCTGCCGCTGCTTGCCAGCAAATCAACAGCCATGCCGGTGGTCCCCGAAAGTGCCAAGCAGTCGACGCTCAACATCAACTCCATCCACGGCGGCGAAGCTGAGCCTGAAGAAGGCTATACCGGCTTTCCCTCACCTTGCGTGCCCGACCGCTGTCGCATCATCATTGATCGGCGCTTTTTGATCGAGGAAAGCCTGGAGGAGGTCAAAGCCGAGATCTCTGCACTGATGGAGCGCGTGCGGGTCCAGCGCCCCGACTTCGAATACGAAATTAAGCCGCTGCACGAAGTCCAGCCCAGCATGACTCCACAAGACGCGCCGGTAGTTGAGGCGGTGGCCGACGCCATACAACAGGTCATGGGCCTGGAGCCCGCTTTTGTGGTTTCGCCGGGGACATACGATCAAAAACACATTGACCGCATCGGAAAGCTAAAGAACTGTATCGCCTACGGTCCTGGCATTCTTGAACTCGCCCACCAACCCGATGAATGGGTGGGCGTCGATGATATGGTCCAATCCGCACAGGTCATGGCTATCGCTGCGGCCCAGCTTCTGGGGCTCGACCCTGAGCCCCCTTCGTCTTTGTAACAGGAGAGGTTTCATGAGACGCATATTTGCCCTTCAATTTCCGACGCGGACCCTGGCCGCAAGCTTGATGCTCGCGGGCGCAAGCTTGGGTATGGCGCAGGCCCAGACCTCCGCGACCATCGGTATGCAGCTGGAGCCGCCGCACCTCGACCCCACAGCAGGCGCAGCCGCCGCCATCGACGAAGTTGTCTACGCCAATGTTTTTGAAGGGCTGACACGCTACCGTTCCGACGGCTCGGTCGCGCCCGCGCTGGCCGAGAGCTGGGACATCTCGGACGATGGCCTGACCTACACCTTTCATCTTCACGCTGGCGTCACCTTCCACGACGGCAGCGCGCTCAACGCCGAAGATGTCAAGTTCAGCTTAGATCGCGCCCGTGCGGAAGACTCGACCAACGCACAAAAAGCGCTGTTCGCCGGTATTGAAGCGGTCGAGGCCGTGGATGACACCACCGTCAAAGTAACTTTGTCGGCTCCAGACGGCGCTTTTGTCACCAAAATGGCCTGGGGAGATGCGGTCATTTTGGCGCCCGAGAGCGTCGAGCAAGCCGCGACCGCACCCGTTGGCAGTGGCCCATTCAAGTTTGACCGCTGGGTACGTGGTGATCGCGTCGAGCTGGTACGCAACCCCGACTACTGGGGCGACGCCGTCGCTCTGGAGAGCGCCACTTTCAAGTTCATTTCTGACCCCAACGCCGCCTTTGCAGCGGTCATGGCAGGCGATATTGATGCCTTCCCGGGCTACCCCGCGCCTGAGACCCTGGCCGCCTTTGAAGCCGATCCGCGCTTTGACGTTGTCGTGGGCTCGACCGAGGGCGAGACCATCTTGTCTACCAACAACAAGGCCGAAGCCCTGTCCGATGTGCGGGTGCGCGAAGCCATCGCTCATGCCATCAACCGCCAAGAGATTATCGACGGCGCCATGTTCGGCTTTGGTACGCCGATCGGCACCCATTTTGCGCCGCACAATCCCGATTACGTCGATCTAACCGGCCAATCCAACTATGATCCTGAGCGCTCAAAAGAGCTGTTGAAAGCCGCGGGCTACGAGAATGGTCTCACGCTGACCTTGAAGCTGCCGCCACCGTCTTATGCCCGTCGTGGCGGTGAGATCGTCGCGGCACAACTGCGCGCGGTCGGCATTGAGACCGAGATCTCAAACCTAGAATGGGCGCAGTGGTTGGAACAGGTCTTCCGCGGTAAGGACTTTGATTTGACCATCGTCTCTCACACCGAGCCCATGGATATCAACATCTACGCCCGCCCGGGATATTACTTCCAGTACGACAAGGCCGAATTCCAAGACCTGATGAAGGCCTTGGATGTCGAAGCTGATCCCGCCAAGCGCAGCGCCTTGCTCAAGCAGGCTCAAAAGATGATCGCCGACGACTATGTTAACGGCTATCTGTTCCAGCTTGCCCGAGCTGGTGTTGTAAATGCCAAATTGAAAGGACTCTGGCAGAACGCGCCCACGCAGGCCAACGATCTGACCGCGGTGCATTGGCAGTAAGGAACCGACACGTTGGGCGTCTACCCCTGTAGGCGCCCCGCGCCGTTGCACAAGGGGCCTGACCATCAGCCCCGTTTTATGGGCCCTCCCCCCTGACTTTTTTGGAGCAGCGGCGCCAACTTTTTTCGACCTGTGCCCGGGGCTCGCACGCGGTGCCCCTGCTCGTAGTTTGCGCTAGTCGCAACAACCGCCAAACGACCTTCGGGAACTTCACCTTCATGCTGGCTTTCCTAACCGCCCGCCTCTTGACGATGATCGCCAGCTTGTTGGTCGCGAGCTTGGTGATTTTCATCATGTTGGACCTGGTTCCAGGCGATCCGGCCAGCCTCATGCTGGGGCTAAACGCTACGCCCGAAGCGCTCGCGGCCTTGCGTGAGCAACTGGGCTTGGACGGGCCTTGGCCGCAACGATACCTAGCCTGGATCGCGGGCCTGTTGCGGGGCGATTTTGGCCTGTCCTATACCTACCGCGTCCCCGTTAGCGGCCTGATAATCGAACGTCTGGCGATCTCATTGCCGCTAGCGCTCTACGCGCTGGGTCTGACGGTCGTCATTGCCTTTCCGGTTGGAATGATCGCAGCCGCCACACGCCGTTCCTGGGGCGATGTCAGCATTATGGGGTTGACCCAGCTCGGCATCGCCATGCCGAATTTCTGGTTTGCGATCCAACTGCAGGTTCTGTTTGCGCTGGTGCTGCGCTGGCTGCCAGCCGGCAGCTTTCCCGGCTGGCAAGATGGGCTCTGGCCCGCCCTCACCGCGCTGACCTTGCCGGCCATTGCTCTGGCGCTACCACAAGCTTCTATCTTGGCTCGGGTCATGCGATCCAGCGTCCTTGAGACCCTACACCAAGACTATATGCGCAGCGCCCGCGCCAAAGGGCTCAGCGCCGCAGGAGCCTTGGTCAAGCACGGCTTGCGCAATGCGCTCATTCCCGTGCTGACAATTCTTGGCCTACAGTTCGCTTTTCTGCTGGCCGGGGCCATCATCATTGAGAACGTCTTCTACCTGTCCGGCCTGGGCAACTTGGTGTTCAAAGCCATCAGCCAGCGCGATCTAATCGTCGTGCGCTCCTGCGTCATGGTGTTGGTATTTGCGGTTATCGCCGTCAACACTCTGGTTGACCTGACCTATGGCCTGGTCGATCCCAGGCTAAGGAAGCACTGACATGATGCCCGTCCGCTCTCGCCGCCGCCAAATACCACTCGCGCTAGTCTTAGGCCTGGCGCTGACCAGCTTGTTTGTTGTCTTGGCGCTCGTTTCGTTCATTTGGACACCCTATGACGTGACCAAGCTGGATGTCGCCAATCGGATGCAACTGCCCAGCGCCGCGCACTGGCTGGGCACCGACAATATCGGGCGCGATATCTTGGCAATGATTATGGTCGGCACGCGGACTTCGATCGCTGTCGCCCTGGTCGCGGTTGGCGTCGGCGTGGGGCTCGGCCTGCCGCTGGGGCTGCTTGCGGCCAGTCGCCACGGGTCTTTGCTGGATGAAGCGATCATGCGCAGCAACGACCTTGTGTTCGCCTTTCCCTCGCTGGTCATCGCCATATTGATAACCGCCGCCTTTGGTCCCAGCGCCTTTAACGCCATTCTGGCCATTGGCATTTTCAACATTCCTGTTTTTGCGCGGCTATCGCGTAGTGCGGCGCTCAGCCTGTGGCAGCTCGACTACCTGCGCTTTGCCCAGACTGCGGGCAAAGGGGTCGCGCGCATCTCTCTTGAGCATATCTTGCCCAATATTCTCAATATCTTGATCGTACAAATGACCATCCAATTTTCGCTCGGTATCCTGGCGGAATCCGGCCTTTCTTACATCGGCCTTGGCGTGCAACCGCCAACGCCCAGCCTGGGGCGTATGCTGGCCGACAACCGAACCCTGACCGCCCTGGCCCCACACCTGACGCTGATTCCGGGCATGGCTATCGTGCTCATTGTGCTGGGTCTCAACCTGTTGGGCGACGGTCTGCGCGACCTCACCGACCCGAAATTGGCGCGACAACGATGAGCCTGCTTGACTTCCAAGGCCTTGAGGTCGCCATTCGCGGCCAGACCATCTTGCGGCCCCTAAACTTTCAAATCCAGCCCGGTGAGATCTACGGCCTGGTAGGCGAGTCCGGTTCCGGCAAATCCATGACCGCGCTCGCCGCCATGGGGCTTTTGCCCAACGGCAGCCAGACCCGCGGCAAAATTGAGCTAGAGGGGCAAGACCTGTTGGCTCTACCCGAGCGCCGCATGCGCAACCTGCGCGGCAAAGCGCTGGGCATGATCTTTCAAGAACCGATGACCGCGCTCAATCCTGTGCAGCCCGTCGGCCAACAAGTGGCCGAGACTTTATTGGTACACGGGGTCTCATCCAAGCGTGAAGCTATGGATCGCGCGGGCGACCGCTTAGAGCGCGTTGGACTGGCGGGCGACAAGACCGGTCTTGCGCGCTTTCCGCACGAACTATCGGGCGGCCAACGCCAGCGTGTCTGTATCGCTATGGCCATCGCGCTCAGGCCTAAGCTGCTGATCGCCGACGAACCGACAACAGCCCTGGATGTTTCAACCCAGGCCCAAATCTTGGAGTTGCTCAAGGAGTTGGTTGAGGACGAGGGCATGGCGCTCATGCTCATTACCCACGACTTGGCGGTCGTGGCCCAAATGGCGCAGCGCGTCGCGGTGATGAACCAGGGTGAAATCGTTGAACAAGGCCGTACCGAAGATGTCTTTTGTCAACAAAGCCACCCCTATACGCGCCGGCTTTTTGCCGCCTCGACCCACAAACCGGCCCGTGCGGCCAAGGTGGAAGAGCGGCCTGTCCTGGCGGTTGAAGGCCTGTCGCACGCCTACCCCAAAACGCGGCCGCATCCTTTCGCGCCGCGGCCCAGCTTTCAAGCGGTTGACGCGATCAGCTTCCAATTGCGGCAGGGCGAGAGCCTGGGATTGGTTGGTGAATCTGGCTGCGGGAAATCGACGCTCAGTCGTTTGATTTTGGGCCTAGAGCCCCGACAACAGGGCAATTTGAGCCTTGACGATCAAAGCCTAGCCCCCGGCGAAGCGCTCGGTCGTCGATTGCGGCGTTCGCTACAGGTCGTTTTCCAAGACCCCGCGGGCTCCTTCAACCCGCGCCACCGCGTCGAACGCATCGTAGCCGAGCCTTTTCACTTGCTAGATAAGAGGCCCAGCGATTGGCGAGCACGGGTCGAAAAAGCCCTGCTAGCGGTTGGCCTGTCCGCAGAGGACCGACACAAATTTCCGCACGAATTTTCTGGAGGGCAGCGCCAACGGATCGCCATTGCGCGCGCCTTGATCATTCGTCCTAAAATCATCGTGTTGGACGAGGCAGTCTCGGCGCTTGATGTCTCGATACGCGCCACGATTTTGGATTTGCTCGCCGACTTGCAGCGCGAATACGGCCTAGCCTATCTGTTCATTTCCCACGATCTTAGCGTGGTAGAGGCGATCGCTGACCGGGTCATGGTGATGCGCGCGGGCCAGATTGTTGAGCACGGCCCGACGGCTGACGTCATGGGCAATCCTCAACATCCCTACACCCGCGCGCTTTTGGCCGCGGTGCCGCGCATCCCCGACCATCTACGCCCGCCAGCGCAAACTGAGCAGAGCAGCTAGCGCTCGGCAAGGCCTTGGCCTCACCAGTGGCCGACGTTTTCCATGGATGCCCAAGGCTCTTGTTTTGGCAATGGCTCGCCCTTTTGCAGCAATTCGATTGACTGCTTGTCTGGGGTGCGCACAAAAGCCATACGGCCGTCGCGCGGCGGTCTGTTGATGACCACGCCGTTTGCTTGCAGGTGCGCACAAAGCGCGTAGATGTCGTCGACCTCGTAGGCCAGGTGGCCGAAGTGACGCGCTTCACCCAACTCTTCGGGCTCGTAGTTGTAGGTCAGTTCAACCGCGGTCTCCTCGCCGCCCGGCGGTGCCACAAATACCAGCGTATAACCGTATTCAGGGCGGTCGTGGCGGCTGGTCTCGCGAAAGCCCAAAAGCTCAAAGAACTTGATGCTGGCTTCCAAATCGCTGACGCGCAGCATGGTGTGCAGGTATTTCATGAAACAACTCTTTGCAAATGGAAACAGCCATCAAGCTAGCCGATGCGCAAGGGCGCGAAAAGCTCGTTCCGGTCTTCAAGCTGCCACCATATGGAATGGCGGCCACCCGCCACCAGATGCAATCTCCGCCGCCCCTAGCTTCGCTCCATCAAAAAACCCCAGCAAGGTTGCGGCCTCGCTAGGGTCTGCCTTGGGATCGCTTGACGCTGGGTCTAGCTGTCGGTTTCAAATTCGATAATGACCTGATCAACCTGCAAGCTATCGCCAACACCCGCCTTGATCGCTGCCACGGTCGCCGACTTTTCTGCGCGCAGGATGTTTTCCATCTTCATGGCTTCCATACGGCACAACTCTTGACCAGCTTGCACCTCTTGGCCTTCCTTGACGGCCAGTGACACCAACAAGCCCGGCATGGGAGCCAGCAGCACTTTCGAGCTGTCCAGTCCAACTTTTTCAGGCATGTGCTCCCAAAGCTCGGCTTCGCGCGGATTGAGGACCACCAGGCTCATCACTTTGCCCGCATGGCTCAAAGTCCACGTCACACCGTCCTTCGCGATTTGGAAGGTCTTGGGCTGACCGTCTAAGGTCATGCGCAAGCGCATTTGACCCGGCCGCCAGTCAAAGCTGACCTCTCGCGTCGAGCGCATGATATCCAAGGTCTTGGCGCCTTCGCTGTCACATTGAACAGAAAACGCATAGGTCGTCTGGCCCTCAGCCGCGGCCCAAGCGCCTTCACCCAGTTGAGCCACCACAGCCAGCGCGGCCAAAAAGGCATCGGGCGTTTCAGGCACCAGATGATCGGTGTTAAAGCCGTCGGGGTATTCTTCAGCGATAAAGTTCGTTGAAAGATTGCCCTCGACAAAGCGCGGGTGCTGCATGATCTGGCTCAAAAACGCGCCGTTGTGATTGACGCCAGTGACCAAGTAGTCATCCAGCGCGCCAACCATAGCATCAATCGCCGCATTACGATCCGCGCCATAGGTCACAAGCTTGGCGATCATGGGATCGTAGTGCATGGAGACCTCATCGCCCTCGCGCACGCCGGAATCGACGCGAACCTGCTCGTTCTCTTCGGGCTCTTGATAGTCAGACAGCAGACCGATAGACGGCAAGAAGCCGCGCAGCGGGTCTTCGGCATACAGGCGACACTCCATGGCCCAGCCGTTTAGTTTTACCTGCTCTTGGCTCAGGCTGAGCTTTTCACCGGCTGCTACACGAATCATCTGCTCGACCAGATCCAGGCCCGTGATCTTTTCGGTAACGGGGTGCTCCACCTGCAAACGGGTGTTCATTTCCAGGAAATAGAAATTGCGGTCCTTATCGACGATGAACTCCACCGTACCCGCCGAACAATAATCGACAGCCTTTGCCAGAGCGACCGATTGCTCGCCCATCGCTTTGCGGGTGGTTTCATCCAAAAACGGGCTGGGCGCCTCTTCTACGACCTTTTGGTGACGGCGCTGGATCGAACATTCGCGCTCCCCCAGATAGAGACAGGTGCCGTGCTTATCGGCCAAGATTTGAATTTCGATGTGGCGCGGCTGCTCGATAAACTTCTCAATAAAGATACGGTCATCACCGAATGAGGAGCTGGCTTCGTTCTTGGCGCTTGAAAAGGCGTCGTGCACTTCCGCCGATGAATAAGCAACGCGCATGCCTTTGCCGCCGCCGCCCGCAGAGGCTTTGATCATCACAGGATAGCCGATCTCTTCTGAGATACGCACGGCGTGGTCGCCGTCGTCGATCAAGCCCATATAGCCAGGCACGGTTGAAACGCCCGCTTCAGCGGCCAGCTTCTTAGAGGTGATTTTGTCACCCATGGCCTCAATCGCGCCCTTAGGCGGGCCGATGAAAGCGATACCAGCATCGTCCAAGGCTTGCGCAAAGCTGGAGTTTTCTGACACAAAACCAAAACCGGGATGCACCGCCTGTGCGCCGGACTGCTTGCAGACTTCGATCAGTTTGTCGATTTTCAAGTAAGACTCGGAGGAAGCCGCGCCGCCGATCAGATAGGCTTCGTCGGCCATTTGTACGTGCTTGGAGCCCGCATCCGCACTGGAATAGACCGCAACGCATTTAATCCCCATCGCTTGCGCGGTTTTGATGATACGGCAAGCAATCTCGCCCCGGTTTGCGATCAGAATTTTGTCAAACATGTTTCACTCATTTATATGCAAGGTCAAAGCGGTGTGCAGCCGCGGTACGACAGCAGGTTTAGTTTATGAGACTTTGGTCATACCTTAGTAGCCAGATTGATGACAACGCCTTTTCGACCTGGTGGGCCAGCATGTTTGGCACTAGTGAAAAAAACAAGATGGCGACTTTTACAATGGCGATCATCGCGTTGAGCGCCAAACTGGCCAAAGCCGATGGACGGGTGACACGGGACGAGGTCGCAGCCTTCAAGCGCTTGTTTAATATCGAGCCCGAAGACGAAGCCAAAGTTGGCCGCCTTTTCAATTTGGCGCGCACCGATACGGCGGGCTATGAGAGCTATGCAAAGCAGATTGGCCGCCAATTCGCACAAGAACCAGAGGTTCTGCGCGATATTTTAACGGGCCTGCTGGTCATCGCACAGGCCGACGGGCAGATTGACCGCTCTGAACATGACTTCCTGGCGACCGTCGCAGACTCCTTTGGCATCTCTGATGCTGAGTTTCAAAGCCTCGCCTCCGCGCACGGCGACAGCCACTCCTTTGATCCCTATGCCGTGTTGGGCCTTGAGCCCTCGGCCTCCTCAAAAGAAATTCGCACCGCTTATATAGAGATGGTCAAACGCTACCATCCCGATGTCTGGGCCCGCGATTGCGGTATGGATCAAAATTGCCGCCAAATCGCAGAAGAGCGCAGCGCGCTCATCAACCAGGCTTATGAGATGTTGAAGGCTACGCCCGCGCCCTGACTCGATGCGGGGCGGTTGGCCGCTGGTGTCGGATTTGCCTGGACAGCGGCCGACGCAGCGCTTACCTGCAGTCTTGCATCAGGCGGCCAAGCGGCTGCGGCCTGTTTCGGCAGGTCGAGGAAAGTCCGGGCTCCACGGAAGAATGCTGCTGGTTAACGGCCAGCGGGGGCGACCCCAGGGAAAGTGCCACAGAAAGCAAACCGCCAGGGCTCGGCAACGAGACCGGTAAGGGTGAAAGGGTGCGGTAAGAGCGCACCGCGGCCTTGGTGACAAGGACGGCAAGGTAAACCCCAGCAGGAGCAAGACTAAATAGGGAGCGAGCGGCAAGCGGGCACCGAAAGGACGCACGGATTGTCAAGTGCCTTCCGCACTATCGCTTCGGGTAAGTTGCGTGAATTGGCTGGCAACAGCCGATCAAGACGAATAGCCGCTCCACCCTTGGTTCAGTGAATCAGGGGGGTGACAGAACCCGGCTTATCGGCGGCCTGATGCATCTTGCAATTTGCGATTCACCTAGAAGGCGAAATGACACACAAATTGCGACACCTTTAACGATAAGACTCTACCGTTTTTGGCCGTTTTTTCGAGTCGATCTCAAAGTTATCCACATATCCGTACAAGAATTGCACACATAAGCGCTCATACTTTGCCGCATAGCTGACACGCATGTGAAGCGGGGCAAGCAAGCCTTGATACAAACGTTACACAAGTCTTTCAACCCAAGGTAAGCGAACTAAGTTGGAACACTTTTTGCGGCACTTTTTTTTACGATCCCGTGAGGCTTCTAGTGACCCTCGCTTTTTGCACATTTTTTGCAGATTTATCCACAAGACCCACTAGATGTAGTGGGTGCGAGCCTGAGAATCGGAATGTTCTCCCCAGGGCTTGATGACATTTTTTTCTTCGTCGCTCGGCCAGAAAGAGCGATATCTAATTTCACCAGCCGGCGCTGAGGCGCAATCAAGGCAAGGCCCGCTCCTCATTGAGTGGCAATCCATTTCAAAGCTTTCGCGTTCGTCGCGATGGCATTTCGCATTTTTAGAGGTTCATTCTTGTGACCCAGGCTCGTTCCATTTCAGAGCAGCGCAGCGACGCCGCCCAGACCCAGGCGGTCTGGCAGTGGCGCCAAGCCTGCAACGAGCGGGCCGCAAACCACACCACAGGCACCCGCGCGACATCATGGCAGACTGAAGGGGAGCGCGCATGATGGTCTCCGCCGCTTCCCACCAAACGGGTGCTAGCACTCCCTCACCCGCCACCAGCCAAGCGCCAAAGCACGCCAAGGGTTCGCATGAACCGGTCATGTTGAAAGAGGTCTTGGCGTGCTTGGCACCGCAAGATGGTGAGACTTATGTCGACTGCACTTTTGGCGCCGGCGGCTATAGCAAAGCCATCCTTGCCAGCGCCGATTGCCAGGTAATTGGCATTGACCAAGATCCCAACGCTATAGCCGCTGGAAAGACGCTGGCCCAGACGCCAGAATTTTCAGGGCTGCGCCTCGTTGAAGGTAATTTCAAAGACTTAGACACGCTGATTGCGCCACAGACCGTTGACGGTGTGGTGTTTGATCTGGGCGTTTCATCTATGCAGCTTGACCAGGCTGAGCGCGGATTTTCGTTTCGCTTCGACGGCCCGCTGGACATGCGTATGAGCCAGTCCGGCCCCTCGGCTGCTGATCTGGTCAACACGGCCGAAGAAGAAGATTTAGCCAACATCATTTATCAATTTGGGGAAGAGCGTCGCTCGCGCGCGGTGGCCAGAGCCATCGTCGCCGCTAGAGCCAAAGCCCCCATTACCCGAACATCAGAGCTGGCAGATATTGTCCGTTCTGTTGTCCGCAGATCGCCGTCCGGGGGAATTGATCCCGCTACACGGACATTTCAAGGTCTGCGTGTTTACCTCAACGCCGAACTTGGGGCGCTTGAAAGCGGATTACTCGCAGCAGAGCGTATTTTAAACCCGGGTGGGCGCCTGGTGGTCGTGAGCTTTCACTCTTTAGAAGACCGCCTTGTCAAAACCTTTTTAAAATCGAGGTCTGGACGTACTGGCTCCGGTCAGTCGCGTTATTTTCCAGATTCAAACCTTTCTGCTCAACGCCAGCCGACTTTCTCGGCACCGAGCGGGCGCTCTCTCAAGCCTCGGCCTGAGGAGGGAAATTTTAACCCTCGCGCCCGTTCAGCTCGCCTTCGGTTCGCTTTTCGAACCGAGGTGCCGGCGTGGGAGGATCAAGATGCGGGGCTGGCCCCAAGGCTTGATCGATGAAAGGGATTATTTGAGCTGCCCTCTGGGCATTTTTATCAGGAATACATATATACAACAGTAATTTAGAACGTTTTTTTCAAGCTTGGTCAGAACCAATTTCATCTGGCCACAACACGACACGATTTGAGCTATGGTGCGTATTTCGATTCTCGTTTGGGTCGCCGTTTCGGTTGGCCTAACCGTTGGGCTATTTAAAATTAAGTACTCCGTTCAGCAAATTGGCGCAGACATCACGCAGGCCAATAGGCGTATCGCCCTGCTGCAAGAAGAGTACGAGGTGCTGGAAGCTGAATGGCAGCACCAGAACCGTCCAGAGCGTCTGGAACGGCTCGCAAAGGCCTACCTCGATATCAAATCCGACCGCGGGACGCTGGTTACCAGCTTGCGCGGACTGCCTGAGCGTGCCCAAAACGCCGATATTGCCCCTGCAGCCCAAGCGCCGGGCTTCAATTCCGCGCCGCAAAAGCTCGTCGAACAATTTCAGGCGCGTGAACCCATGCTGTTGGATGGCCTTGACGGCGGAGCCAACGCGCACGTGTCGGACGATCCGCTGTCCGACCTGATTTCCGGCTTGGAGGACTAAGGCATGTCTAGCTTTTCTCCACGCATGTCCGGTCGCGCGCAGCATTTCACCAGCCCCGCTTTGGCTTCACGCTTGGACCCAGGCTACCACCGCAGTGCGCCAGCGCCCCACGACTACATGGCTGACGCCCAAATCGAAGCCCAGCAGGCCACCGCTGCAGCAGCTTCACCAGCCCCGACATCCGGCTTCTTGAACAATGACTTACGCATTGGCCGCGGCCGCCTTATGCTCTTGGCCCTGCTGTTCATGCTCGGGTATTTGGCGATCGGCGCACGTTTGGTATGGCTGACCGGGCTGGACGGCCCTCAGGTCGCCAGCGTCGGCCAGACGCCCGCCGCGCCGGTTCACAAACGCGCCGATATTTTGGACCGCAATGGTGCGGTTCTTGCCAAGACCCTCTATCGCCCGGCCCTGGTCGCGCACCCGCGCAAAATCCGCGATGTCGATGAAGCCTTCAGCGCCATCATGCAGGTGGTGCCGGACCTGAACCCGACCAATTTGCTGGAGCGCTTGTCGAACACCGATCGGGTCGAAGTGCAGATCAAACGCAACTTGACCCCCAGCCAAGTTAAGCAGCTGAACAGCAAGGGAATTATCGGCCTATACTATCCTAAGCTGCCCAGCCGCCACTACCCCAACGGCGATCTGTTTTCTCACCCTGTCGGCTATACGGATATCGACACCAAGGGCTTAGCAGGCATGGAGTACATCTTCGAAGGTCAACTGAGCGACCTGGCCAAGACCGTCAAGACCAGTTTGGACGTGGGTCTGCAATACATCGTTAAGTCCGAACTTGAAACGCAAATGGAGGCGTTTCAGGCCAAACGCGCTGCAGCCGTCCTGATGGACGTTAACAGTGGCGAGGTTCTGTCGATGGTTTCTCTGCCCAGCTTTGATCCCGCCGACCCCACCGCTTCAAGCCGGACCGCACGCCGCAACAGCGTGACCCAGGGTGCCATTGAGCTGGGCTCGACCTTCAAGCTGTTCACAATTGCGGCCGCGCTGGACCGCGGGGCCATTACCACACGTGATACCTTCGATGTTAGCAAGCCGCTGCACGTAGTAGATCGTGTGATTAATGACTATCACCGCTACACCGGCCGGATGGACGCCAAGCATATCTTGCAGGAATCCTCTAATATTGGCGCTGCACAAATCGGCCTGCAGTTGGGCGGTGATCAGCTGCGCAGCTTCCTGGATGACTTGGGCATGCTGTCTATTTCACAGGTCGAGGTGCCGGAAATCGACACCCCGCAGTTCCCCGCCCGCATGACCGATGTCAGCACCGCCACAGTCTCCTATGGCCATGGCATCGCGGTCTCGCCCCTGCACGTCGCCGCAGGTGTGGCGGCTCTGGCCAACGGCGGCATTCGCGTCGAACCAACCTTGTTGAAGGCCAGCGAGCCCAGCACGCGCCCCATGGGGCCACGCGTGCTCAGCCAAGAAACTTCGCACATTATGTTGGATTTCATGCGCAGCATCGTCGCTAGCGGTACAGGCAAGAAAGCGCGCGTAGAGTCGGTCGCTATCGGTGGCAAAACGGGTACGGCCGACAAGTACGGCAGCGATGAGGTTGTGTCTTCCTTCGTTTCTGTTTTTCCGATCGATAACCCGAAATACGTGCTCTATGTCGTATTCGACGAGCCGAAAGGCCGCGCGGATACCTTTAATTTTGCGACAGGCGGCTGGGTCGCAGCGCCCGTCACCTGCCGAATTATCAACCGTTTGATTTCACCCTTGGGCATAATGCCGGTTCGTAATACTGATGATATGTGGCAAATGATGCAGAAGACTGCAGACAGCCAAGATCCTATCAGTAACGAGCCAGCATCATGCAACTAAGCGACCTGATTTCCATCGCGGGCCTATCGAACCTTGAGACACAAGGCACAGATGCGCCCGGCCATGATATCACCGGCATTGAGATTGACTCGCGCGCCGTCAAGCCCGGAGCCCTATTTTGTGGCCTGCCGGGTAGCCAAGTCGACGGCTCACGCTTTGCACAGGCAGCGGCCGAAGCCGGTGCCTTGGCCGTCCTGGTCAGCCAAGGCGCTAGCCTGCCCGCGGGACTTGAACAGCAGGTCGCCATCATCCGCAGCCCCGAACCGCGCCGAGCGACCGCACAGCTTGCCGCCAGCTTTTATCGTCCCCAGCCAAGCGTCAACCTGGCGGTTACGGGAACCAACGGCAAGACGTCCGTCGCCGATTTTACGCGCCAAATGCTGAGCTCGCTCGGGCGCAATGCGGTCTCGGTTGGTACGTTGGGCCTTCAACCTGAAGGGCTCGCCAGCCTGCCCCCTCTGACCACCCCCGATGTGGTCTCACTGCACAAAGCCCTGCAGGCCGCCTCATTGGCTGACTATGACGCGCTGGTCATTGAAGCATCGAGCCATGGTCTGGACCAACGCCGCCTTGATGCACTGAGCTTTCAAGCCGCCGCTTTTACCAACATTAGCCGCGATCATCTGGATTATCACGCGGACATGGAAGACTACTTCCTCGCCAAAGCGCGCTTATTTACCGATCTGCTCGCGGGCGACGGGATCGCGGTCTTGAATGCTGATATTCCCGAGTTCCCTCGCCTTAAGGGCATGGTGGACCGGCATTTGAGCTTTGGCAGCAAGGCGCAAGACATCAAGTTGTTTGAGCAGCACGCGACCCCACAAGGCCAACACCTTGAAATTGCCATGGCAGGGCAACTATTGAAACTGGATCTGCCCCTGATCGGCGCTTTTCAAGCGACCAACGTTCTGGCCTCAATTGGCTTACTCTACGCCATCGGCATCTCACCGGACGAGCTTCAAGCAGCCGCGAGCGACTTAAAGGGTGTGCCAGGACGGATGGAGACGGTCGTCGTTGAGGACGCTCCGACCAACGTTTTGGTTGACTATGCCCATACCGCCGACGCCCTTGAAACGGTTCTGAAGGCCGCGCGACCGCACGCCAAGGGGCGTCTGATTACCATCTTTGGCGCCGGTGGCGATCGCGACAAAGGCAAGCGGCCTCTGATGGGCCAAGCCGCCTTCGCCTATTCGGATCTGGCCATCGTGACCGACGACAACCCGCGCAGCGAAGATCCCGCCATCATTCGCCAAGAAGTCTTGGCCGGTATGGGTGAAAACGCCGTCGAAGTCGGCGATCGCGCCGAAGCCATCGCCTTTGCCATCCAGCAGGCCGGACCCGATGATTTGGTGGTGATAGCAGGAAAAGGTCACGAACAGGGCCAGACTATCGGTTCAGAAATTTTGCCTTTCAGCGATACGGAGGTCGCGCGGCAAGCACTTGAAAACAGCCGCAAATAGACCAAGCCCGCGCCGCTGCGTGTCGCGAAGTCGGCGCGAACTCGGCGCAGGAGCGAAGTGATTCAAAGAATTGCGGGATTGCCTTTAGCCGCCAGGATTGCTAGGCGAGAGCGCGAATACACAAAAAAGCTCTCTCTTTAGCGATCAAACGCCAGCCCAGTTTTCGCGGCGGCCAATGGGGTAAAATGCTTCCGTTTTTGTTCACGCCCTGGGCGGACTCACACGCCTTTTTCAACCTATTCGTCTACATTTCATTTAGAGCTGGCGGCGCCTTGATGACCGCGCTCTTGATCTGTTTTTTGGTCGGGGAGCCGATCATCAAGTGGCTCAAATCGCGCCAGGGCAGCGGTCAGCCGATCCGTGAAGACGGCCCCGAGAGCCATTTATTGACCAAACAGGGCACCCCTACGATGGGAGGCTCAATGATCCTATTGTCCTTGGGTATTGCGACCCTGCTGTGGGCCGACCTTACCGAGGACTATATTTGGTGTGTTCTGATCGTCGTCGTTGGCTTTGGCCTGTTGGGTTTCGTCGATGACTATCGCAAGCTGGTCAAGCGCAGCTCGGACGGGCTCAGCAGTCGGCAAAAGCTGCTGTGGCAGAGCGTGATTGCTCTGTTTGCATCAATCATGATCATGATGAACACCCAAGACGACATGGCGTCCCTGCTGACCTTTCCGGTTTTCAAGGATTTAGCGTTCGATTTGGGATATTTTTACGCGCTGTTCGCTGCCTTTGTCATCGTGGGTTCCAGCAATGCGGTCAACCTGACCGATGGCCTTGATGGTCTGGCTATCGTGCCAATCATGATTGCAACGATTTCCTTTGCCATCATCGCCTATATCGTCGGGCGCACCGATTTCACCACCTATTTGCAGCTCTACCACGTCAAGGGCGCTGCCGAGCTTGCCATCGTTTGCTCTGCGATCGTCGGCGCTGGCATGGGCTTCTTGTGGTTTAACGCCCCGCCTGCCAAGGTCTTTATGGGGGATACCGGCTCGCTATCCTTGGGCGGCGCTATCGGCACCATCGCGGTTATCACCAAGCACGAGCTGGTCATGATTATCATCGGCGGGCTGTTTGTGGTTGAGGCCCTGTCTGTCATTATTCAGGTCACGTCATACAAACTGACCGGTAAGCGAGTCTTCTTGATGGCGCCGATCCACCACCATTTTGAAAAGCTGGGCTGGAAAGAGCCGACGATCGTCATTCGTTTCTGGATCATTGCCGCCGTACTCGCCCTGCTGGGGTTGGCGACGCTAAAGATCCGCTAGGCTTAACAGACAGAGCGCCGCGCTTATGAACCAGGCCCCGCCGCCGCCTTCTGTCCAGACCGTGGACCTATTTGACGGTCAAAAGGTTGCTGTTTTGGGGCTGGGCCGCTCGGGCCATACTGCTGCCTTGGCCCTACATCAAGGCGGCGCCGATGTCATGGCTTGGGACGACGGCGCGCGCCCCGATAACCCGCCCTACCCGCTGGTAGACCTCAACACCGCCGACCTGAACGGCGTCGCTGCTTTGGTCATGTCGCCCGGCATTCCCTGGAGCCACCCAAAGCCCAATCCGGTCGCCCGGCGCGCCCAAGAAGCGGGGATACCCCTGATTTGCGATGTCGAGCTGTTGGTGCGCGCCAATCCGCAAGCGCGCTTTATTGGCATTACCGGAACCAACGGCAAATCGACCTGCACAGCTTTGACCGCGCACCTGTTGGCCTCTGCGGGTTGCGACATAGCAATGGGTGGAAATATCGGTGTCCCCGCGCTCGCAATGCCGGTCCTGCCCGACGGCGGAATCTATGTTTTGGAGCTGTCCTCGTATCAACTAGAACTCATGCACACTCCGGCACTCGACGCGGCGCTGTTGCTCAACATTAGCCCCGACCACCTCGAGCGTCACGGCGGTATGGCGGGCTACATTGATGCCAAAATGAGGATTTTCGAGCGATTGTTGGCGCCGCAAGGCACCGCGCTATTGGGGCTCGATGATGCCAACACGCGGAGCTTGACCGGGCGGCTTTCGCGCCTGTGCCCCGTTTCGGGTCAAAGCCTGTTGCAACGCGGCTTTTGCGTCCAAGGCGGTACGCTTTACGAAAACGAAGTAGCGGTAGCGGACCTGTCTTCTGCGCCGAGCCTGCCGGGCGCGCACAACGGTCAGAACGCAGCCGGTGCCTTCGGCCTTTGCCGCGCGCTGGGCCTGCCCGCGTCGACCATCGCCTCCCAGTTTGAGAGCTTCCCCGGGCTTGTGCATCGCCAAGAGCGCGTGACCGAAGTTGGCGGGCTAAGCATCATCAACGATTCCAAAGCCACCAACGCCGAAGCCAGCCAGCACGCGCTCCGCGCTTTTCCCAACATTTTCTGGATCCTAGGCGGCCAGCCCAAGGACGAAGGCATCGCGCCCTTGCTGGACGATTTAGACCAAGTGCGCGCCGCCTACACAATTGGCCAAGCCGCAGCCGAATTTACGGCTCAATTATCGCCCATCTTACCGACCCAGACGCTAGAGACGCTTGAACAAGCTGTGCCTCTGGCCCTCAAGCAGGCCCAAGATTGGATGCAAGACCACCGCGAGGAACCAGCCACCGTGCTGCTGTCTCCCGCATGCGCTTCATTCGATCAGTTCGCCTCCTTCGAGGTCCGAGGCCAGGCCTTCAAGGATCTGGTTTTTGAAGCACTGGGTACACAGCCTCAAAAGGCGGTGATCGCTCAAGCTGCTGTTTTATAGATTTTCCAGGCGCCCTCGCCGTATTTAAGAGGTTTGAGCCATGTTTTCTTCGGTCTCCCGAGCCGATGATTCCGTCCTTGGTCGCTGGTGGTGGTCGGTAGATCGCACCACCCTATTGCTGGTCTGCTTATTGATCGTCATTGGACTGTTCATGTCGATCACCGCTTCACCCGCGGTCACGCAGCACACCTCCAAGGGCATGTTCACCTTCGTGCAAAAACACATTCTGTTTTTGCCGCTGTCCATCGGCCTGTTGCTGTCCATTTCGGTTATGAACGTGCGATCGGTGCGCCTGTTGGCTTTTTTCGCCATGGCCGTCAGCTTGGGCCTCCTGGTGGCGGTGCTGTTGGTTGGAACCGAGCTAAACGGCTCGCGTCGTTGGATCGACTTTGGCCTCTTCACCCTGCAACCGACCGAACTGGCCAAGCCCGCCTTTGCCGTGGTCTCTGCGTGGCTCCTCTCGCGCCAAAGAAGCCACCCCGAGACCCGCGGTGCCTTGGTAGCCTTTGGCCTCTATGCGGGGATCATGGTGCTGTTGCTCCTCCAAACCGACCTCAGCCAGTCGGGCCTTTTAACCACGATTTTCTTTGCGCAGCTCTTCTTACTGGGAGTCTCGCTTTGGTGGTTTGTGGTGCTGATTCCGGCCGGCCTCGGCGTCGCGGGCCTGGCCTACCTTACCGTTCCTTACGTCTACCAGCGTGTAAACGGCTTCTTTTGGGGCGGTGCAGATGACAAGTACCAGGTTGTGCAGTCCATCTCGGCTTTCCGAAACGGCAATTGGTTCGGTCGCGGCCCCGGTGAAGGCATCCAAAAAGTGGCACTGCCCGACGCTCATACTGACTTCATCCTGGCCGTTGTCGGCGAGGAGTTCGGCCTGTTTGCATGTTTGGTCGTGGTCTGTATCATGTTGATTATCATCATGCGCGGTGTCTTTCGGGCCTCCTATGCCCGCAGCCTGTTCATTTTGCTGGCCATCGGCGGGCTTTTGACCCAATTCGGCACCCAAGCCTTCATCAATATGTCCAGCACGTTGGGCATGATGATCCCCACCGGCATGACCTTGCCGTTCATCTCCTACGGCGGTTCGTCGCTGATTGGCATGGGTTTGACGGTCGGCTTTTTGCTGGCACTGAGCCGACGCGGGGCTTGGGAGAACGACAACCGGCACTAATTGGGCACCAAGACGTCACAGGACTTGCAAGCGATTTCCACTAGCCAGCATGCAAGCACATCCCCTAAGTTGGCAGGACAAAGCGATGGTGCGCACCAGGCCAGGCCATCGCTTGTGCGCCCCTTACTGAGACACCGTGACCATCGCTCCGCATGACTTGTCGCCCCGCATGACTTCCGCCGCAAACGAGCCCCGCCCCACCGCTTCAACTGCGCCCCTTATTGCATTGGCATCTGGGGGCACAGGCGGCCATTTATTCCCTGCTTTTGCGCTGGCCGAAGAATTGCAGCGGCGCGGCTACGCATCGGTGCTGCTGACCGACGAGCGCGGCTTAGCCTTTGGACAAGAATACGATTTCGTACCCCGGCACCAGGTGCCATCGATGGGCTTGTTTCGCACGGGCCGCCTGCAGCAGCTTAAAGGCTTGCTTGCGATGGGGCGCGGCTATCTAAAAGGCCGTGGCTTGCTCAAGCGTCTGCGCCCTCAGGCAGTGGTTGGCTTTGGGGGCTATGCCAGCGCGCCCAGCGTCTTGGCCGCCCAACACAGCGGTGTTCCGACCCTGATACACGAGCAAAATTCGGTCTTCGGGCGCGCCAATCGCTTGTTGGCTCGCCGCGCGCGCTTGGCCTGTACCTCCTTCCAACCGACTTATGGCCTGGAAGGTTTTTCACCAGAGCGCTTGCGCCACGTCTCTAACCCGGTTCGCGATCAGTTCAAAGGCCTGCCATCCTATCAACCCGCCCAACCCAGCCAAGCTTTCAAAGTATTGATCTATGGCGGCAGCCAGGGCGCGCGCTATTTCACCGAATTCATGCCACAGGTCATGGCCGCCCTGAGCCCCGCTGAGCGCAGCCGCTTTGAGCTCGTGCAACAGGCCCGGCCCGAAGACGTCACAGAGCTGGCAACGGCATATGACGAATTGGGTGTCGAGGCCAAGGTCGCCAGCTTCTTTGACGACATGGCGGGTCTATATGAACAGGCGCACTTGGTCATTTGCCGCTCGGGCGCCTCTAGTGTTGCCGAGTTGGCCACTGTCGGCCGCCCCGCAATCTTTGTCCCCCTGCCAACAGCTGTTGACGATCAGCAAACCCTCAACGCGCGCGCCTTGGTCGATCATGGGGGTGCTTGGCTCTGGGAACAGCGCGATAACGACCCCGCCGAGCGGGCGCGCCAGCTCAAGGACTTGCTGACAGATCCCTTGACTTTGGCCCAGGTGGCCGCCAAAGCAAGAGCGCAATCACACGCCAATGCAGCAAGCAATCTGGCCGACGCCGTAATTAGCGTGACGAGCTAGCCCTCGCGCACCCAAAGGCTCAAAACAATCAACGAAACTCAAGTATCAAGCGATCTCATGACCCAGCTCAACCAAGACATCGGCGTTTTCCACTTCGTAGGCATTGGCGGCATCGGCATGTCGGGCATCGCGGAAATCTTGCACCATCAAGGCTTTAAGGTGCAGGGCAGCGATATGAACTTTAACCCCAACGTCAAACGCCTGCAGGACATGGGCATCCACGTTGATATTGGCCATCGCGAAGAAAATGCTGACAATGCAGCGGTCGTCATCATTTCGTCGGCCGTCAAAGCAGATAACCCAGAAGTCACACTGGCGCGCAGGAAGCACATCCCTGTCATTCGCCGCGCTGAAATGCTGGCGGAGGTCATGCGCCTCAAGCAGTCAATCGCCATCGGCGGAACGCATGGCAAGACCACCACCACGACCATGGTCGCCACCATGCTGGAAGCGGGCGAGCTGGACCCCACCGTTATCAATGGCGGTATCATCAATCAATACGGCACCAACGCCAAGATCGGTTCGGGCGCCTGGCTGGTGGCCGAAGCCGACGAGAGCGATGGTTCATTTACCCGCCTGCCCGCTGCGATCGCTGTTGTGACCAACATCGACCCCGAACACATGGACCACTACGAGACCGAGGAGCGCCTTTATCGCGCCTTCGATCGTTTCGTCGCGCAGGTGCCTTTTTACGGCTTTGCGGTCATTTGCATAGACGATCCCAAGTGCCAAGAGCTGATCGCGCGCACCCAAGACAAGCGCCTCGTCACCTACGGCTTTTCTCCGCAAGCCGACGTGCGCGGCATGCGCCTTAAGCAAGAGGGTGACAGCATGTGCTTTGAAGTGCGGGTTGACCGCCGCGGCCAGAGCCCCCGCCACATCGACAAATTGCACCTGCCGGTTCTGGGCGAGCACAACGTCTCGAACTGTCTTTCAGCCATCGCAATCGGCGTAGAGCTTGGCATGACCGACGCGCAGATCCGCAAAGGCGTCGCTGATTTTTCTGGCGTCAAGCGTCGCTTTACTCTGACCGGCGAAGCGCGCGGCGTGCGCGTCATCGACGACTACGGCCATCACCCGCGCGAGATCAAGGCGGTACTGAAGACCGCGCGTCAGAGCGTGGGCGACCACAAGGTCATAGCGATCATGCAGCCGCACCGCTATTCACGTCTGGACCATCTGTTTGACGAATTCTCCACCTGCTTTAACGACGCTGATCATGTCCTGATTGCCGATGTCTATGCGGCAGGTGAGAACGAGATTGAAGACCGCAACAAAGAAGCCTTGGTCGAGGCCATCGCCTCGCGGGGGCACCGTTGGGCGCGCACCCTGGACGACCCTGAGCAACTGGCGAGCATTGTCGGGCCGCTGGTCGAAAACGGTGATATCGTGGTCTGCCTGGGCGCAGGCAGCATCACCCAATGGGCGCACAAACTGCCCGCTGAGCTGGACGGCCAAACCGACAGCCCAAATAACTAAGACCCAAAAAAACTAAGACCCCAAAAAACTAAGGCCCAAAAAAACTAAGGCCCAAAAAAACTAAGGCCCAAAAAACTAAGGCTCAGAAAAGGACTTCCCGCATGGCCCTGATTGAGACGCTGCCCCCGGTACGCGGTCAACTGATCGAACAAGCCCGTTTGTCTGACCGCTCTTGGTTTGGGGTCGGCGGCCCGGCGGATGTCTTGTTCTTGCCGGAAGACGCTCAAGACCTGCAAGATTTCCTTGCCGCCCTACCGGCAGAGGTACCGGTCATGGTCCTGGGTCGCGGCTCCAACATGCTGATTCGAGATGGCGGTGTTCGCGGCGTTGTAATCAAGCTGGAAGGGCCGGGATTTGAGGCGATCCACGTCGATGAAAATCGCATTACCGCGGGCGCGGGCGCCGCAGATTTGTCGGTTGCTATTGCCGCGCGCAAAGCCGGCATCGACGGCATGACCTTTCTTGTGGGCGTCCCCGGCACCATCGGCGGCGCGCTGCGCATGAATGCGGGCATCGGTCCGGGCAAGGAAATGCGCAACGCATTGGTCGCCGCCACCGCTGTCAGCCGCCAAGGCGAAAAACGGCGTTTTACGCTGGACGAACTAAACTACAGCTACCGCCATTGCGGCCTTGGCCCTGAATGGATCTTTGTTGAAGCTGAACTTCAAGGCCCATTTGGCGATAAAGAAGCCATCGCTGCTGCCATGAAGCACCACCAAGAATACCGACGCCAAAATCAGCCCATCAACAAAAAGACCGGCGGTTCAACTTTCAAGAACCCAGAGGGCCACTCGGCCTGGCGCTTGATCGACGAAGCGGGTGGTCGCGGCTATCGTGTCGGCGGCGCCAGCATGTCTGAGCTGCATTGCAACTTTATGATCAATGACGGCAGTGCCACCGCCGCAGACCTCGAAACGCTTGGCGAAACCATGCGTAGCAAGGTCAAAGAGGCTAGCGGAATAGACTTGCAGTGGGAGATCAAGCGCATCGGCGAGACCGCCTGACGCGCTTAACGGCCCCCAAGCGCGCCTGTGATCGGCTTTAAACGCCTCGGCGCAATCGGAAGGCGCAATCTGAAGGCGCAATCTGAAGGCGCAACCTTAAAGCGACTCAAGAATGCTGATTTCGCGTCGCAAAGCTGCCTC
This sequence comes from Alphaproteobacteria bacterium, assembly GCA_030428565.1. Classification (GTDB taxonomy): domain Bacteria; phylum Pseudomonadota; class Alphaproteobacteria; order UBA7985; family JAUIBT01; genus JAUIBT01. The sequence goes on from JAUIDR010000010.1 coordinate 53,689, forward strand.
AAGTCACTGGCACACCATCTTAAGTCGCGTAGCCCCATTTTAAGCGCGCAGAGATAAGTGATTTGAAATTTCTATGCCTCGTTTGATCGACATTTTCCCCGAACACGATTTCGAACAACAAGCCGCACCACCGCAAGGTCAGCCAGCCGAGGGGCAGCATCAGAGCCAAAGTGTTGGCGGGGCCAGCGCTGGTGCCACGCTGACGTCGCGCAGCATCGCTTCCTTTAAGAAACACCCCACCATCCTGACGACCGTATTGGGATTTTGCGCCTTCTTGCTGATTGTCTTGGTGGTCCTAGTGGCATGGTACATCAATTCAGGCCGCCTAGATGTAATGGCCGTGCGCCTGAGCGACTTGGGACACCGCATCAGCGCGCAGGTCGGTATCAAGCTCGTCGAGATCGACATACGCGGCAACGAACGTACCCAAGTTGAAGATATTCAGTCCTTGCTTGATATTCATAGCGACCAATCGCTGTTGTCTCTTAAGCCGGGCATTTTGGAATCGCACCTGGAAGCCAATTTGCCTTGGGTCGAGACCGCCAGGGTAGAGCGCTCATTCCCGCAAAAATTGATCATCAATATCAATGAGAAAATCCCAGCGGCGATCTGGAAACGCGACCAAGAATTCGTCTTGATTGATCGCAATGGAACCACAATTGAGGGGGCCCCGGTCGATAAATATGCCAATTTGATCCTTATGGATGGTGACATGGTTCCTGAACAAGCGCCGACATTTTTCAGCGCGCTGGATCAAGAGCCGGACCTCAAGCCTTTGGTCCAGGCCGCCGTCCTTATTTCTGGGCGTCGCTGGGACATTCGCTTGGGCAGTTACATCACGGCCAAGTTGCCCGACAACGACCTTGCTGGCGCGATCAGCAGGCTCGCGCGGACCGACGAAGCCCACGACCTGTTGTCCAAGGATGTGCATATTATTGATCTGCGCTTGGACGATCGGATGATTTTGAGGCTCCGCGAGGCTGAAGCATCGCGGGTCCTCCTCGACCGCAAGGGTTCAGCGGCCTGAATGAACCCCGCTCCCGTTTTGGGGGTGTATCGATTACCGGGCTTTTGCTCGGAACATGGGTTCATTGAGGTCTGGTCGGCACACCAACGAGCAGCCTCTAAAACGTATTTTGGAAGTTGATCGTGGCGCCTATTTCGATGCCCAACGCCCTTTCTGTATCCAGCCCGCGCACGGTCGCAGCTCTGGATATCGGCTCGTCCCGCATTACCTGCATGATCGCCGAGATCAGCGACACCGGTGCTATGGAAGTCATCGGCATCGGCACCTATCGCGCCAAAGGCATCCGCGCGGGCCAAATCGTCGATATGGACCTGGTCCGCTACTGCGTCTTGCAAGCCGTCAGCGCCGCCGAAAAGAGCGCTGAAATGCAGATAAAAGAAGTCCACGTTAGCCTGTCGTCTAGCCAGGTACGCTCGACGCTGTTACCGGTCGAAATGCCACTGCGTGGTGAGACCATCGAAGCGCGCCATATCCAACAACTGACCGCTTTCGCCCGCAAGGCGGTCTTGGGTCAGTCCCCGCAAAGCAAGGTCGAAGTCAGCAGCCCGTCGCTGCATGTCATGCACACAATTCCCTTGGAGTTCGTCGTAGATGGCGAAGGCGGTATCAGTGATCCCTGCGGCATGGTGGGCGCCACTCTGGGCACGCCTTGCCACGTCATCAGCACCAGCTTGTCGTCCTTCACCAATCTGGCCCGCTGCTTGGAAAACTGCCACCTGGTCATGCGCAGCGCCTCGATTGCCTCGCTGGCCTCTGCCCACGCCTGCCTGACCGACGACGAGCGGGAATTGGGTACGACCCTAATCGATATTGGTGGCGGCACGACCAGCATCGTTGTCTATAGCGGCGATAAGCCCTGTTATACCGAAGTCCTGCCGATCGGCGGACGCAGCATCACTAGCGATATTGCCAACGTCCTGCCGACCACCTTGCTGCACGCCGAACGCCTAAAGCTCTCCTTTGGCCGTGCTTTTATTCAGCCCGGTGACGAGCGCAGTATCATTGAAGCGCCGACATCGGCCGACCGTCAGACCGCCGAGCAGCGCAAGATTTCGGTCAGCTTTCTCAATCAAATCATTCAAGCCCGCGTCGAAGAGATTTTCGAGATGGTGGCCCAGCGCCTGGAAAACCCGCAGATCGCCCGTTACGCCGGACGCCGCGTGGTGTTGACCGGCGGCGGCGCCTTGCTGCCGGGCATCAAAGATGAAGCCTGCCGCGTGTTGCAGAAGGAAGTGCGCATCGGTCGCCCCTTCAACATGGGCGGCATCCTGGAGAGCGCAGGCCCCGAATGGGCCACCGCCGCAGGTCTGTTGAAAGCGGGCCTTCCCAAACATCGCACACCCAAGGCCCCACCCCTGGCCGAACCCGTCATTGACCAGCCCGGCGCCCGCTCGGCCTGGCACCCCATAAGAAAGCTGTTTGGCATCTAATTTTAAGCCAACGCCCATTTAAGCCCGGATCCTTTCCTTAAGGAGATTTCACATGAGCCTTTCCGTCTCGCTGCCACCAGAACAAGCCTCTTTCCGCCCGCGCATCGTGGTGCTGGGCGTTGGGGGTGCGGGCGGTAACGCCGTCCACAACATGATCCGCTCTCAATTGGAGGGCGTCGAATTCATGCTGGCAAACACCGACGCGCAGGCCATGCAATTGGTGCCCTGTGATCACCGCATCCAGCTAGGACGCCAACTGACCGCAGGATTGGGCGCGGGCGCCGACCCCAACGTAGGCCACAAAGCCGCCGAGGAGAGCGCCGAGGACATCGCAGCCGCCCTGTCTGGCACTCATATGGTCTTTATTACCGCTGGAATGGGCGGCGGCACCGGTACCGGCGCCGCACCCGTCATTGCCAATATCGCGCGCCAGATGGGTATTTTGACCGTTGGCGTCGTCACGAAGCCTTTTGATTTCGAGGGCCAGCGTCGCCAACGCCTGGCTGAAGAAGGCATAGAGCAGATGGCCAAGCACGTTGATACGCTGTTGGTCATTCCTAACCAAAACCTGTTCCGCGTCGCCAACGATCAGACTACCTTCGCCGATGCCTTCCGCATGGCTGATGAAATTCTGTATACCGGCGTTCGTTCCATTTCGGATCTGATGACCCGACCTGGCCTGGTTAACTTGGATTTCGCGGACGTGCGTTCGCTGATGACCGTGGCAGGCAAGGCCATGTTGGGCTCGGGCGAAGCCAGCGGTGAGAGCCGCGCGATTGAGGCCGCAGAAGCTGCGATCTTCAATCCGCTGCTGGATGATGTGTCCATTAACGGTGCCAACGGCGCACTGATCAACGTGGCCGGTGGCTCTGATATGTCCTTGTTTGAGGTCGCGACTGCCGCAACGCGCATCAAGGACGTGCTGGCTCCGGACGCAAACGTGGTCTTCGGCACCTCTCAGTCCAGCGAATTGGACGGCAAAATCCGCGTGTCCTTGGTTGCCACAGGCATCCAAGAGCAGAGCGCCCAGGTGTCCAAGCCAGAATCTGATGTTTTTGAGCCCTTTATGGCGTCGGGCCCTCGCATTGCTTCGCTCAATCCCCAGTCGCCAAGCACAACCGAAGCGCCTTCGCAGCGACCCAGCATCGGCCAAGAGTCGCCCGTTTTGCAACCTCAGCCCGAGAGCGCGACCGACACGACACAACCCCAACTAGCCAGTGCGGAAGAATTGGGCCTCATGCCCAACCCTTTTGGTGGCCAGGCCGTGAGCAAGAAAGAGCCTGTTGCGAGCTCCGCGCAGCGCTCTTCGGCGCCCGCTGCCTACGTCTATGATATGGACGATGAGCAAGACGACGATGACTTGATGAACCTGCCAGGCATGGGTCCGCAGCCCAGCTTGCCTGAAGAATACGAGCCCGTTGCGGTGGGTCAGACCCACGGCGCTGACGACTATAACTTCTACGAGCATAACGCGCCCTACCCGGTCGAAGCCAACCAGCCCGAGCTGCCGCCAGCCGCTGCATCAGCGCCGCAGGCTTCCTATGGCAACGATGGCTGGGGCCAGCCGAGCCAAAACCAGGGCGCGCCCGTGAACCTGCACAGCCGCCAAGACCAGTCTGGCCACGCGCCGCGGCGCGCGCAATCACAAAACCGCCGACCCGCGCCCGTACAAGCAGCGGTCCCTACGGCTGATCAACAGCACGGCTACGCCAACGCATCTCAACAACCGGAAGGTTATTGGGGCCAACCCGACGTTGGCCAGCCGGAAATCGACGAGCAAGCCGCGGAGGCCTGGGCGCCAAGCTATCACGCCGACGTCGCGCCCGATCAACCCAACCCGCTGCGCCAGCACACCCAAGCAGAACAACCCCAGTACGAAGATCGCCCACAAGCACAACAACCAGCACCGCAACAGCGCGGGCGTGGCGGTCTGGGCGGTTTTGCCTCTCGCTTGCTACCTTTTGGCGGGAGCCAGCCCGGGGGCCAGTCCGGGGGTCAACCACAATCGGCGCAACGTCCGGCTCCATACGCCGGTGCAACCATGGGTCGTCCCGGCAGCGCGCCCGGCCACCATCCGGCACAACCGCAATTTGGCCACCAGCCCAACGCGCCCACCCCAGCCCCGCAGCAGCGCCAACCGGAAGCCTGGCCAGAGCTGGTGGTAGACAACAACGACCTGTCCCGCATGGACGAGGAGTTGATCGACATTCCCGCTTTCCTTCGCCGCCAAGCCAACTAGGCCGCGGCGTAAGGGTCCGTCTCCTGCTTACAGGAGCGCTCTGATGCACTGCCAAAAGCAGCCTTTCAGGGCACAACTTATAGGGAGGCTTCGGCCTCCCTTTTTTTGTTCTTTATCAGAGGTCAGCTGCCGCAATGTCGCCCCGATTCTGCCTCGCTTGCTTGGTCACTGGCCGACCATTTGCAGATCGCAAGTCCAAGATGGAGCCTTGATTTCACGCGCATCAATTTTTGAAAAGCCGCAGCATTATTGACGCTGCCCGCTTTCGATGGCGCGTACCGTTCGATTTATTTCAGAGCCGTAACATACCGTAACAATGATTGATTCGTTGGCCACATTTCCGCCCCCTATAAGGAAGCTCTAAGACACATCTGGCGACTACAAATCAGAGTGTTACCACGCTCCAGCCGGGGCCGTTCAATCATCGAGTGAGCGATACGAGGGGATTATGGTATCAGATCAGAAGAACGCAGACACGCAGCCATTGGTGATGCAGCAAACGCTCGCCTCAGAGGTGAGCTGCATGGGCGTTGGTTTGCATTCCGGCGCTCAGGTTACCCTGACCTTGCAGCCTGCCCCCGCCAATTCAGGCATTGTCTTTGTTCGCAACGATCTTGAAGAAGGCGCGAACGAAATTCTCGCCGACTACCGCAGCGTTTGTGACACCCTGCTTTGTACAAAGATTTCAAATGATCACGGCGCCAGCGTTGGCACCATTGAACACTTGATGGCCGCACTAAGCGCCATGGGCGTGGACAATGTCCGCATTGAGATCAACGGTCCTGAAGTTCCGATCATGGACGGCAGCTCAGCGCCCTTCGTGTTCTTGATCGAGTCCGTAGGCCTGCAAACTCAAGACCAGCCACGTCGCTTCATTAAAGTTCTGAAGCCAGTCAGCTTAGAGCATGAGGGTAAGACCGTCAGCCTGGCACCCGCAGATGACTTTATCATTGATTTTTCTATAGAATTTGCCAGCGAAGCCATTGGCCATCAGCAAATCAAATTTGATGTCAGCGCTTCTGGTTTCAAGAACCGCTATAGCAAGGCGCGCACTTTTGGTTTCCTGCAAGAAGTCGAATACCTGCGCAGCAAGGGCCTGGCGCGCGGCGGCAGCTTGGACAATGCCGTCGTGGTTGATGGCGATCGCGTATTGAACGAGACCGGCCTACGCTACTCCGACGAATTTGTCCGTCATAAGGTCTTAGATGCCGTTGGCGATCTCTACTTGGCGGGCGCTCGCTTGCTGGGCTGCTTTACCGCTCACAAGGCGGGTCATCAGCTCAACAATATGATCCTGCACGATCTGCTGGCCGATGAAAGCGCTTGGTGCTGGACAACCCAGGCCGCCGAAACCCGCGATGTTTCTAACGTCATTGCTTTTCCCTCAAGCCGCACGCGCCCTTCAGCGACCAACATGGGTGGCGAGCGCGTTTCATTGGCGGTGGCCAGCCCGGCTGAATAAGCCGAAGCTGAAGCCTCACCGACAAGTGCGGCGAGCATTTCTAAAACCAACTAGACCAGACCCAAGCGCGGCCACCAGCTCCTGCTTGGGTTTTGTTTTGGCCGCTAAAAAGGCCGAGCGTTACATGCGAATGTCGGTGAGCGCTCCAGTCGCTGGACTTAGACAAACTGGACTTAGAACAAGCGGCTAAGCTCGGACCGCCGCTACCGCGAAAAACAAACAATCAAACCCCGCCTCGGTTCCAAGCTTGCGCGCGCGCCAAGCAAAGGCCTCCCTTGTGGCCCTCACATATCAGGGGCCAAAATGTGACTTGTCCCCAATAACATTCTGCATGCTCGCTTGCTTGCAGGGCTTGCAGGTTCTATTTATAGGCCATCGAATTCATGATCGGATATTGTTGACGCCATGTTGCGTGCCGCGCCTTTGATTTTCTTGCTTTTGTTCGGATTGCTGTCCGGCTGCGGCGACCGCACAGTTGCCGAGATTCTGGGCACCGACGCCAAGCCCAAAGATATCGAAGCCATGTCCGCTGAAGAGATCTACCAAAAAGCCCAACGTAAGGCACGATTGGGCGACGGCGAGGCTGCCGCTGAGCTCTACTTAGAAATAGAGCGCCTACACCCCTACTCCGCTTTGGCGCGTGACGCGCAGTTGTTAGCAGCCAAGCAGTTCTATGACTTTGGATCCTATGACGAAGCAGAGAACGCAGCCGATCGCTTTATTCAGCTCCACCCCAGTGACGAGCGCATCGCCTACGCCTACTACATCAAAAGCCTGTCGCTGTTCGACCAGATCGCTGAGACTGACCGTGACCAGGCCAAGACCCTGCGCGCCAAAGAGGCCCTGCAAGACCTGATGAACCGCTTCCCGCGCACCAAATACGGCCTCGATGCAGCGATCAAGCTGGACTTGGTGAACGAGCAGCTCGCGGGCAAAGAAATGGAAGTGGCGCGCTTTTACCACAAGCGCGACCGTCTGCTGGCGGCGGCCAATCGCTATCGCGTCGTGGTGGAGGATTATGACACCACCAGCCACGTTGAAGAGGCCTTGCACCGCTTGGTCGAGGTCTATCTGGCTCTGGGTTTGAAAGCCGAGGCCTCACGCGCGGCTGAAATACTGGGGCACAATTATCCCAGCAGCCGCTGGTACGCCAAGACTTACCGCCTAATGAACGGCGACTCCAAGCGCTCAGACAAGCGCAAATTCTTCTTTTTCTAATCGCGCCCACTGAGCCAATTCTAGGGTAGATCGCCACGCTATGCTCTTGCGCCTCGTCATCAAAGATGTGGTCATTATCAACCACTTGGAGCTAGATTTCAGTGCGGGCCTCTCCACTTTGACCGGGGAGACCGGCGCCGGCAAATCGATCCTGCTGGATAGCTTGCAATTGGCCTTGGGCGGGCGGGCCGATACCGGCCTTATTCGCAGCGGCCAGCAACAAGCCAGCGTAACGGCGGTCTTCCACCCCCGCGGCCTCAGCGAACAGCTTGATGCCCTGGGCCTGGTGCCCGACGACGACGATGAGCTGCGCTTGCGGCGCGTACTTAACGCTGACGGTAAGTCGCGCGCCTATATCAACGATACTCCCGTTTCGGCGCGCGTCCTGCGCGATTTGGGCAATGAATTGGTCGAAATACAAGGTCAGTTCGAACAGCATGGTTTGTTAGCCCCTAGTCGTCATCGCTCCGTACTGGACAGCTTTGCGCGCCTTCAACCTTTGGCTTCGACCGTCGCCAAGGCCTACGAAGAGTGGCAAGACGGCGCGCAGCGACTGGCCGATGAACAGGCCAAATTGGAAAAAGACCGCCAAGAACAAGATTACCTTGAGCACGTCGCCAAAGAGTTGGCCGATGCAGCCCCCAAAGAAGGCGAACACGACGAGCTAGCCGAGCAGCGCCAACGCCTGCAGCACGCTGAAAAGTTGGCCGAATACCTGCAAGAAGCACTCAACATTCTTCAAGCCGACGTTGGGGTCGAACGGCTCATCCACCAGGCCCTGAGGGTCTTGGGGCGATCGCCCGACCTGTTGCAGCGCCAAATCGAGCCAAGCTTGGCAGCCTTAGAGCGAGCCGCCGATCTGATCGCCGATGCGCTTGGCCAAATCGAAATGCTGGCGAGCGAGCAAAACGGCGATCCTTATGAACTAGAGCGCGTGGCAGAGCGCCTGTTTTTGCTCAAAGACCTGGCGCGAAAGCACGATTGTGACCCTAATACCCTGCCCGAGATTCAAGCTCGTTTGGAAGACCAACTTGGCGCCATCGAGCAAGCCGATGAAACGCTACAGCGCCTCAGTCTGGAAGTGGCCGACCTCAAGCAGCGCTATGACGATTTGGCCGACCAGCTGAGCGAAAAACGGCGCAAGGCCGCGGCGAAGCTGGATCGCGCGATTACCAATGAACTGGCCCCTCTCAAGCTGGAGCGCGCCAAGGTCGAGACCCGCATTCAACCCTTGGAGCCGGCGCATTGGGGGCCGCAAGGCAAGGAAGGGGTGCAATTCCTGGTCGCAATGAACCAAGGCGAAGCCCTAGGGCCCATCGGCAAAGTCGCCTCGGGCGGTGAGCTGTCACGCTTTTTATTGGCGCTTAAAGTGGTGTTGGCGGCCGTTAATCCGGTGCCAACGCTGGTGTTCGATGAGGTGGACTCCGGCCTGGGCGGAGCCACCGCCGACGCTGTCGGCGAGCGGTTGGACCGCTTGGCCCAACACTTGCAACTGCTGACCATCACCCATTCGCCGCAAGTTGCTGCGCGCGCACGCACGCATTACCACGTCGCCAAAGCCAGCAAGAAGGGCAAGACCGAGACCCAGGTACGCCACTTGAGCGACGACCAACGCGTCGAGGAGATCGCGCGTATGCTGTCGGGTTCAAAGATCACCGAAGAAGCGCGCGCGGCGGCTCATGCATTGCTCGAAGCGTCGGCCGCTTAGGCTGGGCCGGCCATCATCAGCGCGTGTCGATAGCGCCCGTCAATAGCGCCCGTCGCCAAGGCTAGACCCGAACGACGCCTTGGCCTACATAGAGCCATCCGCCCTCTCACCGAGCCTTGCAATCGCCATGTCCGACCCGCGCCCCATCGACGAGCTCTCCAAACTCGAAGCCGCACAAGAGCTGGCAAAGCTAGCCCGCATCATCGCTGATCATGACAAGCGCTATTACTTGGAAGATTCGCCCACCATCAGCGACGGGGAATACGACGCGCTGCGTCGGCGCAACGATGCCATCGAACAGCGCTTTCCCACTTTGATCCACAAAGACAGCCCCAACAAGCGCGTTGGTACGGCGCCGCGCTCGGGCTTTCGCAAGGTCCGTCATGCCGTGCCCATGCTCTCGTTGGCCAACGCCTTCAAGCAAGAGGATGTGCAGGATTTTTATGATCGAATTTGCCGCTTCTTGAGCCTGAAGGATGGCGCCGGATTGACCATTGTCGCCGAGCCCAAAATCGACGGATTGTCGGCCAATCTGCGCTATGAGCAAGGCCAGTTGGTGCTGGCGGCCACCCGCGGCGATGGCCGTGAAGGCGAAGATATCACCGCCAATATTATGACCCTGGACGACGTGCCCAAGGATTTGGGCGCCGACGCGCCGGCTGTGGTCGAAGTGCGCGGCGAGGTCTATATGCGCGGCGACGATTTTGCCGCCATGAATCGCCGCTTGATCGAAGACGGTAAACCCGAGTTCGCCAACCCTCGTAATGCGGCGGCAGGCTCCTTGCGCCAACTCGACCCCAAAATTACCGCCGAACGCCCCTTGCGCTTTTTCGCCTATTCGCACGGCGCGCTTGAGGGCCTGGCCTTGGACTCGCATATGGCTCTGCTGGATCAACTGCGCGCATGGGGCTTCAGCGTCAACGAACTCACGCAAGCTTGCCAAAGCGTCGATGAGATGATTGCGGTCTATGAGGCCATCCAAGACCAGCGCGCGACCTTGGGCTATGATATCGACGGTGTGGTCTACAAGGTCGATGATTACGGCTTTCAAGAACGCTTGGGCTTCGTCGCACGCGCGCCGCGCTGGGCGATTGCGCACAAATTCCCTGCCGAACGCGCCGTCACGCGCCTCAATGAAATCACCGTACAAGTGGGCCGGACGGGCGCCATCACCCCGGTCGCAAACCTGGAGCCCATTACCGTCGGCGGCGTCGTGGTCTCGCGCGCGACCCTACACAACGAAGACGAAATTAAGCGAAAAGATATCCGCCCGGGTGATTGGGTGGTGATCCAACGCGCGGGCGATGTCATCCCGCAAGTGGTGGAAGTCCAGCTCGACAAACGAAGCGGCGATCCCGCCCCCTTCGACTTTCCGCGCCTCTGCCCCGTCTGCGATAGCCCCGTAGAGCGCCCGCCAGGCGAAGCGGTGGCGCGATGCAGCGGCGGCTTGATCTGCAAGGCGCAGCGGGTCGAACGTCTCAAGCATTTCGTTTCGCGCGATGCTCTGGATATCGACGGCTTTGGTGATAAGAACGTTGAAGCCTTTGCCGAATTAGGGTGGCTCGATTCCCCGGTCGATGTCTTCCAACTTCATCACCACGCAGACGAACTGCGCAGCATGGAAGGTTGGGGCGCGACCTCCGTTGATAAGCTGATGGCCGCGATCGAAACCGCCCGACGAGCGCCCTTGAATCGGCTTATCTTTGGCCTTGGTATTCGCCAAGTCGGCCAAGCGTCCGCACGCCTGCTGGCCCGCTATTACACCGACTTTGACACCTGGTCAGTGGCCATGCGCAAACTGGCCGACTGTGATGCTGGCGTAGAGGCCGAATTGCTCAACATCGACAGCTTTGGCCAAGCTGTTGTTGTGGAACTGCAGCGCTTCTTCGCCAACGACGGCAACGCAGCCGTGGTGGCCGAACTCGGCGCCTTGATGGAAGTTGAGGCTGTCGAGGCGCCCGCTGATACCGGTTCGCCCTTTACAGCAAAGACCGTGGTCTTTACGGGGACACTAGAATCCATGAGCCGTCCTGAAGCCAAGGCCTGGGCCGAACGGCTGGGGGCCAAGGTGTCAAATTCGGTGTCCAAAAAGACAAACTTTGTTGTCATTGGCGGCGATGCGGGCTCGAAGGCGACCAAGGCGCGTGACTTGGGCGTCCCCATCCTTAGCGAGCAGGAGTTTCGCGACATGGCAGAACGCAAGCTCAAGACGAGCGCAAACGCTAGCAACGAGACCTCAACCAACGAAGAGCCCGGCAAGGCCGCACCCGACACGGAGACCTCTGCATGAGCCGCAAAGCCCGCCGCACTGGCGGCCGCCAACAAGTGGTGCAAGTCACAGCCATCGGCGCGCGCGGTGACGGCCTGGCAAGCGACGAAGCCAGCGGCCAACCGATCTTTGTACCCTTCAGCCTTCCCGGCGAGAGGCTGTCGGTCAAATTGCTGCAAACCAAGTCGGCGGGCAGCGAAGCACAGCCGCTGGAGCTGCTGGACGCCTCTAGCGAGCGCGTGGAACCGACCTGCCCGCATTTTGGGCTCTGTGGTGGCTGCCAGCTCCAGCACTGGCAGCAAGAGGCCTACCAGGCTTGGAAACAAGAGCGCCTAAAAAACAGCCTGGAACGAGCTGGTTTTGCCGATCCGAGGCTGCGCCCGCTGGTACAAGCGCCCGAACAGTCGCGCCGCCGTGCAACGCTGAGTGCCGAGAAGCCGCGCAAAGGTCCGGTACGCTTGGGCTTTCGTGCCCGCTCCTCGAGCCAATTGGTCGATATCCACTCCTGCGCGATTCTGCGGCCTAAATTGTTCAACAGCTTGGAAGCCTTGCGATCCTTTGCCGAAGTCCAATTAGCGCCCGGCGAATCCGCCAAATTCCAGCTCTGCGAGACCGATTCAGGCCTCGATTTGCACATGTTCACCGACCGCAAGTCTAAAGCACCAGACATGCGGGCTGTCTCTGAGCTGGTGGATGCTTGCGATCTTGCGCGGCTGGTCTGCAACGACGAACCCATACTGACCCGCCGCGAGCCCATGCTTCGGCTCGGCGCAGAGGGCTGTTTCGCCCAGGTAAACATTCCGCCAGGCGCTTTTCTACAGGCCAGCGCGGCTATTCAAGAAGCAATGGTCTCGGCCCTTTTGGATGCCGTGCCAGCCGGCTTAACGAGGGCTGTCGACCTATTCAGCGGCCTGGGCAGCTTCACGCTACCGCTTTTGGCGAGGGCGCGTCATGTCTTGGCGGTCGAAGGCGACGGCCCAGCCATTGATGCGCTGGAACACGCCATGCGCCGCGAGCAACTGGCCGACCGGCTCAGTATAGAACGGCGCGATCTAGAGGCTTGGCCGCTACAAGGCAGCGAACTCGCCAAGATGGACGCGGTGATATTTGACCCGCCGCGCGCTGGAGCCAAAGCGCAAGCTCCCCATATCGCCGCCGCACGGGTTCCCTTGGTGGTGGCCATATCCTGTAATCTGGCCACGCTACAGCGGGACTTGCAGCCCTTCGCGCAAGCGGGCTACCGCTTGGAGTGGGCCCAGGCCTTCGATCAATTCTTGTGGTCCGCACACCTGGAAGCCATGGCGGTGTTGAGACTGGACTAGACGTGCGCCTAGCTCTGGCTTGAAATCGAGGTCATCCAGCCGACAACGCCACCGCCCGGTTGGGCCAAAATGGCGATGGTGCCGATGCCGGGAATATCGAAAGGCTCTTTGACCAAACTCGCGCCCGCCTGCTGAGCCAGCTTGATCCGCTGATGCACGTCGTCAACTTCCAGGTAGGCGAACCAATGGTCGGGCACGTGCTCAAACTTAGGATCATCCTCGGGCATCGCCATGACGCCCGCCACTGAATCTTCGCCAACCTTGGCGATCCAATACGTACCGTCCTCGCCCATAGGCATGGCTTCAAACCGCCAGCCAATAGACTTTTCATAAAAGGCTTTGGTCGCCTCCACGTCACAGGTCATGAACTCATTCCAAACAAAAACGCCATGCTTCATGTTGTTGACTCCAATTTGGACCCTTGGGTGTATCCCAGGGTCTATACTTATATTGCGAACCGTGCAGGAAGGTTTGTCAAGGCCCTCAAGCGGGCCTGAAGTCACGAATGAATGAGGGCCAAGCGAGCGGCCTGGCTTCCCAGTGTGCTGCGGCAATCTGGTTGGCTAAATCTATGCCCCAGGCATAGCATTCGCGACCAATCGGCTGCTAGGTTTGCGGTCTGCACACCGTTGCCCCACGGGCCAAGGTATCGAGCGAAAGTCTGCCAATGCCTCAAATTTGGATCGTTGTATCCGCTGCATTTGCCACCGCCCTAGCAACCGGCTTGGGCGCCGTGCCGTTCTATTTTCGCCGTGACCTCAGCGAAGCGCAGAGAGGGGCTGCCAATGCCCTAGCGGCGGGCCTCATGATAGGTGCCTCGGTCATGCTGATCCAAGAGGGCAATAAAATAGCGCTCTGGCCGACGCTAGGCGGGCTGGTTGCGGGCATCATTTTGGCCTACGCCGTCCATGCGAGCCTTCAACAGCACTCGCCGAAAGACATGCTACAGGTCGGTACTGGCACTGGAACTGGCATTTTGCGCCGGGCCATGATGGTTATTATCATCATGACGGTCCACTCGGGTGCGGAAGGTATTTCGATCGGCGTTGCTTTCGGTCCGGGTGAAGAATTGGGCTTGTTGGTCGCCCTAGCCATGGCGCTGCAAAATATACCCGAAGGCCTCGCCATTGCGCTCGTCTTGGTGCCGGCTGGGGTCAGCGTTGGGCGCTCGGTCCTGTGGGCGATCGCCTCCAGCCTGCCGCAGCCATTGCTCGCCCTGCCCGCTTATTATGCCGTGCTAACCTTCAGCCAGCTGTTGCCCTGGGGGCTAGGACTGGCGGCGGGCGCTATGCTGTGGATGTGCTTGGCCGACTTGTTGCCCGAAGCCTTCAATCCGGGTTCGGCTGACGGCCCACAACCGGCTAACCAGGGCGCTGCTTGCGAGCGTGCTGGCACCATCGCGACCTTGGGCATCGCGATCATGATGCTGTTGGATGCGCTGGTATGAGGTGGCTTTGGCCTTGGAATTGGAACGTTCGCTTGCTGGCCCTCGTGCTGCTGCTCGCGCTGTTGGCCTGGTGGCAATATCAGGAGCGTCACCAACCCCTGCCATCGCCCGACTTGGGCGCCGACGCCATGAGCTTAAGGCAGGCACAAGAGCGCCCCGACAAGCTGCTGCTAAGCGCCTTGCGCACCATCTATGGCGCGTTTGAACTGAGCGAGCCAGAAGACATCTACGATGCTTTGGCCGAAGCCACCGCACCGGATGTCTTGGAGCTTTTGTACCTGCAAAAGCAAGCCACCCTGCAGTCAGGGCTGGACCCAGCAAGCCAGACCTTACACTCCATCGAACTTCGCGCCTTGGATTACCAGCAACAACCTCAAAGCTATCGCATAGGTTATGCGGCCCAGTGGGCGGTCATTGGCCTGGTCGGGCATGGCGTCCATCAGCATGTGCGCGGCAATGTCTACAGCGCTAAAATCGACATGGCCCCATTGGATGGCCGTTGGCGCATGGTGAGCTTTGAGCTGATGGATATCGACCGCAGTGATGCGGGTCAGCCAATCGCAACACCAGGGTCTACAACTGGATCAGCAACTGGAGACACAACAGGGACCAATTCAGAGGCCAACTCTAGTGCAGCCGCTCAACCTTCAAAGACAGATGCAGCAGCACCAAGCGCAGAAGGGGGCCAGCCGTGATTCACATTCAAGACTTGGAGTTCGCTTACCCCAAGGCCAATTTCCGTTTGTTGGTACCCGAATTGGCGGTCGCGGCAGGCGAGCGCGTGGCCGTTGTTGGCCCGTCGGGCACAGGCAAGACCACCTTGCTCAATCTCATCGCGGGATTGTTGTTGCCCCAGGCTGGCCAAATTCGGCTGGGTGATACGATCATGAATGCCCAAGGCGACGGCGGGCGGCGAAAGCTGCGCCGTCAAAAGCTGGGTTTCGTTTTTCAAGATTTTCAGCTCATCCCCTACCTGAACGCCCTGGACAATATCCTGCACCCTTACCGCTTGGACCCTGCGGCGAAGCTGGACCGGTTGGCGCGTGATCGTGCCTACCGACTGTCAGAACTGGTGGGCGTGTCCGAGCGCTTGCAGCAAAAGCCGCGTTCCTTATCGCAGGGGGAAAAACAGCGGGTCGCGATTTGTCGGGCCTTGATCCGCCAGCCGAGCTTAATTTTGGCAGACGAAGCAACCGGCAACCTGGACCCAGAAAACAAGCTGCTCATCATGGATCTCTTGTTTCAATGTGCCCAAGATGACGGCGCGGCGCTGTTGGCCGTCACCCACGACCACGCCTTGCTAGAACGCTTTGATCGCGTCGTTGACTTCGCCGACTTCAGGCACGCGCTAGAGCCGGGAACGCGCACATGACCAGTCTCTACCTTGCCCTAGCATATCTGCGCCACCACTGGATCAAGAGCCTGATTATGGTGTTGGCGACCGCGCTCATTTTGTCGGTGCCACTCGTCACACAGGGCCTGTTGGATCGCAGCCAGAACCTGATGACCGCACGCGCCGAGACCACGCCGCTGCTGCTGGGCCGTCAGGGCTCGGCGCTGGATTTGGCCATCAAGGCGCTGTATTTCCGCGGCCAGTCTCCGCAAGCATCCAGCATGGCAACGGTCGACGAGGTGTGGGACAGTGGCTATGCCGACGTTATCCCCTTGCACATCCGCTATTTTGCCAGTGGTGCACCGGTAGTCGGCACCAGCCTGGACTATCTGGATTTTCGCGGCTTCGCGTTTCAATCAGGACGAGCCTTTTCCTTGATCGGTGAAGCGGTACTTGGGGCCAAGGTTGCCGAACGCTTGGGGGTCGGGGTTGGACAATCATTGGTCACGCAGCCAGAAAATCTGTTCGATCTCACCGCGACCTATCCGCTGCAATTGGACATCGTCGGCGTGCTGGCCCCGACCGGAACCCCCGATGACACAGCCATTTTTACCGACATCAAGACCTCGTGGATTGTGCAGGGCATCGGCCACGGCCACGACGATGTTATTGCGGCTGGTGTGCGCCCGGATGGCGTCGTCATTGCCAATGCGGCACAGCGCCAGTTCGCCCGCATTACCGACCAGAACCGAGCCAGCTTCCACTTTCACGGCGATCCAGAGACCTACCCGGTAACGGCCATCATCGCCTTGCCCTACGATCACAAGTCCCAGACCATTCTGCGCGGGTTTTATCAGAACCCGGACAATCCCACCCAGATCATTCAACCCCGGCCTTTGATCGGCCAGTTGATGGACAATCTGTTTCGCTTCAAGGCCATCTTGGATGCGGTGGTGGTGGTCGTTGCTATCGCGGCTCTGTTCGCCTTGGGCCTGGCGGTCTATTTATCGTTGCAATTGCGACAACCCGAGATCCGAACCAACTACCAACTCGGTGCAGGGCGTTGGTTCTCGGTCAAGCTCGTCGCTCTGGAACTCCTGGTCCTGCTGGCGATGGGTGCCGGGCTCGCCTGGCTGGCAGGACTGGCCAGCGAGCAGCTGGTTGGCGAGCTTGTGGTGTCGCTCGTTGCTCCCAGCCTCTAATTTATTTTTCGGTATGAAAGGAACAACGATGGTTCTAGCTCTTCGACATGGTTTTTTGCTCTTGCTGGTCCTGGCCGCCGGCGTCAGTTCTCACGCCGCGGCCAAACCTCTGGTCGTCGCGGTCAATTCGCCTTTGGCCTACTTTGCCAAGCGCTTGGGCGGCGATGCCATCCAAGTCACTATGCCCGCGCCCGAGGGCGAAGACCCCGCATATTGGGAGCCCAGCGGCGAAGATATCGCTGACATACAGAAGGCTGATTTGGTGCTGCTAAACGGTGCCGGTTATGCGAAATGGGTGCCACAAGCCTCCTTGCGTCGCTCCCGCCTGGTCGATACCTCGGCCAAGGCCAAGGATCGCTATTTGCCTGGCGACGCAGAGGTCCACACCCACGGCGGCAACGCGCATGAGCACGGTGTCTTTGCGAGCAACACTTGGTTGGATTTTAAGATCGCAAGCCTGCAAGCCGAGGCCATCGCAACGGCCTTTAAACGCAAACTGAAACTGGATGCCAGTCAAGTCGACGCAGCGCTTGGCACACTGCAAGGCGACTTGGCGGCGCTGAATGGCCTGGCCAAGCAAGCGGGCGAAGCTCTGCAAGGCACGGCTTTGGTCGGCTCACACCCGGTCTATCACTACTTAGCGGCAGCCTATGGCATGGATATGCGCTTCATTCATTGGGAAGCTGCGGAGACCATCACCGAAGAGAATGAGGCTTCCTTGGCAGCGCTACAAGCTGAGCGCCCCGCCGATATGATGTTGTTCGAGTTCCCGCCCAGTGCCTCAGCCGTGCAAGCGGCAGAACGGGCAGGCCTGCGCTATCGCGTACTTGATCCCATGGTCAACACTGATGCGGACTTTATTCAAGGCATGCGCGATGCCCTAACCCAGCTCAAACCCTGAGTGAGCAGCATTGCGCGGCGTCTAAGGGGGGCTTGGCCTCCCATTTTGCCTGCAAAGCCCAAGCACTGCTTTACAGGCCCCGCGCTTAGCCGCAAAGTAGCGCTTCTTTCGACTTTCTGTTTGTCATGAGCGCGGCTATGCCCATTCGCCTTGTGTTTCTTGTGCTCATTGCTTGGGTGCCGGCTGTTTGGAGCCAAGACCAGCGTGCGCCAGCACCCGCGCATGCAAGCGAGCAAAGCGCCAAGGCGCAAGCGCTGGATGCTCAACCAGCGTCGGCGTTGCACGCAGCGAGCAAGGCCTCCGAACATCAGACCAGCCCGGTTTGGGTCGATCCGACCAGCGTCGGCCAACCGTGGCCTCATGCCAAGACGCGCGGCCTGCTAGCTTTTCGCGGCAACCCTACCCGCTCCTACTACGGCCAAGGCCCCCTGCCCGATCGACCAGCGATTGCATGGCGCCGTGGTCCTTTTTGCGGCAAGTCGAGTGTCGGCCAGGAAACGAAAACCTGGTGCGGCAGCGGCTGGACGGGGCAACCGGTCGTATGGGAGCGCGACACGCGGACCGAGATCATCCTGGGCGCCTATGACCACGCCGTCCATTTCATGGATAGCGCCACCGGCAAGGACTTGCGGCCTGCCCTGGCGACCCGCGACATTATCAAGGGGTCAGTCAGCCTGGATCCTGACGGCTTTCCGCTGCTCTATTTTGGCAGCCGGGACAATTTCCTACGCATCGCCGCGCTCAGCGATGAAGGCGCGCAGGTCTTGTGGAAGCTGCCCGGCGTCACCTCTGGCGGGGTCTGGAACAATGACTGGGACGGCAACCCCTTGGTCATCAACGATCACCTGTTGGTTGGTGGTGAGAACAGCCTGTTCTATCTGGTCAAACTGAACCGCACCTGGCAGGACGGCAAGCCCAGCGTTGCGCCCAAAATCCTTGCGAAAATTAAGGGCTACACACCCGAACTTTTTCGCCTGATCCGTGATCGCATGGTGTCGATTGAAAACTCCGTGGCGGTCTGGCAAGACCGGGTCTACTTCACCAATTCAGGCGGCCTTGTTCAAGGCTATGACATCGCCAAGTTGGCCAAAGGCGCCAGCCGCCAGCAAGCGCAAGTCTTCGAGTATTGGACCGGTGACGATACCGACGCCAGCCTGGTGATCGATGAAGCTGGCATGCTTTACGTCGCCTCAGAAAAAGAGCGGCGCGATAATCCCGGCCACGCGCGCGCGGGCCAGCTCACCAAGCTCAATCCTTTCCAGCCAAAGGCCCCAGTGATCTGGAAGCTGGACTACCCCAAAGCACCAGGCAAGTACGGCCTGTGGGCGACCCCAGCGCTTTATAAGGGCCATTTATACACCTTAGCCCACTCGGGCGATTTTTGGGTTGTCAACGCCGCCACGGGCACGGTCACGTATCGCGAGAAATTCAGCTTTCATTCCTGGTCGTCGCCAGTGGTCGTGGGCAATCAGTTGCTGGTCGCCGACTGCCAAGGCCATTTGCTGCGCTATGATGTGAGCAACCCAGCCCATCCGCGCCCGGTTTGGCAGATGCGCCTGCCGTCGGGCGGCTATATTGAGTCCACACCGGCGGTCTGGAAGGGCGCTATTTATGTTGGCAGCCGTGATGGATATCTCTACGCCATCAAGGACGCCGCTGACGATCAATCGCCTTTGACCCTTTCGCCGCGTGCTGGACAATCCGGCTTTGGCCATCGCAAGGCTGCACCAACGCCCAAGCCTTTGAGGATACCTGACTTCCTATGACAGACCGACATCCTCATCGCGAATATCCACATCGCCGGATGGCGAGCTGGCTCCGAAAATGCGCGAGCCTGGCAGCGGTTCTGCTCTTGATGGCACCCGCGGTGCAAGCTTTTGAGCGAAACGACTATTGCGCCAACAACAAGCGCATCAAAGTGCTGGGGGTGGGTGATGTCCTGTTGCATAGAAAGCTACAAATCAAGGCCTACAGTCAGCCAGACGGCGCCCGCGCGATCTGGCGTGTTGCCGAACCCCTGATCCAAGCCGCCGATATTTCCTACGCCAACCTGGAGGGCCCGACAGCAGCCGGGCTCAAGCGCGGAGGCCGCAAGGTGGCCGATCCTGGTCGCCGCTTTGACGACCTGGTCTACACGTCCTTTCCTTCTTTCAATTACCACCCCGCATTGATTGGCGAGCTGAAGCAAGCTGGCTTTGACATCGTATCGACCGCCAACAACCACGCCCTAGACCGCTGGGCACCGGGCGTTGACGCCACGATTGACGAGCTAGAGCGTCAGGGGCTGGCCTACACCGGAACGCGCCGCGCTGGCAGCCAAGCCCCTTTCTATCGCATGACACGCGCCAAGGGTGCCAATATCGCTTGGCTGGCCTGTACCTACTCGACCAACGGCATTCCCGACCGCCAAGACCAGGTATTGGGATGCTATAGCCACAAGCAACAGGTTCTTGAGACCATCCGTCAGCTCAAGGCGAATCCCTCGGTGGATGCGATCATTGTCACGCCGCATTGGGGCGTTGAATTCGCGCATCGCATCAACAGCCGCGACCACCGCCTGGGCCGAGAAATGATAGCAGCTGGTGCCAGCATGGTGCTGGGCACACATCCCCACGTGGTCCAGCCCCTTTATGAGGAGACAACGCCCGAAGGTCGCCAGACTTTAATCGTGGCCTCGACGGGTAACTTCGTCTCGAACATGCGGCGCCTGCCGCGGCGAGCGGGCTTGATTATGCACCTGGAGTTTTGCCGCGCAAAGCCCACCGCCGACGAGACACGCGCTCCGCTCGTCTTATCGCGCGCACGTGCCACGCCAACGCTGATGGTCTTTGACGGCCAAGGGCCCCGTCTCACATTGAATGCAGGCTCACAGGGCGGTGCCCACAAGGTCAGCCGCAACCACACTCTGGGCCTCATCGGCAAGCAGCGCATCTACGCTCCGCCACTTGCGGCGCTGATGAGCAAGGCCAGCAAGCCTTTGTATCGCCGATTTGGCTGGCAACAGGCGCGTGCCCTGGCTGCCACTTTGCAGCCATCTAGGCCCCAGCTAACGACCAATATCGCGTTGGAGCCCGTGGCAGAGGCAAGCCGTGTTCTACTATCTTCCAGGAACCCCTGGCATGCCCTATCGCCCTAACTGCCCCTCGTCTATCCAAAGCTGTCCTTCTACTTATTCCCTGGAAATGCCTCGATGATGCACATGACATACGACCTTAATCGAGCCGCCCGGACGGCCTTGGCTCTCACGGCCGCTGCTTGGGCGCTGGCTGCCCCGCAGGCACTGGTCGCCCAGGATTCTGGCCCCGCGCCGTCTCCAGTCCAGGCCTCAGACCAGACTTCAGCCCAGACTCCAGCCCAGACTCCAGCCCAGGCAATCGAAGGTCAAAACACATCAGGCCCTGACGCCTCACTGCAGCCTGACGCCTCACTGCAGCCTGACGCTGCAGCGCGACAAACAAGATGAGAATCCAGCGTCAATCAGGATGAGAACGCGGGGGTGGTGTCTTGCAGGGAGGGCGTAGCCCGACTGGAGAGATGCCTCCCCCGCGTTTCGCCTCAATTAGGC
>JAUIDR010000011.1 GCA_030428565.1 Alphaproteobacteria bacterium
CTGAGCGCCTAAGCGAACCGGCCTTATCTGTAGCGACCCGATTTCATTACGGGTCCATGAGGATAGGCTTTGAGCCCGCGAGCGTAACGCTATTGGATCCGCTGTACCCCTGGGTGCAGCGGTTTTCCCGTATGGACGCCACTAAACCGCGGGCGAGTTTGGGCCTGGCCCAGTGTTCTGCACGACGCGTTTGCCCTTGTTCTGGCCCCTGCTCTGGCCAGTGCCCTGACCAGGGCACAACAACGACTCGAAATTAGCTATGCCCCTGATTCCGCGTTTGAAAAAACGCCCGCAATTTTTGGCCGCAGCCGCAAGCGGTCACAAGCACGTCGCTAAGGGCATGATCGTCCAAGCGCGCCGTCGCCGCGAGGATGAGCCGGGCTATGATCCATCGCGCGGCTTTGCCCTTGGCTTCACCGCCAGCAAAAAAGTCGGCAACGCCGTTGCCCGTAACCGTGCCAAGCGCCGCCTACGCGCCCTAGCTCACGAGGCCTTGCGCGACTTGCCCGCTGCGCCGATTGATTTGGTACTGATCGCGCGCAAGCAAACGCTTGAACGCGACTACCAAGACTTAACAGCTGATTTCCAGCACGCACTCAAGCGGCTCTTGCGCCTTTGCGCAGCCGTGCCACCGGGCGATGATGGGCGCAGCGGCGAGCCGCAAGCCTGAGCGATTGTCGCCGCGGCCCCTCCCTCGGTCGCTGCCCAGGAACAGCTTCAGCCTGCTTGAAATCGGTCGCTGTGACTATCCGCTGCCTTGCGGGCGCAGGCGATTCGGCCTATCTGCAGGCCAGCACTGCCGCTGAGGCTGCTGCAACCAGCACCGCAGCCCGATAGCGCGGGCCTGATGACTCGGGCCTTGTAACTCGGGCCTGATACCTTGGGGCAGAACCGTCCCGCTGGACCGCCCCGCTGGCTTCTAGAGTTCGAAACCGCCAACTGCAAAGGAAAGCAGCCATGAAGCGGCTCGCTGAGTTGATCCTAAAAGCGCTGAAAGGCGGGCTCAACGCCTTGCTTATTATGCTGGTTCAGCTATACCGCTGGTTCATTTCTCCTTTGCTGCCTCCTCGGTGCCGATATCAGCCGACTTGTTCGGCTTACGCCATCGAAGCGCTTCAGTCGCATGGCCCCATCAAAGGCTCTTGGCTTACGCTGCGCCGTATTGCCCGTTGTCATCCTCTTGGTGGCTCAGGCTATGACCCTGTGCCCCCCACCAAACACGAGTAGCTTAGCGTTCTATGCTCAACCAACACCGTAACCCTGACGAGCAGCGTAATCTGTTCATAGCTCTTGCTTTGACCGCTGTGGTCTTTTTCGTCTGGCAGGCCTTCTTTGGTCCCGAGCCGCAACCCACCCCCGAGCCGGGCACCGAGGTTGCAGGCGACGCAGCCCCTAGCGCCGCTGCCGACGGCCAAAGCGATGCCTTTGAGCCAACCGTCGCCACGCCAACAGAGGAGGGTGCGACGCTCGTCTCGACCGGGGTCGTCGCTTACGGCGAAAACGGCGAAGGCCGCGTCACGGCCTTGGATGCCACGCCCCGTATCACCATTGACGATCCCTTGATCGAAGGGTCAATCAACCTTGTCGGCGGTCTGATCGACGACGTGACTCTGACCCAATTCCACGAGACCATCGACAAGACGAGCCCCAACGTTCAACTGTTGCAGCCGTCTAATTTGAACAATGCCTATTATGTAGAATCGGGCTGGCAACGGCGCGCCGGTACAGTCGAGACGCCGACCGCCAAGCATCTGTGGAGCACCGATTCCACCAGTTTGACCCGTGATAACCCAGTGACCTTGAGCTTGTCGCTGGACGGCTTGACCTATCAGCGTCGATTTGAGTTGCGCGACGAGTATCTGATCCAAGTGACCGAGAGCGTGACCAACGCTTCGACTGCGAGCCAGACGCTACGCCCCTTCGTACGCAGCAAACGCGTCGGATTGGTCGAAACGCAGGGGAACTGGCTGGTCCATGAAGGCGCCATCGGCTATGCCAAGGACCGCCTGCACGAATATGAATACAAGAAACTAGCTGGCGCCGAAGGCTTGACCGAGAGCTTAGACTCAACCGGGGGCTGGATTGGCTTCACCGACAAGTTCTGGCTGACGTCGGTTATGCCGCTGGACCAGGAATCGGCGGTCTCGATTGTGACCCAAGGGCGCGTCGTCAACAATGTTCAAGAATATTCATCAGGTTACAGCTATGGCGATTTCTTGCTCGATCCGGGCGCGAGCGCAGAAGTAACCTCACTGATCTTCGCCGGGCCCAAACAGGTCACACGCCTGGATGATTATTCTGAACAGTTCGGCTTGAAGCAATTCGACAAGGCCATTGATTATGGCTGGTTCTATTACTTGACCAAGCCCTTTGCTAAGGCATTGATTATCCTTGAAAACCTGACCGGCAACTTCGGCATCGCCCTAATTTTGCTGACCATCGCCGTCAAGATCCTGTTCTTCCCGCTGGCCTGGCGCTCTTACGTGTCGATGGCCGCCATGCGCCGTCTGGCCCCCCGCATCGCCGAAATCCGCGAGAAGTACCCCGAAGATCGCGCCAAAGTCAGCCAAGAGACCATGGAGCTCTACAAGAAAGAAGGCGCAAATCCCGTTGCTGGCTGTCTGCCCATGCTGCTGCAAATCCCCGTCTTCTTCGCGCTCTATAAGACCTTGTTCGTCACCATCGAAATGCGCCACGCGCCCTTCTATGGCTGGTTGACCGATCTCAGCGCGCCCGATCCGACCACCGTCCTAAACCTGTTTGGCCTCTTGCCCTACACGGTACCCGATCTGGGCTTCTTGAATATCTTGTCCATCGGGCTGTTGCCGCTGATCATGGGCGTTTCCATGTGGGCTCAGCAGAAACTGAACCCGCCACCGGCGGACCCCCAGCAGGCCATGATCTTCAATCTGTTGCCCATCGTCTTTACCTTTATGCTGTCGACCTTCCCCGCAGGCCTGGTGCTGTACTGGACATCAAACAACATCCTGACCCTGGGCCAACAGTGGACCATCATGCGCTATGCCGATGCCCACAAGCGCGCCGAACGTGACGCGCGCCGCAAGACCAAGGGTAAGGGCAAAAAAGCCGATGCTTCTGATGACGATGCAGCGCCTGCTGCGGATGCCAACGTTGCGAACGATGACGCAGAAGCCAGCGAACCGGTCGTGATCGAAGCCACGGATGAGGTCGCCGCCAGCGAGGTCGTTGGCGAGGCTACGGCTGAGACAGAAGGCGAAGCCCCCAAGGCAACCGTCAGTTCGGCGGCCAGCAGCAAGCAACGCCGCAGCGGCGGTTCACGCAAGGGCAAGGGTCGCAAGCGTTGAGCCCAACCGAGCCAATAGACCAAAAGGCGGCTGACGCGCCCGCAAAGCCCGATCAGCCGCCAGTCAACAACCCACCTGTCGACAACCCACTAGTCGACAATCCACCAGCCGACAGCCCAGCCGTCTACAGTCCGCCCGTCATTGAGCTGCCGAGCGGCGAGGCCCTGTTTCGCCGCCCTTGTACCTTCGTTAAGGGCGTCGTTGCTTTGAAGGGCTTGCCCGACCCGGTGCAGCCGGAGGTGGCTTTTGCAGGCCGCTCTAACGTCGGCAAGTCCAGCCTCATCAACGCTCTGGTAAACCGGCGGGATTTGGCCCGCTCCTCCAACACCCCCGGCCGAACGCAAGAATTGAACTTCTTCGATCTGGACGGTGCAATTTGGATGGTGGACCTGCCGGGCTACGGCTTTGCCAAAGCGCCCAAGGCCAAGGTTGACGCCTGGAATAAGCTACTCCAGCGCTACCTTGCTGGTCGCCCCAACCTGCAGCGCACCTTTATTCTGGTCGATAGCCGCCACGGTCTGAAAGACTTGGACCGCGAAATGATGGATCGCTTGGACACCGCCGCGCAATCCTTTCAGGTCGTGCTGACCAAGATCGATAAGATCAAAGCAGAAGAGCGCGACGCGCTGCTGCAACGCTGCTATGCCGAGGTCAACAAGCACGTGGCCGCCTTCCCCGAGATCTTGCTGACCAGCTCCGAAAAACGCATTGGCATTGATCGACTGCGCGCCCATATTGCAGCCATGGCCGAGGGCTAGCGCCCGCAGGCCGCGCCGATCATGCGCGCCACCGGGCCTAGAGCCCGACCAACGATGAGATAGCATCCAAGCCGAGGAAGCCCCATGCCGCAGAGCGAATACGATGAACTCATGGCCCGTTATCGCGCCGAAGCCAAAGTCCTAAGGGGCGCTCTGCCGGATCTGCGCCGCTACTATGGCCGCAGCATCGTCATCAAGTTTGGCGGTCACGCCATGACCGACCCCAAACTGTTCGAGGCCTTCGCAAAGGACATGGTGCTGTTGCGCCAGGTCGGTATCCACCCAATCGTTGTTCACGGCGGCGGCCCGCAAATCAATCGCATGCTGGACGAACTGAAACACGAAGCAACCTTTGTTGACGGCCTGCGTGTCACCGACACCACCACTATGGGCGTTGTCGAGATGGTCCTTAGTGGCCAGGTCAACAAGTCGATTGCTCATGCCATCAATCGTGCTGGTGGGCGCGCGGTTGGCATCTCGGGCAAGGACGGCGATTTGGTGCGCGCGGTCAAGGTCAAGGGCGATCAAGACCTGGGCTTTGTTGGTGAACCCGAATTGGTCAATCCGGCGGTTCTTTCCTCGTTCGAAGCCAGCGGCATTATCCCCGTCATTGCGCCCATCGCAGCCGACGGCGAAGGCCAGACCTTCAACATCAACGGTGACACAATGGCGGGCGCTATCGCCTCAGCGGTGGGGGCAGCGCGCCTGATGCTGTTGACCGACGTGATTGGCGTGCTGGACAAGCAAGGCCACCTGATGAGCGAGATCAAGCTGGATCAAGTCGCAGCGCTGCGCCAGGACGGCACCATCAAAGGGGGCATGATCCCCAAATTAGAGACCTGCGCAAAGGCGGTCTCAGGCGGCGTCGGCGCGGCGGTCATCCTTGACGGCCGGATCGAAGGCGCGGTGATTGTCGAGCTGTTGTCAAAGTCGGGTGCGGGCACCCTGGTTCGCGCCTAAGCCAGAGATTCCGCCGGTGGATTGGTTTCCCAAGCCCTCTTGGCTTGAACCCTCTGGGCCTGCCCCCTCTTGGCTTGAACCCTCTGGGCCTGCCCCCTCTTGGCTTGAACCCTCTGGGCCTGAGCTCCCGCCTGCTGCCTCAAAGTCTTTCCCGCGGGGAAGTGCCTAGGCACCCCCCTTACTCATCTCCTTGCTCATCCCCCTACTCATCCAAGGCAGGCGATGGCGATCATGGTGATACGGCAGGCGCTTGCGGGCCTTAGCAATGGCCGCGCGGTCCAATTCGGCGCGCAACCATTCTGCCCCCGTTCCAGCGCGCGCCAAGTCCTGCCCATTGGGCGCGACCACACAACTAGCGCCCAGATAGGATAGGCCGTTTTCTTCGCCGCAATGGTTGGCATAGCAAACAAAGCAGCCATTTTCGAAAGCCCGCGTTGGGATCATTTTGTGGGCCACAACGCCCCATTCGGCCGCCAGCGCGGTCGGCACAACCACCAGATCAGCGCCAGCAGCAACCACCTGGCGGAAGGTCTCGGGAAACTCGGCGTCATAGCAAATCAGCGTCGCAATCTTAAAACCTGCAAGCGCGAACAAAGCGAGGTCTTGACCGGTGACAAAGTGGTCGGCCTCAAAACCTGGTGGCAGCAATAGCTTGCGGTGCCCGCCAAGATACTGGGCTGCCGTCCCCTGCCCTTGCGCGCCATAGCAGGCCGCCGCGTTATAGAGCTGACCAGCCTCTTTTTCTGCGTAGCTGTAATGGATGGCAATCCCGTGCTGTTTGGCCAGTGCCGCGATGCGCTGAGCATAGGGACCGTGGCGCTCTTCGCCCCAGGTCAGCAGAGCTTCGCCCGCGTTGTAGCCGGTCAAAAACAGTTCGGGCAACACCAAGAGATCGCCGCCACTTGCCGCGCCCTGGCCAAGCTGAGCCGCCAACCAGGCCAAACGCGCGTCCGGGCCGACCAACCCGCCAGGGCTCTGAGCGACAAAGACAGTAAGTCTGTCAACCATTGCTAGCCCCTGCTCAACAAGATTTCGCGCGGGTAGCTGGTGATGTAGTCAAAGCCCCCCTCGGTCACGACGATGGAATCGCCGATCCGGCCCGCGGTTGAGCCATCAATCGAGATACCGCCATCGACCGCGAAGGTCATACCGGGTTGCAGCACGGTCGTGTCGCCGGTCTTAAGCTCTGGAGCCTCAAGGTAGGAGACGCCGATAGAGCGACCCGTTCGATATCCGGTCTCATAGCCACGCTGGCGATAGACTTCACCCGCAGCCGCGGCCACTTCTTCTGCCAGCACACCGGGGCGGATGGCAGCCAGCGCTGCCTGCTGGGCCGCAATGGCCGCTTCTTGGACGCGCCGCGCCTCGTCGGTTACGTCGCCGATATGGAACATACGGTCAAATCCCAGCTTGTACTGCTTGAACTGAGCCATATTGCAGAAGCAGAAGTAGACCGGATCGAACTTTTGATATTTGCGCACGCTGGCGCGGCGGTGAACCATCGAAGTGTCCGCGCCGCTTTGTAAGATTTGCAGGTTATGGATCATGGGCGAGACAAAGCTATCCCAGCCGCTGTCGGTCAAAAAGGTTGCTGCCGCCCGCGACCCGGCTTGAATGACCGCCAGAGCCGATTCGTACTCCGGGGCCCCTTCTGCCAGCGAGTCGTGTGCAGCGCCCATCATGGCGCCGGCGATTTGGCCTGCTTGCTTCATGACCTCGATTTCGAACGGTGTTTTAATGACCCGCTGCGCGCCCAAGACCGGCGAGATATCGCGTAGGCGGCTATCGGCGTAGGCCTCATCTAGATAGTTGCGTACAAGAGCGGGAATGTGGTTGCGCTCGATCCAGATGTCACCAGGCGCTTCGCCCAATGCCTTGGCCAGGGCGGCTTGCCAAGAGCGCGGACCTATGTCCTCCCATGTGCGCAGGTCTTCGACCCAGGTCATGGCGGCCACCATTTCCGATTCCATAAAAGGCGTAATGACAATAGGGGGCTCATCGACTGGGACGACCAGCATGGTCGGACGGCCAAACTCGATCCCCAGATAGCCCCAGAATCCAGCCAAATAGGCGATCGAACTTTCATCGGTGAAAACGGCGCGCTCAATGCCTTGCTCGCGCATGGCGGTTTGCAGATCGCGCGTTCGCGCTTTGGCTTCTTCTAACATGCTGTGCTCCCTTGCGCCTAGCTCACTTGCCCCTAGCTCACTTGCCCCTAGCGCGCTTGCTCCTGGCTGCCTGTTCTCGGCTAGCGTTTCGGCCAGCTAGTCACAGGCCGACGGCAAAGGCTTGCGAATAAGCGACATGCGCTCAGCAGGGCTGCATCAGATCGGGCATGCAAGTTTGCTTGGGCGCTAGATGCAACGTCCCCCGTCCACTTCAAGCGCCACACCGGTCAATAAGCTGGCTTCATCCGAGCAGAGGTAGACCGCAGCCATAGCAATATCTTTGGGCGTTGAGAGGCGGCCCAAGGGGATCGACTGGCGAAAGGCCTCGCGCTTTTCCGGCGTGTCCTCGCCCATGAAGGTGGCCAGCAACGGTGTATCGCCTGCCACCGGGCACAGAGCGTTGACCCGGATTTGCCGGTCTGCCAGCTCAACAGCGATCGACTTGGTGGCCGTGATGACCGCGCCCTTAGAGGCGTTGTACCAACTGAGCCCCGGACGTGGACGCAGCCCTGCGGTAGACGCGATGTTCAAAATAACGCCCCCGCCCTGCTGTTCAAACACCGGCACACAGATCTGAGTCATGTGAAAGATGGATTTAACATTGACGTTAAAGGTCTTATCGAAGTCGCCTTCGCTGACCTCGACCAGCGGCTGGTTTAGATGCGAATAGCCGGCATTGTTGACCACGATATCCAAGCGGTCATGATCGGCCAGTGCCGTCTTGACCAGATTTGACAGGTCCATGCGGGCCGTCACATCCGTTCGCGCGAAGGTCGCTTTGGGCCCCAGCTCGCTCGCCAAAGCCTTACCGTCGTCTTCGTTGAGGTCTGCGATGTAGACCTGGGCGCCTTGTGCAACGAACTGGCGCGCCATCCCCGCCCCAAAACCAGAGGCGGCGCCGGTGATAATTGCGACCTTACCGTCAAGACGCATGGAGATAACCTTTCAAGCGAAAACCGGCCAAAGCGGCGGTGTGGTAGTTGAGCAAAACATGTAGGGGCAAGCCGCGCGGCCAAGCGTTCAATAGCCGGGCTTCATGCCGACCTTGATGCCAATCGCAGCACTTGCAATCGCGCCAGGCTAGCCTTTGGCCTGCGCGATTTGTGTGACGTCAATCGCTGGCGCGGCGATCGAAGCGTTTGCGCCCGCTTTAGACATCAGACCTAGGCCACCGCCCGCCTGAGCAGCGATCAACAGAGCCAAAGCCAACAGAGCGAAATAAGAAGCACGCAAAGACATGCAGCTCACCCTTCAAAATATGGATAGATATCGCGTCAAGATTGGCGGCAAATGTCCGCCCGTTTCCAGCACAACCTTGCTGTCCACCAACCTGAAGGCGGCAGACTTCAAGTCCAAATTGTGACAAGTGTGGCGAGACTCGGAAATAGACAGCCTGGCGAGGCGACCTAAACGAGCAGTCCATGCAAGGATTTCACCCCTAGGCCGCGACGCCTAGCCCCGGGGGCCCGCTGGTCGACCGTCATGAACGCCAAGGGGCGGCAAACAGGACGATTTGACCTGCAAAAGCCCATCCCCAGCGACATAGCGGGCCTTGTATCGCACCGCCAACGCGCCTATTGCTGTGCGCCTAGCTAACAAGGAGCACAGCATGCAGGTTCGCGTAACCGTTCGCCTCAAGCCCGGCGTTCTCGACCCCCAAGGCAAAGCCGTAGAGACCGCCTTGCACACCTTGGGCATGACCGGAATTGACCAGGTTCGCCAAGGCAAGGTCTTTGAATTCAAGGTCGATGCCACCAGCGCTGACCAAGCCAAGCAACAAGCCGAGAAAGCCGCACAAGCCCTGCTGGCCAACCAGGTCATCGAAGACTTCCAAGCTGAGGTGTTGAGCTCGTGAAAGCAGGCGTCATCGTTTTCCCCGGCTCCAACTGCGACCGGGATGTCGCGGTGGTTCTGGAGGCGGTCAGCGGCCAAGCCCCGGCCATGGTCTGGCACGGCGACAACAAGTTGCCCGATCTGGATCTGATCGTACTGCCCGGCGGTTTTTCCTACGGCGATTATCTGCGCTGTGGGGCCATGTCCGCCAAGAGCCCTATTATGCACGAAGTCGTTAAGCGCGCCAATGAAGGGGTCGCGGTGCTCGGCATTTGCAATGGGTTTCAAGTTCTGACTGAATCCGGCCTTCTGCCCGGTGCGCTGATGCGCAATCGCGATTTGGACTTCATTTGCCGGGACGTTTTTTTGCGCGTCGAGGACTGCGCCTCGCGCTTCACGCTCAATTATGAAGATGAGCAGACTATCCGAATTCCCATCGCTCACCACGACGGCAACTACTTTGCCGACGCTGAAACGCTGTCCCGGATCGAAGGCGAAGGCCAAGTGATGTTCCGCTATTGCGACGCGGACGGCCAGGCCACGCCCGAGGCCAACCCCAACGGCTCATTGAACAATATTGCTGGCATCGTCAACGAAAATGGCAACGTCTTGGGCATGATGCCCCACCCTGAGCGCATGACAGAAGCTGCGCTTGGCGGTTGCGATGGTCGCCCCCTGTTTGAGAGCCTGCTGGAGACCTTGAGCTAAGCGCCCGGCGCTCTGCTCGCCCTCTGCTCACGCGTTGCTGTCGTCGCCTATAGCAAAGCCCCAATTCGCGCCGCATGGCGTTTGTGAATACGAAAGTCCATCATGTCCAACTATCACCCA
The DNA here is from genome assembly GCA_030428565.1 of Alphaproteobacteria bacterium. Classification (GTDB taxonomy): domain Bacteria; phylum Pseudomonadota; class Alphaproteobacteria; order UBA7985; family JAUIBT01; genus JAUIBT01. Next base: position 9,874 of record JAUIDR010000011.1, read on the forward strand.
GAGACCTCTGCTGAGATCGTCGCCGAGCACGGCCTATCGCCCGACGAATACGAAAAGGCGTTCGAGATTATGGGACGCGCACCCAACTTGCTGGAGCTGGGCATCTTCTCGGTCATGTGGTCCGAGCACTGTTCTTATAAATCGTCAAAGCTGTGGCTAAAGACGCTACCGACCGAAGGTCCGCAAGTCATCCAAGGCCCTGGCGAGAACGCGGGCGTTGTTGATATCGGCGACGGCCAAGCGGTGATCTTTAAGATCGAGAGCCACAACCACCCCTCATTCATCGAACCTTATCAGGGCGCTGCAACGGGCGTCGGCGGCATTTTGCGCGATGTCTTCACCATGGGCGCGCGCCCGGTGGCTAACCTGAACGCGCTGCGATTTGGCGCGCCCGACCATCCGCGCACCAAGCACTTGGTCAAAGGTGTTGTCGCTGGCATCGGCGGCTATGGCAACTGTGTCGGCGTTCCCACCGTTGGCGGTGAGATCAATTTCCACCCCGCTTACAACGGCAACTGCCTGGTCAACGCCATGACCGTGGGCTTAGCTGATACAGACAAGATCTTTTATTCCGCTGCCTCTGACATCGGCGTTCCCGTCGTCTATGTGGGCTCAAAGACTGGCCGCGATGGCATCCATGGCGCGACCATGGCCTCGACCGAATTCGACGAGGACAGCGAAGAAAAGCGCCCCACCGTTCAAGTCGGCGACCCTTTCACCGAAAAGCTGTTGATCGAAGCTTGCCTAGAGCTGATGGCGACCGATGCCATTTTGGCCATTCAGGACATGGGCGCTGCCGGCCTGACCAGCTCATCGTTTGAAATGGCCTCAAAAGGCGGTACCGGCGTTGTGCTGGAGCTGGACAAGGTGCCCATGCGCGAAGACGGCATGACGCCCTATGAGCTGATGCTATCCGAGAGCCAAGAGCGCATGTTGATGACACTCAAGCCAGGCCGCGAAGCTGAGGCACAAGCCATTTTCGAAAAATGGGGTCTGGACTTTGCCGTCGTGGGAACCATTACCGATACCGGCCGCATGCAGCTCAAGTGGCAAGGCGAGAGCGTCGGCGACCTGCCGATTGATCCGCTTGCGCTGGCGTCTCCTGAATACGACCGCCCGCATGCCCCCACGCCCGAGCAAGCGGCGATTGACGTGCCTGAGAGCCGCGATCTACTCGCCGATCTTCTCACCCTGGTCGGCAGCGCCGATCTGTGCTCACGCCGTTGGGTCTGGGAGCAGTACGACCATATGGTGATGGGCGACACCATCCAACGCCCTGGTGGGGATGCGGCGGTTGTGCGCGTTCATGGCAGCAACAAGGGCCTGGCCATGAGCGTTGATTGCAGCCCGCGCTATTGCTTGGCTGATCCCAAAGCGGGCGGCGCCCAGGCTGTGGCCGAGGGCTTCCGCAATCTGTCCGCTGTGGGCGCTAAGCCGCTAGCCGTGACCAACAACCTCAACTTCGGCAACCCAGAAAAGCCCTTGATCATGGGCCAACTGGTCGGCGCGATCGAAGGCATGGGCGAGGCCTGTAAAGCTCTGGATATGCCCGTGGTCTCTGGCAACGTCAGCCTTTACAACGAGACGGAAGGCCAAGCCATTTTGCCCACGCCTGTCATCGGCAGCGTTGGCCTGCTGGCCGATATCGACCGCATGGCGACGGTCGCACTTAAGCGCGATGGCGATACGCTGGTGCTAATCGGCGGGCCGAGCGGCCACTTGGGCCAGTCGATTTACGCGCGTGAATGTCACGGTATCGAAGCGGGCCCTGCGCCAGCAATCGACCTGGCAGCGGAAACTAAGGTCGGAAATTTCGTGCGCGGCTTGATCGAAGAAGGCCTGCTCGACACCTGCCATGACATCTCAGACGGTGGCTTGATGGTGGCGATGGCCGAAATGGCGTTGGCGGGCGATAAGGGGGTTGCCGTTGTCAGTGCGGAGACCGCGACCGGATTCTGGTACGGCGAAGATCAAGCGCGCTATCTGGTGGCGCTTCCAGACGCCGCGCCTTTACAGGAACGCGCCAAGCAAGCGGGCCTGGGCATCCACATCGTCGGCAAGGTCGAAGGCCGTGATATCAGTCTGCCCTCAGGGCAGAAAGTCGCGTTATCCGAGCTGCGCTTGCAACACGAAAGCAACTTCCCCACCTAGGTCGAACCCGTTCTTTTTATATTGAGGATTTGACATGAAACGCTTGCTTCGGGCCGCCGCTGGCCTTGCCGTCTTGATCGCTAGCCCTGCCTTGGCGGGCGATATCTTGGCCATGCACGCCTTTTCGCGGGCGACGGCACCCAAAGCGCCCAACGGGGCGGCTTTCATGGTGTTGATGAACCAAGGCAACGAGGATTTGGCCGTTGTCGCAGCGAGCTCGGACGTGGCCGAACGCGTCGAACTACATACGCACCTAAAAGAAGATGGTGTCATGAAGATGCGCCAGGTGCCGCAGATCGACGTGCCCGCGGGCGGTGAAGTCGTGCTTCAGCCCGGTTCGTACCACGTTATGTTTTTGGGTCTGCACGCGCCGCTCAAGCAGGGCGAAAGTTTCGAGGTAAGGCTTGAACTGCAAAACGGAGAGACCGTGACTGTTGACGTGCCAATCCAATCTGCTGGAGCCATGATGGAAATGAACCACGGCGATATGGACCACGGCGATATGGACCACTCCTCAATGAGCGGCTCAGGCACAAAAGCCAACGCGAACAACGGCTCGGGCACGAAGAAAAACGACTCAAACTGAGCTCGATTCGCAATAAACTGTCAGTTTTAGACCGGCGGGCGAAAGCAGCGGCTGCAAGCGCTTGCATTTGACAGCCCTTCCCGCCCGTTCAATCGTGCATATCCGCTCACATTTCAGGTGCTCATTCCTTCCTTTCTGCGTAAATCTGAAAACGCCCCTAGCCACAGCCAAAAAAAGCGTGCTAGCGTGCTCTCGCCTAGTTGACCCCGCAAGAAAGGGGCGTAGAGGCAGTAATCAGGGAGTAGATATTATGAAATTTAAGACAATCTTGGCAGCGGCCGCCAGCGTGGCTGTTTTGGGTTCAGCGGCAGCCAGCTATGCAGCCGACCAAGTCAATGCCGCTTTCTTTTTGGAATGGGCGACCCCGAACCAGATTGCTAAGGTCGATAAGGCTTACGACGATGCCCTGGGCGTTGACGTAAACTGGACCAACTTTTCAACCGGTGTTGCGATGACCGAAGCCATGTTGGCGGGCGACATCGACATTTCTTATTCGCAAGGCCTGGCGCCTTTCGTGACCGCCATTCAGCAAGGCGCGCCCTTGAAGATGGTCGGCATTGCGGTTGTCTATGAAGCCAACGACTGTTTCGTTTCCAATGATCTGGGCATTGACTCATCCAACGCCTCAGAGCTGGAAGGCAAGACCGTTGCGGTTCCCTTGAACACCATGGCGGATTTCTCGTTCCGCAAGCAAATGGCCGCTCTGGATGTCGACATCGACACCATGACCATCGTTGACCAAGCACCGGCCGACGGCGCGGTATCTTTGGCTGACGGTTCGGTCGCAATGGCTTGTATCTTTGGCGGCGCCTCTGCGAAAGCGGCGGGCGAAGTCGGAAGCCCGATCATGAGCACACAGGAAAAGAAAGACGCGGGCATCGGTTCGTTCGACGTGGTGTCGGTGACCGAAAAGTTCGCGACAGAAAATCCTGAGCTGGTCCGTAGCTTCATGGAAGTGACCGCTGAAGCCAACGCCGCTTGGACAGCCAGCGCTGAGCAAATCGCAAAAGTAGCGGCTGACGCCGGTATGGATGTTGAGACCACCAAGAGCCAAATGGCTGGCTTCACCTTCCCGTCGCCTGCAGAGCAAATCGCGGATTATTTCGGTGCTAACGGCATCGCAGCGGCGGCAGCGGCTTCTCTTGGCCTGGTCTTCTCGGGCGACTCAGATGGTGCGGCCATTGCCAAGACCATCGACGGATCCTTCCTGGAGTAAGCCCAGCGCGTTGCTGACAAACAGCGGTTGGCGTGTGTCGGCCGCCGGGGTGTCGGTGTGATCCTGACTTCTGGGGTCGCGCCAAGACGTAAGACAGCAACAGCAATATGCAAGGCGGATCAGGGGCAGCGCTAGCGTGTGCCCCTGATTGCCCCTTGGTCGTCAGCATTGGCCAACGCAGATGCAGGCCTGAGCTCCGTCCCTTTGGTAGCAGGTTTGGCCAGCGCGTCGTTCGCTGTTGGTTGCGCCTGTTTGAGCCGCTTAGCGTGGCATTGGCGCTTGGCGAAAACGCCCTCTGGTGCTGGTGATTGCTGGAACTGCTATCGTTTCCTATCCTTGGTACACGCCATCTCGCCAGCCCCCGCCTCGCCAGCCCAGCCTCGCCAGACCAGTCTCGCTAGGCGCCGCCTGGCTGACCTCCGCTAGGCTGCCCCCGCTTGGCTAAACTTGGTCATGCTAGCCCTGTCGCGGCCCGATCCTTGCGGCACAGATTGCCGACTGGACCGCCACAGGTTTTCGCCCTTTCCATTTGCCCAAACTTAGAGTGCTGCTATGGCCGATCTTGTCGCGACCGACCTCTGCATGACCTTCACCAACCCCCAAACTGGGGCCAAGGTAGAAGCTCTCAAGGACGTAAATTTTCGTCTCAAAGAAGGAGAAATCCTCTCCGTACTAGGCCCTTCGGGCTGCGGAAAAACCACCCTTCTCAATATCGTAGCAGGCTTCATTAACCCCTCCAGCGGCACCGTCGCGCTGGACGATGAAATCATCAAGGGACCCGGCGCTGACCGCGGTATGGTCTTTCAACAAGGCGCCTTGTTCGAATGGCTGCCGGTTGAAAAGAACGTCGATTTCGGCCTGCGTATGAAGAAGACCGGCAAGGCCGAGGCTGCCGCTAAGGTCGATCACTGGCTGGATACCGTGGGTCTGCAGGGCTTTGGCAAAACGCCGACGTATCAGCTGTCTGGCGGCATGCAACAGCGCGTCGCCTTGGCGCGGTGCCTGGTCAATGATCCCGAAGTCATCCTGATGGACGAGCCGTTGGGCGCGCTGGATGCGCTGACGCGCGAAAAGATGCAATCGCTGGTGCTGGAGCTTTGGAAAGAGACCGGCAAGACCATCATGATTATCACCCACTCGGTCGAAGAAGCCCTGTTGTTGGGCGAGCGCCTATTCGTCATGGCTCCCCGGCCGGGACGCCTGCACAAGGAATACCGCCTGCCTTTCGCCGAGCGCGGGCTGAACGAGTCCTTGCGCGAAATTAAGAAAGATCCCGAATTCTCGCGGGTCCGCGAAGAAATTCTCACCATGATTTGGGACATGGAAGAGGAGATTATGGGTCGTGTTTGATTGGCTATCTGATAACCGCGCACTGATCGCGGCGGTTTTGATTTTGCTGGCCTTGGTCAGCTTCGTTGCCACCATCGTCATTGGCCGTAAGCAATCGGCGATCCGCGAAAAAGACGAAGTATTCGGCGACCCTGAGCGCAATAAGCGCGGCTGGTACTGGGCGGTATGTGGCGTCTCTGCTCTGTTTTTGATTTGGTTCTACTATTCATGGGGCACCGCGCGCGCCTTCTTCCCAAAGGCCGCCAACGAGCTGTGCCAGGTTGCCAAACTCGACGAGGCTTTGTCGCCGATCAACGCGGCGCTTCCTGCGACCTCGCGTTATTACAAATCGACGACCTTGGTCGCTCGCAATCGCGAGCAGCTCGAGGCCTTGGCTATCCCGGCGGGCATCTTTACAGCCGCCGAGCAGGCTCAGAGCCAGGCACTGTACGCCAAGGTCTCCTCCTTGCTCGCGCTGCAATCAGATCCGAGCCATCTCGGCCAGGACGCGCGCAATGAACTGGAGGCACTAGCAACGGGATTAAGCGGCCTGGCAAGCGACTTGGAAGCACGTGCCAAGGCGGGCAACGACGCGCCCAGCGCCGAAGCGCTGGCGCAGCCAAGCTGGGGTACGACCCACGTTGAAATCCCTCTGCTGCCCGAAACCGCACGCGGAGTAGCCTTCGACGCCATCGCCATGCAGGCGAGCGGTCTAGCCAAATCCTTTACACGGATCCGCAACCATCCGCCCGAGGCAGAAGCCTTGATCACGGAGATTCGCGGCGAAATCGACGCGCTGCAAGAGGCCCAAGCCAGCGATCCGGCCATGCAAGAAGCGCGCGATGACTTCTTAAAGGCCTTCGAACGCATCTTCCGGCGTTTGGACGATGGCACGATTTTCCCGGCCGCCGCCTTGAACGGCGTTGAGGCCGCAATCGATAATTTGGATAAGGCCAGCATGGTCGCGCAAGGCGGCTTGTCCTGGGTGGCCTTCGCCTTCTTCCCGGGCGGAGAAATCGTCAAATCACGCACCCAATGCACCGAACAAGGCACGGGCCGCTGGCTGCCAAAACCGACCGACGTCGTGGCGCAATTGGGCCAGCTTGCTAATCCCAATTTGGAAGACGGCGGCGGCTTTAAAGGCACCACGTTGTTGTGGTGGAAGTGGCTGCCGATCGCCGACATCGTCGCTTTCTTCGTGCCCGATTGGATCGCCGACGTGATGCCCGGCGACTACGCACGCAATAACGAGCTGGGCGAGGTCAATCCCAACTTCAAAGACCACGTCCTGGCCTTTGCGCAAGGCGACATCTACATGGGCGCGATCCCCATGTTGGATGGTCACATTTGGGATTCGCTGTTCCGCGTCATCGTTGCCCTGGTCTTGGGGGTCGTACTGGGCGTGCCCCTGGGGATTATGATGGGCGTCTCGCGCTTCTTTAAATCCTTCTTTGATCCCCTCATTGAGCTGTACCGCCCCGTCCCGCCGCTGGCTTGGGCACCGCTGATCTTGACCATCTTTGGCATTCAAGACGACGGCAAGATCTTCCTGCTGTTCATGGTGGCGTTTGCCATCATGGTGATTTCAGCGCGCACCGGCGCCTCGGGAACGCAGCTTTCAAAGATCCGCGCTTCCCACTCATTGGGCGCGTCGGTCGGCCAAATCTTGCGACACGTCATTCTGCCCAACGCCATGCCCGAAATTCTGACCGGTATCCGCATTGCCATCGGTGTGTGCTGGGGCACCTTGGTCGCCGCTGAAATGCTGGCGGGCACCACAGGCGTTGGCTTTATCGAGAACGTGGCGCGCACTGTCTCGGACTACGAGCTGATCTGGGTGACCATCCTCATCATGGGTGTGCTGGGCTTGGTGTTCGATATGTGCATGCGCTGGGTGATCCACAAAACAATCCCCTGGCGCGGCAAGGGCTAAGCGCTTGTGGCAGGCGGTGGCTCAATTAAGGCCACCGCTGTCTTGCCATGCTTGGGGCACCCTAAAGCCTTGGGGTCTCGTGCAGCGAAGGTTCGCACGCGACCGAGTCTCCGGGCCATCGCCCCTCAAACAGGCCGCGACGTTGGCCTTGACCAACGTATATTGCCCAAAACCGCAGCCGATGGCCTAAGCTTTGGCTCGGATGTTAAGGAAAAGCTCCTACAACGCCGCCAACTGGCATACCTTCTTTTTGTTCTGTAGACCGCGTCGATACAAGCGGCCGCATTAGTACCGGAGAGACCCATGGATTCAGCCTATTCTGACAACATTCTTCGCGACGTGGTCGAAAGCGACCGCGCCCGTGTCTGGCACCATCTGACCCAGCACAAAAAGTTTGAAACGATCGACCCCCTGGTCATCGTCAAGGGCGAAGGCATGCACGTTTGGAATGCTGCGGGCCGTAAACACCTGGACGCCACTTCGGGCGGTGTCTGGACTGTCAATGTTGGCTATGGTCGCCAAGAGATCGCCGACGCCGTTCGCGATCAGTTGGTTGAGCTACCGTATTTTGCTGGATCAGCGGGCAGCGTACCCGGCGCTCGGTTTGCCGAAAAGCTGGTCAGCAAGATGCCCGGCATGAGCCGCGTCTACTATTCAAATTCAGGTTCTGAAGCCAACGAGAAGACCTATAAGATTGTTCGCCAAATTTCGCACAACAAATACGGCGGCAAGAAAAACAAGATCCTCTACCGTGAGCGCGACTATCACGGCACCACCATCACCGCCCTGTCGTCCGGCGGCCAGAACGAGCGCAAGGACCAGTATGGCCCCTTCACGCCCGGTTTCGTCGAGGTGCCGCACTGTCTTGAATACCGCAACCAGTTCGGTGACGAGCAGGATTACGGCGTCGCAGCCGCCAACGCGATTGAAGAGGTGATCTTGCGCGAAGGCGCGGATACCGTCGGCGCGCTGATCTTGGAACCCGTTACTGCCGGCGGCGGCGTCATCGTCCCGCCCAAAGGCTATTGGGAGCGCGTGCAAGAAATCTGTAAGCAGTATCAAGTCCTTCTGATCATCGACGAGGTGGTTTGCGGCGTTGGGCGTACCGGCAAGTGGTTCGGCTACCAACAGTTCGGCATCCAGCCCGACATGGTGACCATGGCAAAGGGCGTGGCCTCGGGCTATGCAGCCATTTCTTGCACCGTGACCACCGAAGAAGTCTTCAACTTGTTCAAGGACGATGCAGACGATCCCATGTCCTTCTTCCGCGATATCTCGACCTTTGGCGGCTGTACCGCTGGCCCCGCAGCGGCGCTGAAAACCATGGAGATCATCGAAGAAGAAAACCTGTTGGAGAACGTCACCAACATGGGCGAATACTTCTTGGAAGGCCTGGAGCGCCTGGCCGCGAAGTACAGCGTCATTGGCGACGTGCGCGGCAAGGGCCTGTTCTGTGGCGCGGAGCTGGTCGCCGACCGCGACAGCAAGCAGCCCCTGGAAGAAAAGCTGGTCCAAGCGATCGTCGCGGACTGCGTTCAGAATTCCGCAGTGCTGATCGGGGCGACAAACCGCTCACTAACGGGCTTTAACAATACCCTGTGCTTCAGCCCGGCCTTTATCGCCGGACAGAGCGAACTAGACGAAGTGCTAACGGCGGTCGATGGCGCGCTTGCTCGCGTATTGGCCTAGGCCTGGCCTCACACAAAAAAAGGAAACCTTAGATGAAAATGACCACAGAAGAGGCTTTTGTTAAGGTCTTGCAGATGCACGGCATCCGCCACGCTTTCGGTATTATCGGTTCGGCCATGATGCCGATTTCCGACCTGTTCCCCAAAGCTGGCATCACCTTTTGGGACTGCGCCCACGAGTGCAATGGCGGCATGATGGCCGACGGCTACAGCCGCGCGTCGGGCAAAATGTCGATGGCTATCGCCCAGAACGGCCCCGGCATTACCAACTTCGTGACGCCGATCAAGACCGCCTATTGGAACCACACACCCTTGCTGCTGGTCACGCCACAGGCGGCCAACAAGACCATCGGTCAAGGCGGCTTCCAAGAAATCGAGCAGATGGCTCTTTTCAAGGACATGGTCTGCTACCAAGAAGAAGTGCGTGACCCGACGCGAGTTGGCGAAGTCCTGAACCGTGTGATCGAAAAGGCCTGGCGCGGCTGCGCGCCTGCGCAAATCAACATCCCGCGCGATATGTGGACCCAGGTGATTGACGTTGACCTGCCGCAGATCGTGCGTCTTGAGCGCCCTTCGGGCGGCAAACGCGCCATCACTGAGGCTGCCAAGCTGCTGTCGGACGCTAAGTTCCCGGTCATTTTGAACGGTGCCGGTGTGGTGATCGGCGGCGCAATCGACGCGTCTCGCCAGTTGGCCGAGCGCCTGTCCGCGCCCGTCTGTTCCGGCTACCAACACAACGACGCCTTCCCAGGCTCGCACCCGCTGGGCATGGGCCCCTTGGGCTACAACGGCAGCCGCGCGGCGATGGAGATGATCTCTAAGGCTGATGTGGTCCTGGCCCTGGGCACGCGCCTAAACCCCTTCTCGACCCTGCCGGGCTACGGTATCGATTATTGGCCCAAGGATGCCAAGATCATCCAGGTCGACATTAACTCTGACCGCATTGGCCTGACCAAGAAAGTTAGCGTGGGTATCCAGGGCGATGCCAAGCAGGTCGGCGAGCAGATTTTGGCCCAGCTCAGCGCAAGTGCCGGCGATGCCGGCCGCAAAGAGCGTGAAGCCGCGGTTGCGCAAGCCAAGTCGGCTTGGTTGCAGGCCCTGTCATCTATGGACCACGAGGACGATGATCCCGGCACCAATTGGAACGAACGTGCCCGCGCCGACAAGCCCAAGCACATGTCACCGCGCATGGCATGGCGTGCGATCCAGTCGGCTCTGCCCAAAGAGGCGATTATCTCTTCGGACATCGGCAACAACTGCGCAATCGGAAACGCCTACCCAAGCTTTGAAGAAGGCCGCAAATACCTGGCCCCTGGCCTGTTCGGTCCTTGCGGCTATGGCCTGCCCGCCATCATCGGGGCCAAGATCGGCCGCCCGGATGTGCCCGTGGTCGGCTTTGCTGGTGATGGCGCCTTCGGCATCTCCATGAACGAAATGACGGCTGTTGGCCGCGAAGAGTGGCCCGCCATCACGCAGGTCATCTTCCGCAACTATCAGTGGGGTGCCGAAAAGCGCAACTCGACCCTGTGGTTTGACGACAACTTCGTTGGTACCGAGCTGGACGAGAACGTTTCTTATGCCAAGATCGCACAGGGCTGCGGCGTCAAAGGCGTGCAGGTCATGAACATGGAAGAGCTGACCGCTGCCCTACGCACCGCCATCGACGAGCAAATGAACCAGGGCGTCACCACCTTCATCGAGGTTCTGTTGAACCAAGAGTTGGGTGAGCCCTTCCGTCGCGATGCGATGAAAAAGCCGGTCGAGGTCGCGGGCATCAGCGCCGACGACATGCAAGACCAGGTCAACGCCTTCGTAGAGTAGAGCGCTTGTTGGCTGCGTCCGGGGGCTACGTCTTGGGGCTGCCCCCGGCGCTCCCCCAAGACTGACCCAAAAATGACCCCGCCAGCCTAGCGCGCGCGGGGTCTTTTATTATAGGCGACCAGGCCAAACCAGCAAAGCATTGGCCAGGTTTAACCGGCTTTACTCAGGGTTTTGCTCTGGGGGCTTCGCTGGGGGCTTCTCTGGGGGCTTCTCGGGGTTTTCTCTAGGGCCGATATCCCCAATAGGCGCCCAAAATTGCACCGTTGTCGCGGTCTTGTACCAAGACCGCCCGGCCCTGGGCCTTAAAATCCTTGGGCAACCAGGACAGCTGCACTTGCTCAGCATCTTCGGTCAATCTGCGGCGCTTGGCCTGCAACACCGAATGGGCATAGAGCCGTTCGACCATGCGACTGCCGCGCTTGGTCAAGCGTGCCCGCGCCAATTTGCTGAAGTGAAGATCCAAAAGCTCTAGATCGCGCCCTGCAAGCGCTGATCCGTCTAGCAGCAAATGCAACACCCCATCGTGGTCGGTCGTAAAGGCGATCGGCGACAATTCATGGCGCGCGGCTTTAAGACCTGCCAATACGGCGTCACGGTCCGAACCGACGACGTGGTTTTGGCCATTGATGACCACCTGCGGGGTATAGACATAAGCCGATTGGTGCAGGTCGCGATACCAACGCTGGCGCGCGGTCCAAGCGCGATGCGACAGCGGGTCTTTCATTTGCCCCATGTTGAGATAATCGACGTGGAAAGACAGCACCAACACGTCGTCACGTTCGTGCAGCTCACGCGCCAGATCATCTGCCTTGGGGCAGTTGGTACAGATCAGCGAGGTGAACAGCTCCATCACCACGGGCGGTGCTTCTGGCGCAGCCGCAGCGGTGGCCAGAGCCTCCTGCGCTCCAGCGGGGGATAGGCTCAGCGCAAACATGCCAAGCCCCAACAAGGCGCGGCGACCAAATTGCCAAATCGCAAACTTCATACTGCTTTAATAATGCGCCTTTCGGTCACTTACTAGTCACGACGCAGTTACAGGGCCCTGCTGTGCGAATTTTCACGCAAATTGCTCGGGTGGCGCGCCTTACAGAGCATAGCTGGCCTCAATGCGGTATTCGGCCCCTTGCGCCTGCAGCTTGGAGGAATAGAGGTGAAAGGCATCGACGACAAAGCTTGGCATGGGCTCGCCAGCGCGCTCCTCAATCCAAGGCAACAGCGCCGCGCGCGGGCGCACAGAAAAGCGCGCCAAGGTCACGTGCGGATGAAACTTCTTGCCATCGTATGGGATGTTCAAGCGTTTTGCCAGCCGCCTTAGCTGCTTGGCAAGGACCGTCAACGGCTCGCAAGGCGCAACCCCAGCCCAGAGCGAATTGCAGAGCCCAGAGCGATCAAAGCTGCCGAACCCCTGCAATTGCAGATGAAAGCTGGCCTGGCTCAGGCCCTGCAAATGCCAATCAAGTTCCTGCAAATCCTCATTTGCCAGCTCTCCCATGAACAGCAAAGTAACGTGCAGATTGTGGGGCTCCAGCCAGCGCGCGCCAGGCAGCCCACCCTTGAGCATAGAGAGTTGGCGGCAAGCCTCATCGGGCAACGACAGGCCTAAGAAACACCGCATCTTGTCATTGGTCATGATCGTAAGCGGGCAAGCCGCGCAATAAATGGGGCAAAATCGTCAGCCAGTCGCGCTCGATACTGGGGTCAAGCGCATCTAGGCCGGCCTCGACATCTTTGGCCAAGATTGCGATTGAGTTATCCGGCTCGAATCCGTGCTTGGCAAATTCAATCGTCTCAAAGCCGCTAGCGAGCCAGTTCTGGCCCGAGCTTGTGTGCATCAGCGCCAACAACTTGTCCGCTTCCAGCCCGGCGCGCTTGGCCTGTCGCAACGCCAGGCGGGTCAGCAGCGTATTACTTGCCGCGAGGATATTGTTCAAGACCTTGGCGGTCATGCCCGCTCCCAGGCTGCCCATGCGGTGAAAGTGCTTGCCCATGGCCTCTAACTGCGGCTGCAAGGCCTCTAAGTCCTCGCTGGCACCGCCGAGCATAAAGGACAGGCGCCGCTCACGCGCCGCAATCTGGGCGCCTGACATGGGCGCGTCGATCAAATGGATGGAATTGGGCAGGCGCTGGCGAAGATCAGCGATATAGCGCGGCGACAGCGTCGAGCAGATCACCAGGTATTTTAGGTTCGTCGCTTTGGCAATTACCGCCTGGTCGTCGAACAGCAAGGCGTTGGTCTGAGGCACATCACGCACAACGCTATAGAGCGTTTCTATCGGCTCAGCAAAAGCCTGCGGGTCAAGCAAGATTGAAGCCGTCGACGACTCGCGGGCCACGACGTCCAGGCCATGCGCCTTAAATCCAGCTGCGACCAGCGCCTCCAACATTGCCAGCCCCATGCGCCCGCATCCCGCAACACCGATCATCGCGCTTTTCCCTTTTGGCCAACTCATGCTTGTAGCTTGCAAAAAAAGCGCCGAGCTAGCAAGCGCTGGCTCGGCGGCGTGAGTCTAGGGGAGGAGACAAAGGGAGGAGACAAGGGAAAGATTCAGAAGATGCGGTTTGGTGCCTACCAGGGGCGGGTACAGACCTTCTTCCAAACCCACTCGCAACCATACTTCACCTTGACGGTCCGACAATTTGTCGGGGCCCACTTCACCTTGTAGTGGGGTTGGTGGCCGTATTGATAAGGCTTGTACGGGTTATGGTAGCCGGTATAGCCACCGTAGTAGAAGTTGCCGAAGTCGTGGCCGTAGCCATTGTTATGGTTATAGTTTGGGGTCCACTGAATGGCCTGATTGATCGCATTAACGTTATCACCAGAGTAATAACCGTCATAATGAGTAGAAAATGCTTGTGCTGAACCAGCAATCATAGCCAGAAAACCAGCAACAGCAGCAATAGAAGCAACTTTTTTCATGGTTCCAACTTTCTTTATGTTTGCTCTTATTTAAGAGCGGGGAGGCTGTTTTTATGTCTTGCCGTTGGAGTGGAGAATAGAGAGACGAAAATGCAGCGAAGCGCTTCAAAAAAATGCCTTCAAGGTCGCAACGAGGCGAGCCGAGCCCCCCTCGCCCCTGAAGACTGATCGCGCCACAGGCAAACAAAAGGGGGGCACCATGGCCAGCGATACCAGCGAGCCAGCAACAACAACGGTCAGCCGCAGCCGGCGGCGGCGGGGGCGTAGCGATCAGACCCACAAGCCCCAGCGGGCAAGCAACTACCGCCAGATCACAAATAGTTTGGCGCTGACCGAGCCCTTCAGCGATGACCAGGTAGCCGCCATTCACCAACAGGCGCTGCGGGTGCTGCAAGAACTGGGCATTCGCGTTCTGTTGCCTGAAGGCCGCGCCTTCTTCAAAAGCGCCGGCGCCAGGGTCGATGAAGAAACGCAGATGGTCTACATCGGCGCGGATATAGTCGAAGCTGCGCTGGCCAGCGCGCCCAAGTCCTTCACTCTGCGCGGCGCGCCCGGTGCGGATCGCGATTTGCCCTTCGGCGGGCGCTCCCTGGTCTTTGGACCCGGCGCAGGTTGCCCCAACGCCAGCGATCTGGACCGAGGCCGCCGCCCCGGTACACTGCGCGATTTTGTCGAACTGACTAAGCTAACCCAGAGTTTCGATGTCATGGGCCTCAACGTGCCCATTGTCGAGCCGCAGGACGTGCCGCTCAAAAACCGCCACTACGCTACCTTGCGTGCGCAGCTTCAGCTAAGTGACAAGCCGCCGTTTATCTTCGCGCGCGGCCGGGAACAGGTCGAACAAGGTTTCGAAGCGATCCGGCTTGCACGCGGACTAAGCCAGCAAGACTTTGAGGCTGAGGTTTGGGCAACCACGGTGATTAACTCCAATTCGCCGCGCCAACTCGACATTCCCATGACGCAGGGCATCATCGACTACGCGCGCTACAAGCAAATCATCATCATGACGCCCTTCTGTTTATCCGGCGCCATGGCCCCCATCACCATCCCGGGCGCCTTGCTGCTGTCGCACGCCGAAGCGTTGGCCGGCATTACCCTGGCGCAAATCGTGCGAGCGGGTGCGCCGGTGGTCTATGGCGCGTTTAGCTCCAACGTTCATATGAAATCGGGTGCTCCGGTCTTTGGCACGCCCGAACACATCAAGACCAACTTTGGGGCCGGACAACTGGCTCGCTTGGTGGGCCTGCCGTGGCGCTCGGGCGGGGGCACGGCAGCGCCTTGGCCCGATGTGCAGGCGGACTATGAAACGCAAATGTCGGTCTGGGGGTCGGTGCTGGCGGGTGCCAACCTAATCTACCACGCTGCGGGCTGGCTGGAAGGCGGTCTGACCTTGAGCTACGAGAAGTTCATCACGGACCTGGAGTTGCTACAGACCCTGGCCGAACTGGCCAATCCCATCGCCTTTGACGAGGACGAGCTGGGCTTCGCGGCCATCGCTGGCGTACAGCCGGGCGGCCACTTCTTTTCGGCCGAGCATACCATGCAGCGCTTTGCCACCCAATTCTATGAGCCCACGGTCTCGGACTGGTCAAACTACGGGCAATGGCAGGACAAAGGTAGCATCAAGACGACCCAACGCGCGCGAAACATTTGGCAAGATCGGCTCGCCAACTTCCAAGCCCCGCGCTTGGATAATACCGCGGTCGGCCAAGCGCTTGACTATATGCAAGCTTGCGAGGATGCTGGCGGCGCCGAGGCGGTCAGCTAGCAAGCCGTTGCGCGTCGCCTTTGTCCTCCTTCTTCCTTTCAGTTGCTCAGCAGAACCATGTCGGACACCCGCTTTGACCTCAACCAACCTGCGCCTGATGTCATCATTATAGGAGCCGGCATTTTGGGCTGCTCGCTTGCGCTTGCCCTCTCACAAGCGGGCATCAAGACGCTCAACATTGACCGCAATGCCGCGCCGGGCTTGGGCTCGACCTCCGCTTCGACGGGCGCAATTCGCGTGCACTATTCCACCTTCGACGGCACCGCGCTAGCTTATGAGTCCTATCACCATTGGCTCGACTGGCGTGACTTCCTTGCCGCCCCTGCCGACGAGGAGCTAGCGGCTTTTCACCAAACCGGTTGCTTGGTGCCTGCCACCGCAGACAACCACTTTTTGCGCCCGCAACTCAAGTACTGCCAGCAGCTTGGCATCGAGCACCAGCGCTGGGATGGCGCGCAAATCCGCGACTACTTGGGCCAGGTTGATCTGCATAGTTTCGCGCCGGTGAGAAGCTTTGACGACCCAGAGTTCGGGCAGGGCAGCACCTCAGCCGCCGACATTGACGAAGCCGTCTACTTCACCACAGCGGGCTATGTCTCCGATCCGCAATTGGCGTGCCTCAACTTGGCGGCGGCGGCCAAGCGCGCCGGCGCTCGCTTTTTACACAATGCGCGGGTGATTGAAATTCGCAAAGCCCAGGGCCGGGTTGCAGGTGTGAGCCTGGCGGATGGCAGGCGAATTGATGCGCCGGTGGTTGTGAACGTGACCGGCCCATATTCGCGCACTATCAATGCCTTAGCGGGGGTTGATGCGGAGATGAACATCAAGACCCGCGCCTTAAAACAAGAAAAGACCGTGCTGCCCGCGCCGCCTGCTTTGGCCGGTCGCCGTCCTGGCGTGATCTGGTCAGATAGCGATGTCGGCGCCTATTTCCGCAGCCACGGCGAGGCCGATATCCTGATCGGCAGTCAGGATTTTTCTTGCGATCCTATGGTCTGGGTCGACGATCCCGACGACTGGGACGACAATTTCAGCCAACAATGGCAGACCCAAGCCTTCCGCATGGCCCAGCGCCTGCCTGATCTGGGCATACCGAGCCGCATGCGCGGCGTAGTGGCGCTCTATGACGTGGCCGATGACTGGATTCCCATCTATGACCGCTCCGACTTGCCGGGCTATTATATGGCGTGTGGTTCCAGTGGGAACCAATTCAAGAATGCGCCGATGGTCGGACGCCTCATGGCCCATTTGATCCAAGGCTGCGAGAACGGCCACGACCATGATCGCGAGCCGCTGGACTTCCAGCTTGAGCGCATTGGTCAGCATGTGAGCCTGGGCTTTTATTCGCGCAAGCGTTCGATCAACGCACAAAGCAGCATGTCAGTCGTGGGCTAGCTATGATTTCAATCCGCGATGCCGAGACCTCAGACTTTGACGCGATCCAAGCCATTTACGCGCAAGCCGTACTGGAGGGCACAGCGTCATTCGAGCAGAGCCCGCCCAGCACTCAGGACTTGTTAGAGCGGCTTAAGACAGCCCGGCAAAAGGGCCTGCCCTACTTGGTAGCCCTTGGGCCGGACCGCTTGGTAGGCTACGCCTATGCCCTGCCCTATCGCCCGCGCGTCTCATACCAGTACACCATCGAAAATTCGGTCTACGTTTGCCCGGAATGCCAGGGTAGAGGCGTCGGCAGCGCCTTGATGAGCGAGCTGCTGGCGCGCTGCGAGTCCGGGCCCTGGCACCAGATGATCGCAATTATTGGCGACAGCGCAAATGCCGGTTCCATCGCGCTGCACCGCCGCCACGGCTTCCAATATGTTGGCACCTTAAAGAACGTAGGTCGCAAGTTCGACCGTTGGCTCGATTCGGTCATCATGCAGCGCGCGCTCAAGCCCGATGAAGCCGAACCGAATGCCAGCGCCCCAGGCTACGATCCGTCCTAACCTCTAGGCCAGATAGCGAATAACAAGATCGCCCCGCGCGTCCCAACTAGCGCATCCAACAGGGGCTCAAGGCCCAGATCTGGCGCATCGCTCGCAAGAGTTTGCCGCCGCAAACCCGCCGCGCCTTGGTCAACCCGCCCTACTTATCGACAGGATTAAACCTCTGGAGCCAGAGATAGAGCCAAGGCGGTAGAATCCCCAACAACCGACTGCCCAGCATCATAGGCCAGGGAAAACTGATAAGTGCCGCGTTGCGCGACACTCGCCGTAACATCAGGCACGCGGCGGGTTCGGCTTCCATGAACCAAGGCATCCAGAACTGGTTGGCATCGGTAATGCGCGATCGAATGAAGCCGGGCGCAATCAAGCTGACACCGATCTGATCGGGCGCCAACCGGCCCCGCAGTGCCTCGGCCAAAGCGTGCACGGCGACCTTGCTGGCCGAATAGCCCGGCGCGTAAGGCATGCCGCGAAAGCCCGCCAGCGAGCCCATCAAAACCAACTGCCCGTTCTGGCGGTGGCGCATGGGTTCAAGCAGGGGCTGCAGGGTGTTTAACACGCCCATCACATTGATGTCGAAGATCTGTGTTAGGGCCTGCAAGTCGCTGGTTGGCGGTGTCGGGCTGGCCGATGGCAGATCGCTTGGCAGTGTCGCGCTGGAGACCCCCGCATTGGCGATCACCAAGTCAACCGGGGCTTTGCCATCCAAATCACGCAGCCACGCCGCCATAGCTTCGCGATCACACACGTCCATCAAAGCGGCCTCGACCCGCGCACCGCGCGCTTCCAGCGCCTCGCGAGCCTCTGCCAAGCGGCTGGCATCGCGGCCGGTAATGGCGATACTAACCCCTGGCCGAGCCAGCTCCAACGCCAAAGCGCGGCCGATGCCCGACGAACCGCCCGTAATGACGACACTGCGCCACTTGTATTGAGGCCTATTGCCCATTAAACCCTCTTCACAGCCCAACTTTAGGACGCCTTCATGACCAACGCCCCGCTTTCGATGACCGGATTTGCCCGCCACGCCAGCGCGCACGACGGCACCAGTTGGGCGTGGGAGTTGCGCTCTGTCAACGCCAAAGGCTTTGAGCTGAAATGCCGCCTGGGAATCTGGACGGACCGCCTAGAGCCCGAGTGCCGCAAGCGGCTGACCGCTAAGATCAAACGCGGCACCGTCAATTTGGGCCTGCGTATCGAAAGCGCCGAAATAAGCGCCTATTCTCTGGATGCCGACTGGCTGGCGAGCCTGCAAAACATGTGCGCGGCTCGCGATGAAAACCCCAACATGGTCGAACTTTTGGCGCTGCCCGGTGTCTTGCGCCCGCATGCCCAACACGACGAGGCGGGCGAGAGCGCTTTGATCCCGCTGCTCCTGGCATCGCTGGATAGTTGCATTGACGATTTCATTGCCTCGCGACGGGCTGAAGGCGCTCCGTTGGCCGAGACCCTGACCAGCATTTTGCAAGACATTGCGAGCAGCATCGAAGAGGCCAAAGAGCAAGCCAAACAGGACGCAGGTGGTTTTGCAGACAAGATCCGAGGCCAAGTTGACGAGCTGTTTGGCGCAGACCAGCGCCTTGACCCACAGCGCTTGGCCCAAGAAGCCGCGCTGTTGGCGGTCAAAGGGGATGTTGCTGAAGAATTACAGCGCCTGGACGCCCATGTGGCCTCGGCGCACCAACTTCTGGCCAGCAAGGGCCCCAAAGGGCGCGCATTGGACCACCTGTGCCAAGAATTCGTGCGCGAGAGCAACACGCTGTGTTCCAAATCAACCAGCATTTCCATGACCAATTTGGGCTTGAAGCTCAAAGCCTCGGTCGATCAACTTCGCGAACAATGCGCCAACCTGGAGTGAGCCCATGTTGACCCTGTCCCTTTTGCTGGCTGATGAACAGCGCTACGCCCCGCGCCGCGGCCTCATGGTGATCTTGTCTTCGCCTTCGGGGGCGGGGAAGTCATCGACCGCGCGGCGAATCTTGGCTGCCGATAGCCGGATTGTTTCGTCGGTCTCAGCCACCACCCGCCCCATGCGTCCCGGCGAGGTCGAAGGGCGCGATTATTACTTCACAGAACGCGCCGACTTTGAGCAGCGCATTCAGGATCGGGCCTTCCTGGAACACGCCGAGGTGTTCGGCAATCTCTATGGAACCCCCAAAGCGCCCGTCATGGAGGCCTTGTCGCAAGGCAAAGACGTAATTTTCGATGTGGACTGGCAGGGCGCCGAACAATTGCGCGCCGCAGCCCAAGATGACGTGGTATCGATTTTCTTGCTGCCGCCATCGATCGACGATCTGCGGGTGCGCCTGCGGGCCCGCAACCAGGACAATGCCCAGACCGTTCAAAAGCGCATGCAAGGTGCGCACGGCGAAATCAGCCACTGGGAAGATTACGAATACGTGCTGATTAATCGGGACTTGGATGAGACCGTCAGCGCGGTCCAAGCCATCATCACCGCCGAGCGGCTGAAGCGGCGGCGCCAGCCTGGCTTACAGCCTTTCGCGAGCGAGCTGTTGGCCGAGCCACTCGGCTGAATAGAAATTGGCACCTGTGCCCCTAGGCTCAGCTCTCAGGCTCAGCTCTCAGGCTCAACTCTCGGGCTCAACTCTCGGGCTCCAGCTCCCAGCCTCCAACTCCCAGGCTCAACCAGCCTGCATTAGGGCACAAAAAAACCCGCCATCAGCGGGTCATTTCGTTTTAAACGTGTTTGTTGTCTCTATCCTTGCGAACAGGGCGCTTACTTGGCCAAGCCCGCAAGGCTAGACGCTTCCACGCTGAGCGAACCCAGCGCACAGTTGAGCTAGATCAAAAGGACTGCCGCTTCAGCAAATGAATTGGACAAAAGCGCGAATAAAATCGCGGCGCCAACCAGGGCCATCAGGCGTAAGCTGTTGACTGACATAAGAATCCTTTTGTTACGAGCTTTGTTATATTCTTCGTCCTGTCCTTGTTTTGGGCAAGCCCCGGGTGATTCGCAAGAATCATTTTTGCCCAAATGGGAAAATTTTCACCTTGCTATCCACAGCCCGAGTCGCTTCATCGCCAAAGCGTGAATTGACCTTACCTTGGTAGCCCGACAAGCTTCTTCGCATAGAGGTTGTTTGATCAGTTATTTGACAAGGGAGGGGGCAAACTCATGGCACGCTTGTTTTCGGGTAAATCCATTAAAGAGGCAGACGTCACCGACGAAAAATTCGTTTTGAACAGACGCCAGATCGTGCGCGGGCTCGCTGGCGGCGCGGTGCTGGGTTCTGGCTTGGCCGGTGGCGGCTTCTTCGGGCGCGGCTTGATCTCCAGCGCATCTGCAGCCAGCGGCCTGAGCGGCGACCCATCCGCCGCGCTTTACCCCGTGCCAAGCAATGCAGCCTTTGCCAGCGGCGATGTGGCGGGCCGGCGCTATCCCATCACCTCCAAATCCGTCACCTCAATCTTCAACAACTACTACGAATTCTATTCGGGGCGCGGCACCTCCAAATCGATATGGGAGCAAGCCCAAGCGCTGCCACTGCGTCCTTGGCGGCTAGAAGTCGTAGGCATGGTGGAAAAACCGCTGACCTTTGAGATTGACGACCTATTGGCGGCCATGCCGCTAGAAGAACGCATATATCGCCACCGCTGCGTTGAGACTTGGGCCATGACCGTGCCTTGGTCAGGCTTTCCTTTAGCCGCCCTGATCAAACGCGCCGCCCCCCTTTCCAGCGCCAAATACCTGAAGTTTGAGAGCTTCAAGAACCCCGAGGTCGCGATCGGCCAGCAAGAGGCACGCTACCCCTGGCCCTATGTCGAGGGGCTGACCGTGCAGGAGGCCGCCAACGATCTGGCCTTCATGGTGACTGGCGCCTATGGCAAGCCACTGCTCAAACAGATGGGAGCGCCGCTGCGTTTAGCGCTGCCTTGGAAGTACGGCTTTAAATCCGCCAAAGGTTTGGTGCGTATCACCTTGACCGACCGCCAACCGGAAAGCTTTTGGGAGCGCTTGAACCGCCGCGAATATGGTTTTTGGGCCAACGTAAATCCCGAAATCGCCCACCCGCGCTGGTCCCAAGCCAACGAGCAAGACATCGGCACCGGTGAAAAGCGCCCGACCCTGCCCTACAACGGCTATGGCGAGCAGGTAGCGCATCTTTACAGCGATAAGTTGGAGCAACTGGGCGACCGCTTATTCCGCTAGACCAGGCGGGCGGGGCGTCGCTAACAAGTCCCTAGTCAGGACAAAGACAAGGGCCTAAAACGGGGCCATGAATTCATCACGAAGGTCTCCTGTTACGACGCGGTTTGCCCCCTCACCCACCGGGTATTTGCATCTGGGGCACGCCTTCGCTGCCCGTTTTGCCGCTGAGCGCGGCCAGCGCTTCTTGTTGCGCCTCGAGGATATCGACACCACGCGCTGCCGCCCCGAATACAGCGCCGCCATCTTGGAAGACCTGGCATGGCTGGGCTTGACCTGGGAGCCCGAGGTTTGGCGGCAATCCCAGCGCCAGCCCGCCTATCGGGCAGCCTTGGAGCGGCTACGCAAACGCGACCTGCTCTACCCTTGTTTTTGCACCCGCAAGGAGATCCAGGCGGAATTGGCCGCCATGGGTGGCGCGCCGCATCCTGGCCTAGACGGACCAGCTTACCCCGGGACATGCCGCCACCTGAGCGCCGATGAGCGCCACCAACGCTTAGAAGAACAACAGGCGCATTGCTGGCGCCTGGACGTGGCACGCGCGGCGTCTGAAACGGGGCCGCTCAGCTGGTGCGATCAGGCGCGCGGCAAGATCGCTGCTGCGCTGGAACAAGTCGGCGATGTCGTGCTAGCGCGCAAGGATACGCCCAGCGCCTATCATTTGGCGGTGGTGGTGGACGATGCCGCGCAAGGGGTGGACTTGGTGACGCGCGGGCTCGATCTGCGCCCTGCGACGCACTTGCACCGACTGCTGCAGGCGCTGCTTGAGCTGCCAACGCCCGAATATGCCTTTCACCCGCTGTTGCTGGATGAAAACGGGCAGCGTTTTGCCAAGCGCAATCAAAGCGCCACCCTCCGCGCCATGCAGCAGGCCGGCCTGAGCCCACAGGACGTTTGGGCCGCTGTTGATGCCTGCCCGAAAAGTAACGGCTAGCGCCAAGCGTGGCGAATAAGGGCCGCAGCACGCTCCGCGAGCATGATGACAGTCGCCAAGGGTGGTACGCTGAGCCCATCGGGGAAAGCCGAAGCATCGACCACCCTTAGCCCTTCAACGCCGCGCACGCGCAGCTCAGGATCTAGAACCGATAGTTCGTCGTCACCATGCCCCATGCGGCAGGTGGCAGCATAGTGGTGGGCGGGCTCGACCGCTTGCCGTAAATCACTGGCCGCCGCGGTATCGCGCATTGGACCAGCCACCTGTCCCGCGGTCAAACCAGACAAAGGCTCGTGTTCGACAAATCCGCGGACGGCGGCCAGCGCCTGGCTCATGGCCTCTAAATCGGCCTCCTCCCTCAACATTTCCAACGAAACCGCTGGCACAACGTCGGGATTCGGTGCACTCAGGCTGACCTGACCGCGCCCGCTTGGCTCGCCCAGTGTTACCCGTAGACTAAAGCCGGGCTCAGCCCGCTGATCGGGCCCGAACAGCCAGCGCCCGGGGCGCAGTGCCGTCGAGATTCGCCCCAAAAGCGAGGATTCGGCGCTAGCCTCACGCAGCGCGAACGGTGCAAAATCAACGCGCGCTGAGCCACCATCAGGCAAGGCTTGCGTCGCTGTTGCAGACCAGAGCGTGCCTGCCGCTAGGCCCTCGCGCCGGGTCGCGTAGAGCAGGGATTGCCACCACGCCCGATCCGGCCTCAAACCGGCACCTAGCCCTAGCCCTTGGTCGGTCACCGCAAAGGATAGGCTGATTTGGGGTTGGTCGAAGAGCCCCTGACCCACCCCCGCCAGGCTCTCCATTACCGGAATATCAAAGCGGCGCAGCGTTAGCCCCGGGCCGATCCCTGAAAGCAGCAAAATCTGCGGCGTGATGAGAGCGCCTGCCGACAAAATCACCTCGCGACGAGCTTGGAAGCTGGTCTGCCAGCCGCCTTCGCGCGTCACCTCCAGTCCCACCGCGCGCCTGCCTAAGAATTGCACCCGCTGGACCTTGGAGTTGGTCAGTAAGGTTACATTGGGCGGCATGGGTGACAGGTAAGCGCTGGCGCTGGTCTGCTTGCGCCCCTTAGCCACCATGACATCGGCGCGCCCCACGCCCGCCCCAGCGGTCAGGCTCAGGTCGCTCACAATGGGCAGGCCGCTGCGGTGCGCGGCGCGTACAAACGCTTGCGTTAGGTCATCGAACTGGCCAGCGCGCGCCAGCTTGACGGCACCATTGCGCCCCCGCGGTTCTTCTTGGTGGCGTGCGCTTTCCGCGCGCTGATAGGCAGCCAACAGCGCTCTTGGGTTCCAATGGTCGCTCAACTTTGCCCAACGCTCCAGGTCAGGCGCTTGCGCCAAATGCCAGAGCCCCTCGCCCAGGAGCGACCCGCCGCCCAGCCCCTGAGCGGCCAGCAATTGGGTCTCCGGTTGCCGATCGCTGACAAAGCGCTTTGCGTATCGCGGATCGTGAGCCAAAGTGCCACTCGCGAGCGGGACGCGCCCCAGAGGCTGCCCCCGCGCCGAGCCCTGTTCGACCAAGCCAACGCTGACCCGCGGATCTTCGGCCAAGCGTGCGGCCAGGGCGCAACCTGCCGCCCCCGCGCCTGCGATTAGATAGTCGAAAACCTGCAGGCTCATGGTGTGCGGACTCGCTCTTTGCTGTGGCTCAGGTCTCCCATGTCTCCGGCAAGCCGCGCGGAGGCCTTAAGTCTTCGAGGCCCGCTTGCTCTGGAAACTTGGTCGTCACCTCCCACAGATAGTCGCCATAGACTAAGGGTGCAAATGCCTCGCTGTCCGCGATCGGCAGCGGACGGATCACCGCGTCGATTCCAGGTTCAAAAAAGAAGGGGATCGAGAAGCGCTCGCGCCCGGTTCCTAGAATGCGGTGAAGCGTGGCGCGGATCGTGCCGCCGCTCCAGCGTTCCAGCAACTGGCCGAAATTGACCGCCAAGTGGCCTTCTGTCGGCGGGACATCCAACCACTCGCCAGCCTTGTTTTGCGCCTGCAATCCAGCGACGCCGTTTTGCGCCAGCAAGGTAATAAAGCCAGAATCGACGTGCGGTTTGCCGATCAAATGGTGGGTCTCGTCGATCCAGACCTCTTGACCCAAGCCGCCAAAACTCTCGGTCGTGCGTGGGGGATATCGGATCAAGCGCAAGGTCGAAATCGGCTGATCAAAGGCGGCCAACAGCCGTTCTTCTTCCAGCCCAAGGCCGCGCGCGATTGACGACAAGATCGCCCGCCCGCAAGCTTCCATCGCCTGGTAGTAGTCACCGACCGCCCGGCACCATGTTGCATCATCCGGCATGGGTGTCGCCTCACCCAGCGGATCACCCGCCACCAGCGACGCTGCGCCATGGGCCACGTCTGGGCCCAAATCAATACCCTCCTTATAGGTCGGCAGGCCCGGGGTCACAGGAAAATAGCCTCGGTATAAATTGGCGTTTTCCGGGTTAAAGTTGCGCTTATAGAGGCGGCGCTTGGCGTCCTCGCTAAGATCAAAAAGCCCCAGCATTTGCGCGCGGCGTTGGGGGCTGAGGCTTTCGCCGGGCAAGCCGGTCACGACCATAAAGCCCAGTTCACGCGCGGCGGCGATAATAGCTTGATCGCAACGCTCGCGCGCCGCACTGGCTGGCCCAAACAAGGGCGCGATGTCGATCTGGGCTATATCAGCTCCGTTCGGCGAACTAGGCTTGCTCCCTTGATCTAGCGAATTTGATGTCATGGACCGACCCTCCTAGTTATGCGCACACCCACTGGCGTGCATCATAGGTCAAGCGCGCGGCCCCGCCCGCTCCAAATGCGACAACAGGGGCCAGCGCACCGGACGCGCGGGCGAGCTAGACGGTAGGCCCTAAAAGGCGGTTGGGCCCTAAAAGAAAGCCTGAATGCCGGTCTGCGCACGGCCCAGAATTAGGGCGTGTACGTCGTGCGTGCCTTCATAAGTATTGACGGTCTCAAGATTGGCCGCGTGGCGCATGACATGGTAGCCGATTTGGATACCGTTGCCGCCGTGCATGTCGCGCGCCGCACGTGCAATATCCAGCGCCTTCCCGCAGTTGTTGCGCTTTACAAGTGAGATCATTTCCGGCGCAAAGGCCTTTTGATCGATCAAGCGGCCGACACGCAGCGAGGCTTGCAGCCCCAAAGCGATCTCGGTTTGCATGTCTGCGAGTTTCTTCTGGTAGAGTTGAGTGCCCGCCAGCGGCTTGCCGAACTGCTTGCGGTTCATGCCGTAGTCCTGCGCACGCATCCAGCAATCTTCGGCTGCTCCCATCGCGCCCCAGGAGATGCCGTAACGCGCCATGTTGAGGCACGAGAACGGCCCCTTCAGGCCCTCTACGCCGGGCAGCACCGCGCTTTCATCGACTTCAACGCCGTCCAGCACAATCTCGCCCGTGACAGAGGCGCGCAACGACAGTTTGCCTTCAATTTTGGGCGCCGACAGGCCCGTCATACCCTTTTCCAGGATAAAGCCTTTGATCTTGCCGTCGTGCGCGTCTGACTTTGCCCAAACAACGAAAACATCAGCGATAGGCGCGTTTGAAATCCACATCTTTGCGCCGGTCAGTCGGTAGCCGTTGGCGGTCTTTTCAGCGCGCGTTTTCATGCCACCTGGATCCGAACCCGCTTCGGGCTCGGTCAGTCCGAAACAGCCGATCATCTCGCCGCTTGCTAACTTGGGCAGATAGCGCTGCTTTTGCTCTTCAGATCCAAAAGAGTAGATGGGGTGCATGACCAATGACGACTGCACCGAGGCCATCGAACGATAGCCGCTATCGACCCGCTCGATTTCCCTCGCGATCAATCCATAAGCAACATAAGAGGCACCGACACCGCCGTACTGTTCGGGCAAGGTGGCGCCCAATAGGCCGGTTTCACCCATGAGCCGGAAGATTTCAGGCTCGACGCCTTCGTTGGCGTACATGTCTTCAACGCGCGGAGCCAGCTCAGCCGCCGCAAAGGCGGCAGCGGTATCCTTGATCATTACCTCGTCTTCGCTCAGCTGCTGATCGAGCAAAAAGGGATCTTGCCATGTAAAGGGGCCCATGCTGTTCTCCGTATCTATTCAAGAGCTGGCATCGCGGCCCTTATGGCCCGATCCGCTCGTATGTCCTGCTCTGTTGTTTCACGAGCAACGACAGCCTAACAAGGGCCAGCTTGGTCGCAGGTACACTATCGCGCGCTTGGAAGACGACAAGCAGGCAATTTCAGTCAGGGAGCGAAAACGCCATGAGAATTGAGGTTCGAACCAAGCCAGATTGGGAAGTCGCGTATAGCAATCAAGGCTATGTCCCCCACGCTATGGACCTGCTGGAGGCAGGCGCGAAGGAAGCGGCCGCGCTGCGCGAGCGGCTGGTCAACGAAGGCCGTGCTGAATTGAATCAGCGCTATGGTGACGGCGAGCGTCACTGCTTCGACCTTTTTTGGCCAGAACCTGAAGTACTAGAACCTGATGCGCAGGCCGAAGAGAACAGCGCAGTTGGACGCCGGGCCAAAGGCCTCGTCTTCTTCGTCCACGGCGGCTATTGGCGCGCTTTTGATCGCTCCTACTGGTCGCATTTGGCTCAAGGCCCCTTGGCCAGGGGCTGGGCGGTTGCCATGCCATCCTACACCTTGGCACCGCAAGCGCGCCTGACCCAAATCGCGCAAGAACTTGCGCAGGCACTGAACGTCGTCGGGGCGCGCGTGCCAGGTTCAATCCGCATCACCGGGCATTCGGCGGGCGGGCATCTGGTCAGCCGGTTGGCTTGCCAAGACTCCGCGATCAATGATGATATTGCCGCGCGGTTGCACACCTGCCTCAGCCTGTCCGGCCTGCACGATTTGCGGCCAATGCTGCGTTTGGCCCTGAATGATGATCTGCGCTTGGACGCCGAGGAAACCGAACGCGAGAGCCCGGCTCTTTTGACCCCGCGCGACATAACGCGGCTGATTTGCTGGGTCGGTGGTGGAGAGACCGACGAATTCCGTCGCCAAAATGCCTTGCTGGCCAACATCTGGGCCGGTCTGGGCGTGGAAACGCATTGCCTTGAGGACGGCAATTTCAACCATTTCAACGTGATCGATAGCCTGACGCGCCCTGACAGCCCCTTGACCCAGGCCTTGCTAACCGACTAGAGCGTCGGGCGTCGGTGTTGCAACAGCCCATCCGCTCTAGATGCCTGATTTCTAACGCAAGTCCATGCTCGCTCGTGTTGCCACGCGTTCGCGACTTGCGCCATCCAGCCCCCGACGAGCAAACGCGACGGGACACGGCCGAGCCTAGAGCTGGACCTGGTGTTCCAGCTGACCTTGGGGGCCATCCATGAGCGCAACAAGATAGCTGAGGCCATCGGCGGGCCCGGGCTCATCCAGGCCTTGAATGGCGGTTGTAACAAACAACAGATTGCGGCCTGATCCCCCAAAGGCCGGACAGGTGGTGTGCTTGGCGGGCAAGGTGACCGTTTGCTTGAGGCGGCCGTCGGGGGCATAGCAAGCCACCCGCCCGCTGCCCCATTGCGCGTTCCAAATGTTCCCGGCCTCATCGACAACAGCGCCATCGGGCACCAGCCCCTCTGCGCTGAGGTCCAGGTGCACTTGCGGTTCGCCTTGCGGCCAACCGTGGGCGGCGTCCAGTGGCACGCTCATTATCTTGCGCGTTGTCGAATCGCTAAAATAGGCGGTCAATCCACCGGGTGAGAAACAAATCGAATTGGGAATGGTCAGCCCAGGATATAGGCAACGAAGCTCGCCACGATAGTAGCGGTAGATGGCGCCTTTGCCCTGGCCGGCACGTCGGCCCATGGTGCCAATCCAAAAACCGCCAAAAGGGTCGGCGCGACCATCGTTTGATCGCGTCGATGGGTCATCGGAATCCAGGGCACAAACGCTCTCTTGCTCGCCGCTATCTATGTGAACTTTCAATAAAGCGCGGGCGCTGGCCACCAACAGATGGTCCTGATCGATCCACCCTGCCGCCGATACCGGGTCTTCGAACAAGCGCGCATGACTGCGCCCGTCGCGTTGGCTCAACAGTTCACGGTTTAGGATATCGAACCAGTAAAAGCAGCCTCGCAATGGATGCCAAAGCGCGCCTTCGCCCAGCGCACAGGGGGTCTTATCGAAAATATCAGCCTGCATATGCCCTGCCCGTTTTGCTCTTTGTTGATTAAGCCAGGCTTTGAGCGGCATGCAAGCTTTGAGTGGCCCGCATAGTTGCCTGAACAATGGCGCGGGCACAGGGCTCCGCCACGCCGCGCCTGCCTGCTTGGCGACCTCTTGCGACCGGTCTGGAAAATCGTGCGCGGCACCGCTTCACAAAGATTGATTTTCGCCCAGCGCTCGGGCAGCCTCTGGCCGTGTTTTGATCTTCGCTATGAGCCCTGCCATGAACCAAGCTGTCCCTTTCGCCGCGTCCTCGCGATTGTTACAAGAACGCCCGGAGACCAAGAGCTTTGATGTCGTGATCGTGGGCGGCGGCATCATGGGATCAGCCATCGCCTGGTCGCTTACGCGCCGGGATGATTTCGGCGGCTCGGTCCTGGTGATTGAGCGCGATCCCAGCTATGAATTTGCCTCGACCAGCCACACCAACTCTTGCATTCGCCAGCAGTTTTCGACTGAGATCAATATCAAGGTCTCTCAGTACGGCGCTGACTTTGTGCAAGACCTTCAGAGCCACCTGGGCCCAGATCCGCGGCTGCCCGAATGCCCGATTCAATCCTTTGGCTATATGTATTTGGCCAATTCTGACCGTGGCGCGTCGGTCTTGCGCGAAAACCAGGCTCTGCAAGTGGCGTGTGGTGCGGGAACGCGATTGTTGGAACGCGAGGAATTGGCGCGCGCGTTTCCCTTTTACAACACCGCAGATATCGTGCTGGCCAGCCACAACACTACCAACGAAGGCTATTTTGAGGGCGCAACCTTGTTCGATTGGTTCCGCCGCCTAGCGCGCGAAGCGGGCGTCACTTTCTTAAGCAACGAAGTCATCGCTATTCAGCGCAGCGAACAAGCCGTAACGGGCGTAACCTTAGCGTCTGGCGAAGAAATCGCTTGCGGCGTGCTGGTCAACGCCTCTGGCCCACGCGCAGCCGCAACTGCAGAGATGGCCAATCTGTCGCTACCCGTCGAGCCGCGCAAGCGCCTGACCTTCATTTTTGATTCGGCGGCTCGTCTGGACCAACCCCTGCCCCTGACCATTGATCCCAGCGGCGTGCATGTACGCAGTGATGGACCCTATTATATGGCGGGTTGCGCGCCGGACCAGGACGCGGCGGTGGCCTATGACGATTTCAACGACCTGCCAGAGCTGTGGGAAGAAAAGGTCTGGTTGGCGATCGCCGAACGCATTCCGCGCTTCGATCGCTTGAAGCTGATCCGCTCTTGGGTCGGGCACTATGCCTATAACACCCTGGATCAAAACGCGGTGCTAGGCCCGCATCCTGACCTGCCGAACTTTTTGTTTGCTAACGGTTTTTCTGGCCACGGCCTGCAACAATCGCCCGCCGTCGGACGCGGCCTGGCCGAGCTTATTGCAACTGGCGCTTATCAGACGCTCGATTTGTCTGCCTTCAGTTTCCAACGCCTGATCGACAATCGCCCGCTGGTCGAAAAGGCGGTTATCTAGGCCTGGTCACTACTCCTGTGCCAGCGCCGCAAGGTAGGTTTTGACCTCATCGCTGGTCCAATCGGCGGGGCCAAAGCGCTGCATCCGGCCCTTGCCTTGTTTATCAAATACTATCGTCACCGGCAGTCCCCGCGCGCCTAGAGGCACCAAAACGTCGGGGTCGACTGCGAAGGTAAAGTTGACCGGGTCGCCCCACATATTGTTGCTCAAGAAGCCTTCCACCTGATCGGGCGGCCCGTCCATGGTCGCCACGGCGAACAGCGCAACATCCTTGTCCTTCATATCCTTTGCTAGCGCGATCAAATCGGGCATCTCGCGCAAGCAAGGCTGGCACCAGCGCGCCCAGAAATTCACCAACGTGACTTTACCTTGCGGCAATGACAGGGGTTGGCCCTCAGCGTCTTGCATCTTAAAGGTGGCGGCGGTCCAATCTGGTTCAAACGGGTCCATCCACTCCAGCCGCTCGACCTGAGCGCGCTGCGGCTCGCCGTGGCTGCGCATTGCCTTGCCGGCCCAAAGCCCTGCCGCCGCGGCAATGGCGCCCGCGATCACAACCAATCCGATTTTGACGAGCGAATTCATGTCTGGCTCCTAAAGTCTTGGGGCAATCCCCGATGTAATCGCGCGGGGTTAGATGGACTGCATGAAGTCCAACACCGCCTGCGATTCTGGCTTATCCCAATAAGCCGCGCCGCGGATGCCGCCCAAGATGCGCCCATGGCGATCCATCAAAAAGGCCGTTGGTGTCGCGCCCGAGCCAAAGGTGTTGAACAACTGCTGGGTCTGATCTTGGAAATGCGCCAGGGATGTCCAACCCTTGGCCCGCATAAATCCGTTCACGTCTTGCAGAGGCTGATCGTCGATGGATATCGGCAGAACCGACAGACGGTTCGGATCGATCTGGCGCGCCGCCGCGTTCAACAAGGGCATGTCGATTTGGCAGGCAGAACACCAAGTCGCCCAAAAGACTATCAGCGCCGGGCGTCCGTAATATTGTTGCAAGGTCAGCCACTGGCCCTTGGCATCGTAAAAGCCATAGCTAGGCGCGGGCGTGCCACCGGGAATGGTCAGATAGCGGTCGCGCCAATAGCCCGACAAAGGCGGCTGTTGCGCCTCTGGTATGCCTTGAGCCAGTGCTGCACCGCTGCCCAACACTGCCGCGGCGCTGGTCCAGCGCGCGCCAGAACCTAGAGTAGCACGCATGAAGGTGCGGCGATCTACCTGCGGGTTGGAAACTTTCATTATCACATGCATCCCATGGCAATTCATCTCTGGCACAAGCCTAATTTGAGCGCCGCTCACTAATAGGGCGCAGTCATGGCAAAGCTTGGCCATATTTTTCTTGGTCTTATAGGCTTCAGCACTAATCTGCTAGCCTTCCTTTGACTAGACACAAGAACGCGATGACTGACCAGCCTACCTCTGCCGCAAACTCAAACGCCGCCAATGCCATGTGGGGCGGCCGTTTTTTTGAGAGCAACGCCGCGATTATGCAGGCAATCAACGCCTCAATCGACATCGACAAACGCATGTATGCCCAGGACATAAAGGGCTCCATGGCGCACGCGCGCATGCTGGCCAGCCAAGGCATTATCAGCGCAGACGACGCCGAGGCCATCTGTCAGGGCCTGGCTCAGATCAAGAACGAGATCGAAGCCGGGCAATTCAATTTCAGTCAAGAGCTGGAAGACATCCATATGAACGTGGAAGCACGCCTTAAGGCTCTGATTGGCGAGCCCGCTGGACGACTGCATACCGCGCGCTCGCGCAATGACCAGGTCGCGACCGATTTCCGTCTATGGCTGCGCGACCAGATTGATTACACAATTGGCCAGATCAGCAAGCTTATCACCGCCCTCTTGGATAAGGCCGATCAGCACGCCGAGGATGTCATGCCCGGCTACACCCACCTGCAGCCCGCCCAGCCCGTCACCTTCGGCCACCACTTGATGGCCTATGTTGAAATGCTGGACCGCGATATGGAGCGCCTGCAAGACGCGCGCAAGCGCCTCAACCGCTCGCCGTTGGGATCGGCGGCTATGGCGGGCACCGGTTTTGATATCGACCGCGAGGCCACCGCCCAAGCGCTGGGCTTTTCTGGCCCGACCCGCAACTCTATGGACGGGGTCTCGGACCGCGATTTCGCGCTGGAGTTCCTGGCAGCGGGTTCCATTTGCCTCATTCACCTGTCGCGCTTGGCCGAGGAGCTGGTCATTTGGTCCACGCCCTCCATCGGCTTTGTCACCATGAGCGATAAGTTCTCAACTGGCTCATCCATCATGCCGCAAAAGCGCAATCCAGACGCTGCCGAGCTGATCCGCGCCAAGCCTGGCCGCCTATTGGGTGCCTTCCAGACCTTGGCCGTGGTCATGAAGGGACTGCCCATGACCTACGCCAAAGACATGCAGGAAGATAAGGAAATCACTTTTTCCGCCGCCGATGCCTTGGATCTTTCGATCGCCGCCATGACGGGCATGGTCGAAGACCTGACCGCCCACCCCGATGCCATGCGTGCAGCCTGCCAAAAGGGCCACCTGACCGCGACCGATTTGGCCGACTGGCTGGTGCGTGAGCTGGGGATGCCGTTCCGCGACGCCCACCATGTAACCGGCCGTGTCGTCGTAGTGGCGGATCAAAAGGGCTGCCCTATTTGGGATCTAAGCCTGGCCGACCTGCAAGCGGTCGAACCCGGCATTACCGCTGAAATATTCGACGTTCTGTCGATCGACGCCTCGGTCGCCAGCCGCAAATCCTTTGGCGGCACCGCACCCCATCGCGTTCGCCAGGCCATCGCCGCCACGCGCCAACGCCTGGCCAGAACTTCATGAGGGAGATGTCTCACATGCCCCCAACCTCAATACAGCCAAGCGCGAGCGCCAAGCGGGTGCTTGTATCGGTGACAGCACTGGGCCTGATCGCCAGCTTGGCGGCCTGCGGCGTCAAATCACCGCCAAAATACACTTACCCTGGCAGCGATAAAACGCTAGAACGACGCGCATACCCGCCTCTGCCCGAAGGCTACGATCTGCCGGACCTCAAGTAGGTCTGTCAGAAAACCAGAGCCACAGACGGCCAGCGGGCCAACGTATACGAACCAAGACTGGACACACGCCGATATGACCGCCCGCTTGCTGGACCCTGCCTTCAGTTACCGCGACCAAGACCTCCACGCCGAGGACGTAAAAATCGCCGATGTAGCCCAGGCCGTCGGTACCCCTTTTTATCTCTATTCTACCGCCTCAATGGCCCGGCAATACCGCCGCCTGCACGACAGCTTATCCGGCCTGGACGCGCTGATTTGCTATGCCATCAAAGCCAACAGCAACCAAGCGGTCATCGCCACAATGAAAGAACTGGGCGCGGGCGCAGATGTGGTCTCCCAAGGCGAGCTGCTGCGCGCCCTGGCTGCCGGTGTGCCCGCCAGCCGCATTGTGTTTGCAGGCGTCGGCAAGCGGCCCGAAGAAATGCGGCTTGGCCTGGAAAAGGGCATCTTGCAGTTCAACGTGGAATCCTGGCCAGAGCTGGACGCGCTGGAACAAGAAGCCCAGGCGCTGGGCCTGATTGCACCCGTCGCGCTGCGCATCAACCCCGACGTTGACGCCAAGACCCACGCCAAAATCACCACCGGCACGGCTGAAAACAAGTTTGGCGTCACCATCGCTCAAGCGCGCGAAATTGCGGCGGCCATCAAGGGGCGCAAGCACCTGAGGCTCGAAGCGCTGGCGATGCACATCGGCTCGCAGCTGGTCGATATGACCCCCTACAACAGCGCTTTCGAGCGCATGGCCGCCCTAGCGCGTGAGCTGCAAGCAGACGGCCACGCGCTGCGTCGCTTGGATGTTGGCGGCGGCCTTGGCATCGACTACGGCAAGGGCCAGGGCCCAGCCGACGACCAAGTTGAGGTCTATGCGGAGATGGTGCGCCGCCACTTTGCCGACTTCAAACTGCCGTTGGTGCTGGAGCCCGGCCGCTATATGATCGGCAATGCGGGCCTGATGGTCAGCCAAGTCGTCTACATCAAGAAGGGCGAAAACAAGCAGTTCGCTATTCTAGACAGCGCCATGAATGACCTTATCCGCCCGACGCTCTATGACGCCCATCACAGCTTGGTGCCGCTTCGCCAAGAGGACGCGCGCAAAGCCCAAGCCTACGACCTGGTAGGCCCGGTCTGTGAGACCGGCGATACCTTTGCCCAGAGCGCGGAGCTCGTGGGCTTGGAAGCGGGTGATTTGGTCGCTTTTCAGTCGGCAGGCGCCTATTCAGCGGTCATGGCCTCGACCTATAACTCGCGCCGCTTGGTGCCCGAGGTGTTGGTCAAGGGTGCAAGCTGGGCGCAAGTTCGCGCACGCCAGAGCTTCGAAGAGTTGATCGCTCAAGACAAGCTGCCAAGCTGGCTCTAGGGCTTTAAACCGGATTTGGCTTTCTAAATTGCTGAAGGACTAGGCGTCAGGGTCTATGTTGGCCCAATCTACAATGCGCTCGGGCAAGTCTTCATCGGCGATGGCCTCTTCACTAATCACCCGATGCGCGCACGAAGCGCCCGACCGGTGAACGCTGTCGGGATCGCCACTGATCAGCGGGTGCCAGTCGTACAGCGGCCGCCCTTCGGACAGCAAACGATAGGCGCAGGTCGGCGGCAGCCAGTGCGCAACCTGTTCCAGTGTTTCGGGCGTCAAGACGATGCAGTCTGGCACGAACATCTTGCGCCGCGCGTAATCGCTACAGCGGCAGGTCTCTGGGTCCAGCAATTTGCAGGCAACATCAGTGAAGTAGGTCTCACTGGTATCCGCGTCTTCTAGCTTGAGCAAACAGCATTTGCCGCAGCCGTCACACAGGCGCTCCCACTGCGCGCGCGACATGTCGTCAAGGGTCTTGGTCTCCCAAAACCGCTCATCGGGTAAGCCAAGGTCGGACTTGGGACGGCGCGCCATGATCTAGTTTCCCGCGGCGGCTTTTTCGCCCGCTTCGATGCGCGCCATCAATCCCGCCCGCTGAGCGTGGCCCTCCGGCAAGGTCTCGGCCGCTTTTCTGGCGTCTTCCAGCCGTCCAAGCACCAGGTAGGCATTGGCCAAGCGCGCCCAGCCCTCCATATCGTCGGGCTCGTCCGCGAGGCGATCAGCCAAGCGCTGGACCATACCTTCGATCATGGCGTTTCGATCATCGGCGCTCATTTCCTGAGCCGCGGCCACATCCTCGGCGCTTGGGCCTGGCGCATCGCTCGCCCCGCCTGCCGCAGCCTGCTTGGCCAATTCTTTAACCTCTAGGATGCGCTGATCCACCGCCAGCGCCAGCGGTTCGATATCTGGCACTTGTGCGCGCAGAGTAAGCAGCAGCCCGATCGCCTGATCGTAGCGCCCATCTTCGGTGAGAATGAGCGAAGAGACAAACAGCCCGCGCGGGTTGGCGGGATCAAGCTGCAAGGAGCGCCCGACTGCTTGCCGCGCCGCCGGTGGCACCACGCCTTGGGACATGCCAAGGCTGAAGATCATCTCGGCAAATTCGGCCCAGAGGTCGGCATTTTGGGGGGCGATTTGGGTCGCAGAGCGCATAGCCTCCAGGCCCTGGATGACTTCACCGCCAGCAATATAGCGGCGCGCCAGCTCTCGGTTCATATCCAAACGCTCTTGATCGGCCACGGCTTCGTCCTTGGTCGCGATCTCAAGGTATCGCAGACGCGCGGCGTGATCGTTGGTCTCTGCATCAACGGCGGCGACCAAGCGCGCTTCATAGCCCATGGTCGGCATAAAAGGATTGCCAAAACGCGCATAAAAGCCAAGCACGCCCAAAATGACCAAAAACAGCCCCACGGCCAGGCCCGTATTGGCCACCCAGGGTTTCATGAGCGCAGGCTTAGTATGGCGGCGCGCGTCCAGATCGCGCGGCAGGGCCAACAAGCGGCGCTTTACTTCCATACGCGCGGCCTCCGCTTGATCTACGGGCAATACGCCGCGCTGTTGATCGCGTTCAATCTCGTCCAACTGGTCGCGATAGACCTGCAGGCTCTTTTCATCGCCGATCAACGACTCATCGACTGCGCCTGGCTTAAGGCTTGATTGATCGCCTCGACGGCGCGAAATCAGCGGCCAGATCACCAGCGTCAAACTGACAAGGCAAACCAGCGCCAACAGAGCAAAAATCATGACTTGCTTTCCTCGTGGAGCAGAGCTTCCAAGCGGTCCTGCTCCTCGGCACTCAAGGGTGCCTCAGTATTGTTTTTAAGTGTTTTTTGGCGCCGCATCAGCGCCACAGCAATGCCAATCGCAGCGACGGCCAACAGAATGAGCGGCATCAACCACAACAGCGCGGTGCTGGCATCAAAGGGCGGGCGCAGCAGCACATAATTACCGTAGCGCTCAACGAAATAGCTTTTGATGCTCTGCTCATCCTGGCCTTGCACCACCAGCTCGCGAACCTTCAAACGCATATCTTTGGCGATACTCGCGTCACTATCGTCGATTGACTGATTTTGACAGACCACACACCGAAGCTGCTTGCTGATCTCACGCGCTAGGGCTTCTTGCTGAGCATCGGGCAGCACTTCGTCTGGTTCGACGCTGCAAGCTGGTAGGCTGGCAAGGCCCGCAAACAGCGATAGCGCCACGGCCAAGGCCAGACGTAGCGCCGAGAATTTGTCAGACAGAGCGCGGATCATGACGCCTCCTCAGCTTCCCGGCGCAAGGCTTGCACCAGCGGCGTAATGACGGTGTTGATGATACGGGGATCAAGCGGGCCCTGGTGGCGGTAGCGTACGCGACCCTTGGCATCAATAATGAAAGTCTCGGGCACGCCCGTAATGCCAAAATCTAGGCCCACGGTGTTCTTTTGGTCCACGCCAATGCGGGTGTAGGGATTGCCAAGATTCTGTAGCCAAGCCAAGGTCGCAGCCGGTTCGTCGCGCCAAGCAATACCGTGAATCGGCAGGCTGGTCTCCTTTGCCAAGGTCTCCAAATGGGGATGTTCAGCACGACACGGCACGCACCATGAAGCGAAGAAATTGATCAACTTGACCTGGCCGTCGGACAGATCGCTGCGGGCCAGTGCCGGGCTGCCAGAGCCCTCAAGCGCGGGCAAGGCAAAGGCTGGCAGCTCTTTATTGATCAGCTGCGAGGGCAGAGCGTTGGGATCGCGATTTGGGTTCAGCCCCCAAAACCACAAGCCCACCAGCACCGCAAAGACGACCAGCGGCAAGAAGAACAGCCAACGCATCATGAGCTTTGAGCCTCTTTACCGGTTAAAAGACCCTGATTTGGCGGCTCTACCGCCGGACCGGCGGGCTTCGATGCGCTAACGCGGCGCGGAATCCCCAGTCGCAAGCGACGATCCGACAGAGACAGCAGCCCGCCCGCGACCATCAAAATGCCGCCCAGCCAAATCCAAGGGACATAGGCACGGAAATAGGCCCGGACCACCCGCTTGCCGTCTTGTTCGTCGCCCAAAGCCACATAGATATCGCCGTTCCAACGCGAATTGATCGCGGCCTCGGTCGTTCCCATGGCACGCACCGGGTAGGAGCGCTTTTCAGGCGCCAAAGCCAACCAATCGTCCTGACAGTTCTTCAACACCGTAATGTCACCGCGCTGGGCGGTGTAGTTCGGCCCCGGCACAACGTCAACGCCATTAAATCGCAGGCAATGTTGTCCCAGTCCTGCGGTCTCACCCGGCGCCATCGCTGTAATGGTCTCAACAGACCAAGAGGTCGAGCCCACCATACCAATAATCGCCACGCCAAGTCCCGCGTGCGCCAGGCTCATGCCGTGCGCCGCATTCGGCGTGCGCGCAATTCGCTTCCACAGATCCGCCCAGCGGCCATTGCGCGGGCCGTTTCGCTCCCACCACTCGACCGCTGCTGCAACGATCAACCAGACCGCCAGAGCGATGCCGACATAGGGCAGCCAAGCCCCACCGCGTCGCAGGAAGATGACGGCCACTACGATAAGCGCCGTTATACCCAGCACCAGTCCCAAGCGTTGTGCCACCGCTGCGGCATCGGCTCGTTTCCAGGTCATGAAAGGCCCGATGCCCATGACCACGACCAAAGGCGCCATCAGGGGCACAAAGGTCCGATCATAGAAAGGCCCGCCAACGGTGATTTTCTGCCCGCTCAAGGCCTCGACCACCAAGGGCCAAAGCGTGCCATAAAAGACGATGGCCGCGGCAATCGCCAGCAAGATGTTGTTGATGAGCAGCGCCCCCTCGCGGCTGATCGGCGCGAATAGACCGCCGGGCTTAAAGATCGGTGCGCGTACCGCGAACAGCCCCAAGGAACCACCGATCGACAAGGCTAGCAGAATTAGGATGTAGCGTCCGCGCTCGGGGTCTACCGCAAAGGCGTGTACCGAGGTCAATAGCCCCGAACGCACGATGAAGGTGCCGACCAGGCTAAGAGCAAAGGTCAGCACGGCGAACAAAATCGTCCAGACCTTCATAGCGTCGCGTTTTTCCACCACGATCGCGCAGTGCAACAGCGCCGTGCCACTGAGCCAAGGCATAAAGGAGACGTTTTCGACGGGATCCCAGAACCACCAGCCGCCCCAGCCAAGCTCATAGTAGGCCCACCAAGAGCCCAAAGTGATGCCCGCAGTCAAAAAGATCCAAGCCGCCAGGGTCCAGGGCCGCACCCAACGCCCCCAAGCCGGGTCAACGCGCCCTTCAATCAGCGCTGCGACTGCAAAAGAAAAGGCCATGGAGAAGCCAACGTAGCCCAGATAGAGCATCGGCGGGTGCATTGCCAACCCGATATCCTGCAACAAAGGATTGAGTCCCTTGCCGTCGATGGGCAACACAGCCTGACGCAAGAAGGGGTTAGAGGTCAGCACCATGAAGCTCAAAAAGCCAAGCGCGATACTGCCTTGCACCCCCAACACCCGCGCCTTCAGGCTGGAGGGCAAGCCCCCCCCCGCGAGCACCAAACAGGCTGAAAACAGCGTCAATATCAAAGTCCACAGCAGCAAAGAGCCTTCGTGGTTGCCCCACGTGCCCGCGATCCGATAGATCAAGGGCTTGTCCTGGTGCGAGTTCTGCCAAACCGCAAGCAGGCTGAAGTCGGAAACGATATAAGCGTGCATCAGCGCTGCGAAAGACAGCAGCACCAGCGCAAAGCTTACCAGAGCCGCCTGGTCGGTTGCCCGCATCAGGCCCGCATGGCGGCGCTGGGCGCCCCAGAAGCCAAACACTACTTGCAGGCCCGCGATAAAGGTCGCCAGGATGAGGCTAAAATGCCCGATTTCGGTAAACACTAGCAGCCGCCTCCGCCTTGCCAAACGCCCTGCTCTTTGAGCTTATCGGCAACGTCCTTTGGCATGTAATTTTCATCGTGCTTGGCCAAGACCTTGTCCGCGACAAACACCCCTTGGGCGTCAAGCTGGCCCTCGGCTACGACGCCTTGGCCTTCGCGAAATAGGTCGGGCAATATAACATTAGTGCGCACCAACAAGCTGGCCTCGCAGTCGGTCACGTGGAAGTCTGTCTGTGTGCCTTGTTTGACCACGCTACCGGCTTCTACCAGTCCGCCCAGGCGATAGCGCTGGCCTGAAGCCGGGCTCTCACCT
Source organism: Alphaproteobacteria bacterium (assembly GCA_030428565.1). Classification (GTDB taxonomy): domain Bacteria; phylum Pseudomonadota; class Alphaproteobacteria; order UBA7985; family JAUIBT01; genus JAUIBT01. The sequence goes on from JAUIDR010000011.1 coordinate 49,469, forward strand.
TGCATCTCACTCGGGGTCTTAAAGAAGGCCGCGGTCGAGCTGAAAGCCAAAGCCATAAAGACCACCGCGACGATGGCCAGGCCTAGCCCCACAGAGATGAACAACAGTCGCTGGGTCTTGCGAGAATAGGCCATTAAGCGGCACCCCCATCCTGGTTTTCCGTCTGCGCGATGCCCACCGAAGCGGCCTCGCTTTCCAATGATTTATCTTGCGCTTTGAGGCGATCAAGCGCGGCTTGTCGGCTCTTGAGTTCTTTTACCGACCAAACAAAAATCCCGCCCATAACCAGCGCGACCACAATATAAGAGCCCCAGACGTAGGAGCCGTAACCGCCCATCGCAAAGAAGTCAGCCATGCGCCAAGCCTTTCATTATTCGTAGGTTTCTCATGCTCGAATTTAGGACGCCATCGCTTCGTTGGTCTGGCTGCGCCGCATGAGCGCCAAGCGCGCTGAACGTAGGCGCACCGCCGCCATCTCAGAGCGCATCCGTAAGAGCAACAGCGCGAAATAGAGGAGCTGGAAGGTCAGCCCCATCACCAACAAGGGCCACAATAGTGACGCCTCAATCGTCGGGCCATCCATTCGGAACACGGACGAGGACTGGTGCAAGGTGTTCCACCAATCGACCGAAAACTTGATGACTGGCAGGATCAGCGCGCCGACCAGCGCAAAGATGCTGGCAATGCGTCGTCCCTGCGCCGGGTCTTCGAAGGCATGCACTAAAGCCATATAGGCCAAATAGATAAAGAACAGAATCAAGACCGACGTCATGCGGCCATCCCATTCCCAATAGGTGCCCCACATAGGCTTGCCCCACAAGGAGCCCGTCACCAGCGAGCAGAAGGTAAAAGCCGCGCCGATGGGTGCGGAGGCCACAGCCGCAATCTCAGCCAAAGGGTGGCGCCAAACCAGCGCGACGAAACTGGCCACCGCCATCGAGGCATAGACGAACATGGCCATCCAAGCGGACGGCACGTGAATGTACATGATCCGCACCGTTTCGCCCTGCTGGTAGTCCGGCTCAACGATCACCAAACCCCAGACCAAGCCCACCGCCAGACCCAGCGCCACCAGGCCCCACAGCCAAGGTGCGATGCGATCCGCAAGGGCGAAGAAACGCGCGGGTTGGGCAAATCGCATAATCATAGACAAGACCTTCTGTTGGTTTGACAGCCTGGACCGTTTTTACCTGTACGAGCCCACCAGCGGCTGGCTCAAGGCAGGTCCAAGACGTGCCTGCCCGCTCCATATACCCCTTTGCTGCCCCGCATACCAGAGCTGGCCTGCCGCCTGATAAATCCGTGAATGCGTCAAAGTCTCGCGGCGCTAAGCGCGCGCTGAGACTTTTGGGGGTCAATCAGGGCCGACAAGCGGCCCCACACAAGCGGCCCCACACAAGCGGCCCCACACAAGCGGCCCCACACAAGCGGCCCCATACAAGCGGCCCCATAAAAGCGGCCCCATACAAGCGGCCCCATACAGGCGGCCTGCGTCCGGTTTTTCCCTGACAAGCCTGGCCAAGCTGCTATGCTTGCTGTGGTGTGTCGGTGCGTGCTGGAGGCTTGATATCAGCTCTCGGCGGCGCACTTGCAACGCAAACCAGCCCTGCTCATCCCCGCCCTGCTCACTAGGGTCTCTTATCCCTGGCCGCCCTGATGGAAACAGCTCCGCCCCTTCTCCACTCCGCCTCTGTCTTGCAGCGCTCGAGCGCGGGTCTGGGTGCGCTGGTCTCCGGCGTGCGCGAGCAAATCACGGCCCCCTTTGCCGAGCCGACGTTGCGCCTAGGCGTGACCGGTTTGTCGCGTTCGGGTAAGACGGTCTTTATTACCGCGCTTGTCCATAACATTTTGACCGGACGGCGGTTTCCCTTATTCCAAGCCTCCGCGCAGGGGCGCCTGACCGCAGCGGTGCTGCGCCCACAGCCCAATCTGGACCTGCCGCGCTTTGCCTATGAGGCCAACATCGACGGCCTCTTGAGCCCGCAACCGCTCTGGCCCGAGAGCACATGGCGGCTTAGCCAATTGCGCCTGACGATATCTTATCGCCCGACGAACCTCATCAAGCGCGCCATGCCAGGGCCCCACTTGCTCAACCTCGACCTGATCGACTATCCGGGCGAATGGCTGCTGGACCTGCCTTTGCTGACGATGGATTTTGCTGATTGGTCCGATCAAGTGCTGGCGGCGGCCAAGCACCCAACGCGCGCGACCTACGCCAAACCTTGGCTGGACGCTCTTGGTCAGATGGACCTCAATACGACACAAGACGAACGCGCCTATATTGAGCTTGCGCGGCTCTACACCAACTACCTGCGCGCCTGTCGTCAAAAGAACTTGATGATCGCCCAACTGCAACCGGGCCGCTTCTTGATGCCAGGCGACCTTGAAGGCTCACCCAGCTTGACCTTTTGCCCCTTGCCGCGACCGCGCGGGAGCCTCAACAAGTCGGGTTTCTTTGCCACCTGCGCCCTGCGCTATGAAGCCTACAAGCGGCACGTCGTGCGGCCCTTCTTTCGCGATCACTTCTCCAAGCTGGATCGCCAGATTGTCCTGACCGATCTGTTGGGGGCGGCCGCGGCTGGCCCGGCTGCGGTTGAAGATCTGCAAACCGCCCTGACCACGGTTCTGCAGGCCTTTCGTCCCGGGGCCAATAGCTGGCTGTCCAAGCTCTTCCGCGGGCGCCGCATAGACAAGATGTTGTTTGCCAGCACCAAGGCCGATCACCTGCCCAGCAACCAGCACGACCGCTTGGCGCGTTTGTTGAGCGAACTAGCCTTCGAGCCCGCCAACAACGCCAAGTTTCGCGGCGCGGATGTCAGCTTTTTGGCCCTGTCGGCCATCAAATCGACCCGTCTGGCCAAGGTGCGAGAGCAAGGCCGGGTCTATGATTGCATCACCGGCTGGATCGAAGGACAGGGCCAACCCAAGGCCTTTTACCCAGGCGAGCTGCCCGACAGCTTGGCCGAGCTAAAGCGCGGTATCGACGCACCGCTGGCGCAAGTACGCTTCCTGCCGCCGCCCAATCTGGACCAGGAGCCACAAGGTCTGCCGCACATTGGCCTGGATCGCTCGCTTGATTTCTTGTTGGGAGATCTGCTGTCATGAAGCCCGGCCAAACCTTTGATCTAACTGACAAAAACATCCAATCCTTAGAGCAGGATGGCAGCAAAATTTGGGATACCCTCGGCCAAAATGTAAGCGGTGACGAGCCCGAGGCCTCACCGGTGCCACCGCCGCTCTCGCGCCCAGCTCCCCAGTCAAGCCATGCGCCCGAATCTGGTCACAGCGCCAAGGCCGGGCTCAAGGACCAGGGTCAGGCCGACAACCAAGACCCGGGCCGAGCGCGCGCGCAACCAAGCGCTGGGCAGCCCTTCATCGCCCCGATCCCCAAAGGCGCGGCCAGCACAGCGGCGACGAGCAAAGCTGCTCCCCAGGCCCCGTCGCGGCCAACAACGCCCAGATTGAGCCCAGCGGCACCAACCAACAAAGCGGACGCTGCGAGCGCTCACGACCAAGGCCAAGGAAACCAGGGCCAAAGAAGCCAGGGCCTGGGAAACCAGAACCAAGGAAACGGGGCGCAAGCGAACAACACCCGGCACAGTGCCAGCCAATCTGCCCTGTCTCACGCCGCCCAGCGCCTCAATCAACAGCGCTCTTATCGTTGGCTCACGGTCTTGGTTCTAGCGCTCGCGGCGCTGTTCGTACTGTTGTTGCTGGTTGATACCCTCACCGGCTTGGCTTGGCTGTTCGGCATTTCACGCGCGCTGGGTCTATTAGCCAGTCTGTTGCTGGCGACTGCTTTGGCCAGCCTCGGCATATTATTGGGCCGCGAGTGGCGGGCGCTTGCCCGCATGAGCCGTCAACGTCACTTACGCCAGCTCACCGAAGCTGCTCTGTTTGAGACCGGTGCGCCGGGTGCGAACGAGGCCATGTTGGCGGTCGAAGCCAGCTATGCCAAACAAGACGAGACCGCTTGGCTCGTCGCCCAATTCCGCGAGTTGGCCCCTCAAGACGCCTATAGCGCGGTGGACCGCCTGGAGGTATTCGAACGCGAGGTCTTGCGAAAACTCGATAGCCAAGCAGTTGATCTTATTGAAGAAAATGCACGCAACACCGCCATTATCACCACCATTTCGCCCTTCGCCCTCTTCGATGCCCTGTTCACCTTGTGGCGCAATCTGCGCATGATCCGCCAGGTGGCAACGGTCTATGGGGTGGCACCGGGATTCTGGGGCTCCTTGCGCTTACTGCGACAGGTCTTTGCCAATGTGCTGCTAACCGGTGGCCTAGAAGCCGCTGATGGCGCGCTCAATCAACTGTTGGGCGGATCGCTGACCGCCAAACTCTCGACCAAACTCAGCGAAGGTTTGGTCAACGGCATGCTGTCGGCGCGCTTGGGACTAGCGGCCATGGACCAGTGCCGCCCTTTGCCCTTCAAGCACAACCGCCGCCCGCGACTGTCGGACATCGGTGCGCGCCTGGTCGGATCGGTGCGCAAGTCGATCATGAAGGGTAAAGACCAGCGCTGACCTTTTGCTCGCGCCAGGCTCTATGACTCCAGCGGGATCAGCTCGATGCTGGGGTCCAGCTCCGCAAGCAAGGTCTGCGCTTCGTCGGCCTGGCTGTCGGCGACCCACAGACCGATTCCACCCGCCGCCAGGCTCGTGACCATTAACAAAGCGTCGCTGCTGGAATCAAGATGAGCGCGAATACCGGCAGCGCCCAAATGCAGCAGCGCGGTTTGCGCTTGGGGCAGAGACAAAAAGATCGCCACCCGCTTCATGGTCTAGATCCAGCCGGCGGCGCGCTGTCGGCGCAGAGCGGCCAGCGCGTTGCGCATCAAGATAGCCGATGTCACCAGACCGACCCCACCGGGTACCGGTGTTACCCAAGAAGCGACGTCGATCAGGCCAGCGGTGTCGCCGTCGCCGACGATCTTGGTGCCCCCTTGGCCATCATCAACTTGATTGATGCCGATGTCGATCACCGCCGCACCCGGCTTGACCATGTCCGCCTTCAAGAAGCCCGGAATACCCACCGCCACCAGCACCGCGTCCGCGCGCCGCGAGTGCGCCGCGACCGAGCGTGTCAGGTGGTGGCATACGGTGACGGTCGCCCCCTCCGACATGAGCATAAAGGCCGCCGGTTTGCCGACGATCGCTGAATGGCCGATCATCACCACTTCCAGGCCGTTAAGGTCCAGACCGGTCGCCTTGATCAGCTCGACCGAGGCCGCAGCGGTACAAGGGGCCAAAGCTGTATCGTTATAGACCAGGTTGCCGATCGAGGCCGGGTTCATGCCCTCGACGTCTTTCAGCGGGTGAATGGCGCCCTGCAAGGAGCGCACATGCAAGTGATCTGGAACCGGGCGCTGCAAAATAACACCCAGAATACTGGGGTCATCGTTCATCGCGACCAGCCGCGCCTTGGCCTGATCTTGTGTTAGGTCTGCGGGCCAAAACTGATCGTCGAACGGCAGGCCGACTTGCTCGGCAACGCGCTTTTGATTGCGGATATAGACCGCTACTTCGGGGTTATCGCCAATCGAAATCGACACCAAGCGTCCCGCCGGGCGCTCGCGCGTCTCATGCGCCAGTTCTTCTTTTACTTGTGCCAAGATGGCCTGCTGCACGGGCTTGCCGCGCAGCAAACGCGGATCGTTCTTATCCATATTCTCTCACTCTCGCTCGCCAGAGCAAGCCTCGCCAAATTATTCCGCTGCCAGCGCAGGGCTACCGCCGTCCAACTTTTCAACGCGCGCAGCGCAGAATTTGAACTCGGGGATTTTGCCGAAGGGGTCCAACACGGGATTGGTCAACAAGTTGGCCGACGCTTCGGCAAAACAGAAGGGAATAAAGACCATGCCCTCGGGCACATCGCGATCGGCGCGCGCACGGATCTGCACCTCACCGCGACGGGTAGCGACTTGCACCATACTGCCAGCCTCGATGCCCTGCTCGCGCAGGTAGCGCGGGTGCATGAAGGCCACGGCTTCGGGCTCGATAGCATCCAACACGCCCGCCCGGCGGGTCATGGAACCCGTGTGCCAATGCTCCAAAATGCGCCCTGTAGACAGCACCATAGGAAAGTCGCCGTCGGGCAGCTCGTCCGGGGGCACCAGCCCCGTCGGCACCAACTTGCCCTTGCCGCTGGCCGTCGGAAAGGCATCCGAGAAGATAATGTTCTTGCCGGGTTGATCGGGAGCTTCACAAGGATATGTCACCGCAGAATCGCGTTCCAAGCGCTCCCAAGTGATGTTGTTGAGCGATTTCATGACCTCGGCCATTTCGCCGAACACCTCGCCCGCACCGGCGTAGTGCCAATTGAGACCCAACTCTCGCGCGATCAATTGGATGATCTCCAGATCCTGCTTGGCATCGCCGGGCATCGGCACGACCGGGCGCGCAATCTGGACCTGGCGGTTGGTGTTGGTGAAAGAACCTGACTTTTCGTGGTAGGCCGAAGCGGGCAAAATGACATCGGCAAAGTAGGCGGTTTCAGTCATAAAGATGTCTTGCACCACCAGCATGTCCAGGTTGGCCAGACCGGCGCGCGCGTGGCGTTGATCGGGGTCAGACATGGCCGGGTTCTCACCCATGACATACATGCCCTTGATGTCCCCGTCATAGGCTTTGTCGATGATTTCGACCACGGTCAGGCCCTTGACGGGGTCCAGATCGACGCCCCAGAAATCCTCAAAACGGTTTTGGATATCTTCGTTCATAACCGACTGATAATCGGGGTAGAACATGGGGATAAGTCCCGCATCCGAAGCGCCCTGCACATTGTTTTGTCCGCGCAGTGGGTGCAGGCCGGTGCCAGGACGACCGGTCTGGCCGGTCAACAGCGCCAGGTGGATCAGGCAGCGCGCGTTGTCGGTGCCGTGGACGTGCTGCGAGACGCCCATGCCCCAGAAAATGATCGAAGATTTGGACTTGGCGTAGGCGCGTGCCACCTCGCGCAAAGTATCCGCGTCGATGCCGCACAGCGGGGCCATGGCTTCGGGCGTGAAGTCCTTCACCGCAGCGCGAATATCGTCGATACCATCGGTCATGCGCGCCACGTAGTCGTGGTCGATCAGGTCTTCAGCCAAGATGGTGTGGATCATGGCGTTCAGCATGGCCACATCATGGCCAGACTTGAATTGCAGGTGCTTCCAAGCGTGGCGGGTCAAGCCTTGCTTACGCGGGTCCATGACCACCAGCTTTGAGCCACGCTTGGCAGCCTGTTTGATGTAGGTCGCTGCCACCGGGTGATTGACGGTGGGGTTTGAGCCAATCACGATGATACAGTCCGCATCCAGGGCGGCGGTAAAGGGCGCGGTCACCGCGCCGGTACCGATCCCTTCCATCAGCGCCGCCACGGATGAAGCGTGACACAAGCGGGTACAGTGATCGACGTAGTTCGAGCCAAAGCCCATGCGCACCAGCTTTTGGAACAAATAGGCTTCTTCGTTAGAACCTTTTGCCGAGCCAAAGCCCGCCAGGGCTTTGGGGCCGTGGTTTTCCTTGATGCCGCGCAGGCCCCGGCCGGCCAATGAAAGCGCCTCTTCCCAGCTTGCCTCGCGGAAGTGCGTAAAGGGGTTGGCCGGGTCAATTTCCATCGAGCTTGACTTGGGGGCATCATCTCGTCGGATTAGGGGCTTGGTCAAACGCGAAGGGTGCTTGATGTAGTCGAAGCCAAACCGGCCCTTAACACAGAGGCGGTTTTCGTTCGCCGGGCCGTCGTGGCCATCGGCATAAAGGATTTCGTCGCCCTTGACCTTATAGTCTACCTGACAGCCGACGCCGCAGTAAGGGCAGCCTGACTGCACGGTCTTGTCTTCATAGTGAACGCGAACGCCCTTTTCGTCGAGAACGCGGGTCTCCATCAGCGCGCCCGTCGGGCAGGCTTGAACACACTCACCACAGCCCACACAGGTCGATTGACCCATATCATCATCAAAATCAAAGACAATTTTGGCGCCCGAACCGCGGAAGGCCATGCCGATTACATCGTTGACCTGCACCTCGCGGCACGCCCGCACGCAGAGCCCACAGTTGATGCAAGCGTCCAGATTGACCGCAATCGCGGCGTGCGAATTGTCCGCCTCGGGATGGGCGCCCCCCGCATCGGCCTTGGTTGGAAAGCGACTGTCTTCGATGCCCATACGATCCGCCCAGCCCCAGAACTTAGAGCGGTCGTCGTGCGCGACGGGTTTGGCTGGTTGGTCGGCCATAAGCAATTCGAACACCAACTCGCGAGATTTCTTGGAGCGCTCAGATGCAGAGCTAACCACCATGCCTTCAGCCGGCTTGCGCGTGCAAGACGGGGCCAAAACGCGTTCGCCTTGGATCTCAACCATGCAGGCACGGCAGTTGCCGTCCGAGCGATAGCCCGGCTCAGGCGAATAACAAAGATGCGGAATTTCAACGCCTTGGCGCCGGGCGACTTGCCAAATGGTCTCGCCAGGTTCGGCTTGGACAGTCTGGCCGTCCAGCTCAAAGGTGATGGATTTGGTCTCGCTCATGCCTGTGCCCTCTTCCGCTTTGCGCGCACCGCGCTTTGCCTGCGTTGCAATGCCGCCACTATAGACGCTTGCCTGTGTATAGCCAAGTTGCGCCACGCGCCATGGCTTTGTTGCGGCATGCAAAGCCCCTTTCGAGACACAGCAAAGGACCGATCACAATTTTAACGCTTGTTTAAGGCTGGCCTTCAAGCGGGCTTGGCACCGATGATCCGCAAATGTTCCAGAACATGACTTCACAAAATCGGAAAATTGTCCTTTTCCTTGTTGATGGCGTTCGAATTGGTACTTCTGCGCTAGACCAGAGCGTTCTGCGCTGCCAGCATGCTGCGGTGGCTGCTTGAACGAAGAGCAATCCTTGCTTTTCTGCTCTTGGCGCCACGCCCCGGCCCGAAGGGATCGCCATCATGGATCAACGTTTTCACATGACGACGGCGCACGTTCGCGCTCTGCAACGCTTGGTCTTCATCCACTGCGCTGCGGAGCCGGAACAAGACCTTGCGGCCTGCTTACTCAGCGATCCTCTGACTATCTTTGCGGGCCAGAATCCGGGCGAGACGGTGGCGCGCTGGATGGGGCTTAGGCCGCCCTTTGATCGCACATGCAAAATGCGAGTTCTGGACTTCTTTCATTCCTTGCCGCAGGCGCTCAGTATTTCTCTGCAACACGCCCGCTGCCCCAGCAAAGCCCAACAGATCCAGGCTCGCGGTTCCTTGGCCATGTTGTTGGGCTATGGTGGTGACGCCAACGGCGGCCAGGGTGTGCCGCTTCCTCAGCTTGATCCGGAAGCAACGGCGATAGCCTTGGCCTTGGCGCAAGATCCGCAGACGCGCTTTGCTAGTTTGGCGCCACTGATCGAAAGGATTCAAAATCCCAGCTACTCCTTTTTGCCTACCCAACGCCATTTGGGTTTCCTGCAAACGCTGCGATTTAGCTGGACGGATTGTGACGTCGCCCAGACCTGCTTTGATGAAGAGGTTGCAGATGCCTTCTTTGCCGAGCCTCAAAACATCACGCTGGTCGAGTATTTGTCCTGCATCCCGACTATGGCCGCCGAACTGCCCCAAGTGGCCAACGAAGAAGCAGGCCTGCAGCGCTTGTTGAGCGAGTTGGAGCCCGCCTTAGCTTATTTCTTGAGCGCGCCCTTGTTGCAGCCGGGCACTTATTATCGCTGCCGACAAACGCGCGGTTTTTGGCGGCGCGAGGCCCAAAGCCTAGCGCGGCAAGTCCCGCTGGCGGCCAATGCCCCAATCTTGGTGCCGACGTCTTAAGGTAAAGCTACGACGCGGTGCCCAGGCCCTAAACACGCGACTGGCGTTAATGCAGGCGCGCGCCGTTCGGTACGTCGGCGTGGGGATGGATCAAACGAATACCGCCGCCGTCGTCGAACCCCACGACCAGCACTTCTGACATGAACTTGCCGATTTGCTTGGCTGGAAAGTTGACCACGCCTGCGACCCGCTGCCCGACCAGGCTCTCAGGACTATAGTAGTCCGTCACCTGCGCCGAGGTTTGTCTGACGCCAATTTCCTCGCCGAAATCCACCCAGATCTTGATGGCTGGCTTGCGCGCCTCCGGGTACGGCTGGGCGTCAACGACGGTTCCGGCGCGCAGGTCAACTTTCAAAAAATCGGCAAAATCAATAGTCTCGCTCATCAAGAACTCGCTTTATTGGAAGGGTCGTTGTGGGCTGTGCCTGCGCCCGTATCTGGGGCTTGTCCATCGCTCGCTTCGGTCTGAGGGTGCCGCGGCCACTTCGGCCAGCGCATCCCTTGCGGCCCTTTGTCGAGCCAGGAAGCGGCTCGCTCGGCTTGTTTCAAGCTCTCATCGACCACCTTCATGGTCGGCCCCAGATCCTCGCTGTCGTCTTTGACCCAGGCGCGGAAACAACGCAAATAGAGCGCCGTCATCGCCTTCGCGCGCAATTGGCCGGTCAAGCCAGTGCTGCTTTCGCCCGCCGCTTCCAGCGCCAGCGCCATAGAGCGTTCAAGACGCAAAGCGGTGCGCAGGCCGTCAATCGGCGCGCGTTGTTGTTCGGAAAAGATACGCGCCAGTGCGGGCTTGTAGTCGCTCAGCGCGTCAAAGCGCGCCATCAGCAAGTCAAACAGATGTTCGCGCACCGGTGTTTCGGCGTCAAAGGCTTCGGCGTCGGCCAACATAGCCGCGTCGATGCGGTCCGCGAACAGGGCCATCAACGCCTCCATATCGCGCGCGACATGATAAACATCTCGGTAGACCAAACCGGCTGCCTGCAAGACCTGGGTATAGCTGGTATTGGCCCAACCTTGCTCGGCAATTTGGTCCATAGCCGCGTCGATGAGTTGGTCAAGAAGGTCGCTCATGGCAGACGCCTTTTTGTTGCAAATGATGGCGAGGGTACGCACGCTTCGCCTGCCCCCTCCCCTTATATAATGGCGACCTACAGCGACAATGCAACCGCCGACCGGCCCTGCTAGCGGGTTCAAACCGTCGGTCCGGTCGCTGGGGCCACCTGCGGCGCTAATTAAGTCGTTCTTTGGGTTAGTTTTTGGGGCGCGGTCGCTTGTGGGTGGTAATCAGGGGGCGCAGGGTCTTGGCCAAAGCCACAGCCGCAAAGCGCTGCGGCTTGCCCATATCGGTGCGGGGCAGGTTTTCGACGGCAAAGACCAAAAGCGGCGGCATCGGTAGATCGGATGAAGCCGCTATCGCCCGCACCAAATCTTGAGCGGCCTGCGGCACCGCAGCGGGCTTATCGGCAGGTCCAAAACCAGGCCCCAAGTTCAGCATGAGGCACAGCGCATCCACGCCTTGTTTGTCTTGCAAGACCAAGGCATAGCCGTCGCGAACACCTGGGAACCCTTCAATGAAGGCGTCGTATTCTGTCAAATCGACGGTGACGCCGCCAATGTTTTGGGTCTCGTTGGCCCGACCTTCCAGGTAGAGACTGCCATTTTGCCCCCAATAGCCGACATCGCTGGACAGAAACCAGCCGTCCTGCAATTTCTGGGCCTCAAGCGCAGGGTCCAGATAGATGCCAATGCCAGGCTCGGATTTCATGCAAAGGCTGCCTTTAGTACCGACCGCAACGGGCTGACCGGCTTGGTCCACGATCTCCACGGCCAGCCCGGGGCGTTTTACCCACAAACGACCGTCGAAATCCTTGGCCTCTGCTTGGGTGTTCAGCGCAATATCGCCGATCTCGGTTGCGCCATAGAAAATAAGAATGCGCTCAAACCGCTTGCGCATTTTCTCCAACAGGCGCGCGCTCGGTTTGCCGCCGCCCACCTGGGCTTGCGTAAAGCGGGCCGGTGATTTTAGAGCCTCCAACATGGCCAAAAATTGAGAAAATTGCGCTGGCGAGCCCACAATCTGATTGATCTTGATACGTGCCAACACCTGCCGATTGATCGCGCCCAAATTGACGCCACCAGCCAACAAGGTCCGTATTTTAGTCTTGGCTCCGTGACCCGACTGCGGGCGAAACAAACAGAGGCAGACCGGCGGATTGCCGTCCAGCGCGTCAGGGTAGTCATACGAGACCCGCGCCCAATCGTCCCTTGCGGTCATCGCGATGGCCTTAGGCTCACCGGTTGAGCCCGAGGAAAAGGTGATGCGCGCCAATTGCTCAGGATCGGCAAAGCCCTCAAACGCATCGGGCGCGACCGCCGCCATACTGTTGGGCTTGAAGTCCTGCAGGCTAATCATCTTGGCCGCGCCGACGGGCTGTTGAGGCCGCTCCTTCGGGTACAGCACATGGGTGATGCGATCTGCGATCAGCTCCAGTCGATTGGCGGGTCCACCGGTCCAGGTCGCCCCCAACAGCGCACTTGCGGCCAGCGCTATGATATGGGCGCTGTGGTCTTCGACCTGAATGGCCAGGCAAGATCCGCGCTCAACCCCTTGTTGTCGCAAGAAAACAGCCATCTTAACAATGAAGCCAGCGAGACCGCGATAGCTAAGGCTCGCACCATTGGCATCCACATAGGCGATGCGACCTTGATATTTTTGGCAGGCTTTTAGGATGCCAAAACCAATGTTGTCTTCGTCTTGCATGGCGCGCCTTTGTGGCGGTTTCATCTTAGAGGCACGCGGGTCAGCTTAGTGCCGAGCCCCGCGCCCCAAGACTGGCAGATTGGCAAAAGATTGCAAGGCACACAATAAAAGGAAACTCAGGACAAAGGGACATTCAGGCCTCTGATCTTTTCAGCGATTGGCCCTCCAATAGGGAAAGCCTGCCTTTAGCTAGAAGCCCACGCGGTTGTAAGCATCTTCTAGGCGCTCAATGTCGTCCTCACCCAGGTAGCTGCCACTTTGCACCTCGATGATAATCAATTCCTGATCGCTTGCATTGGAGAGGCGATGGATGCAGCCCGCAGGAATGAAGGTCGATTCATTGGTCTTTATCAACAGCTCTTGCGTGCCATTGACGACCATTGCTTCGCCAGAGACAACCACCCAATGTTCGCTTCGGTGTTTGTGACGCTGCAGGCTGAGCGCCGCGCCCGGCTTGACCTCGATGCGCTTGATCTTAAATCCAGCCCCCTCCTCCAGCACCGTATAACTGCCCCAAGGTCGAACCGCCGTCCTGTGTTGCTTGTAGGCCTCGTTCTGCTGATCCTTGAGCTGAGCAACCACGTCCTTGACCGCTTGCATTTTGTCAGGGTGGACCACCAACAAAGCGTCGCGGGTATCGATCACGGTCAAATTGTCCACCCCGACCAGGGCGGATAGGCGATCCTCGCTCATGACGAAGTTGTTGCGGCTATCGATAAACAGCGTCTGGCCGACCGAACGATTGTCGTCTTGATCTCCGGCAACCAGAGCTTTGATGGCATCCCACGAGCCGATATCGCGCCAACCAAAATTGGATGGCAGTACGGCGATAGAAGCCGCCTTTTCCATGACCGCATAATCAACCGATCGCGCGGGAATGGCGGAAAATTCAGGCTTGGGCAGTTCGAAGATGTCGTTGGGCTGGTCCTGGCGCTCTTTGGTCGCCCGCCAACAGGTCGCGGCGGCTTGGCTGATGTCTTGCGCACAGGTCTCCAAGGCCTGCAAAAAGGCCGAGGCGGTAAAGCAGAACATGCCCGAATTCCAAAAGAAATTCCCCGCGCCCAGATAGGATTGAGCCAACTTGAAGGACGGTTTTTCGACGAATCGGCGCACCCGGCACCCAGGCGCGGGGCCCTCAGCGATCGCCTCACCCGCTTCAATGTAACCATAGCCGACGTGGGGTGAATCGGGCTGAATGCCAAAGGTCACCAACCAGCCCTGTGCAGCCAGGCTCGCGGCCTGGCGCACGGCCGCATTGAAACGATCCTCGTCTTCAATCAAGTGATCGGAGGCCAAGACCAACATGAGAGCCCCAGCGCCATAGCGCTCTTGCACCGCCAGCGCTGCCAAAGCCATGGCTGGCGCCGTATCGCGAGCGACGGGCTCCAGCATGAATTGCGCGCCCGGCGCCGCTGTCGGGCAGGCCGCCTGCAGCTCATCCTTGCCGGTGAAATAATGATCGCGATTGGTGACGGACAACAGCTTGCCAGCCGTCAGACCCGAGGCCTGTACGGCAGACAAAGCGCGCTGGTAGGTCTTGCAAAGAAGGCTCTCACCGTCGGGCATCTTCATAAACGGCTTGGGCAAAGATTCGCGTGAGACCGGCCACAAACGCGTACCACTGCCGCCAAACAGCACCACAGGAACAAGCGGCCCGGTCAGCCCTTGCGTGTCTTGCTCGCGCTGTTGCAAACATATCTCCTTGATTTTGTGCTGTTATTTTGAAGATCGCGAAAACCGATCCACCCGATCATGCCCCAGCTTGTGACGTCGGGATAGCCGTGACCCCAATTATTCCCTATCGCTGTGGAAAAGCCCCTGCGATCAAAAGGTATAGCTGGCAGAAATGGCGGATCGCGGTTGCCGTTGGCTCCTCGCTGATCCTATCCTCGTCGGCTCCCTGTCGGCTCCCTCAGCCCAAAAGGCCGCGCGAATGACACCCTTGCAGCACCTCTATAAACACCGCGCAACCTTGTTGCCGGCCCTTCTCGCCCATCTTTTAGAAGCGCGCCCCGGCAAACGCGATTTATTGGGCGATTTGGCCTGCATTGCCGCCTGCCTCGTGCCCTTCTTGCTGATGATCTTGCGCACACCTGGCGAGATCGTCTTGGCCATTTTGGCTGGCTTCTATCTCGTGCGCGTGTTGCTGTCGGCGGTCAGCCGCCGCCCCCTGCCTTGGCGATGGCGCTGGGTTTTTGCCTTCGCTCTGGCCTGTTGGGCCTGGGTCATTTTTACGACCGCGACCAGCCCGGTGACGAGCGCGCGTCTTGATTTTGCTCTGCTGTGGGGCCGATTGCTGCCGGTTGTTGCGGGGCTCTGGTTCTGGCTTGGGACGGTTCCGCTCTATCGGCGCTGCTTGTATGCGGCTTGCCTTGCCGCCTCGGTCTTTGTCGGTCTGGATGTCGTCGTGCAGGCCGCCTTTGGCCGCGATATTTTCGGCTTTCCGCCCTACGCTTCTTTTCGCTTCCAAGGCATGTTCGCCGACCCGGTCGCGGGCCTCTATTTGACCCACATGCTACCATTGGGGCTGTTGCTGTTCGCCGAGCTTGACCGCTGGCGGCCCCGCCACCACGTGGCTTTTTTGTCGCTCTTGATCGGCGGCCTCGCTGTTGTGTTCTTGACCGGCGAGCGCCTGTTTTTTGGCTATACGGCTCTGGGCAGCTTGGCCCTTATGATCTTGGTTTACCGCGTCTATGCCTTGGCGGGCATCTTGGCCGTTGGGCTGCTCATGGCTCTGGGCGCGAGCCTGCAGCCCGACCTAGCCGAGCGCTATGGGAGCGTGACTGTTAGCGAGTTGGCGCGCTTATTCCGCCAGCTTGGGCAAGGTGAAATTAAGGTCTCTGACGGCGCGTCCTATGCTGACTACCTCATCAGAGGCTGGCAAGCGGCAACCACTCATCCGATGTTCGGCATGGGAATCCAAGGTTTTCGCGGCTTTTGTCAGGAGGTGTTGGGCCTAGCGCCCGCTGTGGCGGACTACCGCTCGGGCTGTGCGCATCACCCGCACCATACCTGGCTCAACTGGGCGGTTGTAGGCGGCGTGCCGGGTTTGCTGATGGCTCTGGCTCTCTATGGCAGTCTGCTCGCCCAGCTCTGGCGCCCTGTGGCGCGAAAAGGCAAACCGATAGACCAGCGATCTGGCAATACGCATTGGCAGCGTCGGACCTGGATGTTTCGGCTGATCGGACTGTGGGGCTTGTTGCCCATGACCCTGCCACTGATCAACAGCGAGAGCATTTTCATCAACTATACAGAGATGGTGTTTTGGTTTACCATCGCCGTATTACTTATGTCACATAACGCGCTAACCCAAGCGAAGGGCTAGGCCCGTACTGTCGAAAGCCGTTTGTCTTTGTGCAAGTTTCCTTCCCCCACAGGCGTGACATCCCTTCGACCGAAAGCAACCCTCTATAACTCCGGTTTATAGGCAAGGACGGCCCATGACGACCAAGATCACCGTGTGTTTCGCTGGAAACGAGGGCATCGCCAAAGTCAGGGGCATGCTTGATTCTATCACTCAGCAGTGGGTTGAAGGCATGCGCATCTGCTATTTGACGGGCATCGAACAAGACTCGGGCAGCTACCCCCACCCGGCGGTCGAGATTGCACATCATCCCGGAGAAAACATCTTTCAATTGCGCACGCGACTACCCAAAGTTGCTGGCGACTGCGATTGGGTTGTGTTGCTGGAAGATCACAACACCATCGGCCCCGGTTGGGTCCAAGGCATCCTTGAAGCGATCGCAAGCGCCGAGGACGACACCAAGATTTTGATCGGGCAAGCGACCAACGTGGAGACTACCAGCCCATGGTCTTGGGCCAGCTTTCTTACCAGCTCTGGCTTTCATTGGTATCCCACGGCAGACCGCCCGGTCTTGCCAACGCTCTACAACTGCGCGGTTCGTCGCGCGGTTCTGGGCACCGAGCGGTGGGCCACAGGCGAATATGAATTCAATATTTTAGCTGAGATAGCACTGAAAGCCCAAGCCGCCCCCTCTATGGTGCTCGATCACCGCCAACATCACACCATGCTTTCTGCCATCGAACACCACTGGCACAATGGCCGCGCCGCTGGAGCGCTGTTGGCAGAACTCAAGTTGCCAGGCCAAAAGCCGCGCTACTACACCCACGTTAGAAACGTGCTGACCCAACGCTGGCCCGCCCTAAGAGACATTTTGTTGACCCACCCTAAAAAAAACCTCTACCCGTCAAGCACCGCTGCTAAGGTCAGGGTCTTGGTCTGGGCCCACATCGCAGCAGCGCTGTGGGGCGGCTGGTTCGGTGGCGGGCGATCCTTTTGGCGCCTTGAGTGATGCGGGTGGGCGAGCGGTGGAGCCTTGCCGCCCTGAGGCTTGCTAAACCAGCATCTGTCATCCAGAAATCTGCCCAAAGCGTTCTATCATCAGGAGGCTCGCCGTCGCGTGAAGGTCTTGCACGTCTATCGCAGCTATTTCCCGGACCCGCCGGGCGGTCTGCAAGAGGCTATTCGGCAAATCTGTCTGGCGACCCAGCCTTTGGGCATTGAAAACAGCATCTTCACGCTGTCGCCGCGCCCCGAGCCGCATCGGGTGCATCGCCCCGAGAGCGTGGTCATACGCCGCCGCTCTTGGTTCGAACTGGCCTCCTGCGATTTCGGCGGACCTGAGGCCTTTGCAACCTTTCGGAGCCTCGCGCAGCAGGCCGATCTAATCCATTACTATTTCCCATGGCCGTTTGCTGATCTCTTGCGCCTAGCTGCGCCCGACAAGCCCGCCATAATGACCTATGTCTCTGATATCGTTCGGCAAAAAACGCTTGCGCCACTCTATTCGCCGTTGATGTGGCGGCACTTGCAAGCCATGGATGCCATCGTCTACAACGCGCCCAACTACGCCGCTAACAGTCCCGTTTTGACCGACCCAAGGCTTGCAAATCGCGTCCATCAAATAGCGCTCGGCATGGCGCCCGACTTGCTGGCGACCCGACCCAACGACGATATTCTCCAGCGGCTCGACTTGGCGCCAGGCCAAGCCTTCGCGCTGTTCGTCGGTGTCTTGCGCTACTACAAAGGTCTGCACAGTCTGATCGAGGCGGCGGCCTCCCTGCCCTACCCGATCGTGATCGCGGGTCACGGCCCCAGAGCAGACGACTTGCGCGCGCAAGCCGCCCGACTGGGCGTGAATAACGTCAAATTCGCTGGCCCGGTCAGCGAGGCTGAAAAGGTCGCCCTCTTGCGCGCCTGTCAGTGCTTTGTGCTGCCATCGCACTTGCGCTCGGAAGCCTATGGTATGGTGCTGATTGAAGCAGCCATGCACGCCAAGCCCCTGGTCAGCTGTGACATCGCTACCGGCACGAGCATCATCAATGCGGCGGGCGAGACCGGCTTTGTCGTCCCCCCCGAAGCCCCTCCCGCTCTGGCCAACGCGCTCGATCGTTTGTTGAGCGACGCGGCGCTGGCGGAACGTCTGGGCCAGGCCGCCCGCCGACGCTATAACCAGCTCTTCGACGGCAGAGCCATGGGGCAAGCCTATGCCGACCTGTATCATCGTATTGTGAGACCCCAAGCGTGAGGACCGGATTTTGAAGCAGGCGCTCCCCCTTGCCCAGCGTTACCCAAAGGTGCGGTTTGGCACCAGCGGCCTGCGCGCATTGGTGGATGACCTAAGCCAGGTCGTGGTCGCTGCCTATGTCCAAGCCTTTGCGGTGCGCTTGGCGGAACTGGGCCTGCTTGAGAAGGGCTCAAAGGTAGCTCTCGGCATGGATCTGCGCCCCAGCAGCCCCGAGATTGCAGCGACGGTTTGCAGCGCCCTTGACGGGCTGGAGCTCGGCAGCGACTTTTTGGGCGTGCTGGCGACCCCCGCGCTGGCGCTCTATTGCCAACAACAGCGATGCGCGGGGATTATGATTACCGGCAGCCACATTCCTTTTGATCGGAACGGGCTCAAATTCTATCGACCCGACGGCGAAATCACCAAGGACGACGAACGCGCCATGTCGGATCAACGCCTAGATGATGGGGCACCCGCGTCAACGCCGCGCCCGCTCCCGGCGATCAATCCCGCCGGCCAGCAGGCCTATTTGCAGCGCTATCTAGATTACTTCGGCTCCAAGGCGCTGAGGGGTTTGCGGCTGGGGCATTACCAACACTCTGCTAGCGGGCGCGATCTCAGCTTTGAACTTTTCACGCAGCTTGGCGCAGAGGTCATAGCGCTAGGACGCAGCGACGCCTTCGTCCCGGTCGATACCGAGGCGGTCAGCGCCCAAGACCAAGAACAAGCAGCCGAATGGTGCCGCCAGCACCACTTAGACGCGCTGGTATCGAGCGACGGCGATGGCGACCGGCCCTTGCTGTTCGACGCATGCGGGCAGTTTGTGCGTGGCGATCAGTTGGGCCTGCTCTGCGCGCGCCAGCTTGCCATCACGGCGCTGGCCGTGCCGTTGACCTGCAACACGGGCATCGAAACCTGCGGCTCCTTTGAGTTGGTCGAGCGAACACGTATCGGCTCACCCTATGTGATTGCAGCCATGCAGCGCCTGCTTGCAGATGGGGCCGAGGCCGTTGGCGGATTTGAGGCCAACGGCGGTTTTATGTTGGCAAGCGCACTCCCAGGCCTGCCAGCGCTGCCAACCCGCGATGCGCTGTTGCCCACGCTTGCGGTCTTGGTGCAAATCGCGCAGGGCTCGCCCGCATCTCTGAGCGATCTGGTCGCAAAGCTCCCCGCGCGCTTTACCAGCAGCGACCGATTGGCAAACGTTGATGTGGCCGCCACGCGCGCGCATTTGGCCGCGATTGAGGCGCGCCCTCAGCTCGCACAAAAGCTGTTGTCGACGGCTAAATCGTTGGTGGATGTATCAACATTGGACGGCCTGCGGTTGACCTTCACCAATGGCGATATCCTGCACTTACGCTTATCCGGCAACGCGCCGGAACTAAGGTGCTATGCCGAGGCTGCCAGCCCCGAGGCGGCCCAGCAGCTCGTCACAACCGCGCTTTGCAAAGTCAGCGACGCGATTGAATCCGATCGCTAAGACCAATTGACCAGGCGCCTGGCAGCTAAGCGGCGCTAAAGCTCGCCACGCACATGCCAAAGTTCTGGAAACAACTCCACGCTCAGCATGCGACGCAAGTATTGCACCCCAGAGGTACCGCCGGTGCCGCGTTTGAAACCAATTACACGCTCAACCGTTGTGGCGTGATTGAAACGCCAGCGGCGGAAATAATCTTCCATATCCACCAGCTTTTCGCCGAGCTCGTACAAGGTCCAATAGCGATCTACATCCTGGTAGACCTGCTTCCAGCGCGCCTGGATCGCCTCTTGTGCCTCGTGCGGTTGCTTAAGCTGAGGCTGTGGCATGGCTTCGGTGTTGCCGTCCAAGGTCTGGAACAAGAAAGTTACGACCTCATCGTAGAAGCTTGGCCGCGCCAATTCGGCTTCAAGTTGGCTGTGGATCTCGGGCAAGTGGCGGTGCGGGGCCAACATGTTGGGGTTGCGATTGCCCAGCACGTATTCGATCATGCGGTATTGCCAAGACTGAAAGCCCGACGACGGCCCCAGAGACTCGCGGAAGTGGCTGTAGTCGGCGGGCGTCATGCTGCGCAGAACATCCCACTGATTGTTGAGCTGTTCAAAAATGCGACTGACCCGCGCCAACATTTTAAACATGGCGGCGGTCTCGCCTGCCCTGAGGGTTTCGCGCGCCGCTGACATTTCGTGCAAGGCCAGCTTCATCCAAAGCTCGGAAGTCTGGTGCTGAACGATAAACAGCATTTCGTCGTGCGCCGTACTGAGCGGGTGTTGTTGAGCAAGCAAGGCGTCCAAGTGCAGGTAGTCGCCATAGGACATAGCGTCCGCGAAACCCATTTTGGCACCGTCGCTTGAAGGATCGTAGGCTTTAGCGTTCATGGCGTTTCCCCTTTGTTTTCATATGTGATTTGGCCCTTGTCGCTCGCTATGTCGCGGCCAAGGATGACAAGCAATACCAGGTGGGCTTAGTCTCGCAAGGATCATGATCTTGTCATCACTCTTTGGAGCAACACCATGCCCAGCACCGCTGCAAAAAACCTCCTCGTCTTGATCTCCGACGAGCATCGCCGCGATGCCATGGGCTGCATGGGCCATCCGATCGTCAAGACGCCAAATTTGGACGCGCTGGCAGCCCGTGGCACGGTGTTCGAGCGCGCCTATACCCCTTCGCCCATGTGCGTTCCGACCCGCGCCGCTTTGGCAACCGGCCGCTACGTTCATCAAACCGGTCATTGGGACAGCGCGACGCCCTACGCCGGTTCGCCCGACGGCTGGATGCATCAGCTGCGCGCAGCGGGCCGGCATGTGGCCTCAATCGGCAAGCTGCACTTTCGTTCGGGTGAAGACGACAACGGCTTTAGTGAAGAAATCCTACCGATGCATGTCGTTGGAGGCGTCGGCTGGGCCATCGGCTTGCTGCGCAAAGATCCGCCGCCCTATGATTCGGCGGCCGAGCTCGCCCAAGATGTCGGACCGGGCGACAGCAGCTATACCGCCTACGACCTGGACATAACCAGCGCCGCCGAAGCCTGGTTAGCCGCGCCCGAACGCAAGCAACAGCCCTGGGCGGCATTCGTCTCGCTGGTCAGCCCCCACTATCCCCTGACCGCTCCCAAGGAATATTACGACCTCTATGATCCTGCGCAGATGGATTTGCCCATCGCCTACAGCCCCAAAGATCGCCCGGATCATCCTGAGCTGCGCAACGTCGCGCGCTTCTTTGACTACGATGCGCACTTTGACGAGGCCAAGCTACGGCAAGCCAAAGCGGCCTACTATGGTCTAACAAGCTTCATGGACGCCTGCATGGGGCGGGTTCTGAGCGCCCTGGAGAACAGCGGGCAGAGCCAAGAGACGCTGGTTCTCTACATCTCTGACCACGGCGACATGATGGGCGATCTGGGCTTTTGGACCAAGCAAGTCATGTACGAGGCGTCGGCAGGTGTGCCGATGATCTTGGCAGGACCAGGTGTGCCATCCGGCAAGCGCTGTCGTACCGCAGCAAGCCTGCTGGACCTGGCCCCGACGGCTCTGGAGGCCATGCAAGTCGCCCCAGCGCCAGACCAGGTGCCAAACCAGGCACCATTGCCCGGACACTCCTTGCGCACCTTGGCACAACAGCAGGATGATCCGCAGCGCACGGCCTTAAGCGAATATCACGACGGCGGCTCGACGACCGGCACTTTCATGTTGCGTTGGGATCGCTGGAAATACGTTTACTATGTTGGATACCGACCCCAACTCTTCGACCTGGATGCCGATCCGCAGGAGCGCCACGACCGCGCTTTGGAAGATAGCGAGGAGGTCGCCGCTGCACTGGCAGAAGGCGAACGCCGTCTTCGCGCAGTCTGCGATCCCGAAGCAATTGATGCGCAGTGCTTTGCCGACCAGGCGGCAAAAATCGAAGCCCTTGGCGGCCGCGAGGCCTGCTTAAATGCCTATGTTTTCAACCACACGCCGACGCCAAGCGAACAAGCGGACCTGAGCTAAAGTGTTCAGGGTGAAAGGTCCTTGGGCGAGAGGTCCTTGGGCGAGAGGTTCTTGGGCAAAAACTAATCCCTTTGCGGCAAGCGGTCGCGAACCAAGGCCGCCCAAAAAGCAGCGCCAAGCGGCAGCAACGCATCGTTGAAATCGTAATCGTCCGCGTGCAACGGCTGGCCGTGTGCGCCCTCGGTGCCGTTCCCCATCAACAAAAAGCAGCCAGGGACAGCGGCGGAAAACTGCGCAAAATCTTCAGAAAAACTCATGGGCGAGCGATCGCCGATGGCTTCGAGCCCCACCGCTTCTGCCGCGCGCAGCGTCGCCTCCACCGGCTCGGCTGCGTTGAACGCCTCAATGAACTCCGTTCGAAAGCTCAGATCAGCGCTGGCACCGTGGGTCGCGGCGACGCCTTGCGAAATCTGCTGCATGAAGCGCGCAATCGCTTGTCGGTCTTCGGGCCGACGCGCGCGCACATCCCCTTTCAAAGTCGCGTGGCCGGGCAATACGTTGCGCTTGCCGTCTGTCAGAATCTCGGTAACGGACACCACCGCGCCGGCATCAGGCGGCAGCTTGCGTGAAACGATGGTTTGCAGCGCCAAAACCAGCTCGGCGGCGACCGTAATGGCATCGACGCCAACTTGCGGCATAGAGGCATGCCCGCCCTGGCCTTGAATATGGATTTCGAACAGTGATTCCGAGGCGCAGATTTGGCCAACACGGGTCGAGACCTGGCCCAAAGGCGCGCCCGGCAAGTTATGGATAGCGTAGACCTCTTCTAGCACAAATCGCTCTAGCAAGCCTTCTTCGATCATGGCCTGCGCACCCAGCCCATGCTCTTCGTTGGGTTGGAAGATGAAGACAACCGTGCCGTCAAAGTCGGGTTTCTCGGCCAGCGCCATCGCCGCGCCCAACAGCATGGTCATGTGCCCATCGTGCCCGCAAGCATGCATAACGCCGGGGTTCTGAGAGACATAATCGTGCTGACTCTGCTCGTGGATGGGCAAAGCATCCATGTCGGCGCGCAGTCCTATCGCCCGATTGCTGGTGCCAATGCGCAGGATTCCCACGACACCGACACCTTCGTGTACTTCTAGGCCCAGCTGACGCAAGATCTCGCTGACGCGCGCCTTGGTGCTGTTTTCTTGAAAGCCCAGTTCTGGATCACGATGAAACGAACGGCGAAGCTGCTCTAGCTTGGGTAGCCTGTCCATAAATCCCCCGTTTTGACACGCAGCTAAACCTAGCGCCCGTTCACACCGCCCTTCAAGCCGATTGACACAGGGGCCAATTAATAAGCCGCCTATCCACTTGCACCTTTGGCACAAGGTATTCCTGTTGCTAGACTAACCGTCCCTTTAAGCTGCCGTGCCAGGCTATCTTCCCGAGAAAAACGTGACCAACCCTCCCACAATCTTCATTTCACTGGGTGCCCAAAAGACGGGCACGGCTTGGCTTTATAACTTTTTCAACCGCCATCCAGAATGCGCTACGACACCTTACAAAGAGCTGCATTTTTTCGCAAAGAAGGCTGGCGGAGTTATGAAGCGGCGACTAGATGCCTTTGCCACATGCCTGCAAGCCAATGGCGCTGATTTGACCGACGAGGACCGCGCAAGCCACAATCGCTTTCTGGAACGAATCCAAGCGTTGGAGAAGATCCCTGAACGTAATGCCGCGGATTTTGAACAACTCCTGCTGGGCATCGCTGGCCCGACAAGCAAAGTTGTCGGCGAATTTACACCTGCTAACGGGGTCTTGTCGGTGCCAGTCCTAAAATCGCTGGCAAAGCTATCGACCAAGCCCAAGTTCTTGCTTTTGTTACGTGATCCGGTTGACCGCATGTGGTCTCAATTGCGGATGATGGCCCGCACGCAATCTGAGTCGCTTGACCAAGCCCCCCAGCGGGCCGAATTCTTGCTCAACGCCTTCCTGGCGGATGATCTTCCGAAATTGGCAGTGCGTCACCGATACGACACCATGATCGAAAATGTGCGCGAAGCCATACCACCGAGCCAACTGCAACTACGCTTCTACGAGACCTTTTATTGTACCAGCGGCCTTGCGAGTTTTTGCGACTTCCTGGGGATTGAACCAAGGGTCGACAAGCTAGACGAACGCCCGCACCTTGGCATTTCAGCTCCCCTATCCTTGACCGACCGCCAGCGCCTTCGTGATCGCTTGATCGACCAATACAGCGCAACCCAAGCCGCGCTTGGCCCATTGCCCCCCAGGTGGCGAGAACAACTGGAAATTTAATCTTCCAGCACCAACTAACGTATGTGGCCGATCGCCGATCTCGGGCTATGGGAACTCGACCAGGCCTCTTAGTGGGCATCTAGACACAGCAGCCGGTAACGGGCATTAGGGTATTCCATGGCACCCCTGAACAACAATCGCAGCACTCGAAAGCCCCTCACGGGCGGGCTCGGGGCGCAGCTTGCAAAAATGCTGCGCACCAGCGCCTCGGCCGCCTACAAAGGCAAGAGACGGGCGACGCCTTGGGCAAAATCCCTGGTACGGTCACTGATCCAAGATGTTGGAGCTGGGTATCTAGTCCGTATGCTTTACCGAGGCCTGGCGCTCAGCCGGGTATCGTCGCCCAAGCTCTGCTTGGCCTATGGTCGTCTACTGGAAGCCGAACAGCTTTTGGATAGCGCCGCAGACCACTATAAGTACGCGCACAGCCGCCACCCGCAAGCACACGAACTGTCAGCGGCCTTTGATCGCGTCTTAATCCAAACGGGCGATTTTGACCGCGCTCAACAATTGTTTTCAGAGTTGCAAGACGAACCCGCCTACCAGCCCGTTGAATAAGTGTGTTTTTGAACGCAACAGAACGTTCAAGCGTTAGCAGCCCGTTGAATAAGTGTGTTTTTGAACGCAACAGAACGTTCAAGCGTTAGGTTGCATGCGACCAATGCCGACGAGATCGTCGGTCACATCAAAGACAACATTGATAGCCGAATTCTG
>JAUIDR010000012.1 GCA_030428565.1 Alphaproteobacteria bacterium
AGCGCCCGCTCGGGTTTTGGCACTGGTATTACCGCAAAGCCACCGTCACGGCCGCAAGCGCCCGCTCGGGTTTTGGCACTGGTATTACCGCAAAGCCACCGTCACGGCCGCAAGCGCCCGCTCGGGTTTTGGCACTGGTATTACCGCAAAGCCACCGTCACGGCCGCAAGCGCCCGCTCGGGTTTTGGCACTGGTATTACCGCAAAGCCACCGTCACGGCCGCAAGCGCCCGCTCGGGTCTTGGTACTGGTGTTACCGCAAAGCCACCGTCACGGCCGCAAGCGGCTGCTCGGGTTTTGCGCTAGGACATGGCGAAAGCAACGGCCCGCATAATGGCAGCAACGCTGTCCCCCGTGAGCATGGCCCCCAAAATTACCAGCGAGGAAATCAGGCTGGCAATCAGGGCATATTCAGCGGCGGCGGTGCCCGCGACATCGCGAGCCAGTTTCAACAGCGTTTTCACCAATAGTCTCTTTTAGGTTGAGCGATTTTTAGGTTTGCGGCTTTTGGTAACCGCTTGATACGGGAATGATTGATTTTCCGAGGAAAAACGCAAGCCTTGCGGAGAATCCACCTACGATTGCGCATGCACCATATACGAATGGTATAGGCACCCCTATCCTTCCGACCCCGCCGATTGGCGCAATTGCAATGCGACCGTTGCGGAATAAAAACGGACCGTTTGGTCCCTTGCAATTCGCCAGGCGCGTGTTGCGAGCCCTTGGACTCGCAATTTGCCCAGTTGGTCCCAGCTAATCCCAGTCATTCCTAGTCAACGGCGGCCAACTGGTCCTGCGCCCGCTCAAACGCCGCCAGGTAGAGGCCGATCTCGTTGCCTTCGATCCGATGGAATTTGACATTGCCGCCGATAGAACACTTGAGCATGAGGTGTGGCCGCTTGCCACCGCAGACAAACAACACACTCGATTTGTTGATCTTATAAGCGGCATTGATGCTGTGGCCGACCAGGAAGGTCTTGTCCATCAGCGAGGGTTTGTAGTCCTGTAACGCAACCGTCATGGCCCACTCCTTTTGTTCGAAGCTCTTACCTTGACGTGGCCTCGCGATCGGCTCACGCCAAGCGCGCAGCACTGCTATACGCAAGAATACGGAGCTGTTGCTTGCCCGCCCCCGGTTGCGCAGGATTGGACCTAGCCCGCCACCAGAAAGCCGTTGGCAACCTGGTTGAGTGCGAGCCGGAGGCGCTCGGACAAGATTGCCAGCGCTACAATTACCACCACTGTGGTCAAGCTGATGATCAAGGCCTGTTCAAGGGCAACGAGGCCCCGGCGATCGGACAGCAGCCGGCGGATTGTCTTCAGCATGGGATCGTCTTCCGATTGCTCGGCCAGGCCTGAGGGCGCGCCGACTTGGAGGACAACAATGGAGAGCGGACTAAGCGAAAAGGCAAGGAATGCTGAAATAACTATGCCAAATCAATAAGTTACTGATTGGTTGCTGTGTTACTCCTATCCCCTTGAGACCCGCCCTACCTGGTATTTTTACGGAGCATTTCGGCAACTACGCAGGCCGATTGTCCCATTTCCACAGCCCATTTGCGCGCCCGTCTCTGTGGGAGATTGCCTAGATTCGCGATCGATTCTCTCTGCCTTGGGCAAAGAAAAACCCCCACGAGCCAGGCCCGCGGGGGTCAATTCTTAGCGCTAAGCTAAGCGGTCAGGCGTAAGCGCTTGGCTTACATCATGCCGCCCATGCCGCCCATGTCGGGCATTGCAGGTGCAGCTGAACCTGGCTTCTCAGGCACTTCAGCAACCATCGCTTCGGTGGTGATCAGCAGGCCAGAGACAGACGCAGCGTTCTGCAGAGCCGTGCGCACAACCTTGGTCGGGTCGATGATACCCTTGGCAACCAAATCGCCGTACTCGTCCGCTTGCGCGTCGAAGCCGTAGCTGGTGTTAGACTGCTCCAGCAGCTTGCCAACAACGATTGAACCTTCGCCGCCTGCGTTCTGGACGATCTGGCGGATCGGAGCTTGCAGAGCGCGCTTAACGATGGCAACGCCAGCTTTCTGGTCAGCATTCACAGCCGCTTCGTCAGAAACAGCATCAGAAGCGTACAGCAGAGCGGTGCCACCGCCAGCAACGATGCCTTCTTCAACCGCAGCGCGGGTTGCGTTCATGGCATCTTCTACGCGGTCTTTGCGCTCTTTAACTTCGATCTCGGTCGCACCGCCAACGCGGATCACAGCAACGCCGCCAGACAACTTGGCCAGACGCTCTTGCAGCTTTTCACGGTCGTAGTCCGAAGAAGTCTCTTCGATCTGAGCCTGGATCTGCTGAACACGGCCCTTAATGTCGTCGGCAGAACCGTCGCCATCAACGATGGTGGTGTTTTCTTTGGTGATGTCGACTTTCTTGGCTGAACCCAGCATGTCCAAAGTGACATTTTCCAACTTGATGCCCAGGTCTTCAGAGATGACCTGACCGTTAGTCAGAATAGCGATGTCTTCCAACATGGCTTTACGACGATCGCCGAAGCCAGGTGCCTTGACCGCAGCAACCTTCAGGCCAGCGCGCAGACGGTTAACAACCAGCGTAGCCAGAGCTTCACCTTCAACGTCTTCTGCAATGATCAGCAGCGGACGAGAAGACTGAACGACCTGCTCCAGAACCGGCAGCATAGCTTGCAGGTTAGACAGCTTCTTTTCGTGCAGCAGGATGTAGGGGTTTTCCAGCTCAGCGATCATTTTCTCAGAGTTGGTCACGAAGTAAGGTGACAGGTAACCACGGTCGAACTGCATGCCTTCAACGACTTCCAGCTCGGTTTCCAACGCCTTGGCTTCTTCAACGGTGATAACGCCGTTGTTGCCAACCTTTTCCATCGCTTGTGCGATCATCTGGCCGATTTCAGCTTCACCGTTGGCAGAAATGGTGCCGACTTGCGCCACTTCGTCGTTGGTGTTGATGACGTTTGACAGGCTGCCCAGCTTGGCAACGACCTGCTCAACGGCCATGTCGATGCCGCGCTTCAGGTCCATGGGGTTCATGCCTGCTGCGACTGACTTGGCGCCTTCTTTTACGATAGCTTGTGCCAGAACGGTCGCAGTAGTGGTGCCGTCGCCGCCAACGTCGTTGGTCTTAGAAGCAACTTCTTTAACCATCTGTGCGCCCATGTTTTCGAACTTGTCTTCCAGTTCGATTTCCTTAGCGACAGAGACACCGTCTTTGGTCACGCGCGGTGCGCCAAACGACTTATCCAGAACTACGTTACGGCCTTTGGGGCCCAGAGTTACCTTGACGGCGTTTGCCAGGGTATCAACGCCGGCCAGCATGCGGGTGCGCGCATCTGAGCCAAACTTGACATCTTTTGCTGCCATTGTGCTTAATCCTTAGTATTCGGGGAATTGGAGATGAAGGGGGGAGCGAAAGGCGATTAGCCTTCGATGACCGCCATGATCTCGTTTTCTTTCATCATCAGCAGCTCTTCACCGCCGACTTTAACTTCGGTGCCGTTCCACTTGCCGAACAGAACCTTGTCGCCGACTTTGACGTCCAGAGCGACGAGTTGGCCAGCTTCGTTGCGGGCACCAGAGCCAACAGCTACAACTTCGCCTTCCATGGGCTTTTCCTTAGCGGTATCGGGAATGATGATGCCGCCAGCGGTCTTTTCCTCTGAATCGGTGCGCTTGATCAGCACTCGATCGTGCAGGGGACGGAGTTTCATGTCGTGGTCTCCTGATTAGACATGTGAGTTCTATTTGATTGTGCTTGAGGGACTTGCTTTGCTCCTCGCGCGAGCGCTTATTAGCACTCCCCCTCAGCGAGTGCCAAGCATGTAACGAGAGGTCATGGCAACTTCAAGGCCTGATTGCCAAAAAATGTGATGAAATTTTAGATTGTGCGGGGGTAGCATGCGCGGGGTTAGACTGTACAGGGCGGGCCAATGGCACCAGCGCGCTGCAACGGGCCGAGCAAGAAAAACCCGCCCTCAAGCATGCGAGAGCGGGTCAGGAGCTGCGGGGCAAGCCCGCTCGGCGGCATCAAAAAGCAGCGCGGCTTGAAACAGCACACAAATTAGGGTGGCGCAGCGTGACCCAAGAGACCTGAGAGCCGACCCCAAGTTCGGCCGCAGGTTGTGGGCTTTGAACCGGCGCCCCGCGCGCGACCGGATTGACCGAGGCAACAAGGAAAGGCGCAGCGGACCAGCCGCGCTATTCGGCGCAAGGATTCAGTGCGCGTCGAAGAAGTCCCGCGAAGCAGGCCTCACTGCCGACCTGATTAAGCCGCCGCTTGGCCCATGGCCAACATAGCTTTGCGATCTAGCGTGTGCGACAGCTCAACCACATCATAGCGCACCAGGACATTCGAAGTGCTGGCTTGTGACAGTTCTTTCCAGCGCGCTTCAGCTTGTGAACGCTCTGCGAAGGGGCCCTGCATGACCGAGGTGCCGGCCCGCAGTGCGGTGAAGTTGGCATCGGTGTATTCACCGCCCAGAACGTAGTAGAATTTCTTGTCTGACATGGTGTTAGCTTTCCTGTTGGACTCTGGCGATCTCGGACTTGAGATCTTGTTAGTTTAGTTTTGGGTTAGAGGGGGAATGATCCCTCAGCGGCCGCTTTATTGTTTGGCTGCGACCGCCAAGGGGGGAGGGTCTTTTGAAGCAGGGCCACCGCGATGGCCCTGAGGGCGAGCCCTATTCAGCGGCGTTGCTGAACTGCTCTTCTTCGGTTGAGCCTTCCAGCGCACGGACAGAAGAAACGCCGCCCTGGATGCAGGTTGTTACCTTATCGAAGTAGCCAGCGCCCACTTCTTGCTGGTGGCTAGAGAAGGTGTAGCCGCGATCCAGATCGCCGAATTCGCGCTGTTGCAGCTCGACGTAGGCAGGCATGCCTTCGCGGGCATAGCCGTGCGCCAGATCGAACATAGAGTGCCACATTGAGTGAACGCCCGCCAGCGTGATGAACTGGTACTTATAGCCCATAGCACCCAGCTCACGCTGGAACTTAGCGATGGTGGCGTCGTCCAGGTTCTTCTTCCAGTTGAAAGACGGTGAGCAGTTGTAGGCCAACAGCTGATCCGGGTATTCTTTCTTGATGGCCTCGGCAAAGCGGCGCGCTTCGTCCAGGTCCGGCTTGGCGGTCTCACACCAGACCAAATCGGCGTAAGGTGCGTAGGCCAGACCGCGGGAAATGGCCTGATCCAGGCCTGCCTTCATGCGATAGAAGCCTTCTGCGGTACGCTCGCCGGTGACGAAAGGCGCATCGTAAGGATCAATGTCGGAGGTCATAAGATCGGCCGCGTTGGCGTCGGTACGCGCACACAAGATTGTGGGAACGCCCATGGTGTCCGCCGCAAAGCGGGCTGCTATCAGCTTCTGAACCGCTTCTTGGGTCGGGACCAGAACCTTGCCGCCCATGTGGCCGCACTTCTTGACCGAGGCCAGCTGATCTTCGAAGTGAACGCCAGCCGCGCCCTTTTCGATCATGTTCTTCATCAACTCAAAAGCGTTCAGAACGCCGCCGAAACCGGCCTCCGCGTCGGCGACGATCGGCAAGAAGTAGTCGATCATGTCTTGCTCGGACGTGCCGTTCGACCACTGGATTTCATCAGCGCGCTTGAAAGCGTGATTGATGCGCTCAACGACGGTCGGCACAGAATCGACGGGGTACAACGACTGGTCGGGGTACATGGTGGTACCGGTGTTGTTGTCGGCTGCGACCTGCCAACCGGACAGATAGATGGCCTTGATACCCGCTTTGGCTTGTTGAACCGCTTGACCACCGGTCAAAGCGCCCAGACAAGCAACGTAGTCTTCATTGTTAATCAGATCCCACAGCTTTTCAGCGCCACGGCGCGCTAGCGAATGCTCGGGCTGGAAAGAGCCGCGCAGGTTGACCACTTCTTCAGCGCTATAGCCGCGCTCGACGTTGGCCCAACGGGGGTTGGTGGCCCATTCCTTTTCCAAGAGTGCGATTTGTTCTTGTTTGCTCGCCATAATGCGTCTCCGTCGTGGATGTCGTTTCGTTCGATATCCCGACAATGGCGGTTCGCGATGGTCTTGGCCAGGCGTAGCCAAGTGAGCTTGTAAAGAATTTACAAAAATCAAACTGTCTCTTGTTAAGTTACTGCGTTGGCGCCAATATCGCGTTAAGGAGAAAGCAGCACAGCCGCCGCGAGATTGCGCCATGTCCGAAAAGAAACTCATGCTGGGCCACAAGGTCCGTCGTTTACGCCGCCAGGAGAATCTGAGCCAGGCGCAGATGGCGGCTGATCTTGATATTTCAGCGGCCTATTTAAACCTGATCGAGCACAACCAACGCCCAGTTTCCGCGCAGGTGTTGATCAAGTTGGCCAGTGCGTATGACCTGGATCTTGCTAGCTTTGCCAAAGATGACGAAGCCGAGCTGATCCAGCGCTTTCACGAGATTTTTGCCGACCCTTCTTTGCAGGAAATCAAGCTCGCAAAGCAGGACTTGCGCGACCTGGCCGCGCTCTCGCCCGAGGTCGTGACCGCCATTCAGATCATGTCCGATCGCATCAAGCAACAGCGCGAACAGCTGCAATCCAGCCAGGCCATGGACATGGATTCGCAACACCTGGAAGCCTATGATCCCAACGGGGAGGTCCGCGATTTTTTCCACGAGCACGCCAACCACTTTCCCGACCTGGAGGCCTTGGCGAGCGACATTCGTCGCACGGCAGGGCTGAATGCGCCACGCGACAATCATCAAGCTGTCGAGGCGCTGTCGGGTCTGCTCAATATGCGCGTCCAACTCATGCCCATGCAGGTCATGGGCTCGATCCTGCGCCGCTACGATATCCACCAGCGCCGCTTGATGCTGAACGAGGTCATGGACCACGCCAGCCAGGCCTTTCAAATCGCCGTGCAATTGGTGCTGGAACAGCACCGTTCTAAGCTGGACCAGGTCTTGGGGCCGCATCCTTTCCACCATCGCGCCGCACCGGGCCTCGCGCGCCAGGGCTTAGCGAACTACGCCGCCAGCGCCGTTCTGATGCCCTACCAGCGTTTCTTGCAAGCCGCCGAGGAGCTGCGCCACGATATCGACCTGCTGGCCCAACGCTTTTGCGTCAAGCGCGAGCAGGTCGCGCACCGCCTTACCACCCTTCAGCGCCCAGGCGCCAAGGGCATCCCCTTCTTTTTGATCCGCATGGATCGCGCTGGCAACGTCTCCAAGCGCTTTGCGGCGGGTGGTTTTCACTTTGCCCGCCAAGGCGGCACCTGCCCGCGTTGGCACTTGCACGATCCGCCGACACCCAGCATGGATATCTCGA
This sequence comes from Alphaproteobacteria bacterium, assembly GCA_030428565.1. GTDB lineage: Bacteria > Pseudomonadota > Alphaproteobacteria > UBA7985 > JAUIBT01 > JAUIBT01. The sequence continues at coordinate 7,254 of JAUIDR010000012.1, forward strand.
CCCAAGTGGTCGAGCTGCCCGAAGGCACCCGCTATTTCTCGCTCGCCATCCCCTGCCGCAAGCCCGGCCTAGGCCACCACGAGCCCGGCCAGCCCTATATGATCGGGCTCGGCTGCCATTTGGATTTGGCGGACCGCCTGGTCTATGCCGACGGTCTGGATTTGGAAAAAGTGGTGCCGACGCCGATCGGCATCACCTGCCGTCTTTGTGAGCGCCTGTCTTGCACGCATCGCGCATTTCCGCCGGTCAATCATCCCATCTCAGCGGACGATACCCGCCGCGAGCTGGTGCCCTTTGTGTTTTAATTCGCTGGTGCTGGGCCGCGCCGCCTAAGGGCGCCTAGGGGGCATCCGCTTGGGATCAGAAGAACTCCAGGTGGACGCTGAACATGCGCTCGACCTTTTTCACCTGGTCGGGCTCGGCAAAGACCACCACTTGATCGCCCGCTTCAATCACCGTATCCGCGCGCGGCAGCACGAATTTATCGCGGCGCATAATGCCCCCGATCAAGACGCGACGCGGCAGGCCAGCGTCGGCCAGGGGCTTGCCGACAATCTTTGAAGTCTCCAGAGCCTGCAGTTCGAAGACTTCGCCCATACCGTTGGGCAAAGAGTGCACCGCGCGCACTCGCCCACGGCGGATATATTGCAAAATGCTTGATACCGTGATCGAGCGCGGGCTCACCACGGTATCAATACCCAACTGACCAATCAGAGAGCCATAGGCGTTCTTATTGACGAGGGAGACGACCCGCTGGCAGCCCGCCCGCTTGGCCAACAAGGCTGCCAAGATATTGACCTCGTCATCGTTGGTCACAGCGACCACGGTCTCGGTCGAAGCGCCCGTCTCGGTCAGAATGTCCGTGTCCAGAGCATCGCCGTGCAGTACGACAGAGCGTTGCAAGCGTTCGGCCACCGCCTCGGCGCGATCCTTGTTCGATTCCACCAGCTTGACGCGGATATGGTCGGCCTCCAGCTTTTCAGCCAATTGTGCGCCGATATTGCCCGCGCCCAAGACCAGCACGCGCCGGCTCTCATCTTCTTCGTGGCCGTAGAGCGATAAGAAGCGCTTCAGGTGGTCTTGATCCACCACGGCATAGATTTCATCGCCCGCTTGTAGAACCGTGTCCTTGTGGGTGATCTCGACCTTATTATCGCGCACCACCACGATGATGGTGGCGTGCAGATCGGTAAATAAGCTGGCAAGCTTGCTGAGCGGATGGCCGGTCATGGCCGTATCTTCCAGCACAGTGACGCCGATCAAGCGAATGCGGCCATCATCAAAATTGATGACATCGAAGGCACCGGGCACCTGCAGGCGGCGGTGAATAGCGTCGGCCACCTCTTGTTCGGGCGAAATAATGCGGTCAATGGGCAGGTGATCGCGGCTAAACAGAGCCCCCCAACGGCTCGACAAAAAGGCCTTTTCGCGCACCCGCGCAATTTTGGTCTGCACATTGAACAAAGAATGCGCCACCTGGCAGGCCATCATATTAACTTCGTCCACCTGGGTCACAGCGATGAGCATATCGGCGTCCGCCGCCCCTGCTTCATCCAGAATATCAGGCGACGCCGCGTGCCCCACCACCCCGCGCACGTCCAGTGTTTCAGAGGCTTTTTGGACCAGATCGCGGTTCTTGTCGATCAAGGTAACGCTGGTCTCGGGCGATGCGATATAGCGGGCGATGTTGTAGCCGACCTGACCAGCTCCAGAAATAATAACGCGCATGCGGGCCTCGCGGTCTAAACGATATCAAGGGACTTGAGTTTGCGGTGCAGCGCTGAGCGCTCCATGCCGACGAATTGGGCGGTCTTGGTGACGTTGCCATTAAAGCGCTTAACCTGGGCTTCCAGGTAGGCGCGCTCGAAGGATTCGCGCGCCTCGCGCATTGGCAGCGATATCAATGAGGAGACCCCGACGGCGCCACCGCCAGCCGACGGCCCTTCGCCGCTGACTTCAGGGGGCAGCGAGTCGAGCCCAATGGCCTCACCGGCATCGCCATTGTCCATGATGAGCATCCACTCAATCGCGTTGCGCAGTTGGCGCACATTGCCCGGCCAAGCATAGGTGGTCAGCGCCGCCACGGTCGGCCCGCCCAAAATGCGCCTGGGCTGCCCGTTGGCTTGCGCGAAATAGGCCAGGAAATAGTCCGCTAGCATCTCGATATCCTCTGAGCGCTCGGCCAAGCCTGGCACATTTACCGGGAAAACGCGCAGGCGGTAATAGAGGTCTTCGCGGAATTCACCATCGCGCACCAAGGCCTCTAGGTCGCTTTGCGTCGTGGCCAGTACGCGAACATCAACTTCGATACGCTGGGTGCCGCCCACCCGCGTAAAGCTCAGATCTTGCAGCATGCGCACGATTTTGCCTTGGGTATGGATCGGCATGTCGGCCACTTCGTCCAACAGCAAGGTGCCCCCATCTGCGGCTTCAAAAATGCCAGGCTTGGAGCGGCCATCGGGGAAATCTTCGCCGAACAGCTCTTGTTCGATACGCTCGGGGTGCAAGTTGGCGCAATTGAGTACCACAAAGGGCCCCTCAGAGCGGCTCGACTTAGCGTGGATAGCGCGGGCCACCACTTCCTTGCCCGAGCCCGCTGGACCGGTGATCAAGACGCGACTAGCCGACGGCCCCACCTTGGAAATGGTGTTGCGCAGCGCTTGGATCAGCGGCGATTCGCCTTGCAGCTCGGTGACATCGGCGGCCTGCAAACGCGCCTTCAAGGCCGCGTTCTCACGCTTGAGTTTCAGGTTTTCTTGAGCGCGATCCAGCAAGTGATAGATGCGGTCGATATTGAAGGGCTTTTCAATGAAATCATAAGCGCCAGTCTGGATGGCCTTGACCGCGGTCTCAATCGTCCCGTGGCCCGACATCATAATGACGGTGGCATCGGGCTTGATCTCCATCGTGGCTTCCAGCACGCCGATGCCGTCGCGCTTGGAGCCTTCCAGCCAGATATCCTGCAAAACGATATCGGGCTGATCTTGCTCGACCTTGCGAATGGCGTCTTCGTCATTGCCGGCTTCAAAGACCTCATAGCCTTCGTCCTCAAGCAGGCCCGACAAAGACAGGCGGATATCGCGCTCGTCGTCGACGATCAATATGCGGGGTTTGGCAGATACACTGGGTAGATTCATGGCTGAAACGGTGTCTTTTTAGGTTTGATTATCGACAACAACAGCTTGCGGGCTGAGCGGGAATAACAAGCGAACTTGTGCGCCAGCGATGCTGGCGCCGTCTTCGCTGCGACGGTTGGAGAGGCTGAGCTGACCCCCGTGGTCCTGGACGATCTTTTTGACAATCGCAAGGCCAAGGCCGGTCCCCTTTTCTTTGAAAGTCACGTAGGGGTCGGTTAGGCGATCGAGCTGGTCGGCGGGCAGGCCCGGCCCATTATCTATGACGGTCAAGACCAGCGTTCCGGCTTGCTCATCGCGGGTCACATTAAGGTCGATGGCCGGTTTGAAGGCACTGCTACCTACCTCGCCGCCCTCATCCTTGGTGAGCTGCTCAGCATAGTCAACCAGAGCATCGGCGGCGTTGCGTAGCACGTTCAGCAGCGCTTGGTTGAAGAGCCGCGCATCCACGCTTGCGTGCTGCGCCTCTAGCGAGCTGTCCAAACGGTAGTCGATACTGCGATGGGCCTGACTCTCTAAGAACACGGCCTGTTTGCACAGACCCAAGACCTCGACCCGCTCAAGCTTGGGGTTGGTCGAGCGCGCGAATGAGGAGAACTCGTCAACCATCTGTCGGATATCTTCGACCTGGCGCACAATGGTGTCGGTGCAAAGATCGAAGGTCTCAAGGCCTTCAGTAAGCTGTTTGCGGTAGCGGCGTTTGAGTCGCTCAGCTGAGAGCTGGATCGGCGTCAGCGGGTTCTTGATTTCGTGCGCGACGCGCCGGGCAACGTCCGACCAAGCCGCCGAGCGCTGAGCGGACACCAACTCGGTCACATCATCGAAGGTCACGATATAGCCCAAGACCTCATCGTCGCGCCGCTCCGCAAGCACCGCTGCCTTGAGCGACAGCTTTTCCAAATTGCGATTGACCAGCGGCAATTCTTCGGTGTGGGTCTTGCTGGGATTGGCCACCGCCTTAGCCAACAAGGCGCCAAGCTCGGGCACCAGCGCTGCCAAACTGGTGCCAACCTCGCCCGCCAGATCCAAACCCAACAGCTCCGAGCCGCGTCGGTTGGCTAAACGAATGTGCCCGCTGGGGTCCAGACCGACCACACCCGCCGAGACGCCCGAGAGAACCGCCTCGGTAAAACGGCGACGTTCATCGAGCTGGCTGTTAGCGCCCAGCAGCGCCGCTCGTTGGTTGCGAAGCTGGGTGGTCATACGGTTAAAGGATTGAATAAGCTTGGCAAACTCGTCCTTGCTGCTGGTGTTTTGCAGCGGAATATGCACGTCCAACTTGCCCGCACCGACCTGATCGGCGGCCTGCATGAGCCAGGAGATCGGCGCCGAAATCGAGGCCGCAAAGAACAGCCCCATGCCGCCTGCGGTCAAAACCAGCGCCGCGGCGATCACCGCAAAGATCATCAGAGCCGAGCGTTGGGTCTGCTCTGTCGAAGCCTCCAAGCCGTCATAGACCGTTGCGGCCCGCCGGGTCAGGTTGACCCTGGCCAGCACGTCGGGATCGACCTCCTGGGTCACGAATAGGTAAAGCGGCAGGCTGACTTCGGGCTTGAGCAGCACGGAAACTCGGCTCTGCACCGACCCCGGCAGCGGCACCAACTCGCCTTCATCGGCGCGTTGCAGGTCTTGGTATGAGAACTCGACCTGGCGGGCTTGCGAGAAATCGTCGGTGCCGGCCTTGGCGATCGGGGTTGTATCGTTTTGCCGATCTTGAATTTGGATCAACAAGACCTCGGCGATATTTCGCAACGTGGCTTCTTGCTCCATGACGCGGGTAAGGCCGTCGGTATCCAGCGTCCGCAGTTCTTCGCTGCCCGCCAGCCGCGCAGCCAATGCGGTTGCATTGTTGCGCACGGTATTCTCACGCTCTGACAGGTAGATTTCTGCGATCTTGCGCGATTCTTTCACCGCGGTTGATACCGGCGAGGCAAACCAGGATTGCAGGCCAAAATTCACCAACAGGATCGAGACCGCCGTCACGGTCACGGTGGGCACCAGCGCGACCAAGCTGAAGAATAGTACCATGCGCAACAGCAGGCGCCGCCCCGCGCTGGCAATCGACATGCCGCCCAGCGATCTTAAAAAGCGCCGGATCAGCAACAGCGCCACCACCACGATCAGGCCCAGATCAATCAGCAAGATGGTCGGCAGACCGGTATTCTCAGCGCTCGGGACAAAGCCTTCGCTCAAGCGAATAAAGGTCATGTAGCCCGAGATCATCGCCGCCGAGACCAAAAAGGCAAAGACGGGTGTCTCCAATTCGGCGATCAAAATTTGGCGCCGTTCGCGGCTGGCAAGCAACCGCAATTGCGTTAGGCGTTGCCAGCCCGCAGCCATGGCGCTGTGCAGAGAGCCTAGCCTAGGTGCCGCCACGACTGACCTCGATTCCTAAATCTTTGATCTTTTTTCGCAAAGTATTGCGATTGAGCCCCAAAACCTCAGCAGCTTTAAATTGATTGCCGTTGGTGGCCTTGAGCGTCTGCTCGATCAAGGGACGTTCCAGCTCAGGCAAGACGCGGTTATAGAGCCCTGGCGATGGCAAGCCGCCCGCGTGCTGATCGAAATATCCCTTCAGATTGCGGGCGATGGCCGCGCTCAGCCCTTCTTGCTCGTCGTCGCCCTCCTGGCGCTTGGCCACGCGCCGTTCGGCTTCCAACTCGACGCGTACTTGTTCGGCTTCGATGGTATCTTGCGGGTGCAGGACTGCCATGCGCCGCACCAGGTTTTCCAGTTCGCGCACATTGCCGGGCCACGGTTGTTGCTTGAGCAGCGCCAGCGCCTCAGCGCCATAGCGCTTGGGCGGCAGGCCCTCTTCCTGCATTTTGCTGGCGAAATGATTGATCAACAGGGGAATGTCTTCGGCGCGCTCGCGCAATGGCGGCAGGCGCAGCGGCACCACGTTGAGGCGATAGAACAGATCTTCGCGGAACATGCCTTGCTTGACCAATTGGCGCAAATCGCGGTGGGTGGCGGCAATGACCCGCACGTCGGCGCGGATCGCTTCGCGACCGCCCACCCGCGTGATGTGTTGTTCTTGCAAGACCCGCAGCAAACGGGTCTGCGCTTCGGGCGGCATATCGCCGATCTCGTCCAAAAACAGCGTGCCCTTTTGCGCTTGCTCGAACTTGCCAAGGTAACGCGCCACCGCGCCGGTAAAGGCGCCTTTCTCGTGACCGAACAGCTCGCTTTCGATCAAATCCTTGGGGATCGCTCCCATATTTAGAGCCACAAACGGACCATTGCGCCGCTTTGAAAAATCGTGGAGCGCGCGCGCCACCAACTCCTTGCCGGTGCCGCTCTCGCCGCTGATGAGCACGGTCAAATCCGTGACCACCAATCGTGACAACACGCGGTAGATATCCTGCATGGCCGGCGAACGCCCGATCAACGGCAGGTCTTCGTCTTCGCTTGGGACAACCGGCGCGCCTGCCCCTGGCTCAAAATCGGGCGGCGTCGCCAAAGCGGTCTTTACGTGGGTCAAGAGGTCAGCGATATCAAAGGGCTTGGGCAGGTATTCAAAGGCCCCGCGTTTGCTGGCCTTGACCGCGGTCAGCAGCGTATTTTGCGCCGACATGGCAATGATGCGCAGTTGCGGACGCTTGGCGGCGATCTGCGGAATGAGCTCAAGACCGTTGCCGTCGGGCAGGTTGACATCGGTCACGATCAGGTCGCCCAGACCTTCTTCGACCCAGCGCCAAAGCTGCGCGGCCTGGTCGGTGGACTTGATGTCATAGCCCTCACGGGTCAAGGCGTGAGAGACCACGGTGCGAATGCCCCGGTCGTCTTCTGCCAGCAAAATCAAGCCTTTGCTCATAGCTCAGCCTCGTTCACTTTGACTTGCTCGTCCGCATTGATTTGCTCATCCACATTGTTTCGCTCGTCCGCGATTGCCGCCTCTTGCGGATCGGGACGATTGGGCCCCGTGAAGGCCCGCTCGGCCTGGCTTCGGTATTGATACTCGGGCAGTAGCAAACGAAACTCGGTCTGGCCCGGCTCGCTGTCCAGTTCAATGACGCCGTTCATGTCTTGGGTCATTTTGGCCACCAGTGCCAGCCCCAAGCCCCGCCCCCCGGACTTGCTGGATATGAAAGGCGAAAACAGGTTAGCCTTCACTTCGTCGCGAATGCCAGGCCCGTTATCGCGCACGCTCACCTGCAAGGGCAACTTGAGCAGCGCCTGGCTGCCCGGCAAGCTGATCTGCACGCCGTGGCGATAGCGGGTCGTCAGCGTTATTTGCGGATTGGTCTGCCCCTCCAAAGCTTCGGCTGCGTTCTTCACCAGGTTCATGAGAATCTGGATCAGCATATTTTGATCGCCCGCCACCGGTGGCAAGGAGGGGTCGAAGGCCTCTTCAAAGCGCACATGAGCGGCAAAACCCGCCCGCGCAGAAGTCACCACCCGCTTTAGGACGCGGTGAATATTGACCCGCTCGGGATGAAAGCGTAGCGGCTGACTGAAGGCTTCCATTGAGTCGACCAGCGCCGCGACCCGCTCGGTCTCCTCGACAATCAAAGTCGTCAACTCGCGGTCTTCGGGCTTATCCAAGGACGGCGCGAGCAGTTGCGCCGCACCACGAATGCCCGCCAAAGGATTCTTGATCTCATGCCCCAGCATGCCCGCCAGGCCATCCATCGTGCGCGCGACCGAGCGCTGCGCCCAGTGCTCTGAAAACTTCTGGCTCTGCTCCAGCGGTGTGAGCGCGATGACCACCGGATCGCCCTCCTCGTCCAAGCTGGAGAGGTTGACCGAGACCTGATGCACCCCAATCAACGGCGAGGACAGCGTTAGGCCGTGGTCGGTAATGCGATTGCGGCGCTGACGGGCGCGCTCGATCAGCAAGAACAGCGGATGATCTTCAGCGATAAAGCGCACCAGCGGTTGCCCCAACAAGCTGGACTGTGACAGACCAAAGAGCGCTTCGATCGCCGCGTTCACATAGAGGATTTGGTTTTGCTGTGAGACCACCAGCACCGGGGTCGGCAGCGCGGCCAAGACGCGAACAGGATCGCAAGTCTCTAAGAAGCGCTCGGCTTGTCGCCTTGCGGTGGTGCTGGGTTTTTGCGGAAGAGTATCGCTCATAATCAGGCTGCCTTTGCCCGCTGCACTGGCAGCTGTTGTGGCAGCTGTTGTGGCTGAAGTTCTGCCTGTTGCTCTGCCTGTTGTTCTGGGGCTTGGAAAAAGCGCTGTAAGCACGACTCGATGCCCGCCAAATCGTCTGCTTTCATAACCTGGCGACGAAATTCGGCGGCGTCCGGCAGGCCGTGGGCGAACCAGGCCAGGTGTTTGCGGGCGTTGCGCAGGCCGGATGCCGTCCCGTAGTGTTCGAGCATTTCCGCCATAAAGACTTCTACGGCGGCGCGTTTTTCATCCCAACTGGGCTCTGCCTGCACGGCGCGGCCCGTGAGATCATCGGCGACCTGCCTTATCAGCCAAGGCCGCCCTTCGGCCGCGCGCCCCAGCATAACGCCGGCAGCGCCACTTTGTTGCAGGGCTTGGCGCGCCGTGCTGGGATCGCTGATATCTCCGTTGACCAGCACGGGCAATTTGACCGCCTTGCGGACCTGGGCCACCGCGCGCCAATCGGCTTGGCCCTTATAGAACTGACAGCGCGTGCGCCCATGCACCACCACCATCGCAAAGCCCAGATCTTCGGCGACCCGCGCCAGATAGGCAGCGTTATGACAGCTCTCGTCCCATCCTAGGCGCATCTTGACGCTGACCGGCAGGCCAGGAGCAGCCTGTTGCGCGGCACGGGCCACTGCCTCCAGAATTGCAATCGCGCGCGGTTCATCGCGCATTAGCGCAGACCCCGAGGCCTTGGCCGTCACCTTCTTGGCCGGGCAACCGAAATTCACATCCACCATATCGGCGCCGCGGTCGATGGCCACCTTGGCGGCTTCGCCCATCGTCTCGGCCTCTATACCGGCCAACTGGACCGATATGGGGCTCTCGTCGTCGACGCAATCTTTCAACTTGCGACTGTCTTTAATCTCGCGCAGCAGCGCGGCGCTGGCGACCATTTCGGTGACAAGCAGCCCCGCGCCAAAGCGGCGCGCCATACGGCGAAAGGGCTTATCGGTGATGCCGGACATCGGCGCCAAGACCACCGGATCCAGCGCAGGCAAGCCCGGCAAATGTAGGCTCGGCAAATGTAGGCCCTGTAATTGTAGGCCCGGCAAGTGAAGAGGCGCCAAGCAGGGGGCGTCATTGCAGGCGTTCACCTGAGCGCTCGCCTGAGCGGTCACGGGCCTGGTATCATCTGCATGGGAAATGGCGTCCAGCACGGCGAGCAAGCGCCCCTATGTCAACGTTGGCGGGAAAAGTGTTGCTTTTCAGCAACAGATATCAAGCGTTTGCCCCCTTGGCAAGCGGCCATAGCAAGGCACACCGCGCCATATGAGCCCAAGACAGCGGGCCTTAGCGCAAGCCGCGAAGGAGTGGCAACACGCGTGAGCATGGACTCGCGCTAGAAATCAGTCAACTAGAGCGGATGGGCTATTGCGACACCAGCGCCCGACGCTCTAGGACGGCATCCGCCAGCGCCAGAAGACCGCGGGATGACAGCGATGGTTGCCAAGCCCCTTCACAACGGGGGTGCTTTTGGCCATGGTGGCGCGCGTACTGGGCCAAGCCCGGACCCTTTGCCCTCTTTGGTCGAGTACTAGATTTTGCTGCCGCCCGACACCCCGCAAGCCCAAACTCAGGCCCAAACCCAGGCCCAGGCCCAAAGCCCCGCCGCCCCGCGGCAAGCTCCCCTCGCGCTGGTCGTCGCGGCTGGACAAGGGCAACGCTTTGGCTCCCAACTGCCCAAGCAATACCATGCGCTCGGCAAGGCACCGGTCTTGACTTTGACCCTGACGCGCTTGTTCGCCGCCAGCGCCTGCCGAGCCGCGATGGTGGTGATCCACCCCGACTACCGCGCGCAGGCAGAAGCCGCCATTGCGGCCCTAGAGCCCGGCGTTGGCGCCTGTTGTCACCTGACGAACGGCGGAGCCAGCCGGCAAGAATCGGTTCGCCTGGGCCTGGAGGCGCTGGCGGACGTCTTCCCCGCAGCCTGTTCAAAAGCAGCGGGCGAGGCGGCGAATTTGGTGCTGATCCACGATGCGGCGCGTCCCCTGCTGAGCCCAGAAACCGCCCAGCGCCTGCTCGATGCTGCCGGGCGCGTTGGGGCCAGTGTCCCAGTGCTACCCGTTGCCGATACGCTAAAGCGCCTAGACGCCGACCAGCACATCGCGGCAACCGTCGATCGCAGCAAGCTGATGCGCGTACAGACACCGCAAGTATTTGCCCTAGCTGGTATTCTAGACGCCCACCGGCGTCTGGCCGAGCGCCAGGATTTGACCGACGACGCCAGCCTCTATGAGGCGCTGGGCTGGCCCGTCGCGGGCGTTGAGGGTGACGAGTGCCTGCTTAAGATCACCAGCCAAAGCGACCTTGAACTGGTGCGCGCGTTGGCGGGCGCCCCGCCTGAAGGAACAAGTCGGGGAACGCGCCAGGGAAAGCGCCAGGGAAAGCGCCAGGGAGCGGCTCAGGCACTATCGGGCGGGGATTAGCTTTTGAGCTTTGCCGCAAATCTTGTTAGCAAAGAGCCTCGAAAAAACTTTTCAACCACGTTTCAAGAGCCAGTTATGCAGACCGAGACCCGCGTCGGATTCGGATATGACGTGCACCGATTTGGTCCCAACACCTATGAACAGGGCCTGGTGCGGCTCTGTGGCGTCGATATCCCGCACGACCAAGCCCTGCAGGGGCATTCTGATGCGGATGTAGGCATGCATGCGCTGTGTGACGCCATCTATGGCGCGCTGGCCGACGGCGACATTGGCGCGCATTTCCCGCCCAGCGACCCGCAGTGGAAGGGCACCGAGAGCCACGTCTTTTTGCAGCACGCCGCCGGGCTAATCGAAAAGGCCGGGGGACGTCTGGTCAATTGCGATATCACCTTAGTCTGCGAACAGCCCAAAATCAGCCCGCACCGCCCCGCCATGCGCGCGCGCCTGGCCGAGCTGTTGGGCGTTGCGGTCGCGCGGGTGGCGGTTAAAGCCACGACCAGCGAGGGTCTGGGCTTCACAGGCCGCCAAGAGGGCATCGCCGCTCAAGCCGTCGTCAGTATCGAGGTCCCGCACGGCCTGGACGAAGACGCCGCCGAGGCCGAAGCCCTGCTAGCGGGGGGCCTTTTAGAGTGAGCCCAAAACTGCTTTGGAACCTCATGACCCTAGGACGCCTGGGCCATGCTAAACCCGGCCCCGGAACGGTCGGCTCAATCGCAACGGCTGCTGTGGTCTATTGGCCCTTCGCCGCGCTGCCCGGCTTCTTGGACTTGGTGCTGGTGGTGGCGCTGTGCGCGGGCTGCGCCGTGGTGTTGATCCTCGCCGACCCACAGGATGACGATTCGCGCATCGTCATCGACGAGGCCGCGGGCGTCAGTTTGGCGCTCTACCTGGCCCACTCCAGTTTCAGCCAGGCCCTGTTGGCTCTGTTCTTGTTCCGCATCTTGGACATTTTAAAGCCCGGCCCCATTCGCACGCTGGAACGCTGGCAACCGCCCTGGCTGGGCATCTATGCCGACGATATGGCCGCCGGTCTGGGCGCGGGTGTCTTGACTATCATCGCCATGAAGGTGCTGTGGCTTGTCGGTATCTAGAAGCCAGGCAAACGCCGTCGATCTAGCCAGCGCCACCATTACTGAGCTGGTGCAAACTTTAATCGCCACGGGCCGCCCGCTGGTCTTGGTCGAGACCTGCACCGGCGGCGCCATCGCTGCGACCCTAACGGCCCAACCGGGGGCTTCGCGGGTCTTGCGTTGGGGGCTTTGCCTCTATGACCACAGCTCAAAAGCCGATTTTCTGGGCATCTCGCCTCAGGTCTTTATCGACCACGCAAGCGTCTCACAAGCCGCCGTTCGCGCCCTGTCGCAAGCCGCTTATCAACGCCTGACCCAACAAGATCCGGCCACCACCAACAGCGCGATGGCCCTGGCCGTTTCGGGCATTGCAGGCCCCAGCGGCGCGCGTCCAGGCAAACCTGTGGGCCACTGCTGGATGGCGCTGAGCCAAGCTGACGCCACGCACTGCAAATCCTTGCAACTGCCGCCCGAACGATCACCATATCGCGAGCAAGCGACCCGCGCTGCTTTGACCTGGTTGTTGCAGAGCGCATAGCGTGCGAAAAGGTTTGACAGCCCTGTTAATCAACACCAATAGGGGCAATTGCTCAACGCTTACAATTCAAGACTAGGGCGGCCAAGCGGCCGCTTAAGTTGCCGGGTAATATTACCGGGTTAAATTATTGGTTCAAATTATCGGGCCGTTTGCCAGCTCGGCTACCAGCCCGGCTCGATGTCAATTCGCGGACCCAATCGCGGACATTCGGCCGCCAACGACATTTGAATTCGCAAGAGCTTTGCCACCTAGGGTTGATTTTCACGGGTAAATTGGCTACCACAACCCCTAAAACCTATGCATTTTGCAATGCAATTTGCTAAACCTGCGTCGTCACCGCTCACAGCATCGCTATAGATTTTTCTTGGGATTTTTCATGCGCTCTCGGTTTTCTCGCCTAACTCATTGGATTCGTGCTGCTTTTCTTACCAGCCTATTCGCCCCTTTGTTGGTTGGCGCGGTGCAGGCCCAGCCTTACCGCCTGGCCTACCTGCCGCTTGAGGCCACAACCAGCCAACAGCTGTCTAGCGAGGTCTTTCGCCTCGATCCCATGCAAGCCAACAAGCCGGTTTTTGATGGCGCTATCCTGCAAGGCCTAGCCGACGACAGTTATCTCTTCACGCTCGACAACCCGCTGAGCGTCGCCAGCAACTATTATTTTGAAGGCCGAATCGCGCAGAGCGAAAACGGCCTGAGCCTGACGTTGGCCAAGGCCAATATCGACCTGCCCACCTTGAAGGGCTTTGCCCAGCGCCTCGATCAGCGCTTGGCGGCCGGTCAGAGCACAGGCAGCGGCGGTCTGGTCGTCCTCAACCTGGTGCAAGGCGACGCCTCGGCCATTTCAGCGCTGCACTTGCTGGCGAACGAGCTGAACGAGAGCCTAACAACCCTTTCGGTCGTCATTTTGCTGAGCGAAGATAGCCCGAACGAAGCCTTCTCAACCGCAGCCGCCACCATGCGCCGCATCATCCATGGCTATGCCGACCGCCCCCCCTTCGGCAACGCCGACAGCCAGGTGACGCGCGATGAAATCCAGAGCTATTTGTTGCGCATGAGCGAGCTGAAAGACGATTTGCTCTATGCCCGTATCGCGGCGCCCAGCGGTCAAGCGGTGGTAGCCATCAATCCTGACATCCCGCACGACGCCCGCGATGCCATCGATTTCCAGCGCGAACTCGCCGAGGTGCAGTTTTCGATCATTATGGAAGATGCAAGCGCGCTTGCCACCTATCTCAACACCTGTGAATTCTGCCCTGAGCTGGAACAAGCACAAAAAGTCAGCAGCAAGCTGCAAGAAAACGACGCCCGTCTGATGGCCGAGACCCAATTGGTCAAGCGCGTGATCAAGGCTGAGAAGGTCGAGGCGCTGGACGCCTATTTGAAGACCTGCGAGATTTGCCCTCGGCGCACCGAAGCCGAGAGCCTGTTATTCGCGCTGCAACAGAACCAGGCGCGCGCCGACGAACAAAGCGAATGGGAGGCGGCCAAGCGCTATCGCGATACGGTCAAGATCACCCAATATCTGACCAGCTGCCGTTTTTGTGAAAACCAAGTCGAGGCGGTAGCCCTGCGCAATCAGCTCTTGATAGAAGAAGAAGATCAAGGCCGTTGGGATGAGGCCCGTGCGCAAGGAAGCCAAGACGCACTGCGTGCCTACATTGCTAATTGTCAGGCCTGTGGCTTCAAACCCGCCGCGCAAATCCAGCTCGATGAGCTGATGAGCGCCGAGAAACAGGCGATTGAGATGCAAGCCTTCCAGACCGCCTTCGATCAAAACGACTTTTCGGGCCTGCGCAGCTATTTGGACACCTGCGAATTTTGCGTCGAGAAATCGACCGCGCTGGCCAAGCTGGACGCGCTTAGGGCCAAAATGAAGGACCAAATCGACGGCATGATGGGCGGCTGTCGAGAAATCGCCCCGCGCATCAAGTCGCGCGGTCTTGTTCTGACCGCCGACGAGGTCGCCCAAGCCGGCGAGACCTGCCAGAAAGTGCACGATCTGGACCCCACTTTCAACGAGGCGGCAGTCTTGTTGGCGCGCGCTTTGATCGCGCAAGGCCAGCTTGATACCGCGCGCGGCTTGTTAGCCAATGGTCGCTTCGATGACTACCCGCACGGTTATAGTGTTCAGGCCTGGTTGACCCTGCGTGGAACCGAGAGCGAGGCCAATTTCCAGAAGGCGGTGAGCGCGCTGGAAGCCGCCGAGGCGCTGGACGATCCCTTCGCAGCCCTGCACCTGTCGGGTCTCATCTTGAGCGGTAAGCTGGACGGCAAAGGCCCCGCAGACGCCTTCCAACTGTTGGAAAAGACCGCCAATTTGGGCAACGCCTACAGCCAGACCACGCTGGGATGGATGTATGAGAACGGCAGCGGCACCGAAGCCAATGCCGAACAAGCCGCCACCTGGTACCAAGCCGCCGCCAATCAGGGCGAAGGCACCGCATTGGGCTATCTGGCCAGCCTGTACGAGACCGGCAACGGCGTCACGCGCTCCAATGGCGCAGCAGCGGACTTATATATGCAAGCGCTGGACCGTGGGTCGTCTTGGGTCGCCAACCGCCTGACCAACCAATGGCAAGACCGTGATCCCGAACTGCTCAAGGCCGTGCAGGTCAAACTGCAAGAGCGTGGCTTGTATGAAGGCGATATTGACGGGCTCTTCGGCCCTGGCACCAACGCCGCCATTACCGGGCTGCAGCAAGCCAAGACGCTGACCGCCTATCCTTTGCTGGGCATCGAGCTCGAGCGCTAGAAGCGGCGCGACTTTAGATCGGCGAGTGGAGCCTCTTGTCAGGCCCCGCCCGCCTCCTGTCCTCTGCTCTCTGCCCTCTTAATATCGCGCCAGCGCCGTCTAAGCCGTCGGTCCAAATAAAGTGAGCCTCTGGCTCTAAAACGAAAGCTCTCTAACACCGTGCCTTCATCTCGCTCTATCCATCGGCTCTATCACTGCTTCGGCTTCATTGCGGTCGCCTATTTCGCCTTGGCCCTGTGTAACGGCGGTCTTGGGACGAACAAGGTATGGGCCCAGAACCAAGACAAGCCCTCGCCCTTTGCCTTGTTGCAAAAAAGCGCGGCCAAGAGCGCTGCGCCCGGTGACTTTGCCTCGCGCATGGTCAAGCCCAAAGCCAGCGACGGCAAAAAACCCAGCGTGTTGCTGTTTGGCTCGTCGGTCCTGGTCGGTCACGTCGGCCAGTGCTTTCACGAAACGCTAGAAGCCAATGGCGCGGTTCCCAACTCCTTAGCGCTGTGTGGCGCCGCCAGCCGCACATTTGAAGAAGGCCGCGTCTATTCTTGCGATTTCGCCAAGGCAAGGGGGCAGCAAATGCGCAGCTACCTGGGACGCCGCACGCTCTTTGGCAGCGCCTTTAGCAATGATATTTCCTTCGCGGGCAGCGCTGTCGCGCTGAAGGCCAACAACGGCAGCCTCTTGATCCACGACGCCATCGACCAGATGCGACCCGACCTGATCGGCTTTATTTTGGGCGACAATGAAAGCGGCTATGGCCGTGATCGCGACCTATCCAGTCCCGAAGCACGCGAAGCCTACAAGACCAAACTGCGCGCCTATATCCACGCTAACAACTTGGTCGATTTGCTGCCGCAAAGCCAAGCCTGTTTTTATGTGGCGCCGACCTGGGTCTCAAAGGTCAGCCCCAAATACGGCAAGACCAACGAGGAAGTAGCCATCGTCAACGAGGTCATTGGCGAAGAGACCGCCGGGCGCTGCCAGTTCATTTCGGGCACGCGATTGATGGCGCGTGGCGAGGTCGCCACTTCCGACGGTCTGCATCTCAACCGCCGCAATGCCTGTGTTTTCGGAACGCGCATCGCCCAGAGCCTCATTCGGGCCAACCCGCAGCTTGCCTGGCAACCGCCCAAGCCCCTCGCCGCAGAGAACGACAGCCAGCAAGCAGCCATTCGCGCAGGCGCCAGCAAGCCGCTACCAGCCTTCATGACGCCCTAGCCAAACAGGATTGCCGCCTGCTCAACCGTTTGACCATGCAACGCAGCCAGCCTGCCTAGATCGGGCTGATAACCGCCGCCTAGCACCGTGACCACGGGCAGGTCATGGCGGCGCGCCCAAGCCAAGACCTCAGCGTCGCGGCTGGCCAAATCCTGGCTAGTCAAAGACAAGCGCCCAAGCGTGTCATCTTGGTGTGGGTCCACGCCCGCGTTATAGAAAACCAAGTCGAATTCGCGCGCCGCTAGCCGCGCCAAAGTCCGCCTCAGAGCCCGCGCGTACTCCCAGCCCCGCGCACTTGCTTCAAGCTCAACATCGACATCCGAGTGCGCCTTTTCAAACGGAAAGTTCTGGGCGCAATGCAGCGAGACCGTGGTCACGCGCTCCTCGTCAGCAAAGCTGCGCGCGGTGCCGTCGCCTTGATGCACGTCCAGATCCAGCACCAAAATTCGGCGGACCCGCCCCGCTTCCAGCAAGGCCTTGGCGGCGATGGCGACATCGTTGAAGGTGCAAAACCCGGCGGGCGTATCATAGTCGGCATGGTGCGAGCCGCCCGCAAGGTTGCAAGCAACACCGCGTTGTAAGGCCGTTAGAGCGGCAACATAGCTGCCCGCCGCCGCTGCCATGGCACGATCGCGCACATCGGGCTGCAGAGGCAAACCCAAGCGCTTCTCCATCTCGCGCGGCAGCGCCAAATCGCGCACCAAAGGCCAGTAACCGTGCGCGGCTTCGATCTGGGACTCTAGGAGATCTTTGGGCCGCAAGAAACGCAAACGCTCGCTCTGGGCCTCCGCGCGCAAGGCCTCGGCCACCGCCAAGTATTTGCCCATAGGGAAGCGGTGACGATCGGGCAAGCGTGCACAATAGCGAGGATCAAATAGAACCGGAATGGGAGCGCTTGGGACCAGCATGCCCTTCATCTAGCACAAGCGCGCGCCGAGCCAAGCCCCCGCGCTCGAACAATCCGGCTGGCCCGACACCAGCTAGAGACTCGCAGGAGCCCGGCTAGAGCGCCTTGGCCGGAAACAGCCAACGCCCCATGCCCAGCACGAAAGCCGCCGACTGCGCCACCGTCGCTGCGATCACCGATAAAATGATCTCGGGCTCCAGCAAGGGTGCATGCGTCCCGCCAGACCAGAGCGCGACCAGCGGCAATAACAGCCGGTCCGCCAATATCAGCCCGCCAAAGAGCAGGAGATTGGCACAGTAACCCGCCACAAAGACCGGAAAAATGCGGTTGAATACGCCCTCACGCAGGCTGTGCATACGCTCCATCAGGCGCATGCGCTGGGTGGTATCGGGATCGACATGGGCCAAGCGCTCATAGGTCTGCAGGACTGCCATCAGTTCTTGATAGTCGTGTTGACTGAGCACCACCGGCCCCGAATTTGCGCGGGCGCCGGTGTCGGCGTTCGACCGGGTTTGAGCTTCTGGCCCAGAAGCTTGCCGAGAAGCGCTCCGAGACGCTCTCCCACGCGCGCTCCCGCGCTCTCTCTGAGCTTTGGCAGCGGCCTTGGCCTCAACCTTGCCTTCGGCTTCAGCGCTGGACATGGTTGCGCCTTTGGATCGCACGCTCGGCACTGGCTAAGGCTTGAGGCAAATTTTGTTCCCCCAACGGTCATAGTAGTCAACGGCACCATCTTCATCTGCTTGCGCCATCAAGGCGCGGGCAAAGGCCAAGGCGTCTTGCAAAGCCTGGCTCTGTCGCAAGGGCAGAGCTTGCGCCCGGCGGCCGACGGCAGCCTCGCGCGGCGCCCCTCGCTCCTGTCGGGCGCCTCGCAGAGCTTCAGCATGGGGCAGGCCCGGCATCGGGATAATGCGGGCACTTCCTTGTGGCTTGGCCGCTGCCTGGCCACGGCGGGCCAGGGGCCGTGCCGCCGCGCGCGTATGGTGGCGTTTTAGGGAGCCTAACTGGCTTGTCATCACTCGGTCTCCTTGCTCTTGTACAAGACCCATCGGCCTTGCCGGTTTGCATAAAACCTCTTGCGCAGCGCGGCCGCCAGACCAGCGCGCTCGAGGGCGGAGCCCGCCACCCCGTTGAGGCAGCGTGCGGCTCCAACTGGGGCGGCAGACAAGCCAACACCTGTCTACCTTGGGAACAAGCTGGAAAGGCCCCGGCAAAAAGGCAAGAAAAACAAACGCTAAGAGCGGGCATAGGCTGTCAAGCCGCCGATAAGCGATCAAACACACGCCACAACGGGGATAAATTTGTGGAAAACTTACAGCACTTACTGCACTTACTGCACTTACTGCAACATTCGCGGCCCAGGGCCCTCATCGGCCAACCTATCGTTCGGATTGACCAGCGGACAGCGCTTAACGCTGAGGCAACCACAGCCGATACAAAGCGCCATCTTATCGCGTAGCGCGGTCAAGGTCTGTATCCGGCGGGTCAGATCGTCGTGCCAGGCTTCAGAGATGCGCGCCCAATCCTTGGTATCGGGCACCGCCTGGCGCGGCAAGCTCGACAGCGCGCGTGCGATCTCAGCCAGGGGCACACCGGCACTTTGCGCCACCTTGATGACCGCTACCCGGCGCAGCACACTGCGCGCATATAAACGATGGTTGGCCGCGTTGCGCGTCGAAGCGATCAGCCCCTTGCGCTCATAAAAATGCAGCGTCGAAACGGGCAAGCCGCTGCGCTCGGCCACCTGCCCAACCGTCAATTCTTTGTCCGGCATAAAAACTCCTTGACCTCAACCTTAGTTGAGGCCTTACGAGGAGTGCTGTCAAGGAGACTGCTATGACCGAACCAAACAATCCGCCAGCGTCGGATGCCGAGCCCCCATTACGCGAAAGCGATGCCGATTCCTTTGTGCCCTGGCGCGAGCTTTTGGCCAGTGCCTACGCGCCCGCTCTGGGCTTGGTCTGCTTGGCGGTCTGGCTGCACGCGGCGGACTCTTTGATCGTTGCCACCATGCTGCCTGCCATCGTCACAGACATCGGCGGCGCACGGCTGGTCAGTTGGTCGGTCTCGCTCTATCAAATCGCCTCGGTGGTGGCTGGAGCGGCCAGCGCCCTTTTGACCATGCGTTATGGGCTGCGCCCGCCCATGAGCTTCGCCGCAGCCCTGTTCGCTTTCGGCTGCTTGGTCAGCGCCCTGGCGCCCAACATGCCCGCCTTGTTGTTGGGTCGGACCTTGCAAGGCCTGGGCGGCGGCGGACTGGTGGCCATGTCCTTTGTCGCCGTGGGTCTGATTTTTCCGCGCCGTTACACCGCAAGAGCCATGGCCGCGGTCTCGACCTTTTGGGGGATTTCCGCTTTCTTGGGGCCGCTAATCGGCGGCTTCTTCGTTGAGTTCGCGACCTGGCGCTGGGGCTTTGGCTTTTTCGCGCTTCAGGCGTTGGCTTTGTCTACCTGGATTGCCCTGCGCCGAGACGAAACACCGGTCCCCGAGCAGACCGCAGGGGGCTTTCCTTTGCGTCGCTTGGCTCTGCTCTGCCTGGCGGTGGTGCTGGTCTCCTATGGCGGAGTCGAAATCACCGCGCTGCGCACCTCAGCGCTGGTCGCTGCGGGGATTGTCTGCTTGAGCCTGTTTATCTGGCTGGACAGCCGGGCCCAGCATGACCGCCTATTGCCGCCGCGCCCGCTCGATTTTCGTCGGCCAACGGGCTCTGCGCTGACCATGATCTTATGCCTTACCGCCGGTACGGTTGCTATGTCGGTCTTTGGCCCGCTTTTGATGACGAGCATCCACCAGACATCGGCCATGACCGCGGGCTATGTCGTGGCCTGCGGGTCGATCGGCTGGACCATCATGGCGGTGGTTGTCAGCGGCTCACCCGAGCGGCTTGATCGCCTGATGATTGGCCTCGGCACGGTCTTGATCGTCTTCAGCGTTTCGGGTCTGGTCTACGCCGTCCCGCACGGCCCGGTTTGGTTGATCGCGCTATTGACGGGCTTGGACGGCGGCGGCTTTGGCATGGCCTGGGCCTTTTTGTTACGCCGTACCACCGCGCTCGCAGACCCCGAGGAGATACAGCGCGTTGCAGGCGCCATTCCAACGGTGCAAAGGCTCGGCAACGCGCTTGGCGCGGCCTATGTGGGTATTGTGGCCAACATGGCTGGATTTACGCGGATTGAGGGCGCAGCCCAAAGCGCTGATCACAGCGAAGCTGCCCTAGGCATTGCCCGGTTCATTTTCTTGGCAGGCCTGCCTTTGGCGATCTTGGGATTGCTTGCTATGTTGCGGTTGCTTCGACCCAAAGACTGATGCAAAGGCTCAAAGTTGGACGGCGTTCAGCAAGGCGGCAGTCTGCCAGACCGTCGGGCTCTGGCTTAGCACCAGACACTTGCTGTTGCTCTTGCTGAGCGATACCTAACACAAGACTGGGCGAACAAGCCTTACCACTTATTGGCGGCTGCTTTTGTCGTCGTCGTCCGACTCGTCGCTTGCCTCTTGGCCGCTCAAGTCCTGGCGCACCTTGTCCGAATTCAGCAAACGATTGATGTGATCGGCTTCTTCCAAGCTGTCATCCAGCTTGAAGTGCAGTCGGGGGGTGAACTTGATCGCCAGCTTGCGCCCCAAAGCGCCCTGAATTTGCGGCGCCATTTCGTTCAACGCGTCCAGCACCAGGCGCATCTTGTGCACGCTGGCTCCGAAAATGCCCGTAAAGACAGTGGCATGGCGTAGATCGGGTGAGCTGCGCACCTCGGTAATGGTCACCAAGCAGTTCTTCAGGTCCGGGTGATGGAGGTTGCCGCGCGACAGCTCCTCAGCCAGCATATGCTTGATCTGTTCACCGACGCGCAACTGCCGCTGGCTGGGCCCCGCTGATGCAGAGCCCCCGCCACGGCGGGATGATCGAGCCGCTGCCATCTTAGAGCTGCCGCTGGATCTCTTCGATCAGATAGCATTCGATCTGATCGCCTACTTGGATGTCCGAATAGTTCTCGAACGCCATACCGCATTCGTAACCGTTCTGAACTTCCTTCACTTCGTCCTTGAAGCGGCGCAGGGTCTTCAGCGTGCCATTGTGGATCACCACGTTGTCGCGCAGCAGGCGCACCTTGGCGCCCCGCTGAACTTCGCCATCGGTAACGTAACAGCCCGCAACTTTGCCGACCTTGGTGACGTTGAAGACTTCGCGAATCTCGGCGTAACCCAGATACTTTTCGCGCTGTTCAGGCTTCAGCAAGCCAGACAAGAGGCTCTTCACGTCGTCGATCAGCTCATAGATGATCGAGTAGTAGCGAATGTCGATGCCTTCGCGCTCAGCAGCATCGCGGGCCTGGGGGTTGGCGCGCACGTTAAAGCCAAAGATGACCGCGTTCGAGGCTTTAGCCAACGTGATATCGGACTCGGTGATCCCACCCACGGCCGAGTGCAACACCTGCACCTTGACCTCGTCATTGGACAGTTTTTCCAACGCACCGACAATCGCCTCAGCCGAGCCATGCACGTCCGACTTGATCAAAATCGGCAGCTCGCGAACTTCGCCAGACTGGATGTTGGAGAACATCTGCTCCAGCGTGCCACGACGAGCGCGCTGTTCGGCTTCTTTTTGTTGTTGGCTGCGGAATTCGGTCAATTCGCGCGCGCGGGCTTCGTTTTCGACGACAACCAGGTTGTCACCGGCAACCGGCACACCGTTGAGACCCAAAATCTCCGCGGGCGCGGCGGGGCCAGCGCTCTTGATCTGCTTGCCTTGATCGTCGATCAATGCCCGCACACGGCCCCAGTTGGTACCGGCGACGACGATATCGCCGCGCTTGAGCGTACCGCCTTCGACCAGCACGGTCGCGACAGCGCCGCGGCCCTTGTCTAAGCGACCTTCGACGACAGAACCGTTGGCACTGCGATCGGGGTTAGCTTTCAGCTCCAAGAGTTCGGCTTGCAGTGTGATTTGTTCCAAAAGCTCGTTCAAGCCGGTCTTTTGCAAGGCCGAGACCTCAACACACTGAACCTCACCGCCCAGATCTTCGACCTGCAACTCGTACTGCAGCAGGTCGGTCTTGACCTTCTGCGGATCGGAACCGGGCTTATCGACCTTGTTGACAGCCACGATAATCGGCACACCTGCGGCCTTGGCGTGGTTAATCGCCTCGACGGTCTGCGGCATGATGGAGTCATCAGCGGCCACCACCAGAATAACGATATCGGTCACATTGGCACCGCGCGCGCGCATTTCAGAGAAAGCGGCGTGGCCCGGGGTATCCAAGAAGGTCACGATTTCGCCGTTGGCGGTTTTGACCTGATAGGCACCGATGTGCTGAGTGATGCCGCCCGCTTCGCCCGATACAACGTTGGCTCGGCGAATGGCGTCCAGCAGCGAGGTCTTACCGTGGTCAACGTGGCCCATAATGGTCACGACCGGCGGACGCTGCTTCAAGGTTGCCGGATCATCTTCGGGCACGCCCGCGACATCGGTCTCCACGTCAGCTTCTGAGACACGGCGGATCTTGTGGCCGAATTCTTCGACGATCAACTCGGCGGTGTCGCCGTCGATGCTCTGATTGGCGGTCGCAATGACGCCCATCTTCATCAAGGACTTGATGACATTGCCCGAGCGTTCGGCCATACGGTTGGCCAATTCTTGGACGGTTACGTTGTCGGGAACCACAACCTCACGCACGACTTTAGCACCTTCGGCTAGGGCTGCTTGGGCCTGTTGCTTTTCTTTCTCGCGGCGGCGGCGCAGCGAGGCCAGAGAGCGCTGACGATCTTCATCGCCTTCCAACGCTTCTTGCACCGAGATACGGGCCGCTTTGCGCGGCGGCTCTTGACGGCCACGGTTGGTCGAGGATGGTGCCCCGCCCTTGCCGCCTTTCTTGACGCGCTTGTCCTTGGCGCCTCTGCGATCATCGTCAGAATCACCCGAACTCTTGAGCTTGATGGTGCCTTTCGCAGCCGTCTTGGGCTCGGGCTTGCTGCGTGGCGCGGGCTTGGGTGCTTCCGGTGCCGGAGCTGCGGCTGCGGCTTGTTCGCTAGCACCAGCGTCCGCTCCGCTGCCATCGTCCGCGCGCTCGGCTTCCTGCTTGGCGCGCTCGGCTTCTTCGGCCGCCAGACGCTCGGCCTCAGCGGCTTCAGCCTTGGCGCGTTCGGCCTCTTCGGCAGCACGGCGGGCAGCTTCTTCGGCTTCCTGCTTGGCGCGCTCAGCTTCTTGCTTAACGCGCTCTTCTTCGCGCTTTTTAGCCAGCTCAACCGCGCGCAGGCGGGCCGCGCGTTCCCGGTCGGTCAGACCGCCGCTTTTATCGCCACTTGCCCCACGCCCGGATTCACCGCGCGCCTTGGGCTCGGCGGTCTTCTTCGGGGTCAACTCGATCTTGACAGCGGGTCTTGGCGCCGCTGGCGCTGCGCCTGCGTCGGCGCCACGTTTGCGCTTGACCTCAACCTGTACGGTCTTGGAGCGACCATGGGAAAAGGACTGCTTAACCTGGCCGCCGTCAACCGTCTTCTTCAGGCCCAAGGTGTTGCCTGTTGAGAGTCTCAGGGGTTTGCGTTCAGAGTCTTTGGTATCGTTGCTCATGTATGCCAGATGCGTCCTAAGCTAGGGTCGTGGTGAAACAGAATGATGGCTCGAGTCAGCCTCAAGTCCCTGCTCCCCCCGGTCGGTCATAGGCCTAGCAGGCTTGACCAGGGGCTGCAAGGACTCCAGGAACCGGAGCAGCTCATGCAGGCGGCGCGGGTCCGCCTGACTGGAAAGGGCCAGGAAATTGGTCTGCGCGCGGCCCAAATGCGCGCCCAAAACCTGGCTATCGAAGGGCAGAACCTCGTGCCGCAGCCCTAAGGCGGCGCGGGTCTGCTGGGAGGGCAGAAATTTTGCGAGACTCGAAGCGCTCGCATCGCGACTGCTCCAAGCTTGTTTGGCCTTGCCGGATTGCAAAGCCGCCTTGGCCTTTTCAAAGCCCAAAACCAAGCGACCTGCCCGGCGCAGCATGCCGAGCTGTTCTAGAACCGCTTGCTCCAGTCCTTGAACGACGATTTGTTCCAGCGTGTCCGCCACCCGCACTTTGGCGCGCGCGGCCCGTTCAAAGCCGCGCTTGGCGCGGGCTTGAGCGAAGGCTTCAGGCGTCGGCGTCAGCCACAGCCCACGGCCGGGAAGCCGTCCCTTGATATCGACCACAACTTGCCCGTCGGGCGCCACGACAAAGCGCAGCATTTCCGCCTTTGGGCGTGTCTCACCACTCGCCAAACAGCGGCGCAAACTGCCACTGGGCTGACCCGATACAGCCTCTACCGCAAGCGGCTGGGCTGCTGGACTGTCATTGACCGGCGCTCCGGTCTGTTGGTGAGACGTGGGTTGGGTCAAAACGAGACATCTCCCTTACTCGGTCTCGTCGGCGAACCAGTGGGCACGCGCTGACATAATGATTGTATTGGCTTCGTCTTCGCTCATGTCGAAGGTGGCCATCATTTCTGCCAGTTCGTCACCCGCCAGATCGGCCAGATCGTCGCGGTTCAAGACACCGTTCTCAACCAGCGTCAAGATCATGGCTGAGCTGAGGCCCTCGACCTCATAGATGTCCTTTTGCAGGCCGGCTTCTTCGGCCTCTTTCAGCTTGTTTTCTTCGACCAACTGCAAATAAGCATGGGCGCGGTTCTGCAATTCACCAGCCACATCTTCGTCGAAGCCTTCGATGTTCATCAGGTCTTCGACACCAACGTAGGCAATCTGCTCAATGGACGAGAAGCCCTCGTTGACCAGTAAGTGCGCGATCATGTCGTCCACGTCCAGGGCCTGCATGAACAGGGCCGAGCGCTCTTGGAATTCCTTCTGGCGACGCTCAATTTCCTGCTCTTCGGTCATGATGTCGATTTCCCAACCGGTCAGGTTGGAAGCCAAGCGCACATTCTGACCGCGACGGCCAATCGCCTGTGAAAGCTGATCGTCGGGAACCACCACTTCCAAGCGGCCCGCTTCTTCATCCAAGACAATCTTTGCCACTTCGGCCGGTGCGAGAGCGTTAACAACAAAGGTCGCGGGGTCTTCCGACCAAGGGATGATATCGACTTTTTCGCCTTGCAGCTCGTTGACAACGGCCTGCACGCGGCTGCCGCGCATACCCACACAGGCACCCACGGGATCAACCGCTGAATCTTCACAATAGACCGCCATTTTTGCGCGCGAGCCTGGATCGCGGGCCACGGCTTTGATCTGAATGACGCCCTCATAGATTTCAGGCACTTCTTGGGCGAACAGCTTCGCCATGAACATGGGGTGGGTTCGCGACAAGAAGATCTGCGGGCCGCGCGGCTCTTCGCGCACGTCATAGACATAGGTGCGCACGCGGTCGCCGACGTTCAGCACTTCGCGCTGGATCAGCTCGTCACGGCGCAAGAAGCCCTCGGCGCGTCCGCCGCCCAGATCGACGGTGACATTGCCGTATTCGATGCGCTTGACTAGGCCGTTGATGATCTCGCCGACCTTGTCTTTGTATTCTTCGTACTGGCGCTTGCGCTCTGATTCGCGCACTTTTTGTACGATGACCTGCTTGGCCGACTGCGCCGAGATGCGGCCCAAGTCGATCGGCGGCAGTTCTTCGATCAAGAATTCGCCCAGCTCGATACCCGGCTGGAAGACCGTCGCGTTCTTCAGGTCAATTTGCGTATCTTCTTCTTCGACTTCCTCGACCACTTCGCGGTAGCGCGCGATGGAAATGGTGCCGATCTTACGATCAATCACGGCGCGAATGTCATAGTCGGGACCGTACTTGGCCTTTGCGGCCTTTGCGATGGCCAATTCCAAGGCTTCCAGCACCTCAAACTTTGAGATGTTCTTTTCTTTGGATACAGCCTCGGCCACTTGCAGCATTTCGAGGCGGGGAACAGCGGTCGTGCTCATGCGGCGTCACCCTGGGAAGTCGATGTCAAAGAGGAATCTGCTGGCTCAGCGGATGCGCCACCAGCGGTTTGTGTGTCAGAACCAGCGCCTGGCATCAGAGCCGAAAGCTGCGGCAAGCGCTCTTTCATGGCTTCATCAACCAGTCGGTCGGTCAAAATGATTTTGGCGCGGCTGATATCTTCAAATGCCACGCGATAGAGGCCTTCGTCGCTGTCAAGCTGCACAGCATCGCCGTACCACCCCGCCAGCACGCCGGTAAAACGCTTGCGGCCGTCGATCATAACGCGGGCTTCAAGGCGCGCCTCATAGCCCTGCCAAAGCGAGAAATCGCGCGGGCGCATCAAAGGCCGGTCGAGCCCCGGTGAAGACACTTCCAGGCGATAGGCTGACTGAATGGGGTCTTCCACATCCAGCAGGGCCGAGGCCTCATAGGAGATGTCGCCGCACTGCTCGACGGTCATGACGGCGCCATCGCTGGGCTCGGCCATGATTTGCAGCGTCGGGTTCTTTTGACCATTGAGTTGCAAGCGCACCAGATCAAAACCCAAATCGCTCAGCATGGGGTTCAGGATATCTTGCACCTCGGCCAAGACGCCCAAGCGGCGATCCAAGCTTGGCGTCGTTCCCCAAATGTCAAAGCTGGCTTCGGGGCCTTGCTGGCGCGGCGCGCTCATCCAGTCGATGTCGACGGCAACATCGGGGCTGGCATCTGCGGAGGCGGCGCGGTTCACCGGCTCTTGCTCCGAGCGCGAGGATGGGGTCGTTTGGGTCAAAAGGGCTCCAAGAAACTAACAAGGTCTGGCGTCGAGCGCGGTCATTCGGGCCTTTGCCAGAGGCTTAGACGGGCACCGCTCGAATTTGAATGTGCGCAAACAAAAAAGAGCGGGACACCCCGCTCTGCCAAACCGTCACGCGATGGCGAACATCACGGGGTGCGCGTCATATACGCCACTTGCCGCCAATTTGCAAGACCCGCAGGCTCAAAGCCGCGTTATTGCCTCAGTCGAGGCGTTTTTGATGCGGCAAGCCACTTGCAGCGGGCGGCAGGGCTAACTACGGCGGCGAAAAGATAGCACCATAGGCACACGGCCTTCGCGCAAGGCTTTGGCCTCATAGCGCGTTTGCGGCCAATCGGCGGGGCGCTGGCTCCAGTCCTGTTTACTGCTCGCCGTCCAGTCAAAGCCCGGATGATCCAGCAGCTTTTGCAGCATCCAAGCCTTATAAGAACTGTGGTCGGTCGCCAATCGCAGCTCGGCGCCCGGTCGCATGACCTTGAACAGGATGTCCAAGACCTCGGTATTGACGATGCGCCGGCAGTGGTGGCGCTTCTTCGGCCAGGGGTCGGGATGCAAGATGAAGGCGCGCGACAAGCTGGCAGCGGGCAGACGATCCAACAGCTCGCGCCCATCGCCGTGCAGCAGGCGGGCATTATCCAGCCCCGCGCGCAACAGGTGGCCGCAGGCTGAGCTGACGCCGTTGGCGAAGAACTCCGCGCCGATGATACCGACCTTTGGATTTTGCGCGGCTTGGTAGGCCAGGTGTTCGCCACCGCCAAAGCCAATCTCCAGCCAGACCTCTTCGACCGGGCCAGGGAAAAGGCTCGCCAGGTCGCCGCGCTGCGCTTGGAGCTGTTCCAGCGTCTCGAGCGTCAAGCCAAAGCGCGCCAAGCCCTCATCGAGCCGCTCGGCTTGGTTCGATTTCAGCGGACGGCCAATGCGACGTCCATAGAGTTGGCGCTTGCCGGTATTGGGATTGATGGTGGCCATAGCGCTTAGGCGTCAGCGGGGCTTTGATCTGTGCCTTGCGCCGCGTCATCGAGTGGCAGACGCAGGCGAATGACGCCCTTGAAGGGCTGTTCAGGATCAATGGGCTTGCCATGACGCAAGATCTCCAAGCGCCCGGCGCGCGCCAAGCGGGTCGCCTCGGTGCGGATGGGCTTCAATAAGGTGCGCCACCGCAGCTCGTTTTCCTCAAGGCGCATGGCGATATCGCTGGGGGTGATGGAGCTGCCCGCTTTTGTCTTGGCCAAGGCCGTCAAAATCGCGGTCTCCAAATCGTGGCGCGCAGAAACAGCCATGACACAGATCCTGTAGTGATTTGGGGGGTTCAAACCTTGGGCGCACCCTAGGCAAAAAAAAAGCCAGCCACAATCCGTAGCTGACTTCCAAGTATAACAGGGAGGCATAACATCTTGTCAACCGGCCGGCTGACCAAACATGTTGTAGGCACACCATACCCGACTCACAGAGGACTACAAGCAACACTGTTGCATAGGGGCCATGTGTTGAGCGCATAGTTGGGTTAGACGTTATGGCTCGCATCGGCCGAAACGCAATCCAAAATCACCCGCACTGCATTAGGATCAGAACAGTTTGACGTCGATACGATCCAGCAAGAAGTCCTTAAAGACCTGGATGCGGCGCACGTGGCGCAGCTCTTCGGGGTAGACGAAATAGGTCTCGATGGTCGGCGGCTCTTGATCCAGCTCGATACGTTGCAGTTCCTCGCCCTCTTCGACCAGAAAATCGGGCAAGAGCGCGATGCCGCCGCCGGTCACCGCCATCTGCTTCATGCCGAGCAAGCTGTTGACCGTAATAAAGGGCGCCCGCCGGCCTTTGTCGAGCCCGACTTCCACCAGCCAATTCAGCTCAGGAGCGGCCGGAAAGTCGTTGGCGCCATAGGCCAACAGCCGGTGATTGACCAAATCGTCAACACTGGCCGGCATGCCGTATTCTTCGATATAGCTCGGCGCGGCGTAGACGTGATTGTGCACCACAAACAGCTGACGCATGACCAGATCTTGTTGCTTGGGCACCGCCAGCCGGATCGCCACGTCGGCCTGGCGCATAGACAGGTCCAGCTCGTGGTCTTGGACCAGCAAGTGCAGCTCGATGTCCGGATATTGCGCAGCAAAGCCCGCCAGCAAGGGCGCCAGCCAAACCGTGCCGATGCCGGTGGTCGCCGTAATGGTCAGCTCACCTGTGGGCTTATCTTTAGAATCGCGCAGGCGCGCTTCGGTCAGCGCCAGCTTGCCAAAGACATCGTGAACCGTGGTGTAGAGCATCTCGCCCTGCCCGGTCAGCACCAGACCGCGCGCGTGGCGGTGGAACAGTGGCGTCGCCAAGCTCTCCTCAAGCGCAGAAATTTGGCGGCTCACAGCCGATTGGCTCAGATGCAGCAATTCGCCAGCGCGCGTGAAGCTGCCCGCTTCTGCGACCTGGTGGAAGGTCCGCAATTTATCCCAATCCATCGCCATGCTCGATCCGTCTGACAGCGTGAAGCGCGCCGTCTGTGTTTGCGCCGCTTTCGCTAATTTTTAAATGCGCCGGTCCTGTCGCTCAGATGTTGGCAACCTTTCGGTTGCCCTGCCGTTTGTGCCTGCCGTTTTCCTGTTTGAAGGCTGCTTGCGCCTGTCGTTGTTGGCTGTCGGCGGCCTCTGCGCTTAGTTGGTACAAAAAAGGCCCGCTTCAAGCGAAGCGAGCCTAACATGTTCACGACGATCGTCCAGGTTTTTAACCTGTCACACGTCGGTTTAGCTATTCGACGAACCCATCGGACATCGACTTAACCAACTGATACAGTCGGCGACGAACGCTGGGATCAGTGATCTTATAGTAGGCACGCACCAGTTCCAGGGTCTCGCGACGGTTAAAGGGATCTTGCGATCCGCCGCCACCAATGGCCATGTCCATATCGACACCACGATCAGGGCGCGCCTCGCCGTCGGCGATTCCTTCAAAGAAGTAGGAAATCTGCACATCCAAGATGCGCGAAATTTCATACAGGCGGCTTGCAGAGATGCGGTTGGTGCCGCGCTCGTACTTCTGGACTTGCTGGAAGCTCAAGTTCAGCTCATCCCCTAGAGCCTCTTGGCTTAATCCCATGAGCGTGCGCCGTAAGCGGACTCGTTCGCCGACATGCGCATCAATCGCATGCGGTGAGCGCGCCGATACAGTGGTTGTATGTGGCACAGTTAAAATCCCATTGAAAATTTGTTTTTAAAAGGTTGAGCCCAACATACACGTTAAGCGGCTCATGTCTACGTCCTGATGATGCCTAGGCATGCCATTTGCCATATTCGTTGATATCTTGAGTTGTGGTTGAGCGATATCGTTACTTGAAATATCCACTCTGATTATCTGTAATAGCCAATGATGTACATCAATTTTATCAAATAAAGGCGTAAATTATATATGATGTGCGGCGTTTCTTTCGGTATCTTATTAATCTATATTTATTTTTATACTATGTGGATTGCGCCTGGGGATGAACAACCTCCCCGATACCCACTGCACGCAACTTAAAATGTTGACAGCGAGATTTTCAAAATTTTTTCTTAATTTTCAACATGATACTCTAGGTATCTCTCGTTTTTTTTGTTCTCAACCTAGGGAAATTTGCAAAAATTGTGCCGGACAATCCGGCCAAATTGCGTATTAATCCACCGCTCGCAACCCTAAAAACAGGATTTTTCTACCCAGGGGCGATATGACCGCATTTTGATCTCTACAACCTTAGCTAGAAGAGCCAACAGGGGTGAATCGGGCAGGTTTAGTTTTGTGAACAACTCGTCCACCGCCGCCAATCGGCTGTCCCGCTTGGCGCGCATAGCGCCCCCGCAGCAGACACATAATGCGCATATCTAAGCTGAAAATCACCCGCCACTCAATCGCTTCAATTGCGAGCTTATCGCCTCAAAAGGTTAGCGTTGGATGCTTTCACCCTCATAGGTTCCATAAATAGAGCGGGTTTCGATCCAGCCGGTAACGCGATCGACTTCGATTTGGCACCAGGACGGGTTGCACTGGCGCACACGGCCATAAACGCCTTGCGCTAGGAAGGCGCGCACCGGCGCGGCCGCGTCCGCCCTCTGGTATAAGGGCGTGCGCTCAATTTGAACCCGCACGTAGCGCTTGTTGGTCAGACGTGGGCGGAAGATCCAAAGCTCGCTGCCCTGCCAATCGCGAACCTTGCGATAGCTTTCGTATTCGTCGATGACCTCAACCGGCATGTGTTTGGCGGTGTAAACATAATCAATCGGATAAGAGCGCCCCGGCCCCACCCGGCCGTAAGCCAAATCATCAGCCAGCGAGACAAAGCGCGGCAGCGCCAACTTGGTCACGGCCCCGATTTGAAATTTAGGTAAAGGGCGCGGCGCCGCCTGGCTTGCTTGCAGGCTGAAGCCTATCGCCATGACGACCCCAACAGCTAAGCCAGTCAGCCAGCGCCCCCAAGTGAGGCCCAAAGATTTATGAATTCCAGCGGTCATATCGGCAAAAACCCAGCGAATAAAATATGCTTTGTCACTATAGTATATAGAGCGTCCCCCAAAACGCGGCGGTCGAAGCCCTGCTTGTCGGTCGGCAGAGCCAAGCCATATCCCAGTGCATAACGACCTTAATTGTCGGCGGACCGGGGCCTGTCGCCTGGCGGGCTTACTCTTACCATCAATCAGCGAAAACTAGCCTGCGACTGGTGCGCGAAGGTGGAGCCATCGTGTCATTTTGGCGATTAGCGTGTCGCGATCGTGGCGTCTTGGGCGCGACTTGTCCCCAGCGCGAGGGGCTCTGCGTACGGCGCACTTGTCCCTAAGCTGCGTTGCGCAGTAGACGCGCATGCCTGCCTTTGCTACCAGAATTCTTTCTAACAAGAATCAAACGATCCAGCGGACGCGCGTGCCCCCCGTCACCGGGCCAAGGCTGCCTGTCAGCAAAAACCATAGGAGCCATGCATGAGTGGTGAAAAGCTTTCTGTTTTTGTGACACGCAAACTGCCGTCCGCGATCCAAACCCGCATGACCGAGCTTTTCCGCACCACTTTGAACAGCTCTGACACACCGCGCACGCGCGAGGAGCTAGTCGAAGCGGTCCAAAATTGCGATGTCCTGGTGCCCACCGTTACCGACGCCATCGACGCGGACCTGATCGCACAAGCGGGCCCCCGCCTAAAAATGATCGCCAACTTCGGCGTCGGCGTCGATCACATCGATTTAACGGCAGCCCGCGCGAAGAAAATCGTCGTCACCAACACGCCCGACGTGCTGACCGAAGACACCGCTGATATCACCATGGCGCTGCTGCTATCCGTAGCGCGTCGGTTTGCCGAAGGCGAGCGCCGGGTGCGCTCGGGCGGATGGCAGGGCTGGTCGCCGACCGCCATGCTGGGCCACCGCGTTTGGGGTAAGCGCTTGGGCATCATAGGCATGGGCCGTATTGGCCAAGCTGTGGCGCGCCGCGCCAACGGCTTTGGCATCGCTGTGCATTACCACAACCGCGCACCGGTTGCTGAATCCATCGAAAACGAGCTGCAGGCCTCATATTGGGCGAACCTGGACGACATGCTCTCTCACATGGACATCATCTCGCTGAACGCACCCGCGACACAAGAGACCCACTACATAATGAATCGCGAGCGTCTGGCCAAGCTGCAACCGCACGCCATTATCATCAACACCGCCCGTGGCGATCTGATCGATGAAGAAGCGCTGGCCGATGCCCTGATTGACGGCAAGATCGCGGGCGCTGGCCTGGACGTCTACGAGCACGAGCCACGCGTCACACCGCGCTTACTAGAGCTGAACAACGTGGTCTTGCTGCCCCACCTGGGCTCGGCGACCTTCGAAGGCCGGGTCGAGATGGGCGAGCGTGTCATTATCAACATTCGTTCGTTTGCTGACGGCCACGCACCGCGCGACCGGGTGGTGGGCTCTTTCTAGCCACGTTAGGGCTCGGCGGCGGCCCGGTACAGCTTTCATACGGCCGAGCCGCTCGCATCGAACCTTCTTACCGCGTATGAACCAAGCCTGACCTGCCAACTGGACACCCAAACGACTTCATGCGCATCGTTCACTACACTTCAGCCCATCCTTGGAGCTCAAGCCGCATCTTCTATAAGATGTGCGTTCACACCGCGGCGTTGGGGCACGAGGTGGCTTTGGTCGCCATGGATCCCGAGGCCAACGAACACCGTAGCTTTCAGCAGGATGGCGTAACCGTCTACCTGCGCGCAGGCATGGGCCGAAAAGGACGCCTAAACCGCGCCACACGTTTTGCGCGCGAAGTCACCCGCTTTGCGGCTAGCCTTAAGCCCGACATTCTGCAATTCCACGATCCAGAGCTGATCCCCTTTACCGCGACCGATTTGCCCTGGCGGGTGCCGCTAATTTTTGATGCACACGAAGATTTCGTCGCCCAGCTCGACGGCAAGGATTGGGTGCGCGGCGGCATCAAGCGACAAGGCTTGCGGTTGGCGCTGAAAGCCATGCGCGCCTTCATCAATTGGCGAGCAACCCACATAATCGCGGCGACAGATGGCGTGCGCGCGGCCTATGACGCCGCTAAAAGCAGTACGATACGCAACCTGCCGATCCTAAAAGAATTCGAGACAGCTGACCGCCTCCCCTTGCCCCAACGTGCCAAAGATGCCTGCTATATTGGCGGCCTGTCGCGGGCGCGCGGCATCGTGGAGCTGGTAGAAGCCGCAGGCAAGAGCCGCGAACTCAACCGCCTGTGGTTGGCGGGCAAGTTCGAGACCAAAGCCCTGCAACAAGAGGTCGAGGCCCTGCCCGGCTGGGCCAAGGTCAGCTATCTTGGTTATATTGACCGTCAAAAGATCGTCGAGGTCTTGGAACAGGTGCGCGCGGGCATGGTGACACTGCATGCGCTGCCCAACCATGTACACGCCATCCCCATCAAAATGCTGGAGTACTTGGGCGCAGGAGTGCCCAGCGTCACCTCCGACATTCCCTATTGGCGCGAATTTGTCGATGACGGCCAGACCGGCCTGTTCGTTGACCCGCAAGACCCGCAGCAAATCGCCGAGGCCATGGATGCCTGCTTGAGCAATCAAGGCGCGCTGGCTTTCGAGCAATCTATGACGCCGGATGTGCGGCGTCGTTACGCTTGGGAAGAAGAAAATCTGCGGCTAGAAGAGGTCTACAAAAGGAGCTGCTAGCATGGACCAAACCCAAGCTGATTCGCACATTGATCCCAGCGCTGATATTGATCCCAGCGCTGTTGTCCACCCTAGCGCTAAGATCGGTCCCGGCACCTTCATCGGCGCCAAGGCCGTCATAGGCGCGAACGTTCAGATCGGCGCGGGTTGTAAAATCCAAGCGGGCAGCATTATCGGCGCCGCCCCCTTTGTTACGCCGCCGCCCGAAACACTCTTTCCTGTCATTATCGAAGACGGCGCAGAAATCGGTAGCCTGTGCAGCGTCCAATTTGGGGCCAAGGGCCCGACCCGCATTGGCGCTGGCAGCCGCATCAACCACCACTGCGCGATTGGCCACGACGTTGACATGGGCGCAGGCGTGCAAGTCGGCCTCATGACCACCATTTCGGGCCATTCAGAGATTGGTGAGCGCGCGCGCATCGGGCCCGGCTGCAATCTGACCAACCGCTCGGTCATCGGCCATGACGCCATCGTTGGCATCGGCAGCTTGGTGCTGCACCCGGTCGACGGCGGCACGACCGTCATGGGGCGCCCGGCTGAGCTACGTGATCGCCAAGTTGCTGCCTCACGCCGCCTACGCGAACTGCTCGACATGGAGCGCCCAAGCCGCCGCGTCACCGGCCACGGCAACCGCCTGGCGCAGCGCCTGCCGCCAAGCGTCAAATTGTTTTTAAAGCGCTTGCTTGGTAAGGTTTAGCGCCGCCCGCCCTTACACTCTAAAGAGCGAAGACGAAACAACGACTACGAGCAGGACACGCAAGTCCCGCCGCCCCCCTGCCAGGTCGCGCTTGTCGCCCTGCGCACCTCGACCATCCCGTCTCATGAATAAGGTTTGGACCATGACCAGCACACTCGCTTCCACCCCGGCCCCTACGACTTCTCGCGCTCAAAGCGCCCTGGCCCCGGCAGCTGAAGCCATGCCCGAAATCGACGCGATGGTCGCGCGCGCGCGCGCCGCCATGGATGAAATCCAAGACTACAGCCAAGAGCAAATCGATGCCCTGGTCAAAGCCCTGGCTTGGGCCATTTATCGCGATGACCACGCTCGTGAGCTGGCGGAAATGGCCGTCGAGGACACCAAGCTTGGCAACGTTCCTGACAAGATCACCAAGAATAAGCGCAAGACCTATGGCACGCTCTGCGATCTCATGCAGGTACAGACCCGAGGTCTGTGCGACAGCGATCCCGAGCGCGGGCTCTACACCTACCTTAAACCCGTTGGCGTCGTCGGCAGCATCACGCCGTCGACCAACCCAGCAGCCACGCCCGCGAACCAAGCGTTGATGGCGGTCAAAGGCGGCAATGCGATTATCATTTCGCCCTCACCCGCAGCCGCACGTACCGCTCTGAAGCTCAAGGAATACTTTGACGAGGCGTTGAAGGCTCAAGGCGCGCCGACCGATTTGTTCCAAGTCTTGGAGCCGCCGATTTCGTTTGCCAAGGCTTCTTATCTGTCCAAGGCCGTCGATCTGATTTTGGTCACGGGCGATCAGGTCAATGTGCGCCGCGGCTATCAAAGCGGCACGCCTTGCATCGGCGTCGGCAAGGGCAATGTGCCGGTCATCGTTGAGAGCAGCGCCGATCCCAAAGACGCAGCCCAGAAGGTCTTGCTCTCCAAGACCTTCGACAACGCTACCTCTTGTTCATCTGAAAATTCTTTGATCGTCTTAGATGATGTCTATGACGCCACGCTGGCGGCTCTGCAGGAAGTCGGCGGCTACCTGGCCAACGGCGAACAAGCGGCCAAAATCCAAGAAACCTTGTTCCAGAGCGGCAAAATCAACCGCCACGCGGTCGGCAAGCCGCTCAGCCACTTGGACGAGCTGTTCGGGCTGGACGGCGTCACCGACGGCAAGCGCTTCATCATCATTGAAGACGAGGGCATCGGCGCGGGCCATCCGCTTTCCGGCGAAAAGCTGTCTTTGGTGCTGACGGTCTATCGCGCCAAGAGCTTCGACGAAGCCATCGATAAAGCCGATGCTGTCTTGCGCTACGAAGGCATCGGTCACTCGGTCGGCATTCACACCGCTAAGGACGAGCTGGCGCACAAACTGGCGGCTCGAATCCCGGTGGCGCGAGTCCTAGTCAATCAGGCGCATACCTTCGGCAACGGCGGCGGCATGAACAACGCCCTGGCTTTTACCTTATCGATGGGCTGTGGCACCTGGGCAGGCAATTCGATCAGTGAAAACATGTCGATCAAGAACTTCGTCAACAAGACAGTATTGGTGAAGACCTTCGATAAGGTCATACCAGAGCGCGCCGACATGTTTGCAGACCTCTATGACCCAAGCCTCGACGCCTAACGCCACGCCAGCAGAGGCAGACTGCCAGCGCGTTTGGTCCGGTTCACTCGTCATCGGCGGCGACAAGCCCTTGCCGCTGGCAGGCTATGCTGCGCGGCGCGGCTTTGGCGAAGCCTGTGATAATTGCCTCGAGGCCAATTGGCTCGCCCTTGAGGCGGTGCCCAAACGCCTAGTTCTCATCTTGGCGATTGATGCGCTCTTTTCGTCGGCAACCTTCGAGAGCGATATCGCACAGGCGTTCAGCGCTGCGGGATTGGCGCTCGAAGGGCTCTGGGTGGTGGCCTCACACAGCCATTTTGCCCCCCAGCTCGCGCCCGAATTCCCCGGATTGGGAGCCTGCGAGCGCGGCCACATTCGCCGCACGGCTCAAGCCATTGTCGGGGCCATCGTGGCAGCGCGCCAAGATCGACCCGCGCGCGCGCTCACCCGTATCGACGCAGGTCAAAGCGAGGCAGGCGGCGCTGTCTACCGACGTAAAAAGGGTCTGCGCCTTTCCCGCCAAGCACCGCATCTATCCATCACCACTGCGCTGTTGCCCAATCCAGCCGTGAACATCCCGCGCGCTCTAAGGCTCTGGTGCCTACGCGCCGATGACGACAGCCCGCTAGCGGTCATTGCGCATTGGCCCTGTCACGCCGTCGCCGCTAATCCGGTCAACCGCATGTCTGCGGCGCATGTCGGCACGGTTCGCGAGACTTTGCGTCAAAGTCTGAGCGCCGATCTGCCGGTCATTTGGCTGCCGGGCTGTTCGGGCGATATACGCCCCTATTTTCCGGCCTCCTGGTGGTCGCGCTTCACGCCCTCTGCTACGCCCTTGCAAGCGGGCTTTGGCCCCAGCACGCCAGCAGCTATCGCCAAATTCCACCAAGGTCTAGAAGCCGCCACCCACAAGGCGCTTGCCGACCTTAGCCCTTTGCCGAACGCAAGACAGGACGCGACTTCGCTAGCGCTTGGCTATGGCGAACGTCAGCGCGATTTGCTGCCCGATACACAGCTCTGCGCTCGGCAAGTCACGCTGGGGCCGCTGCGCCTACTTGGCCTCAATGCGGAACCTTCCTTCGCTTGGAGCCAACACCTGGGCTTTAGAGACCAAGCCCGCGATGTTGCGGTCACCGGCTACGTCGGCCCGGTGCTGGGCTATTTACCGACCCCCGAACAGGTGCCGCACGGCGGCTATGAGGTCGAGGGCTTCCGCCATGCTTTTGGCTTTGCAGGCGACTGGCGTGAGGCCAGCGATTTGGGCGAAACCGTTCGCGCTACCGTGGCAAGCCTAGCAAGCCTCCGACCCAGTGCAGCCAGTCAAGCAGAGCCAGATTCGCCATGATCTTGTCGCGCCTGAAGTCAGTCGCCCAATCGCGCTTTCTCAAAAGCATGAGCGCGGTGGCACTGGGCACGCTTGTCGCGCAAGTCATCGCGGTTGCCTCCTTGCCGTTGCTCGCGGCCCTTTTCCCTCCCGAAGCCATGGGCGCGTTTTCGTCTGTGCTGGCGTTGGCTAGCCTGGTCGTGACCTTTGGCTCGCTACGCGTCGAAGTCCTGGTACCGCTGGTCGCCTGGCCCAAGCAGGCCATGCGATTTGCGCAAATGGCGCTGTTGGGGCCGCTGTTGGTGGTGCTTTTCATCGCCCTTTTTGGCTGGATCTTGCCGCTTGGCAGTCTGACCTTCAAAAATTCTGAACTATCGCTACAGCACTTGGCTTTAGCTTTGCCACTGCCGGTCATTGGCATTGCGGCTATGACCACTTTCCGGGGCTTGGCGGTGCGAAATGCACGCTTTCGCGCCATAGGAAACGCGCAAATCCTGCGCTCCGTCGTGGCGCTGGCTATCTCGCTCGCCCTGGGCCTAGCGGGCTTCATCGAGCTGGGCCTGGGCCTGCTCATTGGTCAGGCGCTGGCGGACATGTCCTTTGCGCTCTGGGTCTGGTTCCGCTTGCCGCGCCGCTTTCGCGCGCGCTTGTTGCGCCCTAATTTTGGCCAGTGGCGCGCCGCGCTCCGCGATGAATGGCGTACCGTCACGACGCTTAGCGTGACGCAGGTGATGGCCGTCCTTTATATGCGCTCGCCCGTTCTGGTCATTCTGGCCGCCTTTGGACCGATTGAGGCGGGGCTCTATGCGCTGGCTGTGCGCATTGCTCAAGCGCCATCAACGTTGGTGGCCCAGGCTTTCGACGATGTTTTCCGCCATCGCGCTGCGCGCCTGGTGGCCAACGGTCAAGGCATTCGCCGCTTGATGCTGCGCGGGCTAGCCCTAACGCTGGCTGTGTCGGTGCTGCCCTTTTGCTTAGCCATCTTGGCCGTGCCCTGGCTGGTTGACTTGGTGTTTCCCGCAAGCTGGGCGGGCCTGGATTTTACCCTGATGGTCATCCTTGGCCTGTCGATCTTGGCCTTTAACAGCAAGGCCTTCGACAAGGTACCGATCCTGTTTCGCGCAAACCGCTTTATCTTTGCCTGGCACAGTGCGCGTGCGCTGCTGGAGCTGGGAGCCGCCATTTTGGCGCTGCAGGGCCTGATCGGCTATGAATCCTGGTTGATTGGCGTCGCACTGGGGCGCAGCCTGCTCTACGCTTTGCGGCTTGCTTTCGTGCTGTTCTTGGCACAGCGCAGCGGGGCTAACAGCCAGGTCGTCCCGAAGGGCAAGGCCTAGATCTGAAAAACGCGAACCCGCGCCGCCAGTAAATCCAGCATGAGCAAGCGGCCCGCCAAGCTCTGCCCCATGCCCAGCAGCTCCTTTATGGCTTCGCTGGCCATCCAGGCTCCCAACAAGGGGCAGAGCGGCGCAAACACGCCGACCTCTGAACAGCTCTGGCCAGGTCTTGGGTTGGCCAGCTCGGGAAAGAAATCCAGCAATCCCGGCTGTCCCGCCTCATAGGGCTTGAGCGTTGTCATTTGGCCCTGGCTTTGAAAAATCGCGCCGCTAACCAGCGGCAGCTCAAGCGCGGCAGCCGCTTCAGCAACCGCGATGCGCGTTGGCGCATTATCGCAACCATCTACGATCAGATCATGCCCCGCAAGTTGTCGTTGAGCCGCCTTTTGTGTCACCGCCTCTTGGCGCGCGACCAGGTCCACATCGGGATTAAGGACGGCTACGGCGCGCTGTATCGAATCGACCTTCGGCTGACCGATGCCCTCGCTGGTATGCAAGATCTGACGTTGAAGGTTGGACAGCTCCACCACGTCGGGATCAAAGACCGTAATCTGGCCAACGCCCGCCGCCGCCAGGCTTTGGACCACCGCGCAGCCCAGCCCGCCGCCGCCGACCACCGCAATACGGCTCTGCAACAGGCAAATCTGTCCTTCTTCGTCGATCTCGGGCAGCACCAAGTGTCGTGCGTAGCGCTCAATCTGGGCGTCGCTCAATTCGATCCATGCGGCGGGAGTTGAGGGCTGGCTCATAGACCGGTTGACCCAAAGCCGCCCGCGCCGCGCTGAGTCTCGTCCAGCGATTCGACGGTCTGCCAGGCAATTTGCAGAACTGGAGCAATGACCATCTGGGCGATGCGCATGCCGCGTTCGATTATCACCGCCTCCTGGCCCAGATTGATTAAGGGCACGCAAATTTCACCGCGATAATCACTATCGACGGTGCCTGGTGCGTTCAAAACGCTCAGCCCTTGACGCACCGCCAACCCTGAGCGCGGGCGGACCTGCGCTTCCAGCCCTTCGGGCAGTGCCATGGCAAAACCACATGGCACCAGCGCGCGCGCGCCGGGGGCCAGAGTCAATGGCTCGGCCACCGCCGCCATCAGGTCCATACCCGCTGATCCTGGCGTCTCGTACTTGGGTAGAGGCAGGTCGCGGCCATGCTGCAAAGGCATGAAGCCAACGCTGGGCGCTTTTGCGCCAGGGGTAAGATAGGTCACGAACGGAACTCCCTCAAACTCCGACCAAGCTCAGCAGACTTGGTGCAAATTTTACGATTGGCCCAGCGCATGAGCGATCCGGTCAGCCAAGCGTTCTGCCACCGCGCGCTTGTCTAGTTGAGGCCAGGCCTCAACACCGTCAGCGTCGATCACATGCACTTGGTTGCTATCGCCGCCAAAAACGCCCCGTTCGGCACTCACATCGTTGGCGACGATCCAATCACAGCCCTTGCGCGCGCGCTTGGCTTGCGCGTGCTCGACGACTTTTTCGGTCTCAGCAGCAAATCCCACAACCAAGGGCGGGCGCTGTTCGTGCTGGCTCAAGGTCGCCAAGATGTCCGGGTTTTGTTGCCAGCTAATCTCCGGCAGCCCGTCGCCCGTCTTCTTCATCTTGTTGGGCGCGATTTGAGCCTTCCAGTCGGCCACCGCGGCGGCGCAAATCGCGGCATCGACCGGCAGGGCCGACAAGCAAGCCGCCAACATATCGTCGGCGCTCTCAACGTCGATCCGGCTCAAATTGTCAGGCGTCGGCAGTTGCACCGGCCCCGCGATCAGCGCGACCTCTGCCCCAAGGGCCGCCAGTGCCGTCGCAATCGCAAAGCCCTGCTTTCCCGACGAGTGATTGGAGACATAGCGCACGGGGTCCAGCGCCTCGCGCGTTGGCCCGGCTGTCACCAGCACGCGCTTGCACGCTAGAGGCCCGCTCTGCCCGGCAAGCTGCGATGCAATGGCGGTCAGGATTTCTTCAGGCTCGGCCATGCGTCCTGTGGCAACCTCACCACACGCCAAGTCCCCGGCTTCGGGCCCGACAAAGCTGACACCGCGCTCAGCCAAGCGCTGGCGATTTTCTTGGGTTGCGGGGTGCGCCCACATATAGCCGTTCATCGCCGGTGCCAGCAGCACAGGCGCCGAGCTGGCAAGCAGGCAGGTCGTGGCCAAATCATCGGCCAGGCCGCTCGCCATGCGTGCCATCAGATTGGCGGTCGCAGGCGCAACAACGACCAGATCGGCTTCGCGCGAAAGGCGGATGTGACCCATTTCCGCTTCATCGGTCAGCGAAAATAGGTCCTGATAGACGGGCTGTTCGCTTAGCGCAGAGACCGACAACGGCGTGACGAATTCTGCGCCAGCCTTGGTCAAGATGCACCGCACCTGTGCGCCTTGTTCGCGCAAGCGGCGAATAAGGAACAGCGATTTATAGGCCGCGATGCCGCCGCCGATAATCAAGAGGATACGCTTTGAAGCCAGGTGCATCGCGGTTCTGATCCCAACTGCTGATATGACGCGGACGATCCCACCTATTGGTGGCCGCCCGCTGTTGCTCTTGGGACTTTCTAGGCCAAAGCGACGCGCTTGGCCAGACGGGCTGAAAGCAGCCCTTTATCAAAGCGCCGCAGAGCACGAGCAACGGCGGCTAGTGTAAGATTTTAGAGACCAGGATTAAACGATTGTTTCCCATCCAGGATTTCGGCCGATAGCCGTTGATAAATTTTGCGGCGTAGCGATCCGATAAACCACTGAAATAGCGCACGTATTTCTGATAGTCCTTGGCGTTGACATCCTCGATGACATAGAGGCCGTCGTCGGCCAAATAGTCGATGATGTTTTCAAAAAAGCTCACGCCAGCCGCGAATTCATGCAAACCATCGTCGATGATTATATCCATGCTCGCAGGCGCCAACGCGGCTTGTTCGATAAAGCTTGCAATGCTCGCAGCAGAGGTCTGATCGCACGGGTAGGTCTTGATGCGCTCTTCTTCGAACAA
Source organism: Alphaproteobacteria bacterium (assembly GCA_030428565.1). GTDB lineage: Bacteria > Pseudomonadota > Alphaproteobacteria > UBA7985 > JAUIBT01 > JAUIBT01. Next base: position 49,178 of record JAUIDR010000012.1, read on the forward strand.
GACCCCGGCATCAATATCGACGCCGACAATCTGCGCGTTGGGAAAAAAATCGCGCCAGACCCTGAGGCTGGCTCCAGGACGGCCTTTGACGCCCATATTGGAGGTCACGTTGGGGTTGTTGGTGCCCAATCCGCACTCCAAGACCGCCCGCACATCCTGGCGCTTGAGCTGAAACAACAGCTCATAGAAATCTGCATAAGTATGGCTTGGCCAAGGGTAGGGGTGCCCATCGGCGCCGATCTCGCCCTTATCGCTGCCGTAGGTGTCGCAGAGCGCGTTTAACAAACTGTGCGGGTTCTTTTGGTAGACTACATCGGCGCGCTGATCCAGCCGAGCGCGGACCGCCCAGCTGGCCTGAGCATATTCCAAAGCAGCTTTGATCTTCTTGAACAGTTTCATGCGGTCTCCTCAACAGGTGTCGGACGCGTCAGCGATCCGTTTTTATGCCATGGCGAAAAACACCAGCAGCAAAGCCAGTGCCACGCCCGTTGCGAGCCCCATTGCCGCCCAAGCCAGCTCCGCCGCCGAGCAGCCCTTTCTGTCCGTGCCAGAGGCCCGGCTTTGCAGGTAGGTCTCAAGCTCGCTCGCTAGGTCTGGCAAGCGGTGCAGACCTTCAAGCCCTCGTTTGACCTCCTCACGCAGGCGTGCTTGCGGTCCCCGATTTTCGCGCATCCAGGTCTCGATCAGCGGCTGGGCCAAGGCCCAAATGTTGACACCCGGTGCGACACGGCGCGCGATGCCCTCGGCCATGATCATGTTCTTTTGCAGGATGAACAGCTCGGGCTGTACGACGAAATTGAAGGATCGCCCCATGCCCAAAAGCTGCCCCACCAATCGCCCGAACGAGACCTTGTCCAAAGGCTGGCCGATAATGGGCTCGCAGACCGCACGCAAGGACAGGGCAAAGAAATCCAGGTCGTCTGCGCGATGCAAATATCCTTCGTCCAAGAAGCGCTTGGCAATAGCCCGATAGTCACGTTGCAGTAGGGCCATCAGAACATCAGCCAGGAAAACGCGCAACGGCCAGGCGACCGAACCCATAATGCCATAATCGACCAAGGCCACCTGCCCAGTGTCCGTGATCGACAGATTTCCGCCGTGCTGGTCGCCATGAAAATAGCCGTCGCGAAAGATGGACAAGAACAGCAGCTCGGCCGCTTGTCCAAAGACATGCTCCAGATCGTGCCCGGCGGCGATCAGGCCCGCGCGGTCGTTCATGGACACGCCCTGCACCCGCGTCATCGTCAAGACTGTGCGCGCGGTCAGATCCCAGTGCGCGCGCGGCACCACAACGCGATTTTCATGCTCATTGTAGGCATAAAAGGTCACCATCGCCGCCGCCTCAAGGCGCAAATCGGTCTCGGTTTGAAGCTGGCGCTCGTAGACGGCTAGCAGCCCCGGCGCATTCAGCGAGCGCGTCCCGGGCAGTAAAGTCGTGAGCGCGGCGAGCCAGCGAAACAAAGCCAAATCTTTTGCAAAAGCCCGGCGGATGCCCGGCCGCAAAATTTTGACCGCTACCGGTTGCCCGTCCTTTGTCGTGGCAAAGTGGACCTGGGCAACAGAAGCCGCCGAAATGGCCTCTTCATCGAAGGAAGAAAACAGCGTCTCAAGGGGGGCTTCGAACTGGCGCTCGATCTCAGCGCGCACCTGCGAGAATTCAAAGCCCGGCAGGCGATCTTGCAGCGCTGTCAGGTCCAGCACGCCTTGCTCGCCGATCAGATCAACGCGAGTCGCCAAAAGCTGCCCCGCCTTGATGTAGGACGGGCCGAGTTCCGCGAGCGCAGAGGCCAGACGCTGGCCCGGCCGCCTTTCTGGCTCAGTGCTCGATCGGTGTCGTTTGCGGCCTCGTAGAAGGGCGAAGGCCCGAGCGCCTAGCCCACTCTCAGGCGCCAAGGGCTGGAAGATTTCTAGCGCGTCGTGGCGGCGCAGCACCCTCAGCAAACGCCAAAGCTGACGCAACGGCGGCAGCCAGATCGAGCCTCTTCCTGCCATGCCCTTTAGAGCCGCCGGCCGGTATGGATTGCTGCGATGCCGCCCGATAGGTTGGTGTGGCTCACATGCTCAAAACCCGCCTGGCGCATCATGTCCTCCAACTCGCCCTGCTTAGCAAACTTGCGGATTGATTCGACCAGATATTGATAGGATTCCCGATCGCCCGCCACCGCCTGGCCCATGCGCGGAATGACGTTAAAGGAATAGGCATCATACAGGCGATCAAAGCCCGGCAGTACGACCTGCGAAAACTCCAGGCAGAAGAAGCGTCCGCCCGGCTTCAGCACGCGGTAGGCTTCATTCAAAGCCTTTTGCGGCTCGTCCACATTGCGCAAGCCAAATGAGATCGTATAGCAATCAAAGCTTCGATCCGGCAGCGCCAGACCGGTCGCTGTGCCGCAAAGCCAGGAATAGTGGGTCTCGTACTGCGGGTAGGGATTAGGCAGCCTCTGGGCACGGGCCTGGCCTTCAACCAGCATCGAGGGGGTCAGGTCGCAGACCGTGACATCGGCCCGCGAGCCGATGGGCAGCCGCCGCCGACGGGCGTCTTGCTCGGCCGCGCGGCCCAGGGCAAAAGCGATGTCGCCCGTACCGCCCGCGACATCCAAAAAGCGCTCACCCGCGTGAGGTTTGATGCAGTTGATAAAGTGCGCCTTCCATAGACGGTGAACCCCAAAGGACATGACATCGTTCATGCGGTCATAAGAGCGCGCGACCGAGGTAAAGACGTCCTGGACCATGTCCGCCTTGTCCTCAAGCGGTACGTCTTGGAATCCAAAATGGGTGGTGGTCTGATCGGCGTGTGGCGCGCTGTTGTTCTGCGCGTGGCCTTGGTCGGTGCTGCTCGGCTCTGGCATGGCGGGCCTCTTTGTTTGTCCTAAGCTGCCCTCGCGCCCGAAACGGGCTCAGCGGGGCGACGGATAGGCACGAATCCTCGTTTGATCTTGTGCTAAGCTAATGTGAAAGCTTGGGCTTTCCCAAGGCCATTTTGTCCTAGGGGCCAGCGAAACACCGTCCCAACCCCCGCGGAGGCCCAAACCATGCCCGAACTGCCCGAAGTCGAGACCACGATGCGCGGCCTAGCCCCCTTTGTCGTCGGTCAGCGCTTGGTGTTGGCGCGCGCCTATCGCCCGAACCTGCGCTTTGCGATTCCGGACGATTTCCAGCAAGCCATGCAAGGCCAGATCGTCGAGCGGCTGGAACGGCGCGCTAAATATCTGCTTTGGCATTTGTCCAATCAGCGCGTGCTGTTGATGCACTTGGGCATGTCGGGGCGGCTGCGAATCAACCCGAACGAGCCGCTGGCCAAACACGATCATCTGCAATGGCAGACCGAAGCGGGAGCCGACATCCGATTTTATGATCCGCGTCGCTTTGGCTTTGTCGATCTGCTGGACGCGGACGCAAGGGATAGCCATCGCGCTTTGGCGCCGCTCGGCCCTGAACCGATGAGCGAGGCTTTCAACGCTGAAGGTTTGGCCGCTGCCATCGCCAACCGAAAGGCACCGATAAAGAGCCTGCTGCTGGATCAACGCATCGTCGCGGGCTTGGGCAACATCTATGTTTGCGAGGCGCTGTTCATGGCGCGAATCCACCCCAGCCGCTCGGGGGCCAGCCTGGATAAGCGCGACTACCAACGCCTGTGGGCAGCGCTGCGCGACGTGCTGGCTAAGGCCATCGCTGCGGGGGGCTCATCCTTGCGCGACTTCCGTCAAGTCGACGGCAACCTCGGCTACTTTGCCCACCAGTGGCAGGTCTATGGCCGCGAGGACCAGGCCTGCCCGCGTTGTCAAACGCCCATCGTCCGACTCCAGCAGTCCGGACGAAGCAGCTTTGTCTGCCCTGCCTGCCAAAGCTAGCCGTCAACGGGGCCTAGCGCGCCGGGCCGCGGAGCCCTGTCGTATATCCCTAGGGGTATTGCAAGCGCTTGGGCGCGATTCTAGGCCCGCATGGCACTGCAACAGCTTGACGAGCTATCCACAGCTCCTTTATAGACCGGCTTAACGTGAAAGAACTCGATTCATAAGGATTATGTTTCCATGGCAAATTCGCCACAGGCCCGTAAGCGCATCCGCACTGCGGAGCGCCGGACCGCTATCAATCGCGCACGCCGCTCACGTGTGCGCACCTATATCAAAAAAGTCGAAGCGGCTATTGCTGCTGGTGACAAGGACGCTGCTGCTGAAGCGTTCAAGAACGCGCAACCCGAAATGCACCGCGGTGTGACCAAGGGTGTGTTCCACAAGAACATGGTGGCGCGCAAACTGTCGCGCCTGTCATCGCGCATCAAAGCGATGGCTTAAGTCCTTAATTGGACTAATCTCTAAGCTCTCGCGATACGCGAAAGCCGAGACACTTATCCCAAGGAGAGGCTATGCCTCTCCTTTTTTTTGTGCAGTTTTCCCCAACGCCAACAACCTCGGCGCGACCGAATGGGTGTCAAGCGCTCTTTTCGATTGATATGCCCCCCACCGCGCTTTAGGTTCATACCACTAACTGAGGGCACCCCAGTGCCTCTGCGGGGAGCTACGTGCTGACCAAAATTCGCCACTAGAGCGGAGAGCAAAGTAAGCGATTTGTCGATAACGAAAGCTGCCGTCGATCGAATAGTTGATCGGCCCAGAAGCAGCAAACTTTTGAGTGTATGGGATTTCGAACGGAATGACCGACGAAACGGACCGAAGCTGGCTTGAAGAAGGGTGGCAATCCGTCACCGCCTCGCTTCGCAAGGAGCTCGGCGATACCAACTACCGCTCTTGGATTACGCCGATTTCACTTGGCGAATTCGATTCTGGCAAGCTGACGCTCATTGCGACCAGCCGCTTCATTCGCGACTGGGTGCGGAGTAATTACAGCGACAAGATTCTGGCGCACTGCAAGCGTGAGATGCCGAAGGTGCTCGCCATTGATGTTATCGTGAAGCCAAAGACCGCCAACCAGCGCCCACCGCGTGCGCCGGGTGATGCGGAAGCCTTGGCCGCGAATCCCGACTTTAAAGCGCCCGGCCTCAGCGACCTCGCGACGCCCAATTTGGCAGCGGGCAGCGTCGACGCTCCCTTGAGCGGCAGCATGTTTGCTGGCGGTGAGATATCCGCCCAGCTCGATCAGCGTCTGACCTTTGATACCTTTGTTGTCGGGGGCACCAATGAGCTGGCCTATACGGCCTCGCGCCGCGTCGCAGAGAATTCGCAAGTCGGCTTCAATCCCCTGTTCTTGTATTCGGGCGTCGGCTTGGGCAAGACCCACTTGATGCACGCCATCGCTTGGCACATTCGCACCCACCAGCCCGAACGCAAGGTAGTCTACCTGACCGCCGAGCAGTTTATGTTCCAGTTCATTCGCTCGATCCGCGAGCGCAGCACGGTGGCCTTCAAGGAATCCTTCCGCAACGTCGATGTGTTGATGATCGATGACATTCAATTCATCGGCAATCGCCAATCGACCCAAGAAGAATTCTTCCACACCTTCAACGCTCTGGTCGATCGCAACCGTCAAGTTGTGATTTCCGCCGATAAGAGCCCGACCGAACTGACGGGCATGGAAGACCGTCTGCGTTCGCGCTTGGGCTGGGGTTTGGTCGCGGATATCCACCCGACCTCCTACGAGTTGCGCTACGGCATTTTGGAGCAGAAGATCGCCGCCCGCGGTGTCGAAGTGCCGGCCTCGGTGCTGGAATTCCTAGCCCAATCCATCACCTCTAATGTGCGTGAATTGGAAGGGGCGCTTAACCGTTTGATCGCCCACTCCTCTTTGATGGGGCGTCAGATTACCGTCGATAACGCGCGCGAGCTGCTGGCCGATTTGCTGAAAGCCAACGACCGCCGGGTGACAATCGACGACATTCAAAAGCGCGTCGCGACGCACTTCAACATGCGCTTGTCAGACATGACATCGGCGCGCCGTGCCCGTTCAGTGGCCCGTCCACGCCAGATCGCCATGTACCTGTCAAAGGTGCTGACCAACCGTTCGCTGCCCGACATCGGCCGCAAGTTCGGGGGACGCGACCATACTACCGTCATGCACGCTGTGCGCCGGGTCGAAGAGCTGTGCAAAATGGATAGGGCCTTTCGTGAGGATGTGGAGCTGCTCGAACGCTCGCTGCGCGAATAAACCGGGGGGCCAAGCCCAACCAACGACAGAGCGTTACGCGCCTCGTTGACCTGGGACATTCAGATAAAGGGTAGGGGTCCGTTCCTACTTCAAAACTGGGCAGCCGCGTGCTGCCCTTTTTTGTGGCCCACACGACAAGTTACCCCAGTCCACAAGGCCCCAGAAAGACACAAGCCCAGGGTTACATAAGGCCAGGGTCACATATGGCCAGGGTCCCATAAGCCCAGGGTCACGTAAAATCTGGGCCGTCGTCTCTCTTGGCAAGCAAGCCTTCAAGGCCGGTGCCACAGCTATAGGGCTGGACATTTGCCAGCACACCAGCAGAGCGCACGGGCCACCGCCACGACCTGATTATCCAAGCAAGATTATTTAGGCAAGATTATTTAGGCAGGAATATCTAAGCAGGCAAATTTCGGTTTCACTCGGCGAGCCGCTCGGCTAACCAGAAACCATGAGCCAAGCAAAGCCCTCTTCGTCCGATGCCAGCGCCGCCGCGCAGCGCCCCAGCCTGTTGGGTTGGAGCAGCTCGCGCCTGTCGGACCTGGCCTGGTCCAGCGTAATTATGGGCCTGCTGGCGGCTTTCGTCGGCACGGCTTCTTCGTTTTCGGTGGTCATGCAGGGCCTGGACGCTGTCGGGGCAACACCGCCGCAGATCGCCTCCGGCCTCATGGCGCTGTCAGTGTCAAAAGGCGCGTTTGCAATCGCGCTCAGCTTGGGGCTACGCACGCCTTATTCACTGGCCTGGTCCACCAGCGGCGCGGCGCTCTTGGTCGCCACAGGCCCCTTAGCGGGTGGTTTTGGCGAGGCCGTGGGCGCTTTTGTTGTCTGCGCTCTGTTGCTCGTGCTCACCGGCTTTTTGCGCCCCTTGGCGCGCTTGATCGCTGCAATTCCCAGCATGCTGGCCCACGCCATGTTGGCGGGTGTGCTGTTGCCGCTCTGCTTGGCCCCTTTTAAGACCCTCAGCCTCTATCCCTTGTGGGGGCTGATCTTGCTGTTGGCCTGGCTGGTCGGGCGGCAGATCAACAGCTTGCTCGCGGTTCCAGCGGCCTTGCTGGCTTTTGCCGGTATCCTCGTTTTCGGTCTATCGCCCGATTGGGCGAGCCTCTGGGGAGCAGGGGGAAGCCTGGTAACCGCACCGGTCTGGGTGGCGCCACACTTTAGCCTGACCGGGATCGCCAGCCTGGCCTTGCCCCTTTATTTGGTCACCATGGCCGGACAAAACCTGCCGGGCCAAGCCGCATTGCGTCTGGGCGGATTTGAACGCCCACACGGGCTAGCGCTAGCGGGGTCCGGCTTGGCCGGATTGCTGGCCGCCCCATTTGGCGGCCATGCTAACTCGCTGGCGGCTATTACCGCCTCGCTCTGCTCTGGGCCAGAGGCCCACCCGGACCCAAGCAAACGCTATTGGTCCGCGGCCTGGGCTGGATTGTTTTACATGCTGTTTGGCCTGTTCGCAGGGCTGTTTACCCGCTTCATAGCACTGGCGCCGACCTTGCTCATTCAAACGGTGGCAGGTCTGGCTTTGCTCGCAACCTTCAGTGGCTCACTGTTGGCGGCTTTCCAAGCCCCTGACAGCCGCATCGCCGCCGCGATAACCTTTCTAATGACGGCTTCTGGCGTGTCGATTTTAGGGGTCTCGGGCGCGTTTTGGGGCCTCATTGCTGGTGGTTTGGTCTTGGCCCTACAAAAACAAGGCTGGTTGACCTTCAAACGCCCGTAAATCCCAGCATTTTGACGTGATTTCGCGGGGATAAGGCCGTGCAATTTCTGGCGTCATGGGGTCAGCATGCTATGCTGCCGGGCCTTGCGGCTAGGTGCTTTGTTCCCTGGCTGCGCGCGATGATCTTTACCCGTTTGCCCCGGCTCACTTGCCTGGCAGGCGGCCCCACAAAATGAGCCAGTCATGCACCTGACAATCGAACGCGCCCAATTGCTATCTGTTTTGTCCCACGTCCATTCGGTCGTGGAAAAGCGCCATACGGTTCCCATTCTTTCCAACGTGCTGATCGAAGCCCAGGACAATAGCCTGACCTTCACCGCGACCGACATGGATTTGACCGTCGAAGAGCGTGCCGCGGCCACCATCAGCCAGGAAGGCGCCACCACCCTGTCTGCGCACATGCTCTACGACATCGTGCGCAAGCTGCCGGACGGCTCGCAAGTCGAAATGCGCTTGGACCCGGAGAACGAGCAATGCCACATCGCTGCAGGCCGCTCCAGCTTTGAGCTGCCGACGCTGCCGCGCGATGGTTTCCCCAGCATCCGCAACGACGACATGCCCGAAGCGCTGGGTGTCGCGGGCCCCGACCTTAAGCAGCTGATCGAGCGCACGCGCTTTGCCATTTCGACCGAAGAGACCCGCTATTATCTCAATGGTATTTACCTGGAGTCTTTCGACCAAGACGGCACCACAGGCCTGCGCGCGGTAGCGACCGATGGCCACCGCCTAGCCAAGTGCGAAATTGCTATGGACCTGCACGGACTAACCCTGCCCGGTGTCATTGTCCCGCGCAAAACCGTCGGCGAGATTTTCAAGATGGTCGAAGGCGAGGACGAGACGCTGGAGCTGTCGGTCAGCGAGACCAAGATTCGCTTGAAGCACGGCGATATGACCCTGACCTCCAAGCTGATCGACGGCAATTTCCCCGACTATCAGCGCGTCATTCCTGCCAACAATGAAAAGCTGTTGAGCTGTGATCCCAAGGCCCTGGCCAAGGCGGTCGATCGTGTCTCGGTCGTCTCGACCGACCGTTCGCGCGGCGTCAAGTTCGGCCTGGACGATAGCACTATGAGCCTGCAATCCAACTCGGCCGGTATCGGCAACGCCTTTGAGGAGCTGGAAGTCAACTACAGCGCTGATCCGCTGACGGTCGGCTTCAACGCCCGCTACCTGTCGGACATTTTGGGCCAGCTGGGCGGCGAGGTGGCCCAGTTCCGCCTGAACGATGCGGCCTCGCCCGTCGTGGTGAGCGATCCAGAGGACCAGACCTCTTTGTTCGTGCTCATGCCCATGCGGGTATAAAGTGGGCCACAGGCAAGGATCATCATGACCGCAGCCTTGACCGAGAGACCCGCGTTGGTCGGCGCAGCTGAAGCGACCCAGCCCCCGTTGTGGATTTCGCGCCTGGTCTTGCAGGCCTTTCGCTCCTACGACCAGCTCAGCCTAGAGCTGGACGCGCGCTTTGTGGTGCTGACCGGGCAGAATGGCGCGGGCAAGACCAACTTGCTGGAAGCGGTCTCCTTGCTATCGCCAGGACGCGGCTTGCGCGGCGCACAGCTCGGCGAATTGCAGCGCCTGGGCCAAGATCAACCCTGGTCGGTCTTTACCAACTGGCAGACGCCGCTGGGCGAACGCCGCCTGCACAGCTATCGCGAACCCGGTGGCGACAAGCGCCTGCACCGCCTGGATGGCGCGGCGCTCAAGTCGTTGCAAGGCTTTGCCGATCTGGTCGCCATCACCTGGCTGACCCCGCAACAGGACGGTCTGTTTCGCGGCCCATCCAGCGATCGCCGCGCTTTCTTCGATCAGCTCGTATTGGCGCTCAACCCTCAGCATGCGCGTCATCTCAACGCCTACAGCGTCAGTCAGCGCCAGCGTTCGAAAATCCTGCGCGAGGCTGCCCAGCGCCGCCAGAGCGCCGACCCCGCTTGGCTGGCCGCCACAGAGGACGCCATGGCCCGACACGGCGTTGCCATCGCCGAATCGCGCCTAACCGCCCTGGAACATTTGGCCGAACGCCTAGCGCAAGATTTCGGCCCCTTCCCCGGTGCAGAGCTGGCCTTGCAGGGCGATTTCGAGGCGGCCCTACAGCAACGCTCCGCTGTCGATGTGGAAGACTGGGCCAAATCGACCTGGGCGCGTAGTCGCGAGCAGGATCAAGCCACCGGACGCACCCAATTTGGCCCCCACCGCAGCGATTTGTTGGTGTTTCACAAGGCCAAAGGCCTGCCCGCGCAGACTTGTTCAACAGGCGAGCAAAAATCACTCGTTATCGCCTTGATTCTAGGCCATATTTACATGATTGCTGCGCTGCGAAACATGCCGGCCGTCTTGCTGTTGGACGAAGTCGCCGCTCACCTGGATGCGGGCAAGCGCGATGCCCTGTTTGAGGCTCTGCTGGCCTTGCGCGCCCAAGTTTGGATGACCGGCACGGAGCCGACTTCTTTTGCCAGCCTCGGCAATCGGGCCCAGGCCTTTGAGGTAACGGGCGGCGAAGCTGGCAACACGCCGTCGGGCGGCTTGGTTCGGCCCTATGATTTGCATGCGCCCTGAGTAAATGAACCCTAAGTATGTGAGCCCTGACGACACGCGCCTGACCAGCGGCAAGCCCCCAACGATTGCCAGGCTTAAGGCGAGGCAGGCTTAGGACGAGGCCAGCTTAGGAAGAGGCCAGACCGCCAGGCTGATCGCGCCGCGATAGGCGCAGGAATAGTGATCGCGCCGCGATAGGCGCGCTGTGAAATTGACGAGGGATCGGCCCCTTTGGGCGCGATCTTAAGAAAGAAAGTGCGACGATGAGCAACGAAAACCCGGCCCAGCAGGCCTACGATTCCGGTTCGATCAAGGTCTTGAAAGGCCTGGACGCGGTGCGCAAGCGCCCCGGCATGTACATCGGAGATACCGACGACGGCTCTGGCCTGCACCACATGGTCTACGAGGCGGTGGACAACGCTATCGACGAGGCGCTGGCCGGTCACTGTGATTTGGTCGAGGTCATCTTGAACCAAGACGGCTCGGCGACGGTGCGCGATAATGGCCGCGGCATTCCCACCGATATTCACGCCGAAGAGGGCGTATCGGCCGCCGAGGTCATCATGACCCAATTGCACGCGGGCGGTAAGTTCGACCAAAACTCCTACAAGGTCTCGGGCGGTCTGCACGGCGTGGGCGTGTCGGTGGTCAACGCGCTGTCTGACTTTTTAGAGCTGCGCATCTGGCGCGGCGGCAAGGAACATTTCGTGCGGTTCGAGCGCGGCGTGACGACAGCCCCCCTGGCCGAGGTCGGCGACGCCGACGGCAAAAAGGGCACCGAAGTCACCTTCCTGCCCTCGACCGACACCTTCACTATGACCGATTTCGATTTCGACACGCTGGAGCGCCGTCTGCGCGAGCTGGCCTTTTTGAATTCGGGCGTGCGTATTCAACTCACCGATCAGCGTGGGCAAGAGCCCAGGATCGTCGAGCTGTTCTATGAAGGCGGTTTGGCGGCCTTCGTTAGCTATTTGGACCGCAAGAAGCACCCCCTGATCGAAGCCCCTATCCTGATTGGCGCCGAAAAAGACGGCATCACCGTCGATGTCGCTCTGCAATGGAACGACAGCTTTAACGAAACCGTTCTGTGTTTTACCAACAACATTCCGCAGCGCGACGGCGGCACCCACCTGGCGGGCTTCCGCGCCGCTCTGACCCGCCAAATCAACGCCTACGCCAACTCCAGCGGCATCTTGAAAAAGGAAAAGGTCACGCTGTCGGGTGAAGACAGCCGCGAAGGCCTGACCTGCGTTTTATCGGTCAAGGTGCCGGACCCCAAGTTCTCAAGCCAGACAAAAGACAAGCTGGTCTCAAGCGAAGTGCGTCCGGTCGTCGAGAACATCGTGAACGAAAAGCTGTCCGAGTGGCTGGATGAAAACCCGGCGCTGGCCAAGACCGTCGTTGGCAAGGTCGTGGAAGCGGCGCTGGCCCGCGAAGCCGCGCGCAAAGCCCGTGAGATGACCCGCAAGAAGGCCGCACATGACATCGCGACCCTGCCGGGTAAGCTGGCGGACTGCCAATCCAAAGACCCGGCCCAATCTGAAATCTTCCTGGTCGAGGGCGATTCGGCGGGCGGTTCGGCCAAGGGCGCGCGCGACCGCCACTTCCAGGCCATTTTGCCCCTGCGCGGCAAGATCTTGAACGTCGAACGTGCGCGTTTTGACAAGATGCTGGCCAGCCAAGAGGTCGGAACGCTGATCGCTGCGCTTGGTACCGGCATCGGGCGCGAAGAATTCGACATTGAAAAGTGCCGCTATCACAAGATCATCATCATGACCGATGCGGACGTAGATGGCGCCCACATCCGAACGCTGCTGCTGACCTTCTTCTATCGCCAGATGCCCGAGATTATCGAGCGTGGCTATCTCTACATCGCCCAACCGCCGCTGTTCCGTGTGCGCAAGGGTTCGTCTGAGACCTATTTGAAAGACCAACGCGCGCTCGATCAGCACCTGATCAACGAGGGCACCAAAGACGCCCTGTTCCAGCAAGGCAATGGCGCGCAAATCGCCGGCCCCGACCTGGTGGCCCTGTCGCAACAAGCCGTGGCCGCGCGCGATTTGATCGCCACACTGGGCCGCCGCCTGGGTTCGCCCAAGGTGGTTGAGCAGGCGCTGATTTCTGGCTTCTTTTCTCTGCGCGCCGACCAGGACGAAGCCCTGGCAGAACTGGCCTCGCGTTTGGCCGACCGATTAGACCGCAGCGAAGAAGAATGGGCGCGCGGTTGGAGCGTCAAGCCGCTGGATTCGGCCTTCGGTTTGCGCATCGCGCGTCGTCTGCGCGGCGTCAGTGAGACCTACATCTTGGAGCCCTCGCTTGCCATTGGCTCGGAGCAGCGCCGCTTGCACGAACTCGCGCCCATGATGGAAGAGGCCTTCGCGCAGCCCGGCAGCCTGACCGCACGCGATCAGAGCCACGAACTGTTCGGCCCCTGCGCTTTGGCGGACCTGGTCACGGACTTGGGTCGTAAGGGTCAGACTATCTCGCGCTACAAGGGTCTGGGTGAAATGAACCCCGAGCAACTTTGGGAGACCACCTTGGACCCCAATGCACGCTCTTTGTTGCAGGTGCGGATCGAGCACGCAGAAAAGGCCGACGATGTCTTTACGACACTGATGGGCGACGTGGTGGAACCCCGCCGCGACTTCATCCAGGCCAACGCCCTAGAGGTCGCCAACTTGGACGTCTAGGCCAAGCTCGAGAGTAGCGACAGTGGTGCGGACGCCTTGATAGCTTCGAGGCTTGGGCGTGCAGACAAGGTCATTTGGTTGGTTTGTTTGGCTGGCCTCGCCGACACCGGCAAGAATGTGCGGCGCGGTTTGAGCGGTGCCGCAACCGCCCGGCGTGCCGTCCTGAGCTTTGGATCGGTCATGGTCTAGTTGATCCCCTTGCCCGCGGGCCTTCGCCGCGTCGACTGCCCCCTTGCTTTTCGTCCGTCGTCTTGGCACGTCCTGGATTGAAAAACCCAGCAAGGAATAGAACGCAACACGACGCAACTTACTTAGAGTTAACAGCGTCTTTATTTTTTATTTACAACGATATACCGCATATCAAATGAGTATACTGATGTTGTCGTTGTCTAGATGCTCGAACTCAAAGGATGCGGTGGCAGCCAGCCATGCGGGCATAGGCATGGGATCGGTTTCGGCGCTGCCTTGAACCGAGACGCGCGCCATTTCGGCGGCCAACAGATCCAGGCAGCCCGCAAGCTCAGCGGCTTCCTGGTCGACAAATTCTTCGTTCATGGCGACGGTTGGAACGTCGCTGTCGGGGACATCTAGTCTGCTGGGCAAGGCCCCGCATTGCAGCGGTGCCGGCGCATTGAAAGACGAGCCTTCCATGTCTGCCGCCTGCGGATCGATGAACCGCAAAGTCTCTGGTGCCACCATGCACGGTAGAGAGACCAGTGGCGCTTCAATTGGGGCCAGGCTGGGGGCGTCACTTGAGCCATCACCGGGGATCGCACCGGGTATCTGCCCCGGAGCGACGAAGGGTGCCTCGAAAGCCGCGACCTTTCCAGCGCTTCCCAAGGTTTCAGGCGGCATTTCAAGGGACATTTCAGCTGTCGTCTCAGGTGTGGCACCTGCGCTGGAGCCCGCGACCGCCGCCGTCTCAAGCTCTTGATAAGTCAGAATGGTATCGCCCGCTTGGGTCTGGCTGCCATCCTCAAAGCTTACCGTCGCGCTGCCCAGGATCGCGTGATCTTCTTCGAAAATCAGCTCACCGCTGGGGGTCAATCCGATGGCGGTGATGCCCCAGTCGCTGAGCAACTTGAACTCATCGGGGTCACAGAAGCCGTCGCCGTTCAGGTCTTGGAAGACGCCAAACTTGTCCCATTGCTCGTCAGCGGCAGTGAGTTGGCCGTCGTGGTTGCTGTCGAAGGCCAGGCGCAGACCTTCCATGTCGGTTCGCGCATCGGGGTGGTAGCCGTCGAAGCGTATTTCGTCGGCGGCGTCGATGATGCCGTCCCCCTTGGCATCGAAGGCCAAGAAGCCGTCGTCAGGGGCGACCCAGGTCATGGCCTCAAGGGCGCCGTCGCCGTCGATGTCGAACTTGGCTTGGCTGTCCGCCAGCGGCACAATCTCCAGGCCGTCGCCGTCCAGGTCGATCACCACCGGCGGTGCGCCATTGGCAGCAATATCCGCCTCGACCCAGGAGACGGCCGTGCTCTTATTGGACGGAACGACAGTGCCGCCATTGCCTTCCTGCCAGACCTCGGAATAGCTCCCTAGCAAAGTGCTCGTTGACGATGTGAAGTCCTGGCCGAGTAACGCGGCCGCAGAGCTCAATCCTTCGGGGTCCGTTGCTATAACTTGAACTTCTACATAGCTTAAGCTGCTTTCCTCATACAGATAGTATGACAAGCGTGCGCCTTGGTCTCCGTCAGGGCCTGATCGCCATTGTGTAAAGTCCCACCCGACAACCCTATAGCCGTCAGCCACCGCAGTCGGCGTTAGGATAAAGTTGCCGCCCTGGTCGATTTGGAACAGGCCGCCGATGGTCGTACCATCGCTGGTGCCGCTGGTGCCCGCGCTGCTGACCCAGCTAAAGACCACCGGATCGCCGTCATATTCGACCACCTGCACATAGCCTTGCACGCCGTTAGCATCATAAACGTCGTCGGTGTAGACCACGCCGGTTATGACCGGGGCATCGTTGACGCCTTCGACACGTACAACAAAGTCATTCGACCAAGCCGAGACATCGACCCCATCGCTGACTTGAAAGCTGGCAATCGTCTGGCCATAGAAGTTGGCATCGCCCAACAGGCTAAAGCTGGTCCCGCTGGCATCGCCGCTGACAGAGCCACCTTGCACCGCCACCACGTCCAAGCTCTGGGTGCCCAACACGTTGACATCGAAATCCCAAACCAGATCGGTCACTGTTTGGTCAGCAAAGCTTGAGGTCTCGTCTTCGATCAAGTCGAAATCGGTCTGGCCGGTCCAGATCATCGCATTATTGCGACCGTCCAAATAGATCTCGTGACCACCGACCTCCACTTGCTCAATGCTGGTCAGATGGATGCTATCGCTGCCGTTATCGACGATCCATGAGCCGTCGGCCTGCTGGGCCCAGTTGTAGTCAAACAAATCCCCGGACAAGCGGGCGATGTCAAAGCCCTCGCCTCCAAACACCGTATCGCTGCCGCCGTTCAGCGTGAAAATATTGTCGCCGCTCGTGCCGGTCAGGCGGTCCGCGTGGGCGGTTCCGACAAGGTTTTCAAAGCGGCTCAGTTTACCGCCTAGCGAGGTTGTTCCTGCCGCCAGATCAACCTCAATACCGCTGGCCAGAGTAGCATAGTTCAGCGTGTCGATCCCCGCGCCGCCGTCCAAGTCCAGCCCGCGCTCAGCGTGGTATACGATGTCATCGCCGTTGGACGACAAGAGCTTTTCAAAACTGGTCGCATCCAGGTCAACCGAGAGATCAAAATCGCCCGAGACCCGCAGCAGATCGCTGCCACTGCCACCGCTGACGGTGGCCAAGAAATCTTCTGCATCGATCGTAATATCGTCATCGCCCGCGCCGCCGTCTATGCGATCCTGCCCGGCGCCGCCGACTAAAATATCGTTGGCGCTCGAACCGGTGATCAGGTCATCGCCCGCTCCTGCGTTAACATTCAGCGCCGTACTGCCGGACGAAGAAATCACGTCTTGCCCGGCGCCAGAGATCAGCTTTTCGACGCTGACCGCGTGCAAATCAATAATCAGATCGCCGTCGCCGATCAGGGTCGCGCTATCATAGCCCGTCCCGCCGTCAATGGTATCGCTGACATCAAAACGCAAGCTGTCGTCGCCCGCGCCACCGTCCAAGATATCGGCGCCCTCGCCGCCATCCAGGCTGTCATCATCATCACCGCCATAGAGTTCGTCGGCAAAGGCGCTACCCAGCAGCGTATCCTTACCCGCATATCCATAGAGGCTCATGGCAACGGGTGTACCGCTGGCGTCTAGCGTGTCATCTCCCTGGGTCGCGTGCACTACCTCCAGGCCCAAAGCAGCAAGATCGACAAGGATCGGATCGCCAGAGAAATAAGCCGTATCCAGGCCCAACCCGCCCTGGATAGTATCAGAACCATCGACATGGAGGGTGTCCCCTCCATCGCCCGCGTCTATCGAGTCTTCTCCCTGCACCGCCACGATGGTATCGTTGCCCGTGCCCGCATCGATGATGTTGCGGCCCGCGCCCAAGTCTATCCAGTCGTTGCCTGCGCCGCCCAAAGCCCGATCATCGCCGCTGCCCGCATAGAGCGCATCGTCGCCTTCGCCGCCGTCGATATCGTTGTTGCCCTCGCCCGCCAGCAAAAGATCGTGCCCAGCCCCTAGGCTCACCTGGTCATCACCAGCGCCCGAATTGACGCTGTCATCACCCTCACCGCTGTCGATGACGTCCGCGCCTGCCAGCGTAACGATGGTATCCTTGCCGCTGCCGCTGGCGATCCGATTGACACCGCCGCCCGCAAGTATCACGTCATCGCCCGCTGCCGTCGTTACTTGGTCATCGCCCTCACCCGCGGCGACTTCAGAGCCGCCGTCGCCAAGGTCTATAATATTGTTGCCGTCGCCTGCCAACACCCGCTCAAAGCCATCGCCGGCTTGGATGCTATCGTTGCCGCTGCCAGCCGCAATGTGGCCGCCGCCATCGCCGATGCTGATTTGATTGGCACCCCCGCCAGCAAGCACCCTATCAAAGCCCAGGCCCGCAAGGATCACATCGTCACCGCTGCCCGCTTCGGCGTAGTTATCGCCGTCGCCTAGGTCGATCTGGTTGGCGCCGTCGCCCGCCCAAACCTCATCATGGCCCAGCCCGGCTTCAATGATATCGTCGCCCCCATAGGCCAAAACGGTATCGTTGCCGATCCCTGCATCAACGCGATTATGGCCGCTGCCGGTATCAATAACATCGTTGCCCTGACCGCCAAGCAGCAGGTCATCGCCCGCCTCGCCAAACAGGTGATCATCGCCGTCGCCACCATCTAAAACGTCGTTTCCGGTCCCCACCGCCGGCATCGTGACGGTAACGCTGCGCAAGCTAGAGGTGCTTGAGGCGACGCGCGTCACAGGGTCATACTCCTGCACGCTCACTTCAACCGTGAGCTCAAACGAGGGGAATTGCCCGACGGTGATTAGTTGCAGGTCCAACAACTCGGCGGGCGCCAGCACGTAGACACCGCCGCCGACCGGCGTACCGGCGGACAGAGCCGCCCCTTCTGGCAGCCCCGATATGGTGACGCCCAGCACCTCAGAGCCATCGCCGTCCGTGCTAGCCGCATAGCCGGATAGAGGCGTCACCAGAACACCGCCATAGCTATCGCCGAACAGCCAGTCTTCGCCCGCGCCGCCTTCCAAGCGATCATCATCGCCGCCGCCGTAGAGCGCGTCGCCCTCTGCGCCGCCGACCAGATGGTTTTTGCCGTCTAGCTCTGATCCGACGCGGAGCGAGCCAACGATTTAAAAGCTGGGACTGTCGGCCAAGTCCGGCAAGATAAAGGGGGCCAAGCGGGTTCCGGGGGCGACCACCGACGGGCTGGGCGTTTCAACACCATCGCGTCCGCTCGCTGTGCTGTCGTCGCTCAGGCCTTGCGTCGGATCGCCCTCTGGAACGACAAGGCCTGCCGGTCCGGCGCTCGAGCCCGTTGCGCCCGGCACCGCGCCGCCGCCATCCAGGCCCCCCAGATCTACAAAACCGCCGTCGTCTAGGGGGCCCGATTGCAGGTAGGGTCCATCGCCCACGGTTTGCCCGCTGCTCGCGCCCGCGCTGGCAGTGCTAGCGTCGGAAGTCCCCGCTAATGCAGCATTGGGATCGGTCCCCAACGGCAGGCCCAACAAGCCCGCCAGACCCGCGCTTTCGACCAGCGGACCCAAAATTTCGGCCCCCAGTGCATCGGTGTAGGGCGCGGCCAAGAGGCCCATAACCACCGCCGTTGTCATTGGCTGCACCCCGCTGGCAACAGGGCGCGGCGTGGCAACGATGGTCAGGGGCCGGTCTTCGTCTTCCTCGCTGTATTCCGCATCCGCGCGTTCTTGGATATCGAGCTGGATTTGATCCATACTGCCATCGTTCGATACCAGGGTCTGACTGCCCTGGCCCAAAGCGCCCAAATCGCTGGCATAAGCAACCTGGGTATATAGGCATCCAGGGTCAAGGCTCCAACCAGCGCCGTATCCGATCCACCCAGCGCCGTGGCCACCTGAGGGGGCTCCTCAATGGCTTCTACAAGAGCCTCGATGAATTGCTCGGCTTCGGCCTGAGCCAAAGCGTCAAGGGTCAGGAGGCTGGCATCTTCAAACACCAGCATTTCGGTCGAACTTGCATCGACGCTGGTGGTGTTGCCGTCTTGGTCGATGACCAGCAAACTGTCGCCGTCGGCCACAAAACTATAGTCCGAGCGCGGGCCTTCAAAGACCAGGCGATCGAAGCCTTCACCGCCAGAGACTCTATCGTCGCCCTCTGAAGCCCAAATGACGTCGTTGCCGCTGCCGCCCCGGATGTCTTCGTCGGCCGCTCCGCCAACGATTTGATCATCGCCCGCGCCGCCGTCCAATATCGCCGGGCGCTCGGGAGCGACATCAAAACGGAAGCTCGGTAGCACAGTGCCATGCTCCGCTTGGTCATCTTGGGATGCAAGAGCATCGTTCGTGGAGACTGCCACTTCGTCCAAAAGCTCCGGATTGACTGGTTTGCCGTCTGGCGCTGTTCGACCGCCTAGCGCAACCTCACCAGTTGACTTTGATGGCACCTGATCAGGATTTACCGGCCTACCGTCCGGCGCTGGCCGGCCGGCTGTCACACCATCGCCAGCATTGCTATGCTCAGACAGTGGCTGCTCATCGGCTAGCGAGCTCCCGGTCACATAAGTTTGCCCGCCATCTTGCACCCATTGATCGGGATTGAGGACCTTGACGCCTGGCTCGGCCTCGTCGTTCAGGCCTAGCATCGGACGAGAGATTGGTACAAATCCGCCATCCTGGCTGGCTGGCCTACCATCGGGTACAGGCCTTTCACCATCAGTGGCTGTCGCAGGCTCGCCAACTGGATAGGCGCCGGACGCTGCAGGACGTACGATCTCGGGCGCAGGATTGCCCCTGCCGTAGCCCTCATCCAGACCGCCCGCCTCACTGGGATCCAGGATGGGACGCTGCCCGCCGCCAAAGCCTGAGCGATCCGGCGGCGTGCCGCAAATGGGCCGCACGCCGTCCAACGAGGCCTCGGCCATGGCAATATCCGCCTGCCCCAGAGCCTCCAGATCACCGGTGGCCACCAGACCGTCCGCCAAATCCTCGGGCGCCAGAACCCAAGCGCCATCGCCGTCCCTGAAGCCCTTATCGAAGCTCACGCCCTCGGGCACGCCGTACATAACCAACTGGGTCAGGCTGTCGCCGCCCTTCTCACGCAACCAGCCCTCGATGGTCTCGGGGAAGTCGATCCGCACACCGGCCTCGCCGTCATCACCGAACAGCCTGTCGTCGCCCTCGCCGCCGAACAGATCATCCTGGCCCGCATCGCCGATCAGCGTATCCTCGCCCAGCCCGCCGAACAGCAAATCGCGCCCCGCGCCGCCGACCAGAGTATCCTGTCCCGCGCCACCGACCAAGGTATCATCGCCCAGCCCGCCGATCAGCCGATCATCGCCAGCCCCGCCCGCCAGCTTGTCGTCCCCCCAAGCGCCAATCAGCACGTTGTCCAGGGCATCGCCAGAGATGCTATCATCCAGGAACGAGCCCGAAATCACCTCAATATCAAACAGTTGATCGCCCTCGGCATCGCCGCCCAGCGCCGCCGACAAGCCGTCACCGCGATCCAACTGGATCGACACGCCCACATCGGAATCCGAGTACAGCACCACGTCCTGGCCAGCCCCGCCCGCCAGCACATCGCGCCCCAGCGAGCCGTGCAGCAGATCATCACCCGCACCCGTCATCAAGACGTCATCGCCCCCCGCGCCAAAGGCGATCGCGTCTTGCTGCTGGCCGCGAATGTCCAAGCTGTTGTCGGCCTGGTTGCCCTGGAAATAGGTCACATCGGTCTGGCCGTCGCCGTCCAGATCCGTATTGGCGTGGATAAAGCCATCTTCGCTGATCTGGTAGCCCGTCACCGCGCCATCGGCGCCCACCAGCTGGCCCTCGGCCACGCCCGAGCCCTGCGCAAAGCCCAGCACCACGTCATAGACCAGCGGCCCCGAACCCGAGGTGCCAGAGGTCTGCGCCGACAAGCTGCCCGCCGTCACCGCGCCGCCCGCCAGCGACACCGCCACCCCCGCCGAACTCTCCTCCAGGCTGGTCATGGCCTGAACGTCAAACGCATCGCGAAGCGGCGAGTTGGGGCTCAGTTGGATCGGGGCGGTGCCCAGCGTCAGGGTAGACTCATCCGCCAGCCAGTCGGGCAGCGCGTCGTTGTTTGGATCATTGACGTGCTGGACATTATAGTCGCCATAAGAGGTCGAGACGCCCTCGATCCCCCAATGATCCAGGCTTTGGAATTTGCCCGTATCGCTCTTTCCATCTTCGTTCTTGTCCTGCCAGACGCCGAACTTGTGGAATTCATCATCCTTGGCGTCGAACACCCCGTCCTGGTTGCTATCGAAGTATTCCGCCAGCCCCTGCCAGTCCGAGACCCGTTTGCCCGTGGTCTGCGCCACCCAGTAAGCCGGAGAGATCTCGGCCAGCCCCTCGATCTTGCCGTCCTGGTTGGCGTCATAGGCCAGCCAGCCGTCATCGCCCGAGATCCAGCTGGTCTTTTCCAAAAACCCGTCCTGGTCCAGGTCATAGCGTGCCTGGCTGTCCGCAAAGGCGATGGTCTCTAGCCCGTCGCCATCCAGGTCGATCGCCAGCGGGATCGCCAGGCCGCCGCCCCAAGAGCCGTAGGACTCATCGCTATAGCTGTGCTGTTGTTCGGCCCGCTCGGCCCCGCGCGGCATGCTGGAGCTGCCACCGGAGTGACCTCCCCCGCCCGAGCTGCCACCAGAATAGCCACCGGATGCACCGCCACCGCTTGATGAGCCACCGCCATAACCGCCGCCACCTTGGTAGCCGCTGCCACCTTCGGAGCCACCGCCGGGGCCATCACCGCCCATGCTGTTGCCACCGCCAGCACCGCCCTGCATGTCGCCCCACTGGGCTGCCAGATCGGCCTTGGCCTCCTCGCTTAATTGCTTGCCAACTTGAGAGAATTCATCCTGCGCTGCTCTACCGCTGCGGCCTGCCGCGCCTCTTCGGACTGCTCGACCAAGCTCTCCCGCAGCCGGGCCGCAAAGCCATCCCCCGTCACCGTCGTGTCGGCATTGGCGATCTGCTGTTTCAGCGCCTTTTGAGCCGCCGCTGCCTGGTTCCTCTCAAACTTCTGAGCCGCCAATCGCTCGGCCTCTATCTGGTCCAGAGCTGACAGCTCGTAGCCGGGAGCCACCGCGTCGGCGGCATACATCTGCCCACCGGCTTTGGTCGTGTTCGCGTAGCGCTTACCTGTATCCGGATCAATCAAATAGGTGGTGGTTCGGCGTTCCCCGGTCGCAACATCGGTGTAGCCAAAACTTTCGCTACCGTCGGCATTTGGCTTTCCGATGCCGAGATATTCCGGTGCGAATTGCCGGGGATCGCGTTCGACCGGCTCGCCTCTAAAGGTCACGGTGTACTCTACGCAGTCATGAGAGAGAGATGCTTCTACGGTGGCTATGACGGCGCCCGCCGAAGCATTCAGCACCTTGCACACTGAGGACAAAAATTTCTGTTCAGACCAATTATGCTCAACGTAGCCTTCAAACCCCACAAATGCATCGGCATTTGCGAAAAGCCCGGTGATCCCGCCTAGGCCGAGCTGGACACCCGCATTAACGGTTGATTTGAGCACGCGGTGGCAAATTTTTTGCTCCGGCGCTCTATGGCATCCACGCCAGGGCGCGCATGGGCTCTTATTTGCCTGTTTTGGGTAGTAGATTGGAC
>JAUIDR010000013.1 GCA_030428565.1 Alphaproteobacteria bacterium
GCAGGACATCAATGCTGCGCGCTCCGACAATGACAGAAAATGGGGTTCAATGCGCATGTTCACATCTGAATCGCTGGAGCCTGCCACGTCAAGGAAAACGCGGATCCCTCAGGACTCGGAGTATATATCAAACGCTTTAGGCGCTATTGCTGGCAAGGAAAGTGGCGCGATAGTGAAATTTGTATCGCAAACTCAGGATCTTTCGGCAGCTCTTTGAGGGGCGTATTGTTAGCGAACTCCAAAAAATAGCTCCGCACGTCCACCACATTCAAGCCACCGACATCAGCAACAGACAGCTCTTTGGGGGCGTACTGCCGCCCGCCGTCCTTGCGGATTTCGCAATTTCGCACGCCCACTTTGAGCGACGCCAACAAGTAGCCGAAGCAAAAGCCAATGGCAGACTCATCTTCGCGCTGGCAAATCTGGTTGAGTCGAGTGGTGTCAACCGCGTGGCCCAAGCTGGGCAACCCCAGCACAGCGGCCAAGCCCAGTGCTAGCACCAGCGTGCGGGGAGAGAACCGAATACCTAGGAAAAGGCGTTTGTGGGGCTGCATGTAAAACCTTTGTTGAGTATAAAATTACGGCTCTCGAAAGATCCGCGCGTCAAAGGATCGGCCCCCCACCAACCCAAGAGATTGAAATTCAATTTTCGCAAAATGCGCGCGTCTATGGCAGACGCAAACGTATTAAAATGCAAAATAACTGACGCGTTTCGCAAAACCTACCTATCCAAAGGGATAAGCTTCGCTCTCGAAAGAACAGGTTCAAACAAAAGCATGCGATTTCATTCCTGGTAGTGATGCTCTGCTGGCAGCCGCCCCCGCATGCAGCGGTTTTGTTACATATGCAAACGCCAAAAAAAGAGGCCGCAAATCGCGCCCTCTTTTCTAGAACAAAGTAAGATCTGTGCGAAATCCAGGTCGCCTTCATTCGTATGCGGCCAACAAGCGCCGCTCGCTTGATTGCTTGGACCGAGTTTAAACCAACCCCATCTCGATCATTTTTTCCGCGATTTGGACGGTGTTCAGCGCGGCCCCTTTGCGCAGGTTGTCGGCCACAACCCACATAGACACGCCATTATCAACGGTGTCATCCTGTCGAATACGGCTGACATAGACCGCATCTTCGCCCGCCGCTTCTTTTTGCGTGACATAGCCGCCATCGTCGCGGATATCCAACACGACCAGGCCCTCGGCCTCTTCGCGTAGGTATTCACGCAATTCAGCTTCGTCGATCGGGTTTTCGGTCTCAATATTGAGCATCTCAGCATGAGAAATGAAGACCGGCACACGCACGCAGTTGGCATGAAGCTTGATGGCCGGATCCAAGATCTTCTTGGTCTCGACCTTCATCTTCCATTCTTCTTTGGTCGCACCATCGTCCATGAAGACATCGATATGCGGGATACAGTTAAAGGCGATGGGCTTGGAGTAGACCTCAGGCTGCAGCGGCTCGTTCACATAGACATTCTTGGTCATGTGGAACAGCTCGTCCATTGCCTCGCGGCCAGAGCCCGAGACCGACTGATAGGTCGAAACGACAACGCGATTGATCTTGTAGCGCTCGTGGATCGGCTTCAGTGCCACGACCATTTGGATGGTCGAACAATTGGGGTTGGCAATGATTTTGCCCTTATGCGCCTCACGCAAGGCTTCGGGATTGACCTCTGGCACGACCAGCGGCACGTCGGGGTCCATTCGAAAATGTGAGGTGTTATCGATGACATAGCAGCCCTGAGCGGCCGCGCGCGGCGCGTATTGCGCGGAGACTTTGGCCCCTGGCGAAGAAAAGGCAAACGTGGTGCCTGTGAAATCATAGTCATCCAGGTTCTGGCACTTGAGGGTCTGGTCGCCAAACATAACCTCGCGACCAACCGACCGGCTGGAGGCCAGCGGCACCAGTTCATCGACCGGAAATCCGCGCTCGTGCAGAATGTTCATCATTTCGGTGCCGACGTTGCCGGTCGCACCGACTACAGCCACTTTGTAGCCCATGGGCTCTATCCTCACTGTTGGGGGGAATTGTTAGACGGAGAGAAGGGTTTGAGTTGCAGGTCAACCAGCAAGCGCCCGTCATTACGGATGCCAGCGGTCGCCAACCCCATGCGTTCGACGACAAAGGCGCGTTTTTGGCCCTGACTATCGCGGGTCACGACCTGGCTGCCCTTTCCAAAATCAGCGTCGGCGCGGGTCACAAGGGCCTGCGCCAAGTAGTAATCTTGGTGTTCGATAAGATTAAAGACTTCTACCAAGTGCTTGGCTCCCATTTGAGCGGCACTCAGGCCCTGATCGACCGTTCAGACAAAGACGGAATCTCGGACATAAAAAAAGCGCCCCTGCCTTGGGCGCTCTTGCAGCACACACCAGCAGGCCGACTTACGTCAGTCGCCCGTTGTCTTTGTGCTGGTTTTGGTGGTCAGGGCCCAAGCGGCCACGTCGAACAACATCATGCGCCCTTGTAAGACAGGGGCAATGCGAATCTCAAGCCCTTTGTCGCAAGCGTGGCGAAATGCGCCCTCTTGATCGCGCGCAGGGCAATTCCGTAGAAGCCCCATAATCGAAGGCAGCGTGCCCATAAATCGCCAGTTTTCATCGGCGACGGCAGTATTGCCACCCTATTTTGACCCTCAAGTTGTGCAAATTGCCAAAAAGGGCTTGACTTACTAAACTTTAGGTTGCATACCGGCAGTCATATTTAAACTTATTTTTTAAGAGCATTGATATGATTGAATTATCTGCACGGCAAGCTGCAGCCTCAATCGCCGCTACCCTGGGCTTGGTTTTGGCGGTTCAGGCACAGGCCCAAGACACTGCGGTTTCAGACGGTCAAGATTTGACTGCGAGCGGCTTCGATGCCCTGGTTGCGCCTTTTCCCGACTTCGCCAGCGCGTCGGATTTCAGCTATGGCGATCCTTATTTAGACACCAAGTTCCCTGCTGGACTTGAAGAAACAACCGCGTTTTCGCTGCCAGGCTTTGGCAAAGGCCAAGGCTCTGCGCTGCCAATCAGCGTGACGCCGCCCGCACCTACCAACGCTCAGGACAGCTTGACAGCCAACGGCGTGCAACCCTATTCGCCCGCTGACGATAATATGACCTTGGCTGCGGCCAACGATCCCATCGTGCGCGGCCCTGACGGTCGCTTGTATCGCTTACCGCTGAACGCGCCTGTTCAACCCAACGCCGGTGGCTATGCGTCCACCCCAGCCCAACAGCCGGGTTCGGGTTATTTCGGGCCCAGCGCGCCCGCTCCCAGCTACCAAGACGCGCGCATCCCCGCCTCAATTGGCGCACACGTGGGCACGCTAGGTGTTGGTATCAACGGGACTTTCTTCCTGAGCGACGCCTACTCGGTCACAGCAATCTATGAGTACGGCAAGCTGGGATTTAACCGGGATACCAGCAAGATCGACAACCTGAACTACGACATCGATGGCGATTCGGGTTCGGTCTACATGAACTTCCATCCCATGCGCTCTAACCTACACCTGTCTGCGGGTCTGCAAAAAGGAGCGCCCGGCGTCTATGCCAGCGGGTCAAAGACCTTTGGCGCTACGACTGTCGACTTTATGGGTTCGCTGAAATCCTCTTGGAACTATGGCCCCTACCTGGGTATTGGCGTTGGCAGCCGCAAACGCTCGACCAGTGGCTTCTCCTATTATGGCGATCTTGGCGTCAGCTACATGGGTCAGTCAGACACCACGTACAGCCAATCAGCCGCTTGTAGCTCGCTGGCGGCATCAGACCAGTCTTCTTGTCTGTCCTCCGCCAAAGCCTTCCGCGACCTGGTTGATGGTATCGACGGCGAGTACATCTATCCCGTCCTTCGCTTTGGTGCCAGCTACCGCTTCTAATCACGAACATTGCGGGACGTCCCTGGCCTGGCCACAGTACAGGTTCAATGGGGCGTCCTCGCGGTTCGAATGATAGGAGATGACGCTCATGTCAAACCCACGTCAAACTAGCTTCCCTCTCAGCAATCGGCGCCTTTTGAGGCAATCGCAACAGGCGCGTCTGTTTAGCAAGCCAAGAGCCCGCAATTGTGCAGCAGCCGTTGCCCTTCTGACCTCGACTTCGACCTTTGCCCTCGCGCAAGCGCAAGCCCCCCTCACAAGTGTAGGCCAGGACTGGACAGCAGGTTGGAACGAGCTCGGCACAAATGATTTGGCTGACAACTCCCCCGCTCGGTGGACATACCACAATGAAAATTTACCATTTTTTGGGGTAAACGATCCTTTAACTAGCAAGCAAGCGCCGGACCAATTCCTGACAGAGGCCCTATCTGGTTCTGGCCTGTCCGGTTCTGGCCTGTCCGGTTCGTCAGGTTTGACGGCTTTCGCTTGGGGCCAAGACAGTCCGAACGCGGATTGGTTCGGTCACGGCACCGCTGCTTTGGGCGACGCTGGCCTTCCCACGACTTCCAATCCGACCGATGCGCTCTATGCTGGCCAAAAAGACAAGCGCCCCAAACTCTACATGGGTGCCCATACAGGCACCTTGGGTTTCGGGCTGCACGCGGGACTGTTCGCCAACGCCCAAGCTTCGTTCCGGTTGTCCGGCGATTTCCTGCATGTGGGCCTCGGTCTGGCGGGCGAAGATACCGATGCACTAAGCTCAAGCGGCGGCAGTACGACCGGTTACACATACAATGCATCTGCTGTGGTCGAGAACATCTCGGTCGCCATGAGCGGCAACTACCATCCCAGCAATGGTGGGTTCTTCGTTGGCGGCGGCGCGCAATTGGGTGCCCCGCACCTGACGCTTAAATCGAGCGGCAAAATTTACGAAGGCGCAAACTCCGTGCCTTACGCCTTGAACGCCAAGGTTGAACCCTCGTGGCTGGTCGGCCCCTATGCCAGCTTAGGATATTCCGCCCAATTGCAAGCCTCTACGGGCATCAGCTTCTTCGGTGAGCTTGGCGCGAGCTATTTCGGGCCCGTCGCGACCAGCCAGACCACCACGCTGGACTGCTCCAGCTTTGCAACGGCTGAGGCGCAGGCCGACTGCCAAACCGTCAAAGACGACTTCACCAACGCCGTCGATAACTTCAAAGCCCAGTACTTCTATCCAGTCATTCGCCTGGGCTTTAGCTACCGCTTCTAGTACGGCAGGCAACCAGAAACATAAAAAAGGGGAGCGCCCACGGCCTCCCCTTTTTCTATCCTTGCCCAGTCGGATCTTGGCCAGTCGGCTCTTGCCCAGTCGGCTCTTGGCCAATTAGCGCGCCGCGGCGTTCAGCTCAGCAATAATGGCGTCGCCCATCTGACTGGTTGAGACCAGCTCACCGCCCTTGGTCATGATGTCTGCGGTCCGCTTACCAGAGGCCAGTACGCGATCAACCGCGCCTTCCAGCAAATCCGCCTCTGAACCCAAATCAAAGCTGTAGCGCAGCGCCATGGCGAACGACAAGACGGTCGCCAGCGGGTTAGCCTTGCCTTGACCGGCGATGTCCGGCGCTGAGCCGTGGACCGGCTCATAAAGCGCTTTGCGCTTGCCGCCCGCATCGGGCGCGCCCAGCGAAGCCGACGGCAACATGCCCAGCGAGCCGGTCAACATGGCCGCCACGTCCGACAGCATATCGCCGAACAGGTTATCACAGACGATAACGTCGTATTGCTTGGGGTTACGCACCAACTGCATGCCGCAGTTGTCCGCCAAAACGTGCTCCAGCTCTACGCCGGCGAATTCGTTGTCGTGGACCCAAGTCACTTCCTCGCGCCACAATACGCCAGACTGCATGACGTTGGACTTTTCGCTTGAAGCGACGCGGTTCGAACGCTTGCCCGCCAAATCGAAGGCCACCCGCGCGATGCGGCGGATTTCTTCGGTGGTATAACGCTGCGTATCGATGCCTTCGCGTTGGCCATCGGGCAGGTCGCGAATTTCTTTCGGCTCGCCGAAGTAAACGCCGCCGGTCAGCTCACGCACGATCAGGATATCCAAGCCAGACACCAGCTCGGGCTTCAATGAAGAGGCCTCAACCAGCGCGTCAAAACAAAGCGCCGGGCGCAAATTGGCAAACAGCTCCATGTCCTTGCGCAAGCGAAGCAGGCCGCGCTCGGGCTTAAGGTGGAATGGGTTGGGATCCCACTGGGGGCCACCCACCGCGCCAAACAGCACCGCATCTGCGGCCAAGGCTTTATCCATACACGCGTCAGATATGGCCTCGCCGTGCGCTTCCAGCGCCGCGCCACCGACCAAATCTTGATCGACATTTGCATTGAAATCACGGTTCTCGCCAAACCAATCGATCAGGCGGCGAACCTCCCCCATCACTTCCGGGCCGATACCGTCACCAGGAAGGACTAAAACGTTGTATGCATTGCTCATAGCCAGTGCCTTAGACCAAGGCCAGGCGCCCAGCAAGAGGCAAAATGCCCAAGACGCCGCGCACGCGACGAAGCGCCAAATTTGGCCTGCGCCTGGTGGTCTGATTAGCGATCCGTTTGGTGTTCCGTTTGGCGGTCTGTTTCGCGGTCCTGTACGCCAAGGGCAAAACCCCAAATCCCTCGACCATAAAGACATCGACCACAAAGCCGTGAAACAGCGCCCATACGCCTGCTCGTCGCTCAACTTTTGGTTGAAAATTGCACGATTTTTGACTAGACTAGCCCAATTCGAATGCTGATTTAATCCCAATACCTTTTAGCACCGGTCTGGTATTCCCGCCTAGGTGTAACCGACTGGTTTACCCCGTCTCGATTATCCTGTTCGGCTCACCTGTGAGTCCTGAGTCTTTATGCTATTTTTTGCCCCGCGCCGCCTGACCGCGATTGCCTTGAGCCTTTTGGCGCTCGTCATGGTCGGCTGCTCGCGCCAAGCTTCTAAAAACCTGGTCAGCCAACCACCGCAAGCCCCCCTGGTCTACCCCGATCTAGAGCCGCAGCGCGTCGCGCTACGTCCGGTTGCGCTCTATAAGCTCGACGGATGGCAGCGCGATCGCGTCCAGCAGGTGCTGCCCGCTTTGCAGCAAAGCTGCCGCTCCTACCTGAAAATGCCAGCAAACAAGCCGCTAGGCAAAACCGCCTTAGGCGGCTACGCGGGCGACTGGCACCCGATTTGCAAGGATTTGTTGGCCCGAAATTTTCGATCTGACGGGGAAATGCGTAGCTATATCGAGCACAATTTCAACGCCTATCTGGTCTCCAGCAACAAAGGCGACGAGGGCACATTTACTGGTTACTACACCGCCCATGTCCGCGCATCGCTGCGCCCCAGCCGCCGCTATGCTACCCCCCTCTATGCCGCGCCGAAGAACTGGAAAGACCTGAAAGGCAGTGCTGGCCTAACCCGTCAAGCGATTGAGCAAGGCGCGCTTGCGGGCCAAGGTCTTGAAGTCATCTGGCTCGACAGCCCCGTTGATGCATTTATGCTGCATATTCAGGGATCTGGCATTGCCACCCTGCCCGATGGTCGCCAGGTCTCATTGCGCTATGCCGGGAACAATGGTCACAAATTCAAGTCGATTCACAAAGCCATGGCCGCCCAGGGTTATGACAAATCTAAAGAAGGGCTAACCATGACCGCGGTCGCTTCCTGGCTGAAGCGCCACCCTGAAAAGGCGCGCCGCATCATGTGGCAAAATCCGCGCTTTATCTATTTCTCGCTGGACGACAAGCCGGAAACGATTGGCGCCATGGGAATTCCGCTGACCGCCACGCGCTCGCTAGCGGTCGATCCTAAGTACATACCGCTGGGGGTGCCCTTGTGGCTCAACACCAGTTTTTTGGACGCCGAAGGCAAGCGCCACGCCATCAATCGCTTGATGGTGGCCCAAGATACGGGCTCGGCCATCAAAGGCGCCATTCGCGGCGATTTCTTTTGGGGCGCTGGACCCGAAGCCCAGTGGGCCGCCAGCCGTATGAAGAACCCAGGCCGCTATGCAATTTTGCTGCCAAAAAACCAAACCAAGGGCTTGCCAACCGCACAAAGCACCGCCAAATCAGCCAGCTATACAGCCATGGTCCTGTCAGACACGTCGATGGCGGATACGCAAGCTGGGCTGACCAGCGATTGGCAGAGCCTAGAAGAAGTCGCCGAAGACCGCTAGGCTGGGCGCCAGCACCGCTTGACACCCGCCAGCGATCTTGCTTTGACAGGGACCAAACTGTTCTAGATAATTGATTTCGCGCGTTTTGTTCGCCCGCCCAGCGGTAGAGCGACAGGCACGCATCGGACACAACCGCAAGGCCGCCCTGCCTTTGGCACGCCAGACAGGGGCCGATCGAAAGATAGACCATGAGCGCTGCGCCCAAGCATCTACAGCCCGTGATCGACGCCCAAGCGGCTGCGGGCAGCCTCCCCCCTACCGAAGAGCAGCAAGCGCTGAGCACTCTGGGCCCGCTGCTGCGCGCGCTCGTGAGCAGCGTTACCGAAGGCCTGATATTGGAGCTGGACGGCGGTCATGGCCTGCTCACCGCTTGGCTGCAAGATGGTCTGCACTACGATATTCCTCTGGTCATCATTGATCCAGATCGCGCCCGCTTGGCCCGCACTGAGTCTCACCTCTATCCCGATCTGCGCCTGGCCTACCACGCCCAATCGGGTGGCACCTTCCTGGCGGATATGAGCGATAAGCGCTTTGATTTGATCGTCGATCACCGCCTGCACGACAGCCCCGAAAGTTTTGCCCTTCTGGTCGATCGCCTGGCCAACGGTGGCATGGCCGTCACACGCCTGACCCCGGCCTTGTTGCAAGACATGCAGGCCAGCAAGACCCCTGCCCTGGCGCGTCTACGTTGGTCTAACCTGTCCGCCGGCTGGCTCATGATGGCCGTCGGCCCAACGATTCCCGCGCGCCGCGGTGGCCGCTCTGGCCGTATGGCTGCGCGCCAAGATCGGGGCGAGCCATCGCTTGCCGCCCAAGGCTCGTGACCGGCGCCCGCCGCCGCAAGCCCTTGCTCAGCCAAGAGGATCGCGCTCTTTGGCAGGAAATGACCGCGAGCGTGACCCCGTTGGAGGCCAAGCCCTCCTTTTCCGACAAATTGGGCGCCTTGCCGACCGCTCCCGAGACACCGCCTGAGCCATTGATCGCCAAGACTGCCGCCGCCAGCGCGTCCGACAAGCGCCCACGCATTGCACGGCCCACGGCCCAGCTTCCGCCGCTCAGCTATCCGCGCGCACCCGCCGCGCCCAGCTACCTCAAGCACGGAGAAGCCCAAGGCATCGACAAGTGCAAGCTTAAGCGCATGCAGCGTGGCCAACTTGAATTGCAAGCACGCCTGGATCTACACGGCTTTACCCAATCGCAAGCCCAAGCGGCGGTGATCGAGTTTTTGGAGCGCTGCCAAGCCCAGGGCAAACGCAACGTTATCATCGTCACAGGCAAGGGCCTGGCCAAAGAAGGCGGCGGTATTCTGCGCTCGCGCTTGCCCGATTGGCTCAATCTCTCGCCCAACCGCGAACGGGTGCTGAGCTATGACTACAGCCAGCCCAAGGACGGCGGCACGGGCGCGCTCTATGTCGTTCTGCGTAAGCTGCGGGGAGGGAGCGCCGCTTCCGCTCCCTCCTCTCATGGACGCCGCTTTGGGAGGACGCGATGATGGCCCCACGTTCAGGCGGTCGCCCGGTCCAGCGTCAGCGCCCCGGCCCCAAACCCAAGCGCCGGCAAAATGATCCCTCGTTGCCACCGCCCAACGCGCTCACCCCGCTGGGGTTACGACTGCGGTCTCTGCGCGAACAGCACGACCTGACCGCCGCAGAAATGGCGCGAGCGCTGGACGTCTCGCCAGCCTACCTGTCGGCTCTGGAGCACGGCCAGCGCGGCCGCCCCTCGCCGCGGTTGATGCATTTGATTTGCCAGTACTTTAATATCATTTGGGACGAGGCCGACGCGCTGTTGCTGCTGGCCGAGTTATCCGACCCCAAAGTCCGGCTGGAGACCGCCAGCTTGTCGCCCGAGCACACGCTTCTAGCCAACCGCTTTGCCCGCGCCCTTCCCAAGCTGACCCCAAGCCAGGCCAGCCGGCTTCTGCGCACCTTTGAAAAGCTTGATCGTGACGAGCCATTGCCCGATACCGAGGCGGGCTAACGGCGATGCAAGCCGATCAACCGGGAACCCAGACAGCTTGCATCTTTTTGGCCTCGGTGCCTAGAGCGTCGGGCACCGGTATTGCAACAGCCCATACGCTCTAGCTGACTGATTTCCAACGCAAGTCCATGCCCTCTCGTGTTGCCACTCGCTCGCGGCTTGCGCGAGCTGCGTTGAGTTTAGCGCAATTGTTCGCGTAAGCGCTCTAACCGCCGCTTGAAACTGGGGTGGGTCGACAACCACTCTGGCGGCGCGACGCCCCGCTGGCCTGCCTCGCTATTGAGCCTCTCAAAAAAGTCGATGAGGCCACTGGGCTCGAAACCCGCCTTGCTAGCGAGCGCGAGACCAAAATCGTCGGCGGCCTGTTCGTACTCACGCGAATAAGCCAGGTCCAGCAACACGGTCGTGTTGACCAGCACGTCTTCGAAAATTGGCCCGACATCGCCAAACATCGCCAGCACCAACAGGTAGGTGCCCGCCGAACTGTACACGTTCTTTAAGCCGTGGCGTTCGACGACATGGCCCAGCTCGTGCGCCAGAACCCCGGCTATGGCGTCGGGGTCCGCAGCGAACTCCTCGACCAAGCCATCGGTCACGACCAATGAGCCTCCGGGTAGTGCGAAGGCATTGATCATTGAGGCATCGGCAAAATACAGGTCGTAGCCGATGCGATCTTTGGGCGGCAGCGCGGCCACCAAATTGTCGAGTAGACCTTGGACCTGCTGCTTCTGAGCGCTGGGCAAATCGCTGTCGAGCGACCAGCCTTGGCGCAAGGTGGCCAGCGATACCTGATCCATGCGATCCAGCCAAGATTGCGGCGTTGCCCAGGCCGCGACATGGGCAGCCATGGGCACGGCGGTGCGCCAGATCATCCAAGCCGCCAGAATGATGCCAACCAGCATCACCAAAGACAGGTAGGAGAAGCGCTCTAGAATTGGCACAACGCGCGCGCGGCGGCTCTCAGGAAAAAGGCGCGCAATGTTGGGGTCTTGGGTGACGAACAAGTGGCCGCCAGGAAGCTTGACCCGGCGCGGGGTCGATCCAAGGGCAGGTTCCAATTTGGCTTGCCTTGGCTCGCAGTCAAAGAGCTGCTCTTTGTTGGCTTGCGCGATAAGGTAGAGGCGCCCGTCGCTTGGCCTTAACTCCAGCCGGGCTTCATGAACCGCTGACGTACCATAGCGTAGGGCTTGCCCCGACACACACAGCGGCTGCGCGGCACCTGGGGGCTGCGCGGCGCCTGGGGGCTGCGCGGCGCCTGGGTCAAATTCTGTGTTCATAACGATGGCCTCTCGTCATTCTTGGCCCTTACCGGTGGCGGTCGTTCAAGGCGCATTGCCGCCTTGTCGCCGCGCGTTGCATCAAAGACCAATGCCAAGATCAAGGCCTTCGAAGTCCCCGTAGGCCTCGCCAACACTATTTTGGTAGTCTTGCGCATCGCCCGCGAAGTCATCCAAGTTGCCCTCAACCAAGACAAAGGTATTCTCGGCCATATAGCGATAATAGCGGATTTTCGCCCAAGGCAGCATAAGCCCAAAACTGAGCGAAACCGCGATGGCATTCGTCACGATGATTCCAACCACCTCTAGAACTTGCGCCGTCGAGCGAAACCGATGGCATTTGGTACCCCTACCAAGCTCAAGGTTTCGAAAAAGCAAGTTACGCACGCCGACACGAAACGCGATGTAGCCGAGAATAAGGGAGCCATAAGAAAAAACCACAAGGGCTGGCAAGGCCGCAGCCGTCCAATAGACAAACACAGCGCTCAACGCGAAAACCACCAGTCCGAGCGCAGCGCCACCGACCGCCCCCAGTAAAACCGCGAGGTACATCACACCGAGATACTCGCTCAAGCGGGCGTCGATGCTAAATGGCAACCCGGCCAACCTGTGGCCGTTGACAGCGTACAATTGGACAAGGCGAAACAGCAGCGTCACAAAAAAGAGGGCAACGATCAGCGAAATCACAAATGCTAAGAGAAGCCTTGGCCAAACGTCTAATAGGGCCAAAAGTTTTCCTGTATCGGATAGACCGGCCAATTGCGACGGTTCAAGCGAGCTGCCTTTAGTTACGACAAAAAACGTAGCCGTCACGAACACGATCAGTGCAACATATGCTAGGGCTGGATAGATGAGATAAATCACATAGGCCCGCGGGATTTTCCCCATAAAATCAAAGCGCACATTGGCCCAGCTAGAGTTGCGCGCATTGAAACGAGCACTCAACACCAAGGCCGCTGGCATGAGCAGGATCAGCACTGGCACCACGACGACCTGAATACCAGGCACATAGCTTAGAGCAATGACAACGGCGACAATGATACGGCCAATTAAAATGTTTTTTGGCCGGCCGTGGTAGTCAAAATTGCGCCCGCCGACATAGGTATTTTGATAGAAATATTTCTTAAAGCGCACCTTAGCCCAAGCGGAATAGATGCCCAGGGTGACAACGGTCAAAAAGACATTGGCAATCCAAATCGCAAACCATTCACCGGCTTTGCCACGAAATTCTACGGGGTAGATGGGCGCTCTTTTCATACCATTCACTTCACGATTTTTTGATCCACTTATAGGTGAAGAGCAGGAATCCCCACCGGTCAAGTGTAAATCCCAAAAATTTGCCCCAGAACCGGGCAGCCAGGAATGCATATCAGGCAAAGGCTGGTTTAATCTTGCTGGCCTGAGCCCGCAGCTAGGCAGCTAACCTTGCCTTAGCCTTATCCTTGGCAAGCGCATAGCGCTGCTTCCAGCTCCTCGCAGAGCAAATCCACTTCCGCATCATACATGGCATAGTTGCTAATCGAGATACGGATGACCTTGCACCCGGCCCACTCGCCGTGACTGGGGTAGACCTTGGCGCGCGCCTGAACGGTCTCCAAGACCCGCATGGTCATATCGTCCCCACCGGTGCAGGCGACCACCACTTGGTTGCTGTGCACTTGGTTGAGAACCCTAAAGCCGTCGTTTTGACCAAGCCGTTTGGCCGCGCGCTCAGCCAAGCGGCAATGGCGCGCGATCATCTCACGCAGGCCCTGGCGGCCCAGCTGGCGCAAGATGGCATAGCTGGGCACGCCGCGCGCTCGGCGTGACAATTCTGGCGTTGAATCGCTCGGCTCCCAATGCGCGGTCACGTCGGGCAAGTAGGCCCCGCGGGCCGACATGGCGGCCA
Organism: Alphaproteobacteria bacterium; assembly: GCA_030428565.1. Classification (GTDB taxonomy): domain Bacteria; phylum Pseudomonadota; class Alphaproteobacteria; order UBA7985; family JAUIBT01; genus JAUIBT01. The sequence continues at coordinate 13,194 of JAUIDR010000013.1, forward strand.
CCAACCAGCGTCGCTCGCGCACCACTACTACGCCGCAGTCATAGGGCGCGTTGAGCCACTTATGCAGATCTACCGCCCAGCTATCCGCCTGCTGAACACCGGCCAAGCGACTGGCCAACTCAGGCACCGCTGCGAGCCAGAGCCCGAAGGCCCCATCGACATGCACCCAACCGGCCCGCTCGTGGACCATAGGGATGATTTCTGCGAAGGGATCAAAAGCACCGGTATTGATTTGACCCGCCTGCAAAAGGACCAAGGGCGGTGCCGGGCAGTCCTCCAGGGCCTGGCGAAAGGCTTGTGGATCGATGCGACCTTGATCATCTGTCGCCACGCGCCGCACCCTGGCAGCCCCAAACCCGGCGTAGCGCAGCGCCGCCAGCGGCGCCGAGTGCGCGTCTTGGCCGACCAGAACCGGAATTTCAGGCGCGCCAAACAGACCTTGAGCTTCCACATCCCAGCCTTGGCGCGCCAGCAAGGCGTTGCGCGCGGCCATGATTCCGGCGGTGTTGGCAAGGCTGGCTCCGGTCACGAGGCCGACGCCGCTCTCCTGCGGTAGACCCAGCAACTCGATGACCCAGTTACAGACCTGGCGCTCCATGCCAGTTATGGCGGGCGTTTCATAAGCCGAGGCCGCATTTTGCCCCCAAGCCGAGACCAGGAAATCCGCTGCCACGCCGACAGGGTGCGAACCACCGCAAACATAAGCGAAGAAACTAGGCGCGGTCATTTGGTGAATCCCGCCATCAGCGGCGTCAATCAGGTGCTGAATGACGACATCGTCCGCCATGCCAAGGTCGGCCAGGGGCTGAGCAAAACGCGCCACCGCTTCGTCGAGCGCCATGCTCGGGCGTGCGGGCAGGCTAGGAAGGCTCTGGCGATAGGTTAAGGCGGCTTGGCTCGCCTTGGTCATGGCACGAGCTTGGTTTGAGGTCAGGCCGAAAGCTGCCTTTTCTTGTTCTGACATTACGGGCTCAGCGTGCTGGTTTGAGGAGAGCATCAAGCTAGAGGCGGTCGCCGCTCTTGGCTAGCTACTTAAGCGTGATGCCCGCCCAATAAATCCCCTAGTGACGCCGCGCGCGGCCCCTAGCCGAGCCAGCCGAGCCCCCAAAGACCAAGGGCGATAAAGCCCGCAATAAACAGAGTCTCGCCGACCAGCAAAGCAATGGCAGGTACCCCAACCTTAGCGATATCACGCAGCGATGTTTTCATGCCAACCGCGGCGATGGCGGTCAGCAAAGCCCAGCGCGACACCGAGCTTGATGCCTCGCTAACTGCTGGCGGGATAAGGTGCAAGGCGTTGAACACGGCAAGCACCACAAAGGCCACGACAAACAAGGGCAATAAGGGCGGCCGCTTCTGCTCGGCTTGATCATCGCCGCTCACTTTTTGCGTGCGCCGCAAAATCAATGAGCCGACCAGCACCACCGGCGCCAGCATGGCCACCCTGAGCAGCTTGGTGACGGTGGCCATCTCTCCGGCCTGATCCGAAATCGAAAAGCCCGCGCCGACAACCTGGGCGACATCATGGATAGTGGCGCCGATAAAAATGCCCGCCTCGCGATCCTCTAGACCCATCATCGCCATTAAGATGGGGTAGAGGATCATGGCCACGGTTGACAGCAGCGTTACCCCCACCACGGTGAAGACCAAACGCTCCTCAGAGCGCTCGTCTTGCGGCAGGATCGCTGAAATGGCCATGGCAGCAGAAGCGCCGCAAATGGCGACCGACCCCGCAGACAGGAAAGCAAAACGATAACGATGCCCGAACAGGGGGGCGGCGATCAAACCAAAGCCAATCGTGGCTGCCGTCGATGCTACGATCAACAGAACAGCCGGCAGGCCTAGCTCTGCGGCCAAGTCAAAGCTAATCCGCATCCCCAGAAGCGCGATGCCAAAGCGCAAGACCTGGCGAGCGGTGAAGCTGATGCCCGCCACACAGCGCCCCTCCAACGACAGGAAGTTGAGCGCGATACCAAACAGCAGCGCCATCAACATAGCCGGGGCGCCATAATGTTCCGCGATGAACTGTCCTGCCACGGCCACTAGGGCCGACAACAGCAGACCGGGAGCCAGCAATTGAAGGTTTGTGCCAAGGCGCGCGCTGTGGCGCCGCGCAAAAGTCAAAATGGCCATAGGGCAGCCCTTTGCTCGAAAGTCGTTGGGGGTCTAAGCCGTGCGGGAGGGATACGCGCCCGACGCCGCCGCCCGCACAGACTGCAAGTAGCGAGGCTGAACCATTAGCCCCCTCGCCTGCGCTTCGGCCAGACAGGCCAACCGCCGGGCACCGGGCAATCGCGCGCCGTCGCTGCCCTCAATCATGCTAAGCAAGCTGTCCAAACGCTGATAGAAGCTTGGAGACAGTCCCTTGGCGTCAATGGCAAGCAAGAGCTGGCCAACGCGCGGCGGCGGTCCCTCGGCGGCAAAAAAGGAGCTGGCTTCGCTGCTCAGAGCCGCAGAGGTCAAGACCGCGGCTAGAATTTCGACCATCAACGCCAAGCTGGTTCCTTTAGCGTCTGCGATTGGCAACATGGTGCCGTTAAGCGCCGCGTCCGGATCGGTTGTGGCTTGGCCATCTCGATCCAAGGCCCAGCCTTCTGGAATGGGCTGACCGGTCTTTTTGGCGTTCATAATCTTACCGCGCGCCACCTTGGACAAAGACAGGTCGATGACCAGCGGGGCTTGAGCGAGGCGTGGCGCCGCAAAGGCAATGGGATTGGTGCCAAACAAGGCCTGCTTGCCGCCCCAAGGTGCGATGGCTTTTGGCGCATTGGCAAACATCATGGCCACCAGGCCCTGCTCGGCCAGTCGCTCCACTTGGATCGACAGAGCGCCGCAATGATGCGAGTTGGTGACAGCCATGGCGGCGATGCCGTATTGCTTGGCTAAGGCCGCGCCTTGCTCGACGGCGGCATCCAAGGCGGGATAAGCAAAGCCACAATCGGCATCGATCAATAGGCTGGCCGGGCGCGGCGCATGTACCTTGATCTTGGCATGCGGATTGATCTTGCCGCTGCGCACTTGAGCCAAGTAATCGCCAAAACGCGAGAAGCCATGCCCGGCTTGCCCTTGGGCTTCGGCAGCCACCAGTGCCCCAGCGACCGAGCGCGCCGGCCCCACCGGGACGCCACTGGCACAAAAAGCAGACACAAGCATATCGGTCGCATCAGCCAGGCTGACCCGTTCAAGTGCTTCCATGGGACATTCCGAAAAGAAAAGTGGGCGGCCAATTCGCTGGCCACCCGTTGTCGTCGTTGGCGAGCTATGCCCGCCTAGGCGCTGCGATACAGCTTGGTCATGGAAAATTCCCGGTGACCCAGTGCTTCTGCTGCTGTGTTGCGACCGTTCGCGGTCCGGCAGATCATCTCGATCAACGCGTCACCCGCCTCATCAATGGTCTGATCGCGGCGCAGGATGCCCGACACGTCCACATCCACATGCTCAGACATGGTGCGCACGGTGCGCGGGTTCGCGGTGATCTTGATAACCGGAACGATGGGGTTGCCCACCACGTTGCCTTGACCGGTTGGGAAGGTGTGAATGACGTAGCCCCCGGCAGCCATCAGGGTCACACATTCTGCGGCAGCCGATGAGGTGTCCATGAAGTAGAGGCCTTTTCCAGAATTTGGCTGTTCGGCAGGCTCCAGAATGTCGATGTACTGAGAGCTGCGGCCAATCTTTTCCAGATTGCCAAGGGCCTTTTCCTCGATGGTGGTCAGACCGCCCAGAATGTTGCCCTTTGTCGGCTGGCTATCGGACAAGTCGTCGGTCTGGTGGGCGAAAATCACATCGTCCTGATAGGCCTTCCACATCTTGTACCAGCGCTCGCCCACCTCTTCGTTGATCGCGCGCTTTTTACAGATGTGCTCGGCACCGGTGATTTCTGAGGTCTCACCGAAACAGCCATAGATGCCCTCGGGCAGCAGCTTGTCGTACATGTTGCCGACCGTCGGGCATGAGCCCAAGCCGGTCGTGGTGTCGCTCTCGCCGCACTTGGTGGAGACCCACAGCTCTGAAATTGAGCACTCTTCGCGCTGCAATTCGGTAGCGTAATGAACGAACTCTTTTGCTTTCCAGCTTGCCTTGCGGATGGTCTCAAAGTCGCCGTTCTGCTCGATTGAGAAGCCTTCAACCGGCTTGCCGGTGGCTGCGATACCGTCAACGATAACTTTAGTCCACTCGGGCTCAATGCCGATCACAACGACAGCGGCCACGTTAGGATTCGCGCCGGTGCCGATCATGGTACGAAAGTGCACGTCCAGATCTTCACCGAACTGCAAGCGACCGTAAGCGTGCGGGATCGCTAGCGTGCCCTTGACGTTGTTCGCGACCGCCTCAACAGCGGCGTTCGAGATATCGTCAACGGGCAGTATCAAAACGTGGTTGCGAACGCCAACACGGCCATTGTCGCGTCGATAGCCCTGGATCGTAAGATTGGAATACTTGGATGACATGCTCGTTGCTCCTTACCAGCGCTTGGTCTTGCAATTGTGGGTGTGGACGTGGCCGCCCTTAGGGATGTCTGCGATGATCTTGCCGATGTCTTCGCCGTACTTGATGGCGGTGTCGCCCTCTTCCAGGTCTTTCAATGCGATCTTGTGGCCGATGGGAACGTCTGCACCAGCGGTCAGGTTGAAGGTCGAGTTATCGTGCGTGACGCAACAGAACATTTCCGTGCCTGCCTTCAAACCTTCGACGACGACAACACCGACGTTGTCCTCGTGATCATGCACAAGAAGGTGCGGGATATTGGACATGTCATATCTCCATTAGGGTTCAGTGTAATTGGGGGCCCAGGCCCGAGAGCCCGGGGGTAGGTCAAGCCGCAGCCAAGGCGTGGGCATGCCATCGCCCAAGCGCACAGGTGCGACAAAGAGAGAAAAATTGAGGCTGAAGCGTCAGCCGCCCGGCGGGGAATGGGTTTGCTCGATTTTGCGCATATCGCCTGCTCTAGCCCCAAGGCCGGAGGATGATTTTCGGGGAGGCCACCTGGCCTGCTCGAATATCGGCGAAGGCCTGCGCGCCCTCAGTAAGGTCGCGTGCTTCCACCCAATCCAGTGCACCCAAGTGGCCCTCAAAAATGGCGGCGGCTGTCTGGCGAAAATCGTCAGCGGTGTAGGTGTAAGTTCCGATGAAGCTGATCTCTTGCAAGGTAAGGCGGCGGATGTTGAGCCCGCCCTCTGCCGACCCAAGACCGATATGCATGATGACCCCGCCGGGGCGCACCAACGCGCTGGCCTGAGCGCGCGTCGCGGCATAGCCAACGCCATCGACCACCAAGTCAAAGCTGGCCGCCGGGTCCAAAGCGTCAGGCGTCAAAGCCTTTTGCCCGCAAGCCTGCTGCAAATAGGAGCGGCGCAGGTCATTGGGCTCGACAATGGTGACATCTTGGATGCCTTGCGCCTGGCAGCTCAAAGCTGCACCCAGGCCAATAGCCCCGCCGCCTAGGACCAGTGCCCGCGAGCCGTCCACGACGCCAGCCCCCAAGGCTTGGCGCCCCAAGCGCACTGCATGCCAACCACAAGCAATGGGCTCGGCCAAGGCTGCTTGATCGAAGCTCACGCCATCGGGCACCACCACCAAATTGCCCTCAGGCATAGTGAGCCACTGGGCAAAAGCCCCGTCACGCGGCGGCATTGAGATAATCTGGCGCTCGGGGCAAAGGTTATCGCGGCCGCCCCGGCAAGCTGGACAAATTCCACAAGTCACCAGCGGATTAACCGTCACACGTTGGCCATCGCGCGGGCCGCCAACGATGGTACCCGCTGCCTCATGGCCCAAAATCAGGGGCGCAGGACGTCGCTCGTCGTGACCCAAATAGGCGTGCATGTCTGAGCCACAAATACCGACAGACTCAACCCGGATCAGTAGCTCACCCGGGCCTGGTTCCGGCTTCAGGGCGTCCTGATACGACAGACTTTCTTTACCAGTATAAACAAGCGCTTTCATTTTGCGGTAAAGCCTCCGTCAACCATCAAGACCTGGCCCGTCACGTAGTCGCTGGCGCGCGAGCAAAAGAACATCAGGGGTCCGTCGATGTCTTCCGGTTCGCCATTGCGCCCGGTACAGGTCTGCGCCGCGTTGCGAGCCGCCCGCTCTGGATCGTTGAAGACCGGCGCCGTCAGTTCTGTTCGAAAGAAGCCCGGACCAATGGCGTTGACGTTGATCCCGTCGGCAGACCAAGCTTGTGCCATGGCTCGCGTCAATTGGCTGATACCGCCCTTTGAAGCCCCGTAAGCCAGACCGCCTGGGAAGGCGCGGCTAGATTGCAGCGAGGCAAAATTGACGATCCTGCCCCATCCGCTTTCTTTCATGCCCGACACCAAGTACTGAGACAAAAAGAAGGGCGCCGCTAGGTTCAGGTTGAGCGTGATGTCCCAGCCTTCGGGCGTCACGTCATCGGCTTCTTGGCGGGTGTTGATGCCCGCCGCGTGTACAATAATATCCGGTGCACCAAAGGCCTGCTTTACCTTTTGGGCCAAATCTTCCAGCCCGCCGCGATCGCTAAGATCAAAGCTGACGCCAGCAGTGCCCTGCCCTACCGGCTGCTTGTTCTGAGCTGCCACCTCTTCCTGCCAATCTGCCAAGGCATCGGCCCGACGTGCCACTCCCACGACCTGAGCGCCGGCAGCAGCCAAGACGGTCGCCGCGCGTCGCCCCAGACCGGCGCTGGCCCCCGTCACGCAAGCCACCTTGCCCGACAGGTCAAAGAAATTGGCAGGAGAAGCGCTGTTAGGCATCTGCGGTCAGATCAAATGTCTCGTTGGGGAAATACTTGGCCAGGCGCACATCAGCCGCGCGAGCGTGGCCTTCCATGCCCTCCAAGCGCGAAATGCGCGCGGTCGCTTCGGCCACTCCTTTAGAGCCCTCGCGGGTTGACCGCTGCCAAGTGACAATTTTCATGTACTTATGGACCGACAGGCCGCCGGTATAAGAGGCAGCGCCGGACGTTGGCAGAACGTGGTTGGTGCCAGCAGCCTTGTCGCCATAGGAGACCGTCGTTTCCTCGCCCAAGAACAGCGAGCCATAACAAGACAGGCGGCCAAGCCACCAATCAAGATCGTCCGCCTGCACTGTCAGGTGCTCGGGTGCATAGTCGTCGGAGGTAGCGGCCATGTCTTCGCGATCATCGCAGAGGATCACTTCCGCATAATCGCGCCAAGCATCCGCGGCGTTCTTGCGGTTGGTCTCGGGCAGGTCTTCGATCAATCCCGGCACCAACGCCATGACTTCTTCGGCTAAAGCGCGATGGTCTGTCACCAACCAAACAGGCGAGTTATAGCCATGCTCGGCCTGGCTCACCAAATCGGTTGCAACGATGTGGGCATCGGCGCTTGCATCCGCCAATATCAAGCTATCGGTCGGGCCAGCGATCATATCAATGCCGACGCGCCCGAACAAAATGCGCTTGGCTTCTGCAACGAATTGGTTGCCCGGGCCGACCAGGATGTTTGCTTTTGGCAAGCCAAACAGACCAAAGGTCATAGCGGCAACGCCTTGAACGCCGCCCATGGCCATGATCGTATCCGCGCCGCAGATGTGCGCGGCATAGACGATCGCGGGCGCAATACCGACGCCAGGACGCGGCGGTGAGCAGGCGACGATGTGGCTGCAGCCCGCCACTTTGGCTGTGGTCACGGTCATAATGGCGCTGGCGATGTGGCTATAACGCCCGCCGGGGACATAGCAGCCCGCCGCTGCGACCGGGATCGCTTTTTGACCTGCAACGAAGCCTGGCTGCAATTCAACCTCGATATCGGCGACCGTGGCCTTCTGAGCTTCGGCAAAGCGACGCACGTTGTCGTGAGAAAAACGAATGTCAGCCTTCAAGCGCTCTGGGACCAAAGCGCAGGCCGCTTCAATCTCCTCGGGCGAAAGAATGATATTGCCATCGTAGTTGTCGAACTTGGCGGCGTAAGCCAGTGCGACGTCATCGCCGCCTGCTTCGATTTCGTTCAAGATCTTGGTCACGATCTCGTTCACATCCGAAGCGCCAGACGTTGAGGTTAGACTTGCCTTTTTGAGGTACTCTCTTGGCATCTTATTGATCCTACTTATAAATTTCGGGCAGCAGCGTGGTTGAAATCGCCGGAACGTAGGCGATGAGCAACACGACAAGCAGCATGAAGAATACGAAGGGAATGGCGCGGCCCGCAATTTTTAAGATTGATTCTCCCGTCAAACCGGAGACCACGAAGAGATTGAGCCCCAAGGGCGGGGTGATGAAACCAACGCCTAGGGCGGTAATCATCATGATGCAGAACTGTATTTCGTTCATGCCGATATTGTCGGCCAGCGGCTTTAGGATTGGCGCCAAAATCACGATGTTGGGTGTGGTCTCCATGACGCAACCGGCCGCGATCAGAATACCGATCATCAGTAGGATCAACAGCGCCGGGCTGTCGGTCATGGTCGTCACTGCGAAGACAAAACCTTGCGGCACTCCCAGAATGGCCAAGGCCTGCGCCAGCGGCAAAGAAAAGGCGATAATCGGCAAAATGACCCCGTTGACCTTGGCCGAACTCACCAACATGGCCGGGAAGTCCGACAGCTTCAGCGTGCCCAGCACAAAGCCCATCAAAATGGTCACGACGACGGCGGTTGCACCGGCCTCGGTCGGCGTCAATCTGCCAGAAAAAATACCGAAGAAGATGATGCCAGGAACGATGAAGGCATACCAGCCGGAACGAAACGCCGACCAAAGTTGATCCAGCCACTCCGACCAGCTCATAAGCCCGCCACCCTCATAGGCGTAGATGCGGTTCATAATGAGGTTGGTCACAAGGATCGCGACCAAGATCGCCACCCCCGGAATGAGCGCCGCCAAAAACAGGGTTGATGCCGAAATGCCCAACACCAGGCCGATGATGATATAGGCGATAGACGGCGGGATAAGGATGCCCGTACAAGCACCAGCCGCCACCAAAGCGCAGGCGTAAGGCCGCGGGTAGCCGGACTCCACCAATCGGTCAATTGTCATACGGCCGACGGCCGCCGCGCCAGCAGCATCCGAGCCCGAGATCGCCGCGAACATACCGCAGACCAGGACCGTCGCAGAGCCAAAACCGCCTTTGGTCCAGCAGGTCAAGGCCTCGGCTACATTCAAGAATTTGCGGCTAAGGCCGGTTCGCACCAACACGTCACCCGTCAAGATGAACAAGGGAACCGCGGTAAGCGCAAAGGCGTCGATGCCGTCGAACAGGCTCTCACCAATCAGCGACAGCGGCAAGGCTCCAGAGAGCAGCAACATGGAGATAGCGCCGACGCCAATGGCCGCCCAAATCGGCACAGCCAAAGCCACGAGACCGACGAACAGCAGGACGGGAATATAGAAGTCCCAACCCAGCACCACAGCTTGATTTTGCAATTGATTCCAAAGCATGGTCGCGCGCCCCCTAATCAAACAGCTTGTCGCCTTCGTACACGCACTGGCCGCGACGAAGGGCGCGCAGATCGCGCAGGAAGGACTGAATAAGGCGCAGGATCATAAGGGCGAAACCCAATGGTACAGCCGTTAAAAACCAGACCATAGAAATACGAAGACCGTGGCTTACCGAACCGAACTTGGCCGACACCATGACCGTTTCAAAGGAGTAGTAAATCGCGATCAGAGCGACGCCCAGCATGACCAAATCACCAAAGATGTAGAGCGCCGCTTTCAGGCGCGGGCTCAGATAGTGCAGCACCACATCAATACGAATGTGCGCGCGCTCTTTGACCGCTGCGGCTGCACCGATCCAGGCCAGATAAATGAAGGAGTAGCGGACGATTTCTTCGCCCCAAATCGACGAGAAAGCGAAGACTTCTCGCCGCAAGACCTCGACCGCCATGGTCACGACTAGCATGACGTAGAAGACCAACAAGGCCCACCTCTCAGCGTTTCGGTCGAGCGATTTTATTATCTCAGACATCCAGACCACCCTGTCGCCGCGACCCTCAATGTTGGATCTCTGGCACAATATCTTCCCAGCCAAGTCGCAGCACGCAAGGCACCCTTATCAACCTGTTCTGGGAATTTGGCGCCCGCCATTGAAAGGCATCTGCAACAGCGGGCATTCAAACAGCGAGGCGGCGGGCCGAGTTCTGCACTCGGCCCCGCTTTCGCTTGCTTATGCGTCGTGGACGTAGAGACGGCCCTGCGTATTCGCTGCTTCTTCCAAGCGCGCGAAGGCATCCATAGAGCCCGCCAGGTCGACCTTAAACTGATCCCACTCAGAGCGCTGATAGCCACCGGCTGCCTGCCACTCAGCCAACTGATCGTCAGACAGTGAGTGGAACTCAACGCCAGATTTCCTCAACTCAGACATGGCATAGCTGCGTGCAGCCGGAACTTTCGCCAGGTTTTGCTGCGCGGTGATTTCGCCTGCAAACTCAATACCTTCCTGCACATCGCGGGGCAGAGAGTTGAACCACTCCAGGTTCATGGAGTAGACCTGGCTGTCAGGAACAGCTTGGGTAAATGTCACGTGGCTCAGGATGTCCTTGAAGCCGAAGACGTAGAGCGCGCCAACCGACGGATCCAGAGCATCGGCAACACCTTGCTTGATCGCAGACGGTGTCTCGCCCCATGCAACCGGTGTCGGGTTAGCCCCTACCATGCGGTAATACTGCTGCAGCATCTTTGAGCCCGGCACACGGAACTTAACACCGTCCAGATCGGCCGGTGTGATAACCGCATTACCGCCCTTGCGCACCGCAACAACGCGCGGATCAATAACGACGTAAAACAGAGCCTTAAAGCCAGAAGCTTCGACTTTGGGATGCACCTCTTTCTTCCAAGCCTCGGACGTCACTAGGTTGGTAAAGCGCTGGTTAGAACCACAGAAGTAAGGCATGTTGATCAGGTCAACAGCGCTGGCGAAAGGCGCAAAGTTCGACAGCGAGTGCTGCGCTGCCTGAATGGTGCCGGTCTGCACCTTTTGTGCCAAAGCGCCACCCGCGCCCAACTGGCCGCCGGGCGCCAGCTTAACGTAGACCTTGCCATTGGTTGCGTTCTGGATGTTTTCCTTCAGGTCCAATTGCAAGATGGGGTAGCTGCGCGATGCGCCCAGCACGTAAGCAGTCGCAACGGTCATGATATGATCGGCTGCTTTTTCGCGCTGTTTTTCTTCTGTAGCGGTCTGAGCGGCCGCCTCAGACGACCAAAGCGTACCCGCAGCGCCCGCCACTATGGCGGCCGTAAATCCGCCAGCGCCCGCCAGCTTCAAGAAATTGCGGCGCTCGGCCGAAGCAATCGCTTTGCGTTCGTTATCCATGATGTCTCCTCCTTCAGGATTTCGAATTTTGATTTTTTTTGGCTGCGGCCTCTCGCTTTAGGATCGCCGCGACGAAAGCCAGCGCGGCTGCGAACAGCAGCACCATTTCGCCCACGTCCCCCAAGAACGGCTTTTCGCCGATCGAGCCCATTGCCACGTTTGCAGCAAAGCCGCCGAACAGGATGATTGCAGTTGTCAGGAACATGTTTGCCTTCCTTCATCACCGTGTTGCGGTGATTGCGGGCAATGTAAGCGCTTACATTTTAAAATGCAAGCGCTTACATTTGCAGCGAGCGAAAATGTGCGCGGCGCGTTCCCTTGCGCTGCGTTTTCAGGTAGACAACCGGGATAGACTGCGAGCTAAACATGAATAAAAACACCAATCTAACCCCTACCCTGGCAGACGTCGCCCAAAAGGCCGGTGTCTCTACAGCCACGGTCTCGCGCTGCCTCAACTCACCCGATCAGGTCGTTGAGCGCACGCGCACGCGGGTCATGGAAGCGGTCAAGGAGCTTGGCTACGCGCCAAACTTCAATGCGAGAGCCTTGGCCGCCAAGCGAACATTTACCGTGGGTGCCGTGCTTCCGACGATGGAGAACGCCATCTTTGCGCGCGGTGTTCAGGCCTTTCAAGAAGAGCTACACGGCCTAGGCTTTACTTTGCTGGTTGCAAGCTCGCTCTATCGTAGCGACGTCGAAGATGAGCAAATCCGAACCCTGGTCGCACGTGGGGCGGATGCCTTATTGCTGATTGGCTATCACCGCGATCCTAGGGTCTACCGCTTCTTAGAAAAACGCGGCGTACCGGTCATCATCGCCTGGGCCCACCAAGCGGGCGAGAACCGCGCCTCGGTCGGCTTTGACAACCTGGCCGCTATGAAAGAACTCGCCAGCCTTGCCCTAGAACAAGGTCACCGCCGCATCGCCTATATTTCCGCTGAGCAGTCCGGCAACGACCGGGCGCGCGATCGCGTACTTGGGGTGCGGGCGGCCATGCAGGACAAAGGTTTAGACCCTGATGGCCTCGCTCTTGTTGAGACCACCTATGCCGTTGAGAATGGCGCGCAGGCCTTTGAGCGCCTTATGCAAAATGGCGAGCAGCCCACTCTGGTAATGTGCGGCAACGATGTTCTGGCGGTCGGCGCGCTGCGTGCGGCTCGATCCCTGGGGCTGTGTGTGCCGAAAGACGTCTCTATCACCGGCTTTGATGATATCGAGTTGGCAACGGTCGTTGATCCGCCGCTAACCACCGTCCATGTGCCGCACCGCGATATGGGCCGGCGCGCGGCCCGAGCCTTGGTCGAAATGATCGATGGCAACCAAGATATAACGCCGCTTGCCCTGAACACCTACATATGCAAGCGCGCGACCCTGGCACCGCCCAAGACGGCAAACTAAGCCGACGGGCGCGCCTCCAGAACTGCGCGCAAATCACTCCTGCTGTCGCCAAGACGGATCGATCAAGGCCTTAAACCCCTGGCCCCGGCACCAGGCGGCTGCCGTCGGCAAAGCGCGAGAAGCGGAAGCGGCTGATGTCGTGACCGACCGCCTTGCCTTGCACCAAATCGGCGACGATCCGACCGAAGGCGGGACCGATACCAAAACCATGACCCGTCATTCCAGTTGCCACGGTCAGGCCCGGCAGATCGCCGACTTGATCCACAACCGGCACCATGTCGGGCATAAAGTCGATCATGCCCGCCCAATGCTGTATCAGCTCGGCCTTGTCTGCCGCATCGAAGCTATCCTTGAAAAACCCTAAGGCCTTGGCCGTCGCGCGGGCGTTGGGCCGTGGGTTTAAGACACGCATGCGTTCAAACGGGCTCTGCTCATCGGCACGCCAAAAACGCTTGGTGCCCCAAGCATCGGGAAAATGGCGCGGCGCTGCGGGCCGGTAGGTCACTCGAAAGGGCTGACGCATCAATTGTCCCACAAAGAAGGGCAGAGCGCGGAAGGCATCCGGCCCTATGAACAAATCGCTGCGCACTTCTTGGGCCAGGGTATAGCCGCCATCTTGACGGCGGCGAAAACCGACGCGGCCATCGATTGCACCGCCCGAGTAAACATCATCAACCGCCGAGGTGCGCCCCGCCGTTGAGCGCACTGATAGCTGTGGAATCGACAGGCCATGGCGGCGCAAGAACAATGACGACCAAGCCCCGCCCGCCAGAACGACAGCGTTGGTCTTAACGCTGCCGTGTTCGCTAACGACCGCTGACACCTGCCCGGCTTCGGTCTCGATCAGACGCGCCGCGCAGGCCTCGCGGATTGTGACACCGGCGTCGCGGGCCAGTCGGGCCAACGCAGGGACAGCGACAAAGGGCTCGGCGCGCATGTCGGTTGGCGTCCAAAGCGCACCGGCCCATTGGCGACTGGCCTGGGGCATCAAATCGCGCACCGCATTGCTGTCCAAAAGCTCGCTCGAAACGCCCAATGGCTTTGCGCTCTCCAACCAAGCCGCGTATTCGTTGAGATCGGCCTCGCTCTCAGCCAGATAGGCCACCCCGCCTTGGGTCAGACCGATATCGCTTGCCACTTCTTGCGCCAGTTTTTGCCACAAGCCCTGGGCTTCAAGCGCGATGGGGACCTCCGCCAAGTCGCGGCCCGTCACCCGTATCCAACCCCAGTTTCGCGAGGATTGCTCGCCCGCGATTCGCCCTTTCTCCAACAGCGTGACACGCAGGCCCGCGCGCGCCAGAAACAAGCTGGCTGAGACACCGATCACGCCGCCGCCAATAACAACCACGTCGGCGCTAGAGGGCAGCGCGGCCCGGTGTTCCGGTGGCTGGGCTTCAGATATGGGAAAGACTTGCATTTTGAATTCGGCCAATCGTCAAACGTGGCGAGAGCCTAGAGCAAAGCACGCGCGCCTTGCAAGACTTGTGAGCAAGCATTTGCCTTTAATAACAGATGGCTATAGCGCCAGAATGCCTCTGCACTTCGCGCCAGCGCTCCGGACTACAGCGCCGCGCTATTGACCATGCTTGGGGTTGACCCCAGCGTTGGCCTCCTTGATTTGCTGCGGCCAGGTGGATTGAATAAAAGCCAGGACGTTCCAAATCTCTCCCTCACTCATCACCTCACCAAAGCCCGGCATACCGCTGTTGAAGTCGGTGATGCCACGCTCTTCCAGCAGCTTGGCGCCGCCTAAGCGCGTGTAGTCGAACAGCAGTTGAAAATCATGGTGCCAAGTATGGCCGCTGGCATCATGCGGCGGCGCTGGCAATATCCCGTCCTCGCCGGGCACACGCCAATTGGCCTGGCCTTCCAGGTTGGCGCCGTGGCATTCCGCACAGTAGTCAGCATAGTTCTGGGCACCCTGGCTGATATCGCGATTGTTCAGCTCATGGTCGGCGAAGGCCGGTACGCTGATTGCGCAAGCCAATACAAACAGTAAAGTCTTCATGTCACTTCTACCCATGTTTTCATACCAGCCGCTTGATGGCCCAGCATATGGCAGTGCAACAGCCACTTGCCAGGATTGTCGAACACGCAAACAATTTCGCGTGTCTCCTCGGGCATTATCAAGGTCGTATCGCGCAGATCACCCAAGCTGCCATCGGCGGCCAGCTCATAAAAATGATGGCCGTGCAAGTGTATGCCATGGGGAAAAAGGGTCTCGTTAGCAAGGCGCATGCGGGCCGTTTTGCCCCGCGCGATGCGCATCACCGGATCTTGATCCAAGCCAGTACGGCCGCCCAGCGCCCAAATGCTGTCCAGCGCCATCATGCGCGGGTTCATGGCGCCGCCTTCCATCTTGACCAAAATGTCTTCGCTTTTGACAAGATCGGGCTGTGCCAGCCGATGGGCCGGTAGCGGGGCTATGCCGGCCGTCCTTGGCGTCTGAGCCGCGCCTTTCACCGCAAGCTCGCCCAAAGAAAACTCACCATCGCGCAGAGGGGCCAAAATCACCACGGCCTCATCGCTTACCACGTCAGCGATGATGTCCACGCGTTGAGCGGGCGCCATCAGCATTTCTGTCAGTGGGCGCGGCTTGGACAACGGCATGCCATCAAGTGCCACTACTTGCCCCTCAACCCCGGCAAGCTTCAGCGGGAAGACTCGATCTGTAGCCACGTTTATCAGCCGCAAGCGAAGCCGCTGACCGCGTTGGACCGAGCCCTCGTCATCGAACAAGGCCCGTGCGTAGTTTCCCAGCCGTCCTTGGTGCGCTTGATCGTGCATATTGTCATAACCGGGAGCCAGCGCGCCAGTCTGCGTGAGCCGCCAATCGTCCACCATCACCACGATATCGCGATCCACGTCGGGCGGGCTGCTCTCTTCGACAATTATCGGCCCGTAGAGACCGCGCGCCACTTGCTCCCAAGAGCGATTGTGCGAATGATACCAAAAGGTTCCAGCATCCGGCGGGTTTAGAATATAGTCAAAGCCGCCTTTGGGCTGAACAAGGTCTTGGGTCAAGCCCGGCACCCCGTCCATGGCATTATCAATACGCAGGCCGTGCCAATGCAGCGCCGAGCCTTGATCGATCTGATTGTCAAAGCGAATGGACTGGCGCTCGCCCTGCTTCATACGCAACAAGGGCCCGGGCGATGACCCGTTGATGCCGAGCATCGCGGTCGCCGGGTTGCCTAGCGGCAATAGCTGAGTTGTAACCGGCTCGGCAACCAAGGTCGTAGTGGCATCGGCGGCTTGCGCAGCGGTCTGCAGCCCCACCATTGGGGTCGCCGCGAGCGCGCCAACGCTCATCAAAAAATCTCGTCTTTTCATTCAGTGCTCCCTGAAATGGTGAAAATAGCACAAATGCAAACTTTGCCCGGCCGCTTTGGCTACGGCAGCAAAGCAAAAAAATGCCCCTGAACAACACCAGTCAAACACTAGTGACCGGGTGCTCAGGGGCGCTGTGGTGTAACGCCGCCTCGCCTCACAACTGGGTGAGTGCGAAGCGGCGGCTAGCCGTCCGCGCGGTTCTTATTGCAGCGCTTCATCGGTAATGGCGTGGGTCCAAGCGCCTGTCGGCTCCATGCTGATAACCGGATCAGAACCACCCGCCAGCAGCGTCGCAACGGTACGCTCGTAATCAGCTGGGTCCAGCGAACCATTTGAGCCCGCAGTCAGCTTGGCGATTTCGCCCATCATGCGGACCTGGTGTTCTTCGGTCTGGGCACCGGTGGCATCGTTTTCAAGCACGATGTCTGCCGCGGCTTCTGGGTTCTGCTCGGCCCATTTCCAGCCCTTCATAGAAGCACGAACAAAGCGTACCATCTTGTCCTTAAAAGCAGGATCCGACAGGTTTTGTTCCAGGACGTAGAGGCCGTCTTCTTGGGTAGCAACGCCCTGCTCAGCATACTTGAAGACCACCAATTCTTCCGGGGTCAGGCCCGCGTCAATGATCTGCCAGTATTCGTTATAGGTCATGGTAGACACGCAGTCCGCCTGGCCTTGCAAGATGGGATCGACGTTAAAGCCTTGCTTCAAGACCTCGACACCTTGCGCCGAACCGTCGGTTGGGATGCCCAACTGGCTCATCCAGCTCAAGAAGGGGAACTCGTTGCCGAAGAACCAAACGCCCAGCGTCTTGCCAGGGAAGTCAGCGGGGCTGGCAATGCCCGAATCCTTGCGGCAGGTCAGCATCATGCCCGATGACTTGAAAGGCTGGGCGATGTTGACCAGAGGCAGGCCCTTTTCGCGCGCAGCCAAGGCGGCAGGCATCCACTCAACCACCACGTCAGCACCACCGCCGGCGATGACCTGGGTCGGCGCGATGTCGGGACCGCCTGGCTTGATGGTCACGTCCAGGCCTTCGTCGTCATAGTAGCCCTTATCGGCCGCCACGTAGTAGCCCGCAAACTGGGCTTGTGTCACCCACTTGAGTTGCAGGGTCACTTTGTCGGCGGCTTGCGCCAAACCAGCAGACAGTACCACAGCTCCGGAAAGAGCCCCGGCAATCAATGCGCTTTTCAATTTCATAGTTTCCTCCTTTTGAACTTGAAAAGGTTATGGTTTCGTCCGCTCGCGCTGAGAGGGGTGCCAAAAGGTCAACCGCTGCTCAAAGTAAGACAAGACGCCATAAGTCCCCGTTCCGACCATGGCCACAACGAGAATTTCTGCCCAGACCAGCTCCAAATTGAGCTGCCCGACTGCTGTTGAGATACGAAAGCCCATGCCCTTGACCGGCGAGCCGAAGAACTCGGCCACGATGGCGCCAATCAGCGCCAGGGTAGAGGCAATCTTAAGACCATTGAAGATGAAGGGCAGCGCAGCGGGCAAACGTAGCTTGATCAGCGCTTGCCAATAGCTGCTGCCATAAGTGCGAATAAGATCGCGCTGCATTTGATCTGTGTCTTGCAGGCCTTCGACCGCATTCACCAGCACCGGGAAAAAGACCATGACCACCACGACCGCGGCCTTTGATTCCCAATCGAAGCCGAACCACATGACCAGGATCGGCGCCAGGCCGATGATTGGCAGCGCCGCGACGAAGTTGCCGATCGGCAGCAGGCCGCGACGCAAAAACGAGTACTGATCGACCAAAATCGCGGCTCCGATAGCAGCGCTGCATCCCAGGATGTAACCCGACAGAGCGCCCTTGACGACGGTCTGCACGAAGTCCGTGAACAGGATCGGCAAGGCGGTGAAAAATGTGGCGACGATGCTGGATGGAGGGGGCAGCAAAACCCGCGGTACACTCAATCCGCGCACGATCGCTTCCCACAGAACCAGCAGAGCGATGCCAAAAATAATCGGCACGATTGCCCCGGCGTAAGGTAGGCTGGCTGAGCGCGAAAGGCGGATATTGAGATAGAAGAGCGCCGCCCAAATTAAGATAGCAATCAGGATCATGATCATCGCACAAACCCCATCCGCTTCAGCGTGATCCGTTGCAGCAAGCCGATCAGATTGACGAGCACAGCCGCCAGAACGGCCGCCATAATCAGCGCGCTCCAAATCTGAATGGTCTGGCCGTAATAACTGCCCGCCAACAGGCGCGCACCTAGGCCTGCCACGGCACCAGTCGGCAGCTCGCCGACGATGGCCCCGACCAGCGAGGCCGCCATAGCGACCTTCAGCGATGCAAACAGATAGGGCACCGAGGCTGGCAAGCGCAACTTCCAGAATGAATCCGAATGGCTCGCGTTCCAGGTGCGCATTTGATCGAGCTGAATTTTGTCGGGGCTGCGCAGCCCTTTGACCATCCCGACGACCACGGGGAAGAAGGACAGATAGGCCGAGATTATCGCCTTGGGCACCAGCCCAGAGATCCCAATCGAATTCAAGATGACGATAATCATCGGCGCAATGGCCAAGATGGGAATGGCCTGACTGGCGATGATCCAGGGCATCACGCTCATGTCAACGACACGAAAATAGACGATCAACACAGAGAGCCCTACCCCAAGGCCAACACCGAAGGCAAAGCCCAAGACCGTGGAGCTCATCGTCACCCAGCTATGGAATATCAGTGAGCGCTTTGATGTAATTTTCTTTTCAACCGTGGTCTTGTAAATCTCCGCGGCGACTTGGTGGGGCACCGGCAGGCGCGGCTTCTTCTGGCTCCAGGTCTCCTGCACAAGCTCTACAGCGCCCAAGGTCTTACCCGCGCGCTCGGCGCGATCCAGGGCCCAGTTGGCGTTCAGCGCAATGGCGGCCAAATACCAGAAGGCTCCAATCGCCAGAGAGATTATTAAAACAGGCCCATAGCGGTGCCAGACCTTAGCCATCCTGGTGGCCCCCTCTCAATCCCTCGCGCACCCGGTGGGACAGCGCCATGAATTCGGGCGTATCACGGATGTCCAAGGGCCGATCATCGGGCAGCGTATTGTCGATCACTTCCGTAATGCGCCCGGGACGCGGCGACATAACGACGATCTTGGTAGAGAGATAGACCGCCTCGGGGATGGAGTGGGTCACAAAACCAATGGTCTTTTTCGTGCGCCGCCACAGGGCCAAGAGCTGCTCGTTCAGGTGATCGCGCACGATCTCATCCAGAGCACCGAACGGCTCGTCCATCAGCAAAATATCGGCGTCAAAGGAGAGCGCCCGGGCAATGGAGGCGCGCTGCTGCATGCCGCCCGAGAGCTGCCAGGGAAACTTACCGCCAAAGTCGTCAAGTTCGACCAAAGACAGCGCGGCTTTGGCGCGCTCTTCTTGTTCTTCCGGATCGTACCCCATGATCTCCAGCGGCAGCTTGATGTTCTTGGCGATCGTGCGCCAAGGAAACAGGCCTGCCGATTGGAACACATAGCCATAAGCGCGGTTCATACGCGCCGTCTCGGGGTCTTGCCCGTTGACGCTGATCTTACCCGCGGTGGGCTTTTCAAGATCAGCAATGACCCGCAAGAAGGTGGTCTTCCCGCAGCCCGATGGACCAATAAAGCTAACGAACTCGCCGCGCTCTATGTCCAGGTCCACATCCTTCAGGGCATGGACCGGACCGTCATTGGTCTCAAATGTCAGGCTGATGCCGCGCGCGCTTATCGCGGTGTTGTCGCTCATTCGCCTCGCCCCTTCGGTTTGGATCGACCCATCGCTGTTTTCATCGGCTAGATACCCGCTGGGATGTTCATGGGATCGCGCTGGATGGCCTTGGGGCTGGTCAGCTCCTTCCACTTAGACAGCGCAATGTTTGCGGAATGGAACGCTGGGCGCGGCACAAAACGGCCTCGGCCAGGCTGAGGCTGCGAGTTCTGGCCCCAGGCCCAAATCACGTCACCGCGTGAGATTGTATAGCGCGCTTGCGCCTTGACTTCCCACCCTTCGAAGACATTGTAATCCAGGATGGAATGGTGGTTGGTGGCCGAAATCGTCTTACTGAGTTTGGGATCCCAGACCACAATATCCGCGTCCGCGCCTTCAACCAGCGCCCCTTTCTTGGGGTAGATGTTCAGGATCTTGGCAATATTGCTGGAGGTGACTGCAACGAATTCGTTGGGTGTCAGACGGCCGGTCTCGACCCCTTCGGTCCACAGCACCGCCAAGCGCTCCTCAAGGCCATTTGAGCCATTGGGAATGAAGCAGAAATTATCCCGGCCCATGCGTTTTTGTTCGGTCGTAAAGGCAGCGTGGTCGGTCGCGACAACCTGCAAAGAGCCCGCTTGCAGCCCCGCCCACAGGCTGGCCTGGTGTTCTTTGTTGCGGAATGGCGGGCTCATGACGCGGCGTGCGGCGTGGTCCCAGTCCTTGTTGAAATATTCGCTCTCATCCAGGGTCAAGAACTGTACCAGCGGCTCGCCATAGACCCGCATGCCCTTCTGGCGTGCGCGTCGTATGGCTTCGTGGGCCTGCTCGCAAGAGACGTGCACGACGTAGAGCGGCACCCCGGCAGCATCGGCAATGGTAATCGCGCGATTGGCCGCCTCACCCTCAAACTCGGGCGGGCGTGAATAGGCGTGGCCTTCGGGGCCGGTGATGCCCTTTTCCAGCATGGCTTGCTGCATGTCCGCCACCAGGTCGCCGTTCTCTGCGTGGACCATGGGCAGCGCGCCCAGCTCCTTACAGCGCTTGAAAGAGGCGAACATCTCGTCGTCCTCGATCATCAGCGCGCCCTTGTAGGCCATGAAGTGTTTAAAGGAATTGACGCCCATATCGACGGCGTCTTTCATTTCATCGAAAACGTTCTCGTTCCAACCCGTAATGGCCATGTGATAGCCAATGTCAGAGCAGATCTGCGGCGCCGATTTGCGATGCCATTCGTGGATCGCATTCTTGATCGAGCCGTCCGTGCCGGGCAGGCAGAAATCGACCAGCATCGTCGTGCCGCCACAAGCCGCCGCCCATGTGCCAGTCTCAAAAGTCTCAGCAGCGGTGGTGCCCATAAAGGGCATTTCAAGGTGAGTGTGCGGGTCAATGGCGCCCGGAATGACATAGGCCCCTTCAGCGTCAATGTAGGTATCACCCTTCAAATCTTCGCCGATCTGCTTGATGGTCTCGCCTTCGATCAGAACGTCGGCTTTCCAACTGCGATCGGCGGTGCAGACGGTTCCGCCCTTAACAACTTTCGTAGACATGCTTTCCTCCTGTTAAATCCGCTTTGGCCGTTCGCACGCTCTAATTGGCGTACGCAGCCTGTTTCATTTTTGCGGTCAGCCATTTTGGATGGCTGGTGGCTAGCTTCATCCTAGCTGACGATCTCTGCTGTTTCGACGACCGCGTGAAACAGCACCTCTGCCCCTTTGGTGGACCAATCTTGCGAAATCTCTTCCGCCTCGTTGTGGGACAAGCCATCGACACAAGGGCACATCACCATAGAAGTAGGCGCGACCGCATTGATCCAACAGGCATCATGACCCGCGCCTGAGATGATGTTCATGTGCGAATAGCCCAGCCGTTCAGCCGCCGAACGAACCGCCGTCACGCAGCCCGCATCGAAGGTCACAGGATCAAAGCCACCGACTTTCTCAAACGCGATGCTCAGCCCCATGTCGTCGGCAATTTTTTGCCCCTCGACCCGCAAGCGCTGCTCCATGTCCTGAATGACGGCGAGGTCCGGAGAGCGGAAATCCACCGTAAACACAACCTTGCCCGGAATCACATTGCGCGAGTTGGGGAACACGTCGATGTGACCGGCCGCGCCGACCGCGTGCGGTTTGTGTGACCAAGCGATCTCATCGACCTTTTCCAAGACGCGCGCCATGCCCAGTCCCGCATTTTTGCGCATCGGCATGGGCGTCGAGCCGGTATGTGCGTCCTTGCCCTCGATTGTTACTTGCGTCCAGCTTAGCCCCTGGCCATGGGTGACAACGCCGATATCGGTCTCTTCAGCTTCCAAAATCGGGCCTTGCTCAATGTGCAGCTCAAAGAAAGCATGCATCTTGCGCGCGCCAACTTCTTCTTCGCCTCGCCAACCGATGCGCTTCAGCTCATCGCCAAACTTTAACCCCTTGGCGTCTTCGCGGTCATAGGCCCAGTCGAGCGTGTGCTTGCCAGCAAAGACACCCGAGGCCAGCATAGCGGGCGCATAGCGCGTGCCTTCTTCGTTGGTCCAATTGGTAACAACAATGGGATGCTTGGTCTGGATACCCAAATCGTTCAAAGAGCGCACAATCTCTAAGCCCGCCAGCACGCCTAGGACGCCGTCATACTTGCCGCCCGTAGGCTGCGTATCCAGGTGCGAGCCGACATAGACCGGCACTGCGTTGGGATCGGCCCCTTCGCGGCGTGCAAACATATTGCCCATCTTATCGACGCCCATGCTACAGCCTGCCGCTTCGCACCAGGATTGGAACAGCGCCCGGCCCTCTGCGTCTTCATCGGTTAGGGTTTGGCGATTGTTGCCGTCTGCGATGCCCGGTCCGATCTTGGCCATCTCCATCAGGCTGTCCCACAGCCGTTGACCGTCGATTTTCAGGTTCTTGAGTTCTTCTGTCACCTTTGCCTCCCGATGGGTTCGCGCGCCATACGCCGACTGAGCGCCGCGCCTTCAATCGCCTCGCCCGTCGCGCTCTTGCTAGGGGAGGCCTTTTTAATGACTGGGGCGCGTTAGGCCCTAGTCTAACCTCTCCAAGACCCGCCGCAGCGTGCCAAATAATTCGTCAATTTGGGGTTTGTTAATGATGAGCGGCGGGCTTAGCGCTATGATGTCGCCAGTTGTGCGAATGAGCAAGCCCGCCTCATAAGCATCCAAAAACGCTTGGAACGCGCGCTTGGTCGGCGCGCCGGCAATCGGCTCCAACTCGATCGCACCAATCAAGCCCATGTTACGAATGTCAATGACGTGGGGCAGGTCGCGCAGGTCATGGATTGCCGCCTGCCAATAATCCGCCAAGCCAGCGGCGTTTTCGAACAGCCCTTGTTCCTTATAGACCTCAAGCGTCGCCAGGCCGGCCGCCGAGGCGATGGGATTGCCGGAATAAGTATAGCCGTGGAACAGTTCGATCAGGTTTTCAGGCCCGGTCATAAACGCGTCATGAATGGCGGCTGTCGTCAGCACAGCGCCCATCGGAATGACGCCGTTGGTCAGCCCCTTGGCGGTCACCATCAGGTCAGGAAGAACGCCAAAATGCTCAGCGGCAAAAGACGAACCCAAGCGACCAAAGCCCGTGATGACCTCATCGAAAATCAACAGAATACCGTGCTTTTGAGCAATGTCGCGCAAGCGCTGCAGATAGCCCTTGGGCGGCAGCAAGACGCCCGTTGAGCCCGCCATGGGCTCGACAATGACTGCGGCAATTGTCTCTGCGCCGTGCAAGGCAATGATCTTTTCAAGCGCGTCCGCCCGCTCGATGCCGTGTTCGGGCTGGCCTTTGGTAAAGGCATTGAGCTCGGGCAGGTGCGTATCTGGCAGGTGGTCCACGCCGGTAAGCAGCGATCCAAAGACCTTGCGATTGTTGACAATACCGCCAACCGAGATACCGCCGAAATTGACGCCGTGATAGCCGCGCTCACGCCCGATCAAGCGGGTACGCTGCCCCTCCCCACGCGCGCGGTGGTAGGCGATAGCGATCTTGAGCGCGGTCTCAACCGACTCAGAGCCCGAATTGGTGAAAAAGGCGTGCTCGATGCCCTCGGGGGCCATATCGACCAACTGACTGGCGAGCTGAAAGGCCTTGGGGTGGCCGATTTGGAACGCGGGGGCGTAATCCAACTCACCGGCTTGCGCGCGGATCGATTCAACGATTTTTGGTTGATTGTGGCCCGCGTTGCAGCACCAGAGCCCGGACGTTCCGTCCAGGACTTGGCGGCCGTCGGCCGTGGTGTAATACATGCCGTCCGCGGCAACAAACATGCGCGGGGACGCCTTGAACTGCCGATTCGCGGTAAAAGGCATCCAAAACGCCCGAAGGTCGTTCTGCATAACCTGCCTCCCTACTCTGGTCGTCGACGACTTTAGTCGTTCTTGAGTCTTGCCTAACAAAATTCGCACGATCGGTCAACAATTTTAGCATGATCGGTCAGGAAATGTGGGGAACTTAGCACGGGCGGGGGCGAAAATTGATCTTTTGAACAAAAAAGCCTAGAAGTGAGACCAAGAACAGGGGCTTACGACAGCAGACCTGCTGCGTCGAAATGGGCCGAAATTGCAGACAAACAGCGGACTTCCAGCTCTGGTTTGAAGGCCGACGACGGGGAAACTGATGGAAAAGCGGGCGCCAAAAAAGCAGAGCCAGAACCGGCAAAAGACCCTGAAGAAGATCCTGGACGCGGCCGAGCGAACCTTTGCTCAACACGGCTATACCGGGGCGTCCTTCAGCATGATTGCCCGGGCTGCCGACATTCCAAAATCCAACATCCTCTATTATTTTCCGAACAAAGAGAGCCTCTATCGCACCGTCGTCGAAGACATTTTCAGCGTCTGGGTGCACGCCGCCGACTCCATTGAAGAAGACACCTGTCCGCGCGCCGCTTTGGCCAGTTATATCGACCTGAAAATGGAGCTGGCCCGCTCGCGCCCCTTCGGCTCTAAGGTCTGGGCCAACGAGGTCATTCAAGGCGCGCCGGTGCTGCAAGATTATTTGGTCACGGAGCTACGCGATTGGACCGAAACGCGGATTAAAGTCATCAATACCTGGATCGAAAAGGGCAAGATGCGCCCGGTCAATGCGCGCAATTTGCTCTACATGATTTGGGCCACCACCCAGCACTATGCCGATTTCAGTCACCAAATCGAAAAACTGAACAATAACAAGCCCATGAGCAGCGCCCAATGGGAGGAAGCCAAGGTTGCCGTCAAAGCCATCATCTTGGATGGAGTCTTGACCGCCGACCCAGCGCCGCCCCCTTCGAATGACACATGACCACAGCTCCCAAGACCGAAAAACGCAGCCGCATTCAACGCAAGAACCGCAAGCTTATTCTGGAAGCGGCGTTGGATGTGTTTTCCGCCCACGGCTATCGCGGCTCAACCCTCGATCAAATCGCCGAGCAATCGGGGCTGTCCAAGCCGAACATCCTCTATTACTTCCAAGGCAAAGAGGCGATCTACCAACACCTGCTGGCCAATATATTGGCCAGTTGGCTTGAACCCCTTGAAGCCATCGACCGAGACGGCGATGCGGTCGAGGAGATCATCGCCTACGTTCAGACAAAGCTGGCTCTCTCGCAACAACACCCGCGCCAGAGCCGCTTGTTTGCTAACGAGATTTTACAGGGCGCGCGCCGCATATCACAGCAGTCGAAAGACGAATTAAAGGTCTTGGTCGAAGCGACCGCCGAGAAAATTCGCGCCTGGATCGAGGCAGGGCGACTGGCCTCGGTCGATCCCTATCACCTGCTGTTTTCCATTTGGGCCTCCACCCAGCACTACGCTGATTTTGAGAGCCAAATCACCATGATCCTGGGTCAAGAGACACTCGGCAATGCACAGGTTGGGGCTCTAGACGAACAGACCTTTGAGCAAGCCCATGCTTTCTTGGACATGCAGTTTCGACGCCTGCTGACGCCATAAATAAACCCGAGGCTGCGGGCAGCGCTCGGGTTAATTGGTATTTTGCCAGCCTATTCAGCCGCGATGTTAGCCGGGTTGTTGGGATGCGTGGTCCAATCGCCATGCTCAGCCACCACGGTCTTACCCGTGCGCTCGTCAACTTGGCCGGGTGCGATCTGCTTCATCGTGATACAGCCCTCAACCGGACAGACATTTACGCAAAGATTACAAGCAACACATTCATCGTCTTTAACGGTGAAAATACGCTCGTCACTCATGTCAATCGCCTGGTGCGAGGTATCCTCACAAGCAATATAGCACCGGCCGCACTGGATACACTTGTCTTGGTCGATCACGGCCTTCGAGACGTAGTTCAGGTTCAAGTCTTTCCAATCACAGACCTTGGGCGTCGCTTGGCCTTGGAAGTCCGCCAGGCTGTCGTAACCCTTTGAATCCATCCAGTCGGTCAGGCCCGAAATCATCTCCTGCACGACCTTGAAACCATAGGTCATGGCCGCAGTACAGACCTGGACATTACCCGCGCCCAAAGCGATGAATTCGGCCGCATCGCGCCAGGTCGTTACGCCGCCAATCGCCGAAATCGGCATATCGGCGGTCTCAGGATCGCGCGCGATATCAGCCACCATATGCATGGCTATGGGCTTGACCGCCGGGCCACAATAGCCCCCGTGCGAGCCCTTGCCATCGATGGTCGGTACGGGGGCAAAGGCGTCCAAATCCACCGACACGATAGAATTGATGGTGTTGATCAAGCTGACGGCATCAGCGCCACCGGATTTTGCCGCGCGCGCTGGATAGCGAACGTCGGTGATATTGGGCGTCAATTTGACAATGACCGGCTTGGAATAGGCTTCCTTACACCAGCGCGTCACCATCTCAATGTACTCGGGCACCTGCCCCACCGCAGAGCCCATGCCGCGCTCGGCCATACCGTGCGGGCAGCCGAAGTTGAGCTCAATACCATCGGCGCCGGTCTGCTCGACCAGCGGCAAGATGGTCTTCCAAGCCTCTTCCTCGCAAGGCACCATCAAAGAGACGATCAGCGCCCGATCCGGGTAATCCGCCTTGACGCGGGTGATTTCCTCCAAATTGGTATAAAGATCCCGGTCGGTAATCAGTTCGATATTGTTGAGCCCCAACAAGCGGCGATCCGCGCCCCAGATCGCGCCATAGCGCGGGCCATTGACGTTGACAATCGGCGGCCCTTCGGCGCCCAAGGTCTTCCAAACGACGCCGCCCCAACCGGCTTCGAAGGCGCGGCGCACGTTGTATTCCTTATCCGTCGGCGGTGCGGAGGCTAGCCAAAACGGGTTCGGTGAAGAAATGCCCAAAAAGTTGCTCGCGAGCTTATTCATGATGTTTACTCCCGTTTCTCGCCTCAGCCCGCAAGCTGTGCGTTGATATCTTCAGCGGCGATCCGGCCCTCGGCCACCGCAGTTACAGTCAAATCTTCGCCGCCGCTCGCGCAATCGCCGCCGGCCCAAACGCCTGGCGTGCGCGTGCGCCCCGCTTCACCGACCAGGATCTTGCCTCCATCCAGCTCAGGCAGCTCACTGCTGTTCAACTTCTGGCCAATGGCGCTAAAGATTTGATCGGCGGGCAGGCTGAAGCGCTCGCCGGTCGGGTTCAGATCATCGTCGCTAAACTCAAATTCGACCTGCCACTGATCGCCCGATTTCTGCACGCCCAGGGGCGCGGCATTGGTGATGATTTGCACGCCTTTGCTGGCGGCCAAATCTTGCTCGAAGGGGCTGGCGTTCATGCGCTCGCGCCCGCGGCGATAGACCAGCGTTACATTGAGGGCGCCCAACAGCTTGGACTGAACAGCGGCATCAATCGCCGTCATGCCCCCACCAATCACCACGACATCGCGCCCGATGGCGACCTGGCTCATATCGCTAGCCTGGCGCAGCTCTGCGATAAAATCGACGGCGTTGGTCACGCCCGGCCATTCGCCGCCGTCGCGCGACAGCGCGTTGACACCGCCGAGGCCGATGGACAAAAAGACCGCGTCATAATCGGCACGCAGGCCTTCGAGCGAAAGCCCCTCACCCAACCGCTGGCCGGTCTTAACGCTGATGCCGCCGATTTGCAGCAGCCACTCCACCTCGCGGTGTGCGAAGTCATCGACCGATTTATAGGCCGCAATGCCAAATTCATTGAGGCCGCCCGCCTTGTCGCGTCCGTCGAACAGGGTCACATCGTGGCCGTGCATCGCCAAGCGGTGCGCGCAAGACAGGCCCGCAGGCCCGGCCCCAATCACCGCCACGCGCTTTCCGGTCGCAGCCGCGCGGCTGAAGGGGTGCGGCTGGTCCATCATGTGATCCGTGGCGAAGCGTTGCAGCAGTCCGATTTCAACCGGATCACCCTCGGCCGTATTGCGCACGCAAGCTTGCTCGCACAGGGTCTCGGTCGGACAAACCCGCGCGCACATGCCGCCCAAAATATTTTGGGAAAGGATGGTCTTGGCCGCGGCCAGCGGCGTGCCCGTGCTGATCTGACGAATGAACAAGGGAATGTCGATATCGGTCGGACAAGCCGTCATGCAAGGCGCGTCGTGGCAGAAGTAGCAACGGTCTGCCGCCACCAAGGCTTGGTGATCATCCAACGGCGGATGGAGATCAGAAAAATTGTCGGCAAGCTCTGTCAGGTCCAGCCGCCCGCAGGCAACGCCCGCTTTGAGTAACTGATTATTCATGTTTCGCACTCCCAATGCCTGTTTTGATTTTTTAGCATCTTAGCGAAATTTCAAAATTTTATCAAGCGATCAAAAATTTACCGTTCGATCAACTTGGCCAAAGCACCTGAAGATCGACCTGGGAAGGCCCAACAGCCGCAAAACGCGAAGGCGCCGCGGTTACAAATCGCGAAGGCGCTGCGGCCATAAAAAAAGCCCGAGGCTCCGGCCATGAATACTGGCTGAGACACTCGGGCTATTGGTGCAAATCCACCCTTGTTAGGCGGATTCTGGCTCTTCAAAATCTGTGCAGTCCGCGCGAGCGGGTGCCAGGGCGCAAGCTAGGGTGCAAAGGCAATGACCGCGAAAATAACCGCTAGCGGCAAACCAACATGCGCCAACCGCGAAATTGATTTGATCTTCTTAAGATCGGGCGGCACGCCAGCTTTCTCGGCCTTGATGCCGATCAGCGTCATCATGCTTGCTGCAGCGAGCACCAGGGTCGCGCCGACCAGCTTGACCCAAAAGGCCCAATTGAGAGCCGCCCAACCGCCGGTCATGGCGACCATGGCGATGCCGGTCAGCCAGAGCAACACGATGGCCACAAACCCCATCTTACCAATCATGCCCATGACCTGACCGACGTAGGGCGGTGGCGGTTGGTCGGCCTTCATCACCTTGGCGGTCAGCAACCCATTGCCGATACCCGCAGCGCCGCCAACGTAAAGGGCAAACATGTGTATGATCTTGAGTATTGCGAAAAGCATTCATATCTCCCGAAAGATCGCGCCCAACCGCAAACCAGCGCTACTTGAGCGCCTTGTTGGGCTAACCGGTCCAAAACATAAGACGGGACCAGGCGATGCGACAGGCTGCCACAGCGTAAAGAATACGGCAAGTTTCTATGGCGATTTAGACAGCGAAGCTGGGGGCCGCCACCAACGGCCTTTGCCCCCAGAAAAGGCATTTCTTTAAAAACAGCCAGTTAGAGGCGCCAATTATGCCTCGGCAGGGCTCTAGTCGAGGAGGCCCGCGAGCAGGTCGGACACGCTGTCAGTGTCGATAAATTTCATCAAGCCAGCCGCGCCGCCGCCCGAGCTCATCAACATATTGACGGCCATAGTGGCCATCATACCACCACCCGAAGGCTTGAAACTTCCTGAATCGATTTTGCCCAAGGCCCCGATAAACAGACCGGCGACCAACGGCAACAACGCCTGAAGGGGGCCAACATCTAGGCCGATGCTCTCGCCGACACGGCTCGCTAGGCTCTGGGCACGCTCTTGACTGCCGAACAGAGCCGATATGACCTGCTCCCCTTGGCTACGAAAGCCCGCCAGCGCGTCCGCGTCATCGGCATCGACCGCACCAGCCAACTGCGCGGCCCCAAGCTGACGCACCACATCACCTACCGAATGCCCGCTCGCCTGGCTGTGACGCTCCAGCCCCGTCGCCAAGGCCGGAACCAACTTGCCGAAGGCGCCGACCATATCGCCCTTAGAAAGGCCCACTGTCTGGCCGTGATCCATCAGGGCGCGGCCGCCTTTGGTCATTTGCAGCAAGTCTACAACGTTCATCATGGCCTTTCCTGCACCCGGCAGCGCTCTAAAATTCTGCTTGCCGCCAATAAGCATTCACGATGGGAATGCGCCGGTCCAAGCCAAAGCAGCGTTCCGACAGCTTAATGGCTGGGGCCGCCTGACGGCGCTTAAATTCAGAGATATGCAACAAGTGCCAGACTTGCTTGACTACGGCTTGATCAAAACCCGCGCCGACCATATCCGCGGGGCTCTTTTCCTGCTCAACAAAACCGTAAAGAATGGCATCCAGGACCGCGTAATCTGGCAGGCTGTCTTGATCTGTCTGATCTTCGCGCAGCTCTGCCGATGGTGCTTTGGTCAAAATACGCTCGGGCATAACGGCGCCTTCTGGTCCCAGCGCCCCTTTGGGCCGCGCTTGGTTGCGCCAACGCGAGAGCTCAAAGACCTGGGTCTTATAGAGATCACCGATTAGATTTAGCGCCCCACACATATCGCCATAGAGCGTCGCGTATCCCACAGCGACTTCGGACTTATTGCCCGTGGTCAGCAGCAAATCGCCACTCTTGTTCGACAAAGCCATGAGCATGAGCCCTCGGCTGCGCGATTGGATATTTTCTTCTGTCTCGTCTGCGGCCAGCCCTGCAAACGGCGCGGATAGGGCAGCCTCAATGGCTTCGACAGGCCCGGTGATCGGCAAACTTTGATAGGCAATGCCCAGTGCCTCGGCCAGCGCCCTGGCATCTTGCAGGCTCTCAGCGCTGGTGTAGCGCGACGGTAACATATAGGCTGACACCTTATCCGCTCCCAGCGCGTCCACGGCCATAATGGCGGTCAGGGCCGAATCAATGCCGCCTGACAGCCCCAGCATGACGCTCTCGAACCCCGTCTTTGCCAGGTAATCGCGCAGCCCCATCAGAGCGGCTTGATAGAGCGCCTCTTCGGCGCTGGGCGGTGGCGTCAAATCATCACTCGTCAGCTCGCCGTCCTCATAGCGCAGGATACAAAATGCCTCTTCAAAGTGAGGCGCCTGCATGACCAAGCGCTTGTCCGCACTCAAAGCGAAGGCCCCGCCATCGAACACCAGCCGATCTTGCGCGCCCACCAAATTGGTATAGACAAACGGCTTGCCATGCTCGACGACTCGCTTGGTCGCCAGATTCAGGCGCTGCTCGCGCAAGCTGGGTGCAAAGACCGAACCATTGAGCGCGATCAAGATATCCGCTCCCGATTCCAACAAGCACTCGCAAATGTCTTCGTGCCAAACGTCTTCGCAAATGGGCAGCCCCAACTTGACGCCCTTGAAAAAGACAGGACTGGGAAACTGGCCCGGCGTAAAGCAACGCAGCTCGTCAAAGACGCCGTAGGTCGGCAGATAGACCTTGTCGCGGAAGGTCTGAATTTTGCCATCGGCCAGCAAGAACACCGAATTGTGGATGCGTCCGCGCAGGCGCAATGCCGACGCCGAGTAGTCCGTGTCGTCGGCCTCCTCCGCTGCGGCCAAGCGCGGCGCGCCGACCAGCATGGCCGGGCCCTCTGCCGTGGCTTCAGCCAAGCGCTCTAGATGCTTCTGACAAGCTCGCAAGAAGCCCTCGTTGAAGGCAAGATCCTCAATCTGATAGCCGCTTAGCGCCATCTCGCTAGTCAGCAGAATATCCGTTTCCGCTACTTTGGCCCTGCGGTAAGCCGCCATAATCTTGTCAGCGTTACCCTTCAGGTCGCCAACGGTGGGGTTGAGTTGTGCCAAGCCAAAGGTCAGGGAAACCATAGTGCGCGACTCACAATGAAAAAGGTGGAAGCGGCTTTACCGCCACTGATATCAGCGGTGCGAGCCCAGGATTAGCAGCCCTTAACCTGCCCGCCCCCGCGAACGCAACAAGAATTCGCGCCCAACCTTTACGCGCTCCTCACCATCGTATTCGATGATGTCGGCAGTAGCGTAGGTCTCGGTCCAGCGGCTCGGCAGATAGGAGCCCGAACCCACGACATCAATGGGGGCTTGCGCGACGCGCATCATGCGGCATTTAGCAGGGCCAAAGCCGCTGGAAGCGACGATCTTGGCCTTTTCAAAACCGGCGTCGTTGAGCGCGTTGCGCAGCGCGTGCAGCGCCGCAGCAGACGTGCCTTGCCCTACCAAATAGTTCAATTCTTGCTCAGTGCGATAGCCTTGGACGGAATCGGGAACCTTGGCCTGCAAAACCTCGTAAGAGCGGTAGGAATCCAGCCCTTCCAGATAGCGACCACCTGGCGTGTCAATCCGCAGTGCCAAGTGGCCCGCTTCGACCATATCGGGAAACGCGCGACAGACTTCCAGACTATCGGTGATCTCCTGCGCGAAGTAGTCCACCAAGACCGTCATGGGCTCATCCGGGAAGGTCTCGTGATACATCTCTGCCGCGCGCAAGGTCGAACCGGCATAGCCGATTAGAGCATGGGGCATGGTGCCCAGGCCCGTCTTACGGCCAAAATGAGCCGCCGTTGCGTCGGTTGCGTTACCGATGAAGCCCACGGCTTGCATCTCTTTTTTCGCCCGCGCAGAGCCGACCGAAGCGGCATAGGCCATCTGCTCGGCCATCTCCAGGCCCGCGCAGTGACGCCCGTCCATGGCCAAAAAGGCCACACCGGGCAGATCGGTACACATGAGATAGGCGTTGTAGGCCGCCACACAGGGCGGGCCCAGCTTTTGCAAAAGCAGCGTCTCCAGATCGGCCAACTGCTCAAACGAACCAGAGATATAGAGCAGCGGTTGGCCCGCACCGACCTGCTCGCCTTCTTCGTGCAGCAGGGTCAGATCAAAGGTCGTGCCGCGCTCGGCCTGGACTTGCTCCAACCAGGCCAGCATGAGCCGCGGCGCAAATAACACGGGCCGACGCATGAAGATGGCGTAGGTGACGCGTTTGTCGCCGAACTTACCGACGATCTTTTTCGTGCGTTTGAAATATTGGTCGGTCCAGCGGTCAATTTGCCGGTCATAGCTATCGACGACACAGGCGTCAAAAATGGCAGGGGCGACCCCGCGCTCAATGTTCGAACTCAAGTCAGCCTCTCCTTGCCTGGCCATTCGGGTTCCCCCCGGGGAGCGCAAAGCGCCACGCGCCCAACCTTGCCCGCCGTGCTCGAAGCAGCGGGCCAGGTCTAGGCCGCTATTGCTGTATGGGCGTTAAGCCGCCTGCGCGATGCTGCGATCGCCCAGATACTTGCGCATCAAGTCAGAGACCATAAAGGCCATCTCCAACGACTGCTCGGCATTCAGACGCGGGTCACAGTGTGTGTGGTAGCGGCTGGACAGATCTTCGGCCGAAACCGCGCGCGCACCGCCCATGCACTCGGTTACGTTCTTGCCGGTCATCTCCAGATGGATGCCGCCAGGGATCGTGCCTTCGGCCTGATGAACCGCAAAGAAGCCCTCGACTTCGCGCAGCACTTGATCAAACGGTCGCGTTTTAAAGCCCGTCTCGGCTTTGATGGTGTTGCCGTGCATGGGATCGCAAGACCAAACCACCGGGTGGTCAAGGCTCTTCACCGCACGCACCAGTGCAGGCATGTGTTCTTGAACTTTATCGGCACCCATGCGCACGATCAAGGTGATGCGCCCTTCTTCGCGCTCAGGGTTCAAGGTGTCGAGCAGCTTTTTCAGGTCATCGGTATCCATTGAGGGGCCGCACTTGACGCCCAAGGGATTGCCAACGCCGCGCAAGAATTCGACGTGTGCGTGGTCGGGCTGACGGGTACGATCGCCGATCCACAGCATATGCGCCGACAAATCGTAATATTTGTTGGTCAAGGAGTCGACGCGGGTCAGCGCGGTCTCATAGTCCAACAGCAGCGCTTCGTGGCTGGTGTAGTAGTCAACGGTCTGCAGGGCCGGCACTGAATCCGGCGTTAGGCCACAAGCGGCCATGAAGCTCATGGCTTTGTCGATTTCGCCGGCCAATTGCTCGAAGCGCTCGCCTTGCGGAGAATTGCGCACGAATTCCAGGTTCCATTTGTGCACGTTGGTCAGGTCAGCCATGCCGCCTTGAGCAAAGGCCCGGATCAGGTTGAGCGTTGATGCCGCCTGATAGTAAGCCCGCAGCATGCGCTCAGGATCGGGAATGCGCGCTTCAGGGGTAAAGGCGCTGTCATTAATAATGTCACCGCGATATGAGGGCAGCTCCAGCTCGCCCTGCTTTTCCATATCGGAAGAGCGCGGCTTGGCAAACTGACCCGCCAGGCGGCCAATCTTCACTACCGGCTTTTGACCCGCGAAGGTCAAGGTCACCGCCATTTGCATCATCAGCTTGAAATTATCGCGGATCATATCGGCAGAAAATTCCGCGAAGGCTTCCGCGCAGTCGCCGCCTTGCAACAAGAAGGCTTCGCCGCGGGCCACACGGCCCAAATCGGCCTTCAGCGCCCGGACTTCTTCGGCGAAGATCAACGGGGGCTGCGCGCTCAGGCGCTCGGCGACGGACTTGACCTGCTCGGCGTCCTGATATGTCGGCATTTGCTTAACGGGAAAAGCTTCCCAGGAACGAGGGCTCCAGGCCATGTTTAACTCCAGGCTTACGGCCAAAGGCCGTGATATTGCGCAATTGAGCGCTTTTGTTACTCCAACCGCGCCCACCTGCGCAACCGCTTTCAGAGACTCAATTGAGGCGGGTGCAGTTGCAATTTGCATCCACCCCAAG
Organism: Alphaproteobacteria bacterium; assembly: GCA_030428565.1. Taxonomy (GTDB): domain Bacteria; phylum Pseudomonadota; class Alphaproteobacteria; order UBA7985; family JAUIBT01; genus JAUIBT01. Next base: position 47,675 of record JAUIDR010000013.1, read on the forward strand.
CTTTAAACACGCGCGATAAGGCTCGGTAATTTATCAAGAATGGCAAAATCAGGGCGAGCTTGACTAACGATTCGGCAGGGTTTATTCAACCTGAAATTGCAAGTCTTGTAGGAATCGCATTGTGATTGGCGCGCCAGGCTTGCTTTAGGTTATTTTTAGCGACAGTCCTTAGTGTAACCATTTTTGGATACGACAGTCTTATTTCAGGAAAGCAGGACAGAAGGCATGAGCATGTCCGTCACATTCGGCTCTATCGGTAAACTTGGCTCTATTGGCATGGTTGCTGCCTTGGCCTTTGCCACTGGCTGCCAGCAAATGGCCCAAGGCGAAGCGGGCTTCTTGGCACCTGCTGCTCCCACAACAGCGCAGGCCGCCGCAGCGCCCAGCCTGGCCAGCCACCCCGCCCAGGCCGGCCTGGTAACGCCACGCACTGAAGTCGCGAGCTTCCAAATGCACCAGACCAGCAGCATGCAGCCTGCTGGCTTTGAAGTCTCGCCGGTACTAACCGCGCAAGCTAACACAGCAGTCCCGGGTGCGCAGCCCTTACAGCAAGCGCAAAACAGCCCGATCCCGCGCGCGCCGACCCCCGACGCTCCGCCGAACCCTAAGCCAGGCGAGTGTTACCAAAAGGTCATCATTCCCGCGCAATCCAACGTGGTCAAAGAACGCGTTATGGTGCGCCCAGCGGGCCAGCAGGTCAAAGTCGTGCCCGCACGCTACGGCACAGTGACCGAGCAGGTCGTGGTTCGCCAAGCCAGCGAAGAATTTGTCACCATCCCGGCCACCTATAAGACCGTGCAGGAGACCATCGTTGTCCGCCCTGCCGCCCAGAAGGTCGTCCCGGTGCCGCCCAAGTACGACACCGTGACTAAGCGCGTGCTGGTCAAGCCCGCTCAGACCGTTTGGAAGAAAGGCACCGGCGCCATCACCAAGGTGGACCAAGCCACCGGTGAGATCTTGTGTCTGGTCGAAGAGCCCGCCGTTTATAAGACTGTGACCGAACGCGTCATGGTACAACCCGCCGGTACCCGCCTGGAAACGATCCCAGCCGTGACCCGCGCCATTGAAAAGCAGGTCGTCGATCAGCCCGCGCGTGTCGAGCGCCGTATCAAGCCAGCCGTGACCCGCCCGGTTCAACGCCGCGTCATCTTGGAACCGGCACGCGAAGTCGTGGTGCCCATCCCTGCCGAGTACGCGCTAGTTGACAAGACCGTCGTGGCCTCCCCCTCGCGCACCGCTTGGATTTCGATCTTGTGTGAGACCAACATGACGCCGGGCATTATTTCACGCATCCAGCAGGGTCTGCAGGCGCGTGGCTTTAATCCTGGTCCCATCGATGGCAAACCGGGCCGCCGTACCCTGGCAGCTGTACAAGCCTTCCAGAAAGCCAATGGCCTGGGCGAATACGGCCTGACCATGGAAACGGTTCGCGCCCTGGGCGTGACTTTCTAGGCCTAGCCAAACAATCCTTCGAGACAAGAAACCCCCTTGAGCCTCGGCCCAGGGGGTTTTTCTTTTGAGGGCAATCAGCGCACTCGGCGCCTACGCCCTTCGAATTACGCCAGCGCAGGTCAGCGAATGCGGTAGCCCGCGTGGCAGGCATTGCAAGCTTGCGTAACCTCGGACAGAGCCCCAAACAGCGCTTGTTGGCTCTCAACGCTCATGTCGACCTCGGCCTCGGTGGCCAGGGTCGCAAAACGGCTCGCCGCGCGGTGCATCTCGGTGCCAGCCTCCTGCATGGGCTGGGGCATAAAGGTGGCGATATGGGCTGCGCCATGCAGATCTAGCGATGACAGCCCCAAGCGTGCCTCGGCAACGTCGGCCGCATCCTTACCGCGCCCGTCGGCCAGATAGGCCAGGATATCTTCCAGCGCACGGACGTGATCGCGCATATTGCCCAGCATGTGTTCTTGCATAATGGTCGGCATCTCGACCATTTCGCGGGTGTCGTCTTCGGCTTGCGTTGCGCTGCCCACGGCGAGCGCGAGCAGGGTCGCTCCCGCAGCGGCCAGGGCCTTAGCGTTTCGTTTCTTGGTCATCATGATCTCTCTATGGCTGAGATTGCGAAAATCGGCGGTCGTCCCTTGGATAGAGCCCCACCCCAACAGCGACACTAGCCGAAAGCTCGGCGCCCCCTTATGATCGCAATCATACGATTGAGCGACAACGAAAGCGAAGCATGCAAGCAAGCGGTAACAAAATCGAGAGCCTGTGGGCGGACGCCCAACAAGTCGACCTGGCACGTGGCGAGCGGCTGTTCTTGCGCGGAGACGCGCCCCAAGCGCTCTATTGGCTAGAAACAGGCCGCCTGCGCCTCAGCCGCTGTTCGATCGACGGTAGCGAGACCAATATGCAGACCGTGCACGCTGGCCAGACCTTCGCCGAAGCCTCGCTGTTCAGTCAGCGCTATCATTGCGATTGCTGCGCTGAAGAAACGAGCCGTCTTCGTTTTTTGCCGCGCGAGCAGGTGCTCGAGCGCCTTGAGACCAACAGCGGCTTCGCCTTGGCGCTCACGCAGCAACTGGCCTTGCAATTGCGCCAGGCCAGACTGCAAACCGAGCTATCGCATATTCGTTCAGCCAAAGAACGGGTGCTGACCGCGCTGCGTCTCCAGTCCAACGATGCGGGCCAAGCCGCGCTGCCCTCCAGCTGGAAAGACTTCGCCGCCCAGATCGGCTTGAGCCACGAAGCGGTCTACCGCGCCCTTGCCCAGTTGGAAAAAGACGGCTCTTTGCAACGTGAGTCGCGGCAGGTCCAACTGCGAGCCTTGCCCGACTAGAGCGACGGGCGCTGGGTTAGCAACAGCCCATCCGCTCTAGCTCACCGATTTCTAACGCAAGTCCATGCTCAATCGTGTTGCCACTCGTTCGCGGCTTGCGCTAGCAGAACGGCAGGGTTGCGCGGGTCAAGCGACGCGGGCCGTCGTCCAGTTCGATCCGCAACCCATCCCCGCTGGCGTCACAAGCGATAAGGCCAACGCCGATGTTGCGCTCAAGTCGGCGCGAGAAGGCGACCTCGCTCAGCCAGCCAACGTGGCGATCTGCCTGCCACAACGGCAGCGCCGCCGCATTGCCCGAAAGGGGCGCGCCTTCAATAAAAAAGCCCGATCGCTCGCGCTTGGCACCTTGTTCGCGCAGCGCTTGCAGAGCCTCCTTGCCCACGAAGTCATGCGCGCCGTCCAGATCTAGCAGCGGCGCAAAGCCCATTTCAAACGGCGTGGCAGCATGGCTCTGGCGGCGCATATCCGCGCCATAGGAAATAAGCCCGCTCTCCAGCCTTTCGATATCATTGGGAGCACCCGGGCCGATGTCATAGGGCTGCCCGGCCACCTTGACGGCCCGCCAGAGTTCAGAGCCAAAGCGGCGATCTTGCAAATAGAGCTCAAAGCCCCCTTGCTTCGACCAGCCCGAGCGCGCGACAAGCAGCGGAATGTCACCCAGCTTGGTTTCGCGGAACCAAAAATATTTGAGCTCGCGCACCCACTCGCCCAGCAGCGCTGAGATCACCGCCTCCGCCTTGGGGCCCTGAATAGCAAGCGGCGACACGTCGGGCTCGAACACCCGCACCTGCCAGCCGCGCTCGCGAGCAATGGCATCGGCCCACAGCGCCAAATCGCTGTCCGCTATCGACAGCCAAAAGCGATCTTCCGCCAGCTTGAGCAGCACCGGATCGTTGATCAGCCAGCCATCGTAGTCGCAGATCGGCACATAGCGCCCCTGCCCGGCCTTTGTGCCCGCCAAATTGCGCGGCGTAAGGTACTGGGCTAAGCGCGCGGCATCGGGCCCGATAAGCTCGACCTGGCGCTGCGCCGCCACATCCCACATGGCAACACCATGAAGCAAGCGATGGTACTCGCCGTCGGGGTCGCCGAAATTGCCCGGGATGTACATGTGGTTATAGACCGAAAAGCTCCGCACCCCCTCGGCTACCGTTGCATCAAAGAAAGCCGACTGGCGGATGTTGGGGCCGATGTGAATGTTGTAGGACATGGAGCCTCAAAGATTTTGGGAATGGCGCATTTTGCCAGAAAAAAACCCCACAGCGCAGCGGCAGCGGGGTTTTCGTTTCTGCCGACTTAGGCCAGCTTATTCGACTTCCAGTTCCAGCAACAGGTCTTTGGCGTCGATCTGTGCCCCGACCGAGACATGAATGGCAGACACCGTACCCGCGCGCTCAGCGTGCAGGCCCGTTTCCATCTTCATGGCTTCGATGGTCAGCAGCAAGTCGCCCGCCTTGATAGCCTGGCCCTGCTTGACAGCCAGCGAAGCCACCACGCCCGGCATGGGCGCGCCGACGTGGCCCGGGTTGGCATCGTCGGCCTTGGGGTGCTTGGCGACGTTGGCCGTCACACGGCGGTCAGCGACACGCGCGGTCCGCGGCTGGCCATTCAACTCGAAGAAGACGCGAACCGTGCCCTCATCATCGACATCAGAGATGGCTTGCAGCCGGATTTCCAAGGTCACGCCGGGATCAATCTCGACCGATATTTCTTCGCCCAACTCCATGCCATAGAAGAAGTTCAGGGTCGGCAGGCAATGCACCGGGCCGAACTCGCGCTTGCGTCCTTTGTAGTCCAAAAAGACCTTGGGATACATGAGATAGCCGTTCAGCGCCTCATCGTCGATCGCTAGCCCTTCCAGCTTTTCGCTCAGCTCCTTGCGGGTTGCCTCCAGATCCACAGGCGCCAAAAAGTCACCATGACGGCGGGTCTCGGGCTTTTCACCCTTCAAGACCTTGGCTTGGATAGCGGGCGGGAAGCCGCCATGCGGCTGGCCCAGCGCGCCGCGCATCATGTCCACTACAGAATCTGGGTATGCCAGATCAACGCTTGGGTCAGCCACTTGATCAATGGTGACGTTCTGGCTGACCATCATAATCGCCATGTCGCCCACCACCTTTGAGGTCGGCGTCACCTTCACAAGATCACCGAACAGCGTGTTGACTTCAGCATAGGCCTTGGCGATGTCAGGCCAGCGCTCGATCAGTCCCATGGAGGCCGCTTGAGCCTTCAAATTGGTAAATTGACCACCCGGCATCTCGTGGTGGTAGACTTCAGAAGCGGGCGCTGACAGCCCGGCTTCGAAGGCCTCGTACTGGTGGCGCACGCCTTGCCAATAGTCTGAGATCTCCTGAATAGCCTGGCGATCCAGGCCAGTGTCGCGGTCGGTGTTGCGCAGGGCCTCGACAATCGAGCCCAAACAAGGCTGAGAGGTGCCGCCGGAAAAACTGTCCATGGCAGCATCCGCCGCATCGACGCCAGCTTCCGCGGCCGCCAAAACCGTCGCCGCTGAAATGCCCGAGGTGTCGTGCGTATGGAAGTGGATCGGCAGACCGACTTCTTCCTTCAGCGCCTTGATCAAGATGCGCGCGGCGGCAGGCTTCAAGAGGCCAGCCATATCCTTCAAGCCGATCACGTGCGCGCCCGCAGCTTCTAAATCGCGCGCCATCTGCAGATAGTACTTCAGGTCATACTTGCTGCGCGCCGGGTCCAATATGTCGCCGGTGTAGCAGATCGTACCCTCGCAGATTTTGCCTTGCTCGATCACCGCTTCCATAGGAACGCGCATCGAGGGCAACCAGTTCATGGAATCAAAGACGCGGAAAACGTCCACGCCCGAGCGAGCAGCCTGGCGAATAAACTCGCGCACCACGTTGTCCGGGTAGGCGGTGTAGCCGACGCCGTTCGAGGCACGGAACAGCATTTGCGTTAGCAGGTTGGGCATGCGTTGGCGCAGGTCGCGAAGGCGCTGCCAAGGGTCTTCCTGCAAAAAGCGGTAGGCCACGTCGAAGGTGGCGCCGCCCCAACATTCCATAGAGAAGAGCTGTGGCAAGTTATGCGCATAGACGCCCGCGATATTGACCATATCCAAGGAGCGCATGCGGGTCGCTAGCAAAGATTGGTGCGCATCGCGCATGGTGGTATCGGTCAACAGCAGCCGATCTTGCGCCAGCATCCAATCAGCGACCGCTTTGGGGCCTTCGGCCTCCAGCAAGTTGCGCGTTCCCGGTGCCGGGTTTTCGTAAGAACAGTGCGGCACCTTGGGCTCGGCGTGCGGGCGCTGCGAGCCCTTAGTATCCGGGTGTCCGTTGACGGTCACGTCCGCCAAGAAATTCAACAGCTTGGTTGCACGGTCGCGGCGTGGCTTGAACTCCAGCAGCGACGGCGTGCTGTCGATGAACTTGGTGGTATAGCTGTGATCTTTAAATGCTGGGTGTCGCAGCAGGTTCTCGACAAACGCGATGTTGGTCGACACGCCGCGAATACGGAACTCGCGCAGCGCACGGTCTAAACGGTGGATCGCTTGCTCCTCGCCAGGCGCCCAAGCCGTCACTTTGACCAACAACGAGTCGTAATAGCGGGTGATGACGGCCCCCGAATAGGCGGTGCCGCCGTCCAGACGAATGCCCATACCGCTGGCACTGCGGTAAGCGGAAATGCGTCCGTAGTCCGGGATGAAGTTGTTGGTCGGATCTTCGGTAGTGATACGACACTGCAGGGCATGGCCGTTCAAGCGCACTTCGTCCTGGCTAGCCGCACCGGTCGCCTCGGCCAGGCTCTTGCCTTCGGCGATCAGAATTTGCGCGCGAACGATATCGATACCGGTCACTTCTTCGGTCACGGTATGCTCGACCTGGACGCGCGGATTGACCTCGATAAAAAAGAATTCGCCGGTGTCCATGTCCATCAAGAACTCAACGGTGCCCGCGCATTCATAACCTACGTGACGGCAAATGCGCGCGCCTAGGTCACACAGCTTGGCGCGCTGTTCTTCGCTTAAGTAGGGTGCAGGGGCACGCTCGACGACCTTTTGATTGCGTCGCTGTACCGAACAATCGCGCTCATAGAGGTGATAGATGTTGCCCTGGCTGTCGCCCAAAATCTGCACTTCGACGTGGCGCGCACGCTGAACCAGGCGCTCAAGGTAGCCCTCGCCGTTGCCAAAGGCCGCTTCGGCTTCGCGGCGACCTTCCAAGACCTTCTTTTCAAGCTCATCGGGCGAAAGAATGGGGCGCATGCCGCGGCCGCCGCCGCCCCAGCTCGCCTTGAGCATAAAGGGATAGCCGACCTCGTCAGCCATGGCGCGCACCTGGTCCATATCATCAGGCAGCACATCGGTCGCGGGCACGACCGGCACGCCCGCCTCGATGGCCACGCGCCGCGCGCTGGCTTTGTCGCCGAGTTGGCGCATGGTCTTGGCTTTGGGGCCGATGAATTTGATGCCCGCCTTTTCGCAAGCGTCCACCAGGTCGGGGTTCTCCGACAATAGGCCATAGCCGGGGTGGATGGCATCCGCGCCCGACTCCACCGCGACTCGCATGATTTCGTCGATCGACAGATAGGCAGCCACCGGCCCCAGATCTTCGCCGATCAGATAGGCCTCGTCGGCTTTAAAGCGATGCAGGCCGAGCTTGTCTTCTTTGGCGTAGACCGCGACCGTTCGCTTGCCCATCTCGTTCGCCGCCCGCATGATACGGATGGCGATTTCACCACGGTTGGCGATCAAGATCTTTTTGAATTCGCTCTTGTTGTCAGACATGGAATTCGGCATGGAATTCGACGTGGGGTTCGACATGGGCTTTCATTCGCTTTGAAAAGGGTGAGCCAGAACGGCTATCCAAGGGGCATATCCAGCGAACCAATACCTGGCAAGTAGGCCGATTGGCCGCTAGAGATTTTGCAGGTGCACTTCAGATATACAGTGAATTTTGTAAGAATACGAACATAAAAATGTTCGCTAAATTACATTTTTGGTCGCATTGTTGGAAGTGGCAAAGCGTAAAAAGTCCAGCAATGGCAAGGATCCTTGGTCAAGTGCCAAGTCAATTCGCTTCGTCACGCCTTTACCAGACGCCTCTGCCTCGGATTCGTTGCCTTAGAGAACAGCCGAAAAATTGGCAAAATTAGTTTACCAAACCATCAAAGCTGCTAAGCTGCCCTCTCAACCCTCCTCTTATCCTCCAATGTATCGGGCCTTGCATCTGGCACCGCTCGAATTCGAACTTTTATGCCTTTTGAACCTGTTCAGAACCAAAAAGTCGCCGCACGGATCGTAGCACAAATCGAACAGCTGATCTTGTTTGGCGTGCTATCGCCTGGCGATGCCTTGCCTCCAGAACGCGATCTAGCTGACCAGCTCGCGGTGTCCCGCCCAACCCTGCGCGACGCGCTGGCTGACCTGGAGAGCCGCGCCTTGATCATGGCGCAAGAAAACGGCCGCGGCTATCGCGTCCAGCCGTTGGTCACGAGTGCATTTTCTCCGCAATTGCTGGCCCTATTCCAGCGCTATCCTGAGACTTTTTCTGACTACTTCCAATTCCGCCGTGATATTGAAGGCTTGGCGGTCGAGCGCGCAGCACGTTATGCGACTGCACACGACAAAGAGCTGATACAACTCGCTTTTAATCGCATGGCACCGGAAGATATCGGCAGCCTAGAGGAGGAAGCCGACGCCGATGCAGCGTTTCACATGGCGCTTGTTGATGCCTGCCACAACACCGTCATGATCCACATGATGCGCTCGATCTTCGATTTGCTGCGCAGCGGGGTCTTTCAGTCCTTGAGCGAACTTTATCGCGATCAAGACCAACGCCGCCAAATTCGCGAACAGCACCAAGCCATCATGGAAGCCGTTTTGGCTAGCGACGACAAGCGCGCGCGCCAAGCCCTGGTTGATCACGTCAACTTTGTCGAAGAATGGTTCGAACAAGCCGGACGACTGCGCCGCCTGGATGCCATGGCACTCAAGCGGGTCGAGCGCGCTCAAATCGAAAGCGCCAGTGCCCAACGTGTCGCCAAGTCCGGCCCTAGAGCCGAAGCAAAGTCTATGGCCAAGTCGTTGACCGACGACAACAAAACCTCTGAGGACCGCAATTCGTGACCCAGCATCTAGCGCCGTTTTTGCTGCTGATCCTGGTCGGTTTGCTAGCAGGACGGCTGAAGTTTTTCACGCGAGAAGGCCTTGGCCAGCTCACCGTCTTTTTGCTCTACGTTGCCTTGCCGGCCATGTTCGTGCTCAAACTGTCCAGCCTCGACCTGCCATTACAACGCTGTTTGGCTTATCTGTTTATTTTCGGACTGGCCCACGTTGTGAATTTGCTCGCCAGTTTTGCCTGGCAGCGGTTGGTGCTGGGGCAAAGCCCCGTTGAAGCGGTGTCCTTTGCCAGCGCCAGCACCTGGCCCAATACCGGCTTTGTTGGGGTTGTGGTCGCCACAGCCTTCTTGGGCGATGAGGGTCTGCTAATCGCGCTGTCTTGCGTTGTGATGGAAGTGGTTGTCATTGCCACCACCATGTTGAGCCTGGAAAAAGGCTCCCAGTCGCCAACGCCCAAGAACCTGGCATCCAGCCTGGTACGTGCCTTGACCCTCAATCCTTATCTCATCGCGATCGCGTTGGGCGTCGCGGCAAGCCTGCTTTCGCTACCAATTCCAAGCATTATAGCAAAGACCTTGGCCTATCTTTCCGATACGGTCATGGGTTTGGCCCTATTTTGTGTGGGGCTCGGACTGGCCTTGCGACCAGTTGGCAATATCGCGCAGGCCACGCCGACCATTCTATCAATCGTGGGATTCAAGCTGTTGTTGCACCCTGCGATCATGGCGGCCCTTGCTTGGGCTCTGGGCTTCCAAGGCTTGGAATTTAAGATCATCGTCGCCATGGGCGCCATGCCGGTCGCGGTCAATGCCTTTATCTTTGTGTCGCGATACGGCAAAGGCGACAATCGGGTCTCGGCGGCTATCTTGGTCTCAACCCTGCTTTCTTTCGCTAGCCTGGGCCTGATTATGGGGTTCTAGCAGCTGGTATCAGGGGCGAATATGGCCCGGATATACATCGCCGCGCGCTCCGACAAAGCGCAAGTGCCCTGGGTCCAGGGTGTCTTGTTCCAGCTGGTAGCAGCTCCAAGCGGTCGAAGGCGGCCATAACGAGCAGTAAAGATTGGCCCGCGCTTCCCATTGCCCGAATTCGGTCGCCCCACCGGTCTCGGCGTAGTAAGTGCGGCCCGAAGCGCTGAATTCCTGGCGCGCATTGGCATAATCGATGATGTGTCCCGACAAAGCGGCCTCGATTTCATCCGTCCCCAGCCGTTGCCAGGTGCCAACCTCTTCACTGCCAACTTCTTCACTGCCGACCCTGGCGGCAACCAAGCTCACGACGACCGCGACCAACGCGGCGAGGCGCCTAAAATGGAGAGTTGACATAGCCAAGCGCGCTCCCTTCGCGATCTAAGCTGCGAGATAAGATCGCCATTCTAGCGCATGAGCGCCAATTTCCGAGGCCTTGCGCGCCTCACATCCGCGTGCCTGCTTCGCTGCTTTGGAGGGGTCTGCTGCCCGGGTTCCCGGCCGGTTCCGGGCTTATTGCGCTGAAAACCCGGCCCAAGCGATAAAGCCCTCGTTGAAATATTCCGCCTTTCCGTAGCCAAAAGGCGTCTTGGCATCGGTTTGGGTGACGTGTCCACCGGCCGCGGCCAAGACCGCATGCCCGGCTGCCGTATCCCATTCCATCGTCGGTGCAAAGCGCGGGTAAACGTCGGCCTCGCCTACCGCCAGCAAGCAAAATTTGAGCGACGAGCCGATCGAGACGGTTTGCGCGATGCCGTGCTTTTCTAGCCAAGCGTTGGTGGTCTCATCGCGGTGAGACTTGGAAGCCACCGCTACCGCGCCGCTGCCAGGCACCTGGCGAATACTGATCGCTTGGCCGTCTTCGAATGCGCCATGCCCGACGCAACCGGTAAACATGCGATCCAGAGCCGGGGCATAGACTACGCCCAAGGTCGGCTGGCCGTTTTCAATCAGCCCCATATTGACCGTAAAGGCCCCTTGAGAATCGCTACGCAGGAACTCCTTTGTGCCGTCTAGAGGATCGACCAACCAAAAGCGCTCACCTGCTGCCAAAGCGTGGCTGGCGGCGTTTTCCTCGGAGACGACGGGGATGTCCGGCGTCAGATCCGCCAAGACGGGCAATATCACCGCCTCCGCAGCCGTATCTGCCAAAGTCACAGGCGAGCCATCGCCCTTCGTCGCCGCGCCTTTGTCTTTTCGGGCATAGACCTGCATGATGCGCTCACCGGCAAGGCGCGCGCAGTCCATCAAGGGGGGCAACAGTTCAGGGCGAGACATAACCAGACTTTCTTATTGCGAGTTCGTCACATGCCTTGGGCCTAGCCAGCATGTTAGCTTGAGTGCAAGCAAAAAGGCGGCGCTGTCTCAAATAAACGGAGAAAATCCAAGACCGAACGCCAAAGCAAGGAAAGCGTTTATGAAAATCGCCATTATAGGCTGTGGCATCGGCGGCCTGGCAGCGGCCCTTTTCCTGCAACGCCAAGGGCATACGCTGACCTTGTTTGAGGCCTTTGCCCAAGCTCGCCCGGTTGGCTCGGGCCTCATGATCCAGCCCACCGGACAGGCGGTGCTGGCGCGTTTGGGCTTGCTGGATCAGGCCCGCCAGCACGCGGCACAGATCGAACGGCTGGATGGGCGCGATATCAAGGGACCGCGCCCCCTTGATATAGGCTACAAGGATTGGCGGCCAAACGCCTTTGGCCTTGGTATCCATCGCGCCGAGCTGTTCGCCCTGCTGTTCGAAGCAGTGTTAGCCGCTGGCCTGGAACCCAAAACCGGTCATCGGGTTACGGCCAGCCGTATTGACGCCTCTGGCCGCTGGTTGACCTGCGATGTTGACAGTCAACCGCAAGAGATTGGCCCCTTCGACTTGCTCATTGATGCCAGCGGTGCGCACTCGCCGTTGCGTGGTGACTTGGTTACGCGCGACCGCCCCTTCCCTTTTGGCGCGGTCTGGAGCTGCGTGGAGAGCGACGCGCTGTCCGATGACCGCCTGCATCAGCGCTTTGACGGATCGCGCTTGATGATGGGCGCGCTGCCCTTGGGTCGCGACCTGCCGCATGTGAGCAGCCAAGGCACAGCCGCGCAGTATGGACAAACGGCCTTCGCGATTTTTTGGTCCTTGCCGCGCTCGGGCTTGGAGGCGTGGCAGCAAAATTACGCGCCTTGGGTCGCTAGCTTGGCAGACTATTGGCCCGAATTGGCACCCGCCGTAGCGGCGCTGCCGGGACCAGAGGCTTTCAACGCCGCCTGGTACAGCGATACCTGCTTAAAGCGCTTTGTGCAGCCGCGCTTGGCGTACATTGGCGATGCCGCGCACACCACTTCACCCCAACTAGGCCAGGGTGGCAATCTTGCCTTGCTGGATGCTGCGGCCTTGGCCGACGCCCTGCAAGGCGAAACAGATCTTGAAGCTGATCTTGAAGCTGGGTTGGCGGCCTATGACGCCAACCGCCGCCCGCATGTGCGGCTCTATCAACGCTTAAGCCGTTGGGTCACGCCGCTGTTTCAGAGCGACCGCTCCGCCTGGGGCTGGCTACGCAATACCGCCATGCCGGCAGCAGGCCGCCTTGGTTGGCTGGCCCGCACCCAAACCCGCGTCATGGCCGGGGTGCAAACGGGCCTCCTACCTTGGCAACACACCAAGGCCGAGGCCCTTGCCGGTGGTCCGTTTTTAGACCGCAGCGAGGTCGCGGCTAGAGGCCCAATTGATCCAGCGCAGCGCTGATCTTCTGAACCGCTGCTTGCGGATCATAAAGCTTATCCAGACCGAACAAGCCCAGGCGGAAAGTCTTGAAGCTCTCGGGCTCATCGCAGGCCAGCGGCACACCGGCTGCGATCTGCATGCCAAGCGCGGCAAACTTAGCCCCCTTATGCACGCCATCATCTTGGGTGTAGGAAACCACGACGCCGGGCGCTTCAAAGCCGGGCGCTGCAACGCTAGCAATACCGCGTTGAGCCAGCAATTGGCGCACGCCTTGCCCCAGCTCAACTTGGCGCTCGCGCAACTTGTCAAAGCCGTAGTCTTTGGATTCCAACATGGCATCGCGGAAACCGCGCAAGGCATCAGTGGGCATGGTGGCGTGATAAGCATGGCCACCACCGATATAGGCCTGCATGATGCTGTGCCACTTGGCCAAATCCAGAGCAAACGAGCTAGTTTGTGTTTCCGCCATGCGTGCCAAGGCGGCGCCATTCAGCATAACTATGCCCGCCGATGGCGAGGCGCTCCAGCCCTTCTGCGGCGCAGAGATCAGCACATCAACACCCAAAGCTTTCATATCGACCCACATTGCGCCCGAAGCGATACAGTCCAACACCAGCAGACCTCCGACGCTGTGGACCGCTTCGGCCAACTTGGCGATGTAGTCATCGGGCAAGATCAATCCAGCCGAGGTCTCAACGTGGGGCGCGAAAACCACACCCGGCTTTTTGTCTAAGATGCTGGCCGTAACCTCTTCGATCGGCGCTGGCGCCCAAGGCGCTTGGCTGTCGTCGCTTTGCGGGCGCGCTTTGCAAACGGTCTGCGACTTGGCAATGCCCGCAGCATCGAAAATCTGCGTCCAGCGGAAGGAAAACCAGCCGTTGCGCACGATCAAGACATCCTGGTCTGCCGCGAACTGGCGCGCGACCGACTCCATGCCATAGGTGCCGCCGCCGGGCACCAAAACGCAAGCCTCTGCCTGGTAGACCTGGGTCATGGTGGCGTAGATATCGCGCATGACCTGCTGAAAGGTCTGGGACATGTGGTTGAGCGAGCGGTCGGTAAAGACGACCGAAAATTCCATCAATTCATCATCGAGCGGTGCTTGAGCCACCTTGTGATCCTCTTCTCTGGTCGGTGAAGCGAGCAAGCAAGCCTTAGCAACGGCCTGCGCTTTGCTGGGCAATCCGTCGGCAGCCTAGACTCGCCCACCCTTAGCGCTCTAGCCAAATCGCCCGCGGCGGCAAAATCAACACGCATAACGCCGCCCCGCAGTCCCTTATGCGTCCATCCTTGCCCTTTGCGGCGCAAGATTGCTGCGCAAGTGAATGCAAAGCGTTGCTTTCTTTACAAAGCTGACACGAGTTTTGCAGAAATAAAAAATAACATGGGCAACCGGGTCGCATTGTTGCTATGGAGCCTATACGCTAATCCCAGTCGCAAATTGACGCGTCTGCTTTGTGTTGAAACCCGCTGACCGATCCTCTGGCCACGGCGGTTTTCTGCTCTAAATCAGACGCAAGACCTTAATTTGCCAAATTGAACAAAAGAGCGAGATTCAGGATGGCTGACGCCAAGTCGCGAGAGGATAAGAGACCTCTTTCTCCCCACCTTCAAGTCTATCGCCTGCCCCTGCTGGCGGTGGTGTCCATTTTGAACCGCGCTGCGGGCGTCGCTCTGTCGGGCGTCCTGGTGCTGTTTATCGTTTGGTTGGCCGCCCTGGCCAGCGGCCCAGAGGCCTTTGCGATGGCCAACGGCCTCGTGCAATCGCTGATCGGCAAGCTCTTGATGGTTGCCGTCGCCTTCGGCTTGGGCTGGCACGGCGGCAATGGCTTGCGCCACTTATTCTGGGACGCAGGCAAGGGCTTTAGCATTCCGGCTGCGGAGACAAGTGGCTGGCTGGTCATTCTTTTTGCGCTGGCCTGCGGCCTAGGCGCGGCGGCCCTGCTGTTCTTGGGAGGAATTTAAATGTCACGTTCATTCGAAGGCCGTGTGCGCGGCTTGGGCACCGCCCACGAAGGTCTGCACCACTGGACAGCTCAGCGCCTAACCGCAGTTGCCAACATTCCGTTGATCGCTGTCAGCTTGCTGCTGCTCTGTAAGGCCAGCAAGGGCGGTTATGAAGGCGCTGTCGCCTATATCGGCCAGCCCCTGGTCGTGGCCTGGTTTGCGCTCACGCTGGTGGTGGCATGCTATCACGCGGCCTTGGGCCTGCAGGTCGTGATCGAAGATTACGTCTCCGGTAAGGGCGCAAAGTTCGCGCTGTTGTTCCTGGTTCGCTTTTTGGCGGCTCTGGGCGCGGTCGTCGGCTTGGCTTCGTTGATTTCTCTGCTCTAAGGACACGCTTACATGACACAAGCTTACACTATCATCGACCACACCTTTGACGTGGTGGTGGTCGGCGCGGGCGGCTCTGGTCTGCGCGCAACCGTGGCCTGCGTAGAGTCGGGCCTCAACACCGCCTGTATCTCCAAGGTCTTCCCGACCCGTTCTCACACCGTCGCTGCACAAGGCGGCATTGCCAGCTCGCTGGGCAACATGGGGCCGGATGACTGGCGCTGGCACATGTACGATACCGTAAAAGGCTCGGACTGGCTTGGCGACCAAGACGCGATCGAATACATGGTGCGCGAAGCTGTGCCCTCGATCATCGAGCTGGAGCACTACGGCGTGCCCTTCTCTCGTACCGAGGACGGCAAGATCTATCAGCGCCCCTTCGGCGGCATGACCACCGAGTTTGGACAAGGCCCCGCCGCCCAGCGTACTTGTGCTGCGGCTGACTCGACCGGCCATGCCATCTTGCACACGCTCTACCAGCAGTCGCTGAAGCACCACGCACAGTTCTTCGTTGAATACTTCGCGCTGGACCTCATCATGGATGAGGAAGGCGCATGTCGCGGCGTCATTGCTTGGAACCTGGCTGACGGCAGCATCCACCGCTTCCGCGCGCAGCGCGTCATCCTGGCGACGGGCGGCTATGGCCGCGCCTACTTCTCCTGTACCGCAGCGCACACCTGTACCGGTGACGGCAACGCCATGGCGCTTCGTGCCGGCCTGCCGACGCAAGACATGGAGTTCGTGCAGTTCCACCCCACCGGCATCTACGGTGCGGGCGTCTTGATTACCGAGGGTGTTCGCGGCGAAGGCGGCATTCTGCGCAACAATTCGGGCGAACGCTTCATGGAGCGCTACGCCCCCACCTACAAAGACCTGGCGTCTCGCGATGAAGTCTCCCGCTCTATGACGATGGAGATTCGTGAAGGCCGCGGCGTCGGCGAACGGGGCGACCACATCCACTTGGATCT
This sequence comes from Alphaproteobacteria bacterium, assembly GCA_030428565.1. Lineage (GTDB taxonomy): Bacteria > Pseudomonadota > Alphaproteobacteria > UBA7985 > JAUIBT01 > JAUIBT01. The sequence goes on from JAUIDR010000013.1 coordinate 63,525, forward strand.
GACCCACCTTGACCCCAACGTCATCAATAAGCGCCTGCCCGGCATCGCCAAGCACGCCAAGGTATTTGCGGGCGTGGATGTGACCAAGCAGCCGATTCCCGTTATCCCGACCTGTCACTACAACATGGGCGGCGTGCAGACCAACTTCCACGGCGAGGTTGTCACCATGCAGGGCGATGATCCGCACGCGGTCGTACCCGGCTTGATGGCCGTCGGCGAAGCGGCCTGTGTGTCGGTCCACGGTGCCAACCGCTTGGGCTCAAACTCCTTGCTGGATCTGGTGGTCTTTGGCCGCGCCGCTGGCCTGCGCTGCGGTGCAGAGCTGACACCGGGCGCAACGCAAGCCGAGCTGCCCAGCACCGCCAACGATCGCGCGCTAGAGCGCCTGGACCGCACCCGTCACGCCAAGGGTGAGACGGCGCCGTCGGCTCTGCGTGAAGAAATGCAGCGCACCATGCAAGAATGCGCAGCGGTTTTCCGCACCGGCGATACGCTGGAAGAAGGCGTTCAGCGCCTGACAACTATGTGGGACAAGAAGGCCGATATCGGCCTGGCTGACCGCTCGTTGATTTGGAACTCGGAGCTGATGGAAGCGCTGGAGTTTGATAACCTCAGTTATCAGGCGGTCGCGACCATGAAGGCGGCGCGCAACCGTACAGAGAGCCGCGGCGCGCACAGCCGCGAGGACTACAATCAGCGCGATGACAAAGACTGGATGAAGCACTCGCTAATCTGGGTCAACGATGAGGGCAAGGCGAAGATCGACTACCGCCCCGTCAAGCTGGAGACCATGACAAAAGATGTCGAGGTCTTCCCACCGCAAAAACGCGTGTACTAAGGACGAATAACCATGGTTGAATTTACGCTTCCTCGTAACTCCCAGGTCGTCAAAGGCAAAGAGCACCTGAAGCCCAAGGACGCCAAGCGGACCAAGACTTTCAAGATTTACCGCTGGGATCCTGACAAGTCCGGCAATCCGCGCTTGGATACCTACCACGTCGATCTCGACAAATGCGGCCCCATGGTTCTGGACGCACTGCAGAAGATCAAAGGCGAGCAGGACTCGACGCTGACCTATCGCCGGTCTTGCCGTGAGGGCGTTTGCGGCTCCTGTGCCATGAACATCGACGGGCGCAATACGCTGGCCTGCACCAAGCCAATCGACGAGATCAAGGGCGATGTCAAAATCTACCCCTTGCCGCACATGCCGGTGGTCAAGGACTTGGTGCCCGATCTGAACGTGCCCTACGCACAGTACGCGATGATCGAGCCCTGGATGAAGACCGAGAGCCGCATGCCCGAGCGCGAACGTCGCCAGAGCCCCGATGAGCGCGAACAGCTCGACGGCCTTTGGGAGTGCATCTTGTGCTTTTGCTGTCAGACCTCCTGCCCGTCCTATTGGTGGAATGGCGATCGCTATTTGGGCCCAGCCGTGCTGCTGCAAGCCTACCGTTGGATTGCCGACAGCCGTGATGAAGCGACAGGTGAGCGCCTGGATGCGCTGGAAGACCCCTTCCGGCTGTACCGCTGCCACACTATCATGAGTTGTACCAAAACCTGTCCGAAGGGTCTGAACCCAGCCAAGGCCATCGCTGAAATCAAAAAGAAGATGGTTGAGCGCTCGGTCTAACCCACGACAGGCAAACCAAACCCAAAGCCCCGCAAAGGTTCAACTTTGCGGGGCTTTTTTGTCGGCGGGAACGATAAGGCTGGCCGACCAACCATGGCACTTTGATCGTCTTGCAGACGAAAAAAGGGCGATTGCCGCAGCAATCGCCCCTCGCGCATTTTCTTGATGGATTGCAGGGATCAGAGCCCCAACTTGTCCTTCAACAGCTTGTTGACCACGCCTGGATTGGCTTTGCCGCCGGTGGCCTTCATCGTCTGACCGACGAACCAGCCAAGCAGCTTTTCGTTGACCTTGACCTTTTCGACCTGCGCGGGGTTATCGGCGATGATCTGATCGATGATGCCTTCAATTTCATCGGTATCGGTGATCTGCTTCAGGCCTTTTTCTTCAACGATGGTCTCGGCGTCTTTGCCGGTCTCCCACATGATCTCAAACACATCTTTGGCGATACGGCCAGAGATGGTGTCGTCGGCGATCAACTTGATCAGGCCGCCCAATTGCCGGGCGCTGATTGGGCTATCGGCCAGGGCAATGTCGGCCTTGTTCAATGCTCCAAAGAAGTCACCCATTGTCCAGTTGGCCGCCAGTTTGGCATTGCCAGCCGCTTCGGCCACTTGTTCATAGAAGGCCGCCGTCTCGCGCTCAGCCACCAACACGCCCGCATCATAAGCTGGCAGGCCGTAGTCATTGATAAAGCGCTTCTTTTTATCGTCCGGCAACTCCGGCATATCCGACTTGATCGCATCAACAAAGCTCTCAGGCAAGTTGACAGGCAGCAGGTCAGGACAAGGGAAATAGCGGTAATCGTGGGCGAATTCCTTTGAGCGCATGGGACGCGTATGGCCCTTGCCCGCATCCCAAAGGCGCGTTTCTTGCTGCACCTCACCGCCGCTCTCGACCAGCTTGACCTGTCGCAGCGCTTCGCTCTCGATGGCTTGCATTACAAAACGGATCGAGTTGACGTTCTTGGTCTCGGTGCGGGTGCCGAACTCATCGCCCGGCTTGCGTACCGACACGTTGACGTCCGCGCGCATGGAACCTTCTTCCATGTTGCCGTCGCACGTGCCCAGATAGCGGAAGATCGTGCGCAGCTTGCGCAGGTAAGCGCCCGCCTCTTCAGGGGAGCGCAAATCGGGACGCGAGACGATTTCCATCAGCGCGACACCGCAACGGTTCAGGTCGATGAAGGATCGCTTGGGGTCCAAATCGTGGATGGACTTGCCCGCGTCCTGCTCCAGGTGCAAACGCTCAATACCGATGGTGCGCGTGCTGCCGTCTTCCAAGTCGATCTCGATCTGCCCCTCACCCACGATCGGATGATAAAGCTGGGAGATCTGATAGCCCTGGGGCAGATCCGCATAAAAGTAGTTCTTGCGGTCAAACACCGAATAGCGATTGATCTCTGCATTCAGGCCAAGGCCCGTGCGGATGGCCTGGCGCAAGCACTCCTTGTTGACCACGGGCAGCATACCGGGCTGTGCGCTGTCAACGAAAGAGACCTGAGAGTTGGGTTCTGCGCCAAAATCGGTGGCTGAACCTGAGAAGAGCTTAGAATTGGAAATCACTTGCGCGTGGACTTCTAAGCCGATCACGACTTCCCATTCGCCCGTGTTGCCTTTGATAGTGTAGGTCATGGTTTCAGCTCCCCTTACAAACGCTGAAAGCCAGCAGCGGCTTCAAGGACCGATGCCACGTTCAAGACTTCGCCTTCTTCGAAAGGCTTGCCTAGGACTTGCAGGCCCAACGGCAGCCCTTCTGAGCTGAGACCAGCGGGCAAGGACAGGCCCGGCAGCCCCGCCAGCGAGGCCGGCACGGTGAACACGTCATTCAAGTACATGGTCACGGGGTCGGTGGGGGCGTCGTCCAGCGTAAAGGCAGCGCTGGGCGTTGTGGGCGTCAGGATCGCGTCCACCTGGTTGTAGACATCCAAGAACTCGTTCAGGATCATCTTACGCACACGGCGGGCCTTGTTGTAGTAGGCATCATAGTAACCAGCCGACAAGACGTAGGTGCCGATCATGATACGGCGCTTGACCTCTTCACCGAAGCCTTGGCCTCGGGTCTTGGCGTACATGTCGTCCAAATCGGCGCCCTCGACGCGCAGGCCATAGCGAACGCCGTCATAGCGCGCCAGGTTCGATGACGCTTCAGCAGGCGCAATGATGTAGTAGGTTGGCAGCGCCTTGTCGGTCAGCGGCAGCGAGATATCGACGATCTCGGCGCCCGCATCGCGCAGCCAATCCATGCCCTGTTGCCACAGCTTTTCGATCTCCTGGGGCATGCCATCGACGCGGTATTCCTTGGGAATGCCGATCTTCTTACCTTTGATATCGCCCGTTATCTGCGCGCGGTAGTCCGGCACAGCGCGGTCGATCGAAGTCGAGTCCTTCGGATCATAACCCGCCATGGCTTGCAGCATGATGGCGTTGTCTTCGACTGTGCGGCCAAAACATCCCGGCTGATCCAACGAGCTTGCAAAAGCGACAACGCCCCAGCGCGAACACCGGCCATAGGTCGGCTTGATACCGGTAATGCCACAGAAGGCAGCGGGCTGACGGATAGAACCACCCGTATCGGTGCCGGTTGTCGCCAAGGCCGACTTGGCCGCAACGGCCGACGCCGAACCACCAGAGGACCCGCCGGGCGTGCGCGCTTTGCCGTCGGCAGCCTTCCAGGGGCTGGCGCAATCGCCGTAGTATGAGGTCTGGTTGGACGAGCCCATGGCGAATTCGTCCAAGTTGGTCTTGCCCAACATGACCGCGCCCTGCGAGAACAGCTTGGTCGTGACCGTCGACTCATAGGTGGGTACGAAGTTTTCCAGTATGTGCGAACCGGCTGTTGTCCGTGTGCCCTCGGTGCAGAACAGATCCTTGATCCCGACCGGAACGCCTTCCATCAAGCCAACGTCACCTGCCGCGCGCCGCGCGTCCGAGGCCTTGGCCATGTCCAGCGCGATATCAGGCGTCTCGGTGATATAGGCGTTGAGATCGCGTGTGGCGTCCATCTGCGCGATGTAAGCTTCCGTCAATTCGACGGAAGACAGCTCTTTTTTCTCCAAGGCCGACAGCGCGTCCGCCAAGGTCAAATCCAATGCATTGCTCATGATTATTCGACCACTTTCGGCACGGCGTAAAAGTCTTGAACACGATCCGGCGCGTTGGCCAGAACCTTGTCAGGGTAGCCGCCGTCGTTGACCTGATCTTCACGCAGCGGTGCGTAGGCTTCAACAACCGAAGTCATGGGCTCGACGCCCGACGCATCGACGTCGTTCAAGGCTTCAACAAAGGTCAGAATGTTGGAAAGGTCGTGGGTCATAGCGTCCTTTTGTGCGTCCTCGATTTCGAGGCGCGATAAGAACGCCACCCGCGTGACGGTGTCACGATCAATGGCCATGGCAGGTATCTGTCCGTTCAGGGTGATAATGTCGGAGTGATAATGGCGCCAAGCCCTACCACCACCCGGCCAGACAGGCAAGATGCGAGCCGAAAATTTGGGGCGCAGACCTGCCGCAGGTGCCATTATTGCAGGCCCCGATTGGCAGGCAATGGCAAGCGACAGGCCGCGCCAAACGATACGCGATCGCTAGTTGCGCGCGTTGGTGAGGGCCGTGTACAGGAAAATTAGCATAGCCACTAAGGTCAAAATGGAGCCGACGGCTGCCAGCTGTTCCCCATTGTTTTTGAGAGCCAATACGATACCAGGAACAATCAAGATCTCACCAAGTACCGCAATACCTAGATGAATTTTTGCCAACATCTTTTCGGCGGCAGCTGGCGTGTTGTGGTAATAGAATGCCGCAATTGCCATCACCACGAACCCGATCAGGTTGAGGTGAGCATGGGCCGGAGACGTCGAGTGATCGCCGCTGATTGCCATGTAGATGCCCCACATCATGCCGATCGATACGGAAACGAGGCCAACTAGCAGGAAGGATAAAGATATGCCTTTCATGCGTCGCGTGTCCTTTGCTTTTGTATTGTGTTACTGCGATTGAGCGCAGAGCGGATGCCCATACTGCGGCAATCCGTCCAGCGACACCATAGCATGAGCCTCTGGCCGCCCCCAGATGATTGGGTGAATAGTGACTATAAGCTTAGTGAATACCCCACTGCCCCGCGACACGGCCTGCCAATTTGCCAGCGACAACCGAACAAGCCTCCAAATAATTAGGTTAGACCTTTGCTCACAAGTGATCTAGACTCCATACCCGCGAACCGCCCCTTGTTGGGGCTTGATCTGGGGACCAAGACAATTGGTTTGGCCTTGTCCAACTCGCGTCAGAGCCTGGCTACGCCCCTGCCCGTGCTCAAGCGCAAGAAATTCCGCCAAGACGCAGATGCGCTTCGTGCGATCATCGACGAGCGGCGCGTCGGCGGTTTGGTGTTGGGCTTGCCGCTCAATATGGATGGCAGCGAGGGACCGCGCGCCCAAGCGACCCGCGCCTTCGCCCGCAATCTGAAATATCAAGCTGGAATCGATTTGCCGGTGGTCTATTGGGACGAGCGCTTGTCTACCATCGCCGTCGAACGTGATTTGATCGGCACTCTGGATGTCTCGCGAGCCAAGCGCGCCGAGCAGGTCGATAGCGCGGCAGCCTCCTTTATCCTGCAAGGTGTGCTGGATGCTCTGCAAGCGCGTCAAAGCGAAGGGGCCTAAGCCCACAGGGTCTTAATGGCATTGGGGCTTGGCGGTGCAGGCCCACGATGGTCAATCCAGCTCGACCGTAAAGCCCAAACGGCGCGATAGCTCGGCCAGTGCGGGATGTCCCGTCGCCAAGGCGCGTAGGTCTTCTGTCAAGGGCAGCCGCTTATTTTGCGGCGTAAGCTGGCGTTCCGCTGCCGCCAGCACATCCAACAAGCGCGCGTCGTCACTCAATCGTCGATAACGGTGTTGGCCCAAAGCCTCGTCCAAGCTCAGCCCTTCGCGACGGCGCTCGATGACCACCAGGCCGCGCGGCGAGATCGCTGCAACCGACAATATCAAGGGGTCGCGCTTCAGGGCCGCCTTCAGGGCTTGATCGAAGGCGGCGCGCTCGGGCTTGGTCTCAAGCTCCATGGCATCGACCACGATTAGCCCGCCCAGATTGCGGGCGCAAAGCTGCTCGGCCAGAACCGGGACCATCCGCGCGTTGGCTTGCTCAAAGCTCAGCCCGCCGGTGTTGAGGTCAATGGCGGTTAGCGTCTCGCCCGGTTCAAATAGCAGCCACGCCCCCTGCCCCAGCTCCAAACGATCTTGGCGCGCCAGGTCTATCGCTTCTTCCAACGCTCCAAAATCATCATCAAGATCGCACACCACCCCCGGCCAGCGCTTGGCATAGCGCACTTGATCGGCCAAGGTCGAACAACGCAGGCGCACTGGGGCATGGCGATGGACGAACCAATCGCCAAGGTCGGCCAGGTCCAACGGTTCATCCGAAGCCGATTGCGCCAGCTTAGGCCCCTTGCCGTCGCGCGGCTCACTGAGGCAGCGCAGCGTGAGCCTTTGGCCTTCGCGTAGGCTCTGTTTTTTGGGTTGTTTCATCAGGCCAATGGTGCCAGCGCCGTCGTCTAAACGGATGAAAACCGACCTAAGTTTAGGCTCGATGCTCTGTACCACGCCAGGGAATTGGCAATCGGTCCAATTGTCCTGACCGTCGATCTGTAGCCGCAAGCTAAGCAAGCTGTCACCGCGAAACAGTGCGAACCACCGCCGTCCAGGTTGGCGCAAAATATCTAGACGCAAGTCTTGTTCAACAGGGTGCCCGCGGCTCACGCTTGTTCGGCCCAGCTATCAGCGACGCGCAGCCCTTGACCCTTCATCATAGCATAGACATCGGGCAGGCTTAGCCCGACGACGTTGCTGTAAGAACCTTGAATTGCGCGGACAAACACCGCAGCGCGCCCCTGTATCGCATAGCCGCCAGCCTTGCCCCGCCATTCGCCCGAGGCCAGGTAGCC
>JAUIDR010000079.1 GCA_030428565.1 Alphaproteobacteria bacterium
GGCATGACCGGCTTCGGTGCCTCTGCGCCCGCCGCCCAGCTCTATCAGCACTTTGGCATCACCGCAGAGGCGGTGGTCGAAGCAGCCCAGGGCTTGCTCGCTGGTGCCCGCTGAAAAACCGCTGAAACCGCAAGTAGCCCCAGTAGGAAACAAGGACACCGCAAACCATGACAGTACGTGTAGGCATCAATGGATTTGGACGGATCGGCCGTTGCACCTTGAGCGCCATTGCCGAGCAAGGCCGCAATGATATCCAGGTTGTCAAAATCAACGCCACCGGACCGCTGGAGACCAACGCGCACCTGCTTAAATACGATTCGGTGCATGGCCGCTTTGGCCAAGATATTCGCATCGCCGGGCAGACCCTGGATGTGGGCCAAGGCCCCATGCAGGTCTTTTCAACTTACGATCCGACGACGCTGGATTGGGAAGGCGTCGATGTGGTGCTGGAATGCTCGGGTAAGTTCAATTCCTACGAGGGCTCCCAGGTCCACCTAGAGCGCGGCGCAGGTCGCGTGTTGGTCTCAGCCCCGGCCAAAAATGCCGATAAGACGCTTGTCTACGGCGTCAATCATGATCGCCTTGAAGCCAAGGATCGCATCGTTTCAAACGGCTCTTGTACCACCAACTGCCTGGCCCCTTTGGCAAAAGTCCTCAACGAGGCCGTGGGCATTGAAGCCGGTGTCATGACGACGGTGCACTCCTATACCGGCGACCAACCCACCTTGGACCGCCGCCACGACGATCTCTATCGCGCCCGCGCCGCCGCCATGAGCCTCATTCCCACCTCAACCGGTGCCGCCAAAGCCATCGGCGAAGTGCTGCCAGAGCTGGCGGGCAAGCTGGACGGCTCTGCCATACGGGTGCCCACGCCCAACGTTTCGGCCGTGGACCTGACCTTTACCGCTGGCAAGGATGTGAGCGCCGCTGACATCAACGCCATCATGGCCGAGGCCGCCGCCACAAGCATGCGCGGCATCATCTCCTACGAGACCGAGCCCAAGGTCTCGGTGGATTACAACCACGACATCCACTCCTGCAACTTCGCCGCCGACCAGACCAAAGTCATGGGCGCGCGCCTGGTGCGCGTGCTGGCCTGGTACGACAACGAGTGGGGCTTTTCCTGCCGCTTGGCCGACAACGCCGTGCATATGGGCCGCCAACTTTGGCAAGACGCGCCCGCCTCATCACAACTGCAATAACCCCCGCGCCGACTATAGGAGGCCCCTTATGGCTCTGATCACCCTTCGACAGCTCTTGGATCACGCCGCTGAATACGGCTATGGCGTGCCCGCCTTCAACATCAACAACATGGAGCAGGGCTTGGCCATCATGAAGGCCGCGCAGGCGGTCGACGCGCCGGTCATCATGCAAGCTAGCCGCGGCGCGCGCTCCTATGCGGGCGATATCATGTTGCGCCACATGATCCAGGCCCTGGCAGACATGTTCCCTGACATCCCGATCTGCATGCACCAGGACCACGGCAACAACGAAGCCACTTGTATGAGCGCCATCCGCCACGGCTTCACCTCGGTCATGATGGATGGATCGCTGGAAGCGGACATGAAGACACCCGCCTCTTATGACTACAACCTGACCATCACCGAGCGCGTGGCGCGCATGGCCCATTGGGTCGGCGCATCGGTCGAAGGCGAGCTGGGCGTATTGGGCAGCCTTGAGACCGGCGAAGCGGGCGAAGAAGACGGCTCTGGCGCTGAAGGCAAACTCAGCCACGACCAGCTTTTGACCGATCCCGATCAAGCGGTTGATTTTGTCATGCGCACCCAGTGCGATGCTTTGGCCATCGCCTGTGGCACCAGCCACGGCGCCTATAAATTCAGCCGCAAGCCCGACGGCGATATTCTGGCCATGTCGACCATTGAAGCCATCCACCAAAAGCTGCCTGGCACGCACTTGGTGATGCACGGCAGCTCGTCTGTCCCGCAAGCTTTACAAGACATGATTAACGCATACGGCGGCCAGATGCCCCAGACCTATGGTGTACCGGTCGAAGAAATTGAGCGGGGTATCAAGCACGGCGTGCGTAAGGTTAACATCGACACCGACTGCCGCATGGCCATGACCGCTCAGTTCCGCAAGGTGGCCGAGCAAGATCCCCAACAATTCGATCCGCGCAAGTTCCTAATCCCCGCCATGCAGGAAATGGAGGCCCTGTGCCGCGACCGCTTCGAGCGTTTTGGCACCGCGGGCCAGGCCGGCAAAATCAAAGCCATTAATATGGACGACATGGCCCAGCGCTATGCCAGTGGCGCCCTGGACCCCAAGCTGGGCCTGGCCAAAGCGGCCTAACCAGAGCGGCCCAACCAGAGCGGTCTCGCCGAAGCAGCCGAGCCACCCCCATCCCCCACAAAGACATAGCCCAAGCCGGGACGACCCAAAGGAGGCAATCGCCATGAACCAGCAATCCCCCAAAGAAATTAAAGGTAAAGAACGCTATAAAGCCGGGGTCTTGAAGTACGCGCAAATGGGCTACTGGGACGGCGATTACCTCCCCAAAGATACCGATTTGCTCGCGCTGTTTCGCATTACACCGCAAGAAGGCGTGGACCCCATCGAAGCCGCAGCCGCCGTGGCGGGCGAGAGCTCGACCGCGACTTGGACCGTGGTCTGGACCGATCGCTTGACCGCCTGCGATTCTTACCGCGCCAAGGCCTACCGCGTTGAACCGGTACCGGGCCAGGAAGGCCAGTACTTCGCCTATGTCGCCTATGATCTGATCCTGTTCGAAGAAGGCTCGATCGCCAACTTGACCGCTTCAATCATCGGCAACGTCTTTTCTTTTAAGCCGTTGCAAGCGGCCCGGCTGGAGGACATGCGCTTTCCGGTGGCCTATGTGAAGACCTTTGCGGGTCCACCAACCGGCTTGATCGTCGAGCGCGAACGCCTGGACAAGTTCGGAAAGCCCCTGCTAGGGGCCACGACCAAGCCCAAACTGGGCCTATCGGGTAAGAACTATGGCCGTGTGGTTTACGAGGGTCTGAAAGGCGGCCTGGATTTCATGAAGGACGACGAGAACATCAACTCGCAACCCTTCATGCATTGGCGCGACCGCTTCTTGTACTGCATGGAGGCGGTCAACAAAGCCTCGGCGGAGAGCGGTGAGATCAAAGGCCACTATCTCAACATTACCGCTGGCACCATGGAAGAAATGTACGCACGCGCCGAATTCGCCAAAGAGCTAGGCTCGGTCATCGTCATGGTGGATCTGATCGTCGGATGGACCGCGATTCAGTCCATCTCTAAGTGGTGCCGTGACAATAACATGCTGTTGCACATGCACCGTGCGGGGCACGGTACCTACACGCGCCAGAAAAACCACGGTATCAGCTTTCGGGTCATTGCTAAGTGGTTGCGTCTTGCGGGGGTCGATCACCTGCACTGCGGCACCGCCGTCGGCAAGCTGGAAGGCGATCCTTTGACCGTTCAAGGCTACTACAACGTCTGTCGAGAGCGATACAACGAGGTGGACCTGCCGCGCGGCATCTTCTTTGAGCAGGATTGGGCCGATCTGAAAAAGGTCATGCCGGTGGCTTCGGGCGGCATCCACGCTGGCCAAATGCACCAACTGATCGACCTATTTGGCGATGACGTGGTGCTGCAATTTGGCGGCGGAACAATCGGCCACCCCATGGGCATTCAGGCCGGCGCCACCGCCAACCGGGTCGCGCTTGAGGCCATGATCCTGGCGCGCAATGAGGGCCGGGACATCAAGAACGAGGGCCCCGAGATTCTGCGCGACGCCGCCAAGTGGTGCAAACCGCTGGAGGCCGCCTTGGAGACCTGGGGCAACATCACCTTCAACTATAGCTCGACCGATACATCGGACTTTGTGCCGACGGCCTCGGTTGCCCTTTAAGGCACAAGATCAGGAGAACACGACATGCGTATCACTCAAGGATGTTTTTCCTTCCTACCCGATCTGGACGACACGCAGATCAGCAAGCAAATCGAATATTGCCTTGAAAACGGCTGGGCCATTGGCATCGAACATACCGACGATCCCCACCCGCGTAACACCTATTGGCAGATGTGGGGCAACCCCATGTTCGATTTGCGCGACGCCAAGGGGGTGATGATGGAGCTGGACGATTGCCGCAAGATGCACGGCGACGACTATATCCGCCTTTGCGCCTTTGAAGATGAACGCGGTATCGAATCGGTAAAGATGAGCTTCATCGTCAATCGCCCAGCCGAAGAGCCGAGCATTACCATGACCCGCAGCGATTACGTTGATCGCGCGCAAAAGTACGCTTGGCAGGTCAACCGTTAGGCGGGTATCGGCCGAAACGCCGTGTGATCGCTAATAACGGGTCCGACGCCTTGGCGTTGGGCCTGTGGTTGACGTAAAGTCCACATTCGAACTAAGGCCGAGCCATGACCCTAGATTCAGAGCACAGCCATGCAAATGATGCGAAGATCCAAGACGTGACGATAAACGCAAGAGACAACGATATCGCTGGCAATCAAGCAAGCGTGGACCTGGCCGCTGAATATGAAAGTTCGGGCGTCGCCGAGGTCTTGCGCGAACTGGACGAAGAGCTGATCGGCCTAGCCCCGGTCAAACAGCGCATTCGTGAGACCGCCGCGCTGTTGCTGGTCGATCGCGCGCGCCGGGCCTTGGGGCTGAGCCACCAAACCCCGACCTTGCACATGTCCTTTTCTGGCAATCCTGGCACCGGTAAGACCACGGTCGCCATGAAGATGGCCGACCTTTTGTACCGCTTGGGCTATGTCCGCAAGGGCCACCTGGTCAGCGTGACCCGCGATGATCTGGTCGGCCAGTACATCGGCCATACCGCGCCCAAGACCAAGGAGGTCTTGAAAAAAGCCATGGGCGGCGTTCTGTTCATCGATGAGGCCTACTATCTATATAAGCCCGACAATGAGCGCGATTACGGCCAAGAAGCCATCGAGATTTTGTTGCAGGTCATGGAGAACAATCGCGACGACCTGGTGGTCATCATGGCCGGATACGCCGACAAGATGGACATGTTCTTTCGCGCCAATCCAGGCTTTCGTTCGCGCATCGCCCATCATATCGAGTTTCCCGATTACAGCGATGACGAGCTGATGCAGATCTGCGAGAGCATGTTGGCCGAGCAAAACTACCTGCTAGACGCGGGTGCCAAACAGGCCATGCAGGACTACATCACCCAACGGCGCGCGCAACCGCACTTTGCCAACGCGCGCTCGATCCGTAATGCTCTGGACCGCGCCCGCTTGCGACAGGCCAACCGTCTGTTCAGTCAAGCCAAGGGGCCGCTGACGGCCAAGCAGCTCAGTACCATCTGCGAAGAGGACATTAGGGCTAGCCGTGTCTTTAAAGGCGGGTTAGACGTGGACCGCGCCACCAGCTGATCCCTTCATTTCGTGGCGCCCCCATCACCTGACACCGCGCCCGCCTTGGCTAAAAGCCAGTCTTCAAGGAAGTTATCATGTCTTTTGACCGTTCTATCAAGATTGCTCCTTCTATCTTGTCCGCCGATTTCGCCAACTTCGGTCAAGAAATCCAGGCCATCGAAGCGCAAGGTTGCGATTGGGTGCATGTCGATGTCATGGACGGTCATTTCGTGCCCAACATCACCTTTGGGCCTCAGCTCTGCAAGGCCATCCGCCCCCACATTAAAACGGTGATGGATGTGCATTTGATGATTACGCCGGTCGATCCCTATATCCAGGCTTTCGCTGATGCGGGTGCTGATATCTTGACCGCTCACCTGGAGGCCGGCCCCCACATCCACCGCACCCTGCAAGCTATCCGCGCAGCGGGCTGTAAGGCTGGCCTGGCGCTCAATCCCAGCACCGGTATCGAAGACGTTGAATACTTGCTGGATATGGTGGACTTGATCTGCGTTATGACGGTCAACCCCGGATTTGGCGGCCAGAAGTTCATTCACAGCCAGATCGACAAGGTGCGCAAGCTACGCGCCTTGATCGGTGATCGCCCCATCCACATTGAAATAGACGGCGGCATTACGCCCGAGACCGCACCGCTGATGACGGCGGCCGGGGCCGATGTGCTGGTGGCCGGCTCTGGTGTCTTCAAGGGCGGATCGGTCAGCAATCCTGAACCCTATGGCCAGAATATCCGTGCCATTCGTGCGGCGGGCCAAACGGCGCTTTGAGGCATGAGCCCCAGCCCAACCGCCCAAAGCCCGCGTGCCGCTATCGTCTTTGACCTGGACGGCACCTTGATCCACAGCGCGCCCGATATTCAGGCCGCCGCCAACGCCATGCTGGCAGACGAGGGCTTAGAGCCCCTAGACCTGGCCGCCATCACCCGCTTTATCGGCAACGGCGTGCCCAAGCTGGTCGAGCGCGTCATGCAAGCACGGGCCTTGCCGAGCGACCAGCATGCGCGTTTACTTACGGCAATGCTGAAGCACTACAGGAATCAACAGTCCGCCCTAACGCGTCTTTTTCCGGGCGTGCGTCAGGCCCTAGACAGCCTGAAACAACAAGGCTACCCGCTGGGCATCTGCACCAATAAGCCCGAGGCGGCCACCCACGAGGTCTTGCGGGACTTTGCGCTGGGCGATTTGTTCGACGTGGTGGTGGGCGGCGACAGCCTGGCCCAACGAAAGCCCGACCCTGCTCCGCTGGAGGCTGCTTTTGCTGCTTTGCCGCCAGGGCTGGCGCGCCTTTATGTCGGCGACAGCGAGATCGACGCTGAGACAGCGCAGCGCGCGGGCGCTCCCTTTGCGCTCTTTACCCAAGGGTATCGTAAGCAACCCGTCGATGCGCTTGACCACCGACTGGCGTTTGATGACTGGCGCCAGCTAACGGATTGGCTTGAGACGGCAGTACTTTGACGCGAGGCCAGCACAGGCAGGAAGGGCCAACCGCAATTTACACCACCGTATATTTAAAGGTATTATTATAGCACTATAATAACAAACATGTGAGCGTACGCTTTATTTGGTTTTTAAAATTTCATACTCTTAAAATGAGCGCCAAGCTTTCTCAACAACAAAACCAAGAAATGGGAGAGAAAGCATGTCACACGCAAAAGGAATTCGGCTGTCGCTTGATGCACCACGGTCACGCCACTACCAAGGGCCATTCGGCAGGTTGTTCGGGCATCTGGAGCCCTGGCGACCGAGCGCCGCTGAACTCACCGCCTTTGGTGGGCTTGAAAAGTTTGCAAAGGACGAAATGGTCGAGGAGAGAGGTGCAAGCCCCAGCGATATCGCTAATAATCCAGAGCTTAGGGAAGAATTGGACCACAAATTCAATTCGAGCATTCCCGCCGGCTATACCTATTTCGGCCAGTTCGTTGACCACGACGTTACCTTTGACGCCACGCCGCTGGGCGCACGCGTTCAAGACCCGCAGGGCCTGCACAACTTCCGCACGCCGCGCCTGGACTTAGACAACGTTTATGGCCGTGGTCCAGACGACCAACCTTATCTCTATCAGAACGATTCGCCAGGCAATGCCAAGCGCTTCTTGGTGGGCCAGATTGAGGCTACCGAGCTGAAAGACCTGCCGCGCAACGCCGATGGACGGGCCCTGATTGGCGACATGCGCAATGACGAAAATGCCATTGTATCGCAACTGCAACTGGCCTTCTTGTTGGCCCACAACACGCTGGTCGAAGAAGCGAAACGGCATCCAGAGCCCTTCAAAGAGGCGCGCCGTCAGCTGACTTGGCTCTATCAATGGACGGTCTGGAACGACTTTCTAGAGCGGGTCTTGGATGAAGAAATTTGGCAGCGGGCGCTTTCGGTCAACAAGAAGTCAGCTCCCAATCCGGGCCAAGTTTCGAGCCTGGGTCTTGAGCACGTCTATAACTGGAAGCACCAGCCCTTTATGCCTCTGGAGTTCGCGGCTGCAGCCTATCGCTTTGGCCACTCCATGGTGCGCAACGAATATCAGACCAATGAATTCGGCAAGCATCACGCCATTTTTGACAACGCCAAGACAGGCAAAAATGCTGCAGATCTGCGCGGCGAACGTGCCATGAGCAAAGAACGCTCCATCCAGTGGGATTGGTTCTTGCAGATGGAATCCTCCGGCGGCCCCTTCCCGCAGCGCGCCCGCAAGCTTGACACCAAGTTGTCCAATGCGCTGGCCAGTCTCCCCTTCTTTGGCGATGGCGATATTCCAGAAAATGTTTTGGCCTTCCGAAACCTGAAACGCGGCATTGATTTGGGCTTACCCTCGGGCCCGGATGTTGCGCGCGCTTTGGGCTATGAGCCCGTCGATCTGACCGACAAGGAACCCAAGGCCTTGTGGTACTACATTTTAAAAGAGGCCGAGGTAAAGGGCGGCGGACAGAAGCTCGGCAAGGTGGGATCAACCCTTGTCGGGGCCGTCTTTGCGGGCCTGCTGATGGGCGACAAGCGCAGCTATCTGAACGTAGATCCGCACTGGCACCCCTCGCACGAGGCGGCATTGAATAAGGTGAATAAAGATAAGGAAGATTGGGGCCTCCCGACCATCATTCGCCTGTCGGGGCTGCCGGTCTCTCAGAACGATTTCAACAAACTGGTCCCGAAGCCGAAAGCGAAAACCAAGCCAAAAGAAGGAGAGGGCAAGGGCTCGGTCGGCGCTGGCGATTAGATCCCTGGCGATTAGATCTCTGGCGATTAGATCCCTGGCGATTAGGGCCACTACAGCGACGGGGCTTGCCCGCCTAGGCAACTCCTTCGACCAACAGCAAGTTGGTCGTTGCTGCGCCTCTTGCTCGCCATTCAGCGCTGCGGCTCACTTTCGGCGGCGGCGCACCAGCTCGTCATCAATCAATCGACTGTCTCGCGGCGGGTGATGGCGCTTGAGAAAATTCTCAAGACCAAGCTGGTTGAGCGCCAGCCCGAGGGCGTGGCTCTAACCGCCGCCGCCCAAGCTTTCTGTGCGTTAGCCGACGAGACCCAGATCCAGCTTGATCGCCTGATTGCGGGTTTGAGCGACACCAGCCACCAAATGCAGCGCGACAAACAAGATGAGAATCCAGCGTCAATCAGGATGAGAACGCGGGGGTGGTGTCTTGCAGGGAGGGCGTAGCCCGACTGGAGAGATGCCTCCCCCGCGTTTCGCCTCAATTAGGCG
>JAUIDR010000080.1 GCA_030428565.1 Alphaproteobacteria bacterium
CCAATACCGCCGATTGTTGACCTTCTTCGTCTCCATCACGCGCCCCATAATGCCCATTAACGATAATGGGCATTAGCAGCTCACACTTAAGCGCGGCAGAGCAGTCACACCGGACGCATACTCTGGATCCATCACCAACCAATTTACGATATGCAATAATGCAGGTACGGCACCGCTCTCAATTACAGACATCTCCATTTCTGGAACAGACGCAGCAGATTTTTCGGTGTCAAACCTGTCTAGCAGCATTTTAGCGCCGGATGAATGCGCGACCTTTGATGTCACCTTTGACCCAAGCACTGAGGGAACTAAAGGCGCAACAGTCACCATCAGTAGCAATGGCGGAGACGGCCAACACAGCTTCGATATTTCTGGGCATGGAACGTCGTTAAGTGGAACGGGCACAATTTCAGGCACTGCAACTCGCGACAACACCGGTGAAGGAGGCGTAACCGCAAACCTGTATGAGCTTGTTGACGGGACTTACCAGTTCGTTAGGAGCACCGAAACAGCAGCTGATGGGACATACACCTTTTCAGGTTTGGATTCTGGAACTTATGCGGTTTCATTCCAGAAAGCTGGTAGTGTGATTGGCGCCGACACAATTTCGACGATGACATCTGACGGCATTGGGCTTGATGGTATCGTCGTGGCGAACGGCCCGGCGATTCAGTCCATCGTAGTTGGCGGAGACAGCCCCTCGATTATTAATGTTGATGCCAACTTGGTCGATCCCAGCGGCGTGGTCTATGATGCCACCACTCGCCAACCAATTAGCGGTGCGATCGTTACCCTGCAGCGCATTTTGGTTGATGGCAGTATCGTCGATGTCTCAAGTTCACAGGTCAACGGAGGGGCCAATCCTCTCATTACCGGAACCGACGGCAGCTATGCCTTTCAATTTAGCGATCCAGCACCGAGCGGTTTGTACACGATAAAGGTTGAAGCTTCAGGCTATGAAACCATAAACGGCGCAACGATTGAGTTTTCCAGTGTTTTGCCTGCCTCGCTTAATGACGGCGGCATCGATGGTCTAAATTACGTTTCGCAAGGCCGCGTAGCAGTAGCAACTGGCACGCAAACCATTGAGGTGGTCGGATTTCAAACTGCCCCAACGACCAGCCAGTCTGTTCGTTATTATATGCTGTTTGATTTGATTTTCGAAGATTGGGCAGACGCGACGACTTTATCGCGAGGAATAGTGAACAATCATCTACCGATGAATAAAATCACAGAACCCGCCACGAGCGTGGACATTCTGCTTCCGATGATCCAAGACGATTTGACTACTCTGTTAGAGTCTGATCGGGCATCAACGTTGACACGCGAGAGCAACTCTTTGAGCGCGATTTCTGCAAGCCTCTTAGATGAGCTGTCAAAAGCAGGCTCGCCAAGTGGGATAGGTTCAGCAGCGTGTAGCCAACTGATCGAGTCTGCGCGACATGATCGTAAAATTTATTTTGAGATTGGCTCAGACAAACTTGCAGCCAGTGCAGAGCCGATTTTGAGAGATGTGGCATTGGCAATCCAGTCCTGCGGCGGAGCACGCATTGAAATTGCAGGTCACACAGACAATTCGGGAAGTTTTGAATACAACAAGGTATTGAGCGAAAAACGCGCGCTTGCCGTTAAGCATGCTATTCTTAGCTTTGGCCAAACCCAAGCAGAGTTAATTGCTCGCGGCTACGGTGAAGCATATCCTGTTGCCTCGAACGAAACGCTGGAAGGGCGCTCTCTAAACCGGCGTGTCGAGTTTTTGCCGCTCGATGCAAATGGCGGCGATGCGGATTGTGGCGCCTTCAAAATGGGCTTACCGACTATGACTGGTTCTGCTGGCTACAACACCCTCGCCGCCAACGCGCGCCACAGTCTCACCTATTCTGACTGTCTCACAAATTCGTGGTTCCATGAAGAATCGAGGCTTAGTTTTGCAGCATCAGATGAGGGGCTGCAGCAATGGGCTGTCGATGCAACCCTCGGATACAGTCGGCTTGTAACCCCCCATACAATTCTAGGTAGCTTCGCAAGTGTTTATGGCAGTAGCGCTCAGACCAATCAGCTGGCCGAGGGCGTCATCAACGGCTACGGTGGCACGATTGCGCTCGCTGGCGCTAGCCGTGCCTACGATAGCGTTTATCTTGACTACTACGCAGGGTTAGCAGCAGGGCGGCACAATTATGATCTCGCATTCGAAAGAGCGTGGACGATTGACGCAAGCGGCAGCTACGACTATTGGGCAGGTTTCGCAGGCGCCGCGCTATCGGGTGAATTGCAGATGGTGGAGAGCAGAGCACGGCCGAGAGCAGGCGTTTCCCTCATTTACTCACCATCAACTTCAGCCAACGTGACATCTACCACGCTCTTTGAAACCGAAGTAGGCAGCGTCGAGTTAGCGAAAGCCTCATTAATTCGTGGATTTGGCGAATTTCAACTTGAGCGCGACGGAGAATTCATGTTTTGGGGCGAAACGAATCTAACCGCCTCAGCGAGTTCTGCACCTCGCTTCTATTGCGAGCGGAATTTTGGCGACAAAAATTTAAACTGCGGATACGGCGCTTGGCTCGAGTTGGCAACCGAAGCGGAAAAAAGTTCAAGTCGCATGCAAATTCGTTTGGATGCAGAAAAAGAAATACTGAGCGACGCATGGCAAGGATCGATACAGATTGGCTTCACGCAAGGCTTCCTTGGCGATCAAGGCATATGGAGCTCAAACGTGGGGCTGAACGGCACTAACGGATTGGTAATAAACCAGTCTATCAAAATTGATTTTTGAAAGTAGCACCAAAATAATTTCTAAACGAGAACAATTTTATAATTTGATCCGATGTAAAGCACACAATACAAATCAATGACATAATTTGGGGCGGGCTAATATTAAGGAGACACCCACCCCAATTCTGTTCGCGTAGCATTTCTGTTCATTTTGGACATTTACTGTTGGGCACCAGTTTCCAATCTTACTGTGGTCACCACAGCAAGATTCTACATGCAGGCAGAGTGACAGAGCCCGCTATTGTTTCTATGTCGACCATAGCAAATGTAAGGGATAAGCCAGCTGAACGCTATGGCAAAACTGTGCTACAGGTGCGCTATGGCATTTTGCGCGCAAATTCGCTCGCACAGCAACGCAAACCACTGATTTTACTGGGATTTTTGGTAGCGGAGGAGGGACTTGAACCCCCGACACGCGGATTATGATTCCGCTGCTCTAACCAACTGAGCTACTCCGCCACACATCGGCGCTGGGGATCGAACATCCCTGCCAGGTGCGTCGGTCTAAGGCCTTGCGCGCGACTTGTCAAGCAGTACGATAGCCCCTTATTTGAGCGAAATCGCAACCAGCGGCCTACACAAGATTTTTGCAGCGCCCGCGCCCTTCCCCAACCCGATACGAGCCCTGCCATGACCGATATTCTTTGCCGACAAAACGGCTACCAATCAGAACTAGAGACCCTGGTTACCGCCCATGTGGAAGGCGGCTTCACCACTCAGGCCAGCCCCTTTTATCCGCAAGGCGGCGGCCAGCCAGGCGACCGGGGACAGGTGACTTGGGCGGGCGGTGCGGCGACCATCGCAAACACCATCAAGGGCCCCAACGGGGAAGCGCAACTACACCTGCTGGCCGAGGACGCACAGCTGCCCCCTATAGGCGCTAAGGTGACCTTGACGCTGGATTGGTCGCGCCGCCATCGCCTGATGCGCGTTCACACCGCCTTGCATTTGCTCTGTCGGGTCGTGGGCGCGGGCGTGACTGGCGGACAAATCGGCGAAGAAAAGGGGCGCCTGGATTTTGACCTAGCCGATAGCCCCGACAAAACCGAGCTGGAGGCCGCCTTGAATGCGCTAATTGCTGAAGATCACCCTGTCAGCGCCGAGGTAATCGACGAGGCCATATTGGACGCGCAACCCGAGTTGGTGCGCACGATGTCGGTGCAGCCACCGCGCGGCACGGGCACATTGCGCATGGTACGCATCGGCACGCCTGAAGCCAGTATTGACTACCAGCCTTGCGGCGGTACGCACGTCGCCAGCACAGCCGAGATTGGCGTCATTACCATTGGCAAGATTGAGAAAAAGGGCAAAGCCAACCGCCGCATCAATCTGCATCTGGCGGGCTAGCGCCCTTGCTTAAGCTGCCGCCAAGGTCACGGGCGCATCTAGCGCGCCGATGCCTTGGTAGTCGCCACGGCTCAAGGCCTCAAAGCCGGTAATATGCAGCGGTGTTAGTAGGTCTTCGGGACAGTTCAACAGCAGTTCGCGCAGCACGGGGACGACGGCGGCGTTTTCCCGGCTGGCCACTAACGGCAGCCCCGGCGCTGGCTTGCTCCAGGCAATGATCTTGAGCTGGCGGGTCTTATCGGGCCAATCCAGGCAGGCGTTGTGCCAAGAAACGCAGTCGATCGTTGCGACATCAGCGCGTCGGTCACATAGGGCCTCGATCGAGCGCGCATGGCCGCCCGTCCAGACCAGGCGCTGAAACACCGGGCCTTGTGGCGCTAGCTCGGCGAAACACTGCTTTAAAAAGATGTAGCCCGACATAGAGTGTTCGGCGGTGGCCGCCGCCACCGCCCCCCGGCAGTCAGCCAGGGTCTGGCGGCCGCTGTCCGCGCGCACTACGACCGCCGAGCGGTAGAGCGGGCCCTGGCAGCCTTCGGCGGCGTAGCAAGGCGTCGCCACCAGCGCCACGCGCTCTTGCAGCCGCGAATAATAGGGATAGCCACAGGTCTGCGCGAACAACAGGTCCGGATCTTCCCAGAGATCAAAGCCGGACCGGCCTTGGCTCAGCGTCTGCGGGGCGTCAATCCCCTGACCGCGCAGACCATCGCGAAGATAATCCCACAGCGCCAAGTTGGCCGCCTGTTGAGACGGCCAATCATACATGTTGAGCGCTGCGACTCGCTCTGTTTTTGAGCCCATGCGACTAATCGGACTTGGGCGCGAATGCCGGGCTGGGCTCTGCACCCATCCGGGCAAGATCGGGCTTGCCGACGGCGCTCGTCGCACTCGCAGCAACACTGGCCCCTGCCCCGCTCGCGCGTCGCCGCAGCGGGTGCATGACGGGCTCTTTGGGCTTGAAGGCATAGGCCAACAGCGCCTTGTATCCCTGTAACACATAGCCGCCGTTGCGCCGCTGCCACTCGGCCTTGTCACGGGCATAGAGCTTGGGCAGTTCGTACCAAGCTTTACCCGGCAGCTTATGGTGAATCAGGTGCAAATTGTTGTTCAAAAACAAGAGGCTCCAGAAAGGCGAGGCTTCGACCAACACAATACGGTGGTCTACTTCTTCGGCGGCTTGGTGCTCCAAGAAGGAGCGCACCAGGGCCAAGGACACCCCGGGATAGGCCATAAACAGCAGATAGTGCGACCAAGGAATGCCGCACACGCCCACGACCCAGATCAGCACCAAAGCGAGCGAAACGAGGTGAAAGCCCCAAGCACGCCAGTGATGCGCCGAGCCACGCGCCAAGGCCTGTAGCTCACACCGATAAAAGACGTAGCAGCTCAACGGCGGCCCTAAGATCATGCGGCCAATTAGGGTATTGTTCGCGGTCAACAGCCAGCGGTTCAGCAAGGGCTTCCCCTGCCAAGTGACCTGGTCCAGATAGTAAGACTCAGGATCGTCCAGCGGATCGGTCAGGTTGTCATCGATATGATGACGCAGATGGGTCTCGCGATAGCGATGGAAGGGAATAATCAGCCAAAGATTGGCCAACATCAAACTGTCGTTAAACCAACCCCAAGGCGTGGGATGGCCGTGGCTGACTTCGTGCTGGATGGACGCTTGCAAGGCGATCAGATAGATGATCAGCGGAATCGTGATCCAAGACGACAGCGTGGAGTAATACCAAGTCAGCAGGCCAAAGCTGCCGTAACACACTGTAATGAGGGCCATAGTCGGCCACTCAACCGCCTCGGGTCGTTTCATAGTGCCTCGCTAAATTGTGATGACGCGTCATAATAGCGCGAAATCGGCTGGCAGAAAAACGAATTGTTTGCTCCGGGGATTTCTACGCAGGCCGCGGGGCCCAGAGTTGACCAAGAGGGGCCAATAAAACAGGCCCCGGCATTACTGCCAGGGCCCTGGAATTTACTGTGCATTCGCCATGCTTCTACCCTGCTTCCACCCTGCTTCCACCCTGCTTCCACAATGGCATGCACCATCGAAGAGTGGCGCGGCTAGAGCGTCGGGCGCTGGTGTAGCAACAGCCCATCCGCTCTAGCTAACTGATTTCTAACACAAGTCCATGCTCACGCGTGTTGCCACTCGTTCGGGGCTTGCGCTAGAGGGCCTTTTTAAAGACCAACTGCGTCGGGTAAGGGATGGTGATCTCGTTCTCGTCGAAGGCCTGCTTGAGCTGTTGCAGCATATCGCACTTAAAACCGAAATAATCGCTGGAAGCGCACCAAGCGCGCAGGGTCAGGTCCACCGAGGAATCGCCCAGATTGGTGACACCGACGAAGATATCTTTCGACGTCAGCACGCGCTCATCAGCTTCAACGACCTGGCGGGCAACGGCCATAGCCTTGTTGATGTCGTCTTCATAGGAAATAGACAGAACCAAGCTCAAACGGCGCTCTGGTAGTGTCGAGTAGTTGACGATGACCGAGCCCCAAACTTGAGCATTGGGAATGATGGTCAAAAGGTTGTCCAGCGTGGTCAGCTCGGTGGTGAACAATTTAACGTCGGTCACGGTGCCCCCGATCCCAGCCGCCTCCACGTAGTCGCCCAGCTTAAAGGGGCGGAAGATCATCAGCATGATGCCCGCCGCAATGTTGGACAAGGTGCCTTGGAACGCCAAGCCAATCGCCAGGCCGGCAGCACCGATAATGGCCACAAGGCTGGTGGTCTGAATGCCAAAACGATTGAGGACGAAGATGACACCCAGCGCCAAAATAGAATAGCGCGCGAGCGAGGACAGGAAGTTGAACAATGTGTCGTCCAACGCTTCATAGCGAAGCCCCGCAGACTGGATTTGGTGACGCGCAATGCCCGACAGCCACCAGCTGGCGATCAAAATGAGGATGGCAAAGACCACATTCCAAAACGTGGCCATCGAAAGCAGTTGGAATTCCATACCGATACCTTTGTGCGATGCCGCAAACCGCGCGCTCGAATAAGCGTGTGACCCCGGCGAAAACCAGCGCTAGAATTAGAGACTGGTGCCCCTAAAAGCAAGATCGGGGCCCCTGCTGCGACTTCCTGGGTGGATTTTTTGAGGGGATGGGACGGATGGTCAAAGTCGAGGCGCAAGAACAAGCCATCGCCGACGGGCTGATAATGGGCGAGGACGGCAAGCTGCGCTGTTGGTGGCACGGCGGCGAGCCCGAATACCAGCGCTATCACGACGAAGAGTGGGGTCGGCCCATGCGCGATGACCACCGCTTGTTCGAAAAGATCTGCCTTGAAGGCTTTCAAGCCGGGCTGTCTTGGTGGACCATCTTGCAGCGCCGCCCGACCTTCCGGGCCGCCTTCGATGACTTCGATTTTCACAAGGTGGCGCTCTATGATGCCGCCAAGGTAGAGGCGCTGTTGCAGGACCGCGGTATCATTCGACATCGCGGCAAGATTGAAGCCACCATCAACAATGCCCAGCGTGCGCTAGAGATGGTTGAGGAGTTTGGCAGTCTGGCCGACTACTTCTGGTCCTGGCAGCCCCCCGCAGAAGAGCGTCCCGACGTTATGACCAAGGCCGCTCTGATCGCTCTCGGCACGCCGCCGACGGCCAAAGCGCTGTCCAAGGATCTAAAGAAACGCGGTTGGAAATTTGTCGGGCCAACGACCTGCTATGCATTCATTCAAGCCATGGGTTTGGTGAACGATCATTTAGAGGATTGTTTTTGCACTATAAATTAGTGGTTATTTTTTATTTGATATTTTTGGTTGCCTCTTTAAATTTTATATAACTAAACTGCACAAATAAGAGGTGCGAAATGAACGGAAATGGCTCGGGCAGCAACGGCGGTGATCAGCCATCGGTCGGCTTTTTTGAGAGACTTGGAAATGAGTTTCTAAAACATTTTCTTCCCACCATTTCAGTGCTTATCGGTGCGGTTTTGCTCGTTGTTGTGCTTTTTGTTGTCGCGAATAACCCTTACCCACCTGGAATGCACCGATGGATTCTTTTGGTATTCGGGTCGTTGTCGGCGGCGGGCATTTCTGCCTTCGTCACCGGTACGCTGAAAGTCGATGGCAAGTCCCCCAATCTCAACATTTCCGCGACTGGCTCGTTTGCGGTCTTTATCGTGTGCATGTTGGTGGGCAACTCTTGGACGGCCGCCTCGCAATACGTCGCCCTGAGTGCTGAGGACATCAAAGAGCAAATCACGGGCAAGACCATTGTCTACAGCACTGGCACGCACGAGTTTCACGGACCCGACGGCGTGGTTGAAATCTTTCGCGATCAGACCAACAGGCCCAAAGACGAGCGTTATCAGACCGGGCAATGGAGCGTCTCCAGCGACGGCACGCGCGGCATAATCCATTATCAGCCCGTTGACGAAGTCGCGTATGCATGATTCTCTGCCAGCTCGATTTGAACGGGGGACATGCAGATGGCGATGGGGCGTCAGACAGAGCGTCAAGGTGATTTGATGTTGGCATGGTCGGACG